>CAJTSL010000017.1 GCA_910578845.1 uncultured Lachnospiraceae bacterium
CTAATAAAGTGCTTGAAAATGCTGTATTTTAGGCATTTGGAACTATCGAAGAGATAAGCAGAACAATTATACAGATACAAGAATATGGACTCCGCAGGTTTTCCTGCGGAGTTTTTATCTTAACTTTTCAGGAGAATAGGGGTATAATAAATTTAATGTAATACGAACTATGGAGGTGTTGTTATGTGTGATGTTAAAAAGTATGAAAAAATCTATGAAGATATACAAAAACTACAGCCAGAAGACACTTTACAGCTTGTACTGGAGGCCGAAACAGAAGAACAAAGAAATTTTTATGAAATGGTTGGTGATTTTCTTCTGCAAAAGAAGCAGAGGCAGGTAATCGAAAGGAATCTCTTTTAGTGAAAAAATATATTTTAGTAGCAGGAGTCAATGGGGCAGGTAAATCAACTTTGTATCAGTCATTGCAAAGTCTGCATGACATACCGAGAGTGAATACGGATGATAGGGAGTAAAAATCATCGTTTGATTTTATAAATCATTATAGGTAACTGACACGTAACTTACAAATGTATAAACAATGTTGAAAAATCGGGATTCTAAATTCTCCAAGAGATAATTTTCCGGAATTTTCTTTTGAGATAGGCAGAACAATTATACAGATACAAGAATATGGACTCCGCAGGTTATCCTGCGGAGTTTTTATCTTAACTTTTCAGATAATCAAGGGTATAATAAATGCAACGTACTATGGAGGTGATATCATGTGTGATGTTAAAAAATAGGAAAAAATCTATGAAGATCTAAAAATGCTGTAGCCGGAAGACACTTTGCAGCCTGTACTAGAGGCCGCAACAGAATAACGAAGAAGTGTAAAGGAACCTCTTATATTCTGTCAGAATTGATAAAATATAATAGGAAAAAATTGATAAAGGGTTGTGTTGTCGTGGAGAAAATGGTAAGATAAACGTAAGCCAACATATTGGCTTGCATATAAACTACATAATGAAATCGTATAGAATGTCTTCAGGGCAGGGTGGCTTTCGCTAGATATAACCGATCTGGCAAGAAAGGATTCCCGACCGGCGGTGATAGTCCGCAGGCGCTAATGCGCAGGATTTGGTGGAATTCCAAAACCGACAGTATAGTCTGGATTAAAGAAGGTGTGTGGGTTCTTTGCACTCTTTTTTATCCATTTGTCAGACTGCTTTGTTGACAATCTCCATACACCTTTGAATTTAACACCTGAAAGACAGGATTGCGCTTTCAGGTGTTAATTTTTTTAGGAGGGATAATTTATGAACAGTAAGACAAAGAAAATCACAACAGTATCCATGCTATGCGCGCTTGCCTATTGTGCGGTGGCAGTTGGGCGCATTCCGCTCGTGCTCTTTCTAAAGTACGACCCCAAAGATGTCATTATCGCAATCGGTGGCTTCATCTTCGGCCCTTTCGTTTCCTTTCTGATATCGGTCGTAGTCTCGTTCCTACAGATGGTCACGATTAGCGAGAACGGAGCCTTAGGTTTTCTGATGAATGTAATTTCAAGCTGTGCTTTTGCCTGTAGCGCAGCCTTTATCTACCGGAAGAAGCGTAAGCTTTCGGGCGCCGTGGCTGGTCTTCTCTGTGGCTGGGGATGTATGGTTGCGGTCATGCTATTTTGGAATTATCTGATCACGCCGCTTTATATGGGGGCGTCAAGAGAGGAGGTCGCGAAGCTGTTGTTGCCGGCGTTTTTGCCGTTCAACGCTATCAAGGGTGGCTTGAATGCAGCATTTACCATGCTTTTGTATAAGCCGGTCGTTACTGCGCTTAGGCGTTCACATTTGTTAGAAGAGAGTCCGGGTGGCAAAAAAGTGCGTGTCCACCCGGGGATGGTTCTTACGTCGGTATTTATTATTATTTCGTGTATCCTTATGGTGTTGGCGCTTAATGGGAAGATATAAGCTGCTCCATTAAGGGGCTCTATGTTCCGCGAGAATCGGCGCTAAGTATTCGATGATGACCTGAGCGGCTCTTATGTGAGACTTTTCGCCAGGATGGGCATGAGAGCCGATCGTCATGTCCGTGGTATTCGGCAGTTGGAGAAACGCTATATTGTGGTCTCCGGCTGCTTCTTGATAGGCATTCATTGCATCTGTAATCGCGAAAGTCAGATCATAGCCGAGCATGCCATAGACCCAGACGATATGGGATGTGGGATTGTTCCGGCGCAGCATAGATAGGAAGCTGATGACGGCCTGCTTGAATCGCATAAGATCTTCCGGGCGATAGGTTCCATCAGGTTCTCTATGTTGTTTGAAAGCCTGGCCCGTAACGGGATCTTTCCATTCGGGCTGTTCGAACGCGCTGGCATCGTTTGTTCCGAGGTTTACGATAATGGCGTCGGGTATCCAGCTTTGAAAATTGTATAGTTTTCCCGCCCCTAGCTGCTCATTTGTTTCGCCTGTAAGCAGCCCGCAGATTTTCTCATAACAGGAAGGCAGATTATGACGAGGGTCATTGTCCCAACTGCTTAGGACGCCCCAGCCGCATTGGGATATCACCCGGTATTCCGCGTTTAGTTCATCAGAGACGATTCTTGCATAATTTCGGCTCATGCCCATATACATTGAAAGCCAATCGGTGTCTTCCCTGGCTCCGTAGGTTCCTTCTCCGGAGGTAATGCTGTCTCCGATAAATTCCAGCTTAAAGGGTCTGTCTTTGACCGGTAAGAAAGCGCCGTCGGAACGAAATCCTATGATCAGGAGGCGGCAGGCGTTATCTTCCGACATGGCCTGAAGCTCGCGGGAAAAGCGGATGTTTTTCGTAGCATCAGGATTCATGCCCCGGAAAAGGCATAAAGAATAGGAGCCGGGCAATAACATTTGCCTGCTCATGAAAGCGCCGTTTAAGTCGGTCCAGACCCAGGGCTCGTGCGTGTCAAAATCCACATCAATGTCAATCCATAGCTCAGAGCCGGTCACATTGACTTCGATGCCACTCCCACTGTAGAACAGTGGGAGCGTTTCTCTTGTCTCATTCGTTCTTCCGTGAATTTTATAGTGGGCAGTATCTTTTAAGGCATATTGTTTCAGATTCTTGTTTGGGATCATGGCGGGGTCCTCCATTTTGTTATTCTGTAGAGTGTGCGCGGCAAAAGCGCAAATCTTTTCTTTTTCTATTTTAGCAGATTTGTGTTTGTAGGGAAAGCATTGCCACCTGTAGGCCAATCAGCTTTTATGATCCGCTCGACGCATAGTGACTGACCCCGTATTTCCAGAGCAGCATCGCCGGAATAAGGAACAGGCATGCGCACAGTGGAAGGAACACATATAATGCGGATGTCCTGCGTCCTAGAAGATACAACAACGGATAATACTGAACCAGCGTATATGGGATGACAAAAGTTGCAAACAGTAATATTTTTTCCCCATAAATGCCCATAGGATATTTGCCAAATTCTTTGGCGCCGTCTGTAAAGACGTTCATAAATTCCAGGCCGTCCAGCGTAAAAAAGCAAAGCGCCGCATAAATCAGGAACAACCCGAAGAAAACGCAAGCGCCGCTAATGAGCATGAAAAAGACAGTCAAAATCTTGGGGATATCCCAGGTAATATTGCTTTTGGCAATACCATAAGCGAACATAACGACAGCCTGCAACATCCTGCCGATACGAGTCAGCTCGAATTTGCTTCCCAAGACTTGGATAATCTCATTCTGCGGCCGTACCATAATGCGGTCAAACTCCCCGGAGCGCACTACACTAGGGAAAAGGTCGAATCCACGCGCAAATATTTCCGCCATCGTAAATTCCAGCAGAATAATGGCAAAGCAGAGCAGCACTTCGTTGTATGAAAATCCCTCTACGCTGGAAAACCGCAGGAACATGAAAAAGATACCGAGAAAAACGTTAAAGGAAATCATAAATTGTCCGATCGTCGTCAAAAAGAACGACGTCTTATACTGCATCATCGAACGGATGTTGATGGAGACATAATGAAGATATAATTTTATAGAAGATAGTATTTTATTCATCGTG
This sequence comes from uncultured Lachnospiraceae bacterium, assembly GCA_910578845.1. Taxonomy (GTDB): domain Bacteria; phylum Bacillota; class Clostridia; order Lachnospirales; family Lachnospiraceae; genus UBA3282. Next base: position 3,983 of record CAJTSL010000017.1, read on the forward strand.
GCACACATTCCTTTCCTTTACAATATTCTGGCGAAAGTTTTCATCATAACTTGCCAGGAAGTATGCTTTTGCAGTGTTATGTTACTGTGTTTTCAGCCGCCTTGCAGGGTGATATGCCTTTCCGCTGCTTTACAGAGCAGCTTTCCGCTCAGCGTGACGACAACAAGCCAGAAAATCTGTAACATAATGGCTCTTTCGATTTCTATACGGTTCATGTCTGCGCTGTAAATGCGCAAAGCAACGTTCTGCATGGAAGCAAAGGGCAGCAATTCCATGACCTGCCTTATCTTCTCCGGGAAAAAAGGCAGCGGGATCAGCGCTCCTGAGAAAAATTCGACGCAGGAAACGAAAACAATCCGAAGACCCTGTGGTGAAATGGTAAAAAAGGTCAGCACATATATCAGCATGCAGAATGACACCATCATAGCCAGTCCCAGGAACAGCGTTATGATAAAAAGCAGAAAGTGGCCAATACTGACCGGCGCAGCGATTCCGTATGGCGCAGGGATGAAAGCTGCTACAATTAAAATCGGAAAGCACCGTAGCACGGCTTTGGAAAGGCGGTTGGCAATGCTTCTTGCAAACCACATATTGTAAATATTGATAGGACGGCATAATTCATAAGCGATATTTCCGTTTACAATTGAGTCGAAAATCTCATTTTCCATCATCCATGCCGTGAAAAAGGCCAGGAAAGACTGTTGCAGCCAGATGTAGGAGGTAGTAGCGGATAATGTCATTGGGAAAGCCGAAGCGTCGGTCCGGTAAAAGGCATGGAATATCATGATTTCCATAATTCCCCAGAAAAACTGCGTTACAATCCCGGCTAGTGCAGCGACGCGGTATTGCAGGCCCATAGCAAAGCGTAGCCGGAAAAAGGATAAGTATTTTTTCATGTTGTCTTACTCCCTTCTGCTTAGCTAATGTCGTAGGAACGGTATAATTCGGCAATCGTCTGGTCAATATCGTCATTTCCCTTTTTGATGTCATCAAGCGTGCCATCCAACAGGATCCGTCCTTTTCCAATTAAAATGATCCTGCTTGCCAGTGCTTCGATATCTTGCATATCATGTGTGGTCAGGATGACGGTCGTTTTAGCGATCTGGTTCTGTTTGAGGATAAAATCGCGCACAGCCAGCTTGGAGACCGCATCGAGGCCAATGGTCGGCTCGTCCAGGAAAAGAATACGCGGACGGTGTAAAAGAGAGGCGGCAATTTCACAGCGCATTCTTTGACCGAGAGAAAGTTGTCTTGCCGGGGAACGCAGTAATTCTTTTAAATCCAATAATACGGTCAGTTCTTCAAGGCTTTGTTTATATTGTGCGTTGGAAATAGAGTAGATGTCTTTTAGAAGCGCAAAGGAATCTATGACAGGAACATCCCACCACAACTGGGAACGTTGTCCGAACACGACGCCGATCTGGCTGACATGTTCGATCCTGTTCCGGTAAGGAACCCTTCCATCCACAAGAACAGTTCCGCTGTCGGGGGTTAATATTCCGCTTAGAATTTTGATTGTGGAGCTTTTGCCCGCTCCATTCGGACCTATGTAGCCTATCATTTCACCGTCTTGGATGGTGAAACTGACGTCCGAAAGGGCATGGATCGTTTCATACTCTCTGTGAACAAGAGCTTTGCAGGCTTCGCGAAATCCTGCGTTTCTTTTTGCAATCTTGTACGATTTGCATACATGTTCCATCGTAATCATGTTTGCTTCCTCCTGGTAGTTATATTTTCATATCTTGCCAAGCCGGTCTGGTTCCGGTGGATTTTGCCAGCCGGATATCGTAGGTAAAATATTCAGTTGTCCCCTTTAGCAAAAGGGAGTTTTAGCATAGCACGAATGCGGGAGATTTGCAAGTTTTTTTATGAGATTGCCTTGTTCGTGTTGCTTGCTTGGGTTGTACACCTATCTCCTGGAAGAATGCCTGCGCAGTAACGCGATTCTCACACCTGGTTGCGGCATCGTTGCAACCAGCGGCCCCGCAGATAATAAATGATGAACAAGGCGGAAGTCACCGTCCAGGTCAGCGGATAGCTGAACGCTACAGTAGAGACTTCTGGGCGCAGGGGAACTGCGATCAAAACCCAGGCCACACGCAGGACACAGACGCCGACAGCGGTCAGTAACATGGGTGGGATGGCATCTCCGCAGCCTCGTGCCGTTCCCCCTAGTATTTCGATGCACACATAAGCGATATAGCTTGGGGAAACGACTTTCATCATGCCGAGGCCAATGGTAACAACGTCTGGATCATTTGTGAACATGCCGAAGAAAATACGGCCTCCCGTAAGCACGATCACGCTTAAGAGGATACTGGTAAAGGCAGCCATTGCCAGACAGATACGCACGCTCTTCCGGATGCGGTCGTATTTGCCGGCACCGAAATTCTGCCCTGCAAAAGTAGTAATCGCTACGCCATAGGCGCCCATAATCATCCAGAAAATACCGTCCACTTTGCCATAAGCTGTCCAGGCGGCAATCGTATCCGTTCCGAAAGAATTGATGCTCGACTGCACAATCAGATTAGAAATTGAATACATGGTAGACTGGATCCCTGCGGGCAGGCCAATGCGTATAATGCTATGTAGATAATAAGGCGAAAACCGGATTTCTTTTAGGAACAGCCTATAGGAATCTTCTGTTCTCATAAGCGTGGCAATGACCATGCCGGCGCTGATCACCTGTGACAATGCCGTGGCTACTGCAACGCCGAGTACGCCCATTTTTAATATCGTGACGAATAGAATGTCCAGCACAATATTGGCAATACAGGACAAAATCAGGAAATAGAGCGGACGCCTCGAATCCCCCACTGCCCGCAGAATACCGGAGCCAATATTGTAGATGAGGGACGGAATGACGCCAGAGAAATAGACTCGCATATAAATGACCGAAAGCGAGAGGATATCATCCGGTGTGTTCATGGCCTGTAAAGCGGCTCCGGAAAAGAGAAACCCGAGTATCATCATTATAGCGCCACCCGCGATGGAAAGCGCTATAGCAGTATGTACCGTTTTTCTCACGTCTTCTTGCTTCCCGGCACCGTAATATTGTGAAATAATGACAGTCGCGCCAGAGGAAAGGCCGGTAAAAAAGCCGATCAGGAGATTGATGAGCGTAGATGCCGGTCCGCCTACAGCCGCAAGCGCTTCCTTTCCGACAAATTTTCCGACAATAACAGCGTCCGTCGTATTATAAAGCTGTTGAAAAAAAGTCCCGAACAAAATCGGGAAAAAGAAGAAAAGGAGTTGTTTCCAGATGACTCCTTCTGTGATCTGATTGGAAATCTGATGTTTATCTGTTTTCATAAATCCTCCCTACCGGAGCAAAAATGTATTGGGCAGCGTGCCATCTATTATATCCGCTTTTGGGAGAAAAGACAATAGATAATCATAAAGGTAATTGGACAGGATCATAGCGGTAAGTGGATAATCCGTGGTCATCAGTCTGCAACATTACATTTTGTATAGGTCGAATGTTTGAAAATTGTATTCCGTATAAGGATATGATATAATTTTCTTAGATTATGGCGTAGATACCGATATCGTAAAGTCTAGAATTGCCATTATTATACTAAGCCACGTATGGGAGGCGATTCTGGGAATACCCAAAAGGTATTTCACTGGGAGGTATTAACTGTATAATCGTAAATATCTAATTGACAAATAAGAACATATGTTCTATAATGATTAAAAGCTATGATATAGGAAATGTACATAAACTTTACAACTTTAAATGAAGAAAAACGCGGAGGGATATTTATGGCGCGAAATGATGTTACAAAATCGAAAATAGATTATTTAATTAAAGAACATAATTTTACTAATAGATGGAGTGAAAAACCAATTTCTATAGAAATCGCGTCTGTGTTAAAGAAAGCATCAAAAGGACATAATAAGAAGTTCGGTAACGAAGGAATCCCAGATGGATGTTATGAGAATACGCATGAAAAGCTACTTATATTGATGGAGGTGAAACCTACCATCCAAGAACATACGAGCAATTGTTTTGAAGAGCAGGAAATAGAAAAAAAAGTAGAACGTATTGTCACTACCCCGAGAGAAAACAAAGAAGATTTATCAGGGATATTGGATGATGTGAAAAACTATCAGCCTTCCAAGTTTGCCGTAGATGGCATTAAATGGTATATGAGCTTTTTTAAACCTAGCGCGTTAAACAGACTTGGCGATAATTATTGGAATATTTTAAGAAACTGGTCGATTATAGGAATTGCAGTATCGGGTGATCCTGACAAACCAGTAGATTTTTGTGTTGATACTTTTATGATTAAAGATGGAAAAATTCAAGATTTAGAAATACATGATATCCTAAACGAAGAGGATTATATTTCAATAGCTAATGATATTGATACAAAGACGATTATAGAAACAGTAAGCAATTCTTCAGAGACGATAAATAACTTGCTTGTGGCGGTTGATTCGCAGCGCAGGCCAATTATTTTATCGGCATTATTGATTGCATTATTTAAGCCGGAAAATTTAGAAGATAATAGTTTTATCAATGATTATAATGGATGGAGCCCAAAACATTTAGCGGAAATGATTCGTCCAAGAGTGGATGATGTTTTAAAAGCGGAAGACATACCACAAGAAAAATTGGATGTTATTGATGCGGAAATCGGGTTTATTGCTGTTGATCCTGATTTAACTTCAAAACCATACTTAAAGGCTATTCTAAATGAGTTGAATAATTATATTTTGCCCTTGTTCAAGTGGAAAAGCAATTATGATGTTATTGGGAAGTTTTATGAGAGTTTTTTGAAATGGGCAGGTGTAACAAATGTGAAAAAGGGAATTGTGCTTACACCGGCACATATTGCGGCTTTATTTACAAAATTAATTCCTATTGATGAGCAGGACGTTATAATGGACCCTTGTTGTGGGACTGGTACTTTTTTGATTAGTGCAATGAACTGTATGATACGGAAGAAAACACAAAAAGAGTCAGAAATAACAGCTAGGATTATAGATGGGTTTGGTATGAATGAAGAGTTTGACTATATGCAAGGCGTTGCAAATTTAACAAAATTAGTAGAGACCGGCGCTATTTTGAAAGAATATGCAGATAGTATATGCGAGAAAATATCATTAGCCAAACAAAAAGATTTAGATGGTATTTTACCAATCATTACTTCGGTAAGACAAAAACAATTGGATGAAATGGTTTTAAAAGTTAAAAAAAGGCAATTGATTGGGTTTGAAAAAAATACATCCATGTATATTTTGGCGATGTCTAACATGCTTTTTAGAGGAGACGGAAAATCGAATATATATCATGTAGATTTTTTTAGTGAAGAGGTTGTACATGTTATTTCAAAAGAGGAAGAGCAGATTTTAAAAGGCATTAATGAAGATAAAAAGAGAAAAATTCAAAATACGGTTAATAATACTATACTAGGTAAACTAGCTGTCAAGGGAATACGACCAACAATCGGTTTTATTAATCCGCCATATTCAGGGGGATACGATGATTACGACCAATTACAGTCAGACATATCGCAAGCTGCTCTAGGAAGTAAAAAGAAAAACAGTAAAAAGAAACCGTGGATGAAAGAAATTAGCTTTTTAGAGCGGTTATTGTCACAGTGCAGTAAATATTGCATAATGATTGCACCATTATCAGCATATTATAAAGATCAGAAAATCAGAAATAGAATATTGGAAAATCATACGCTTAAATATGTTATCTCTATGCCAAACGATTTATTCCAACCCAATGCCAGTACGCATACAGCAATTGCTGTTTTTGAATGTCATAAGCCGCAACAGGAAACTGAAACGGTATTTTATGATTTAAGGGAGGATGGTTTTGTATTGCATAAAACTCATGGGAGAACTGATTCAGGAAAATGGGCGACGTATGAAAATGATATGTTGCATACAATAGTAGATGAGCCAAAGAAAAATGCAAATGATTATACCCTAATTGTCCACAAACCTGGGAAAAAAGATGAGTGGACAATCAACCAATATTCTAAAACCGACTATTCTCGGCTTACAGAAAAGAATTTTGAGAATCAATTGAAGAAATATGCATTGTTTAAATATATGGAAGAGAAGAAGAATGAGGAAGATGAGGAGGACTTAGATTGAAGGAATTAGAAGAGATCTTTACAAAGACAGACGGTGTATTTATAAAAGATACTTCTATCATACGATCAAAGAAGGAATTTGATGATGACATTGCTTTTTTAAGACCTTCGAAATCAATGAATAATCTGCTTGTGGGATATGTCAGAAAAAAGAACATGCCAAAAGAGTGGTTGAAGAAAATAGCACCAGCATTTACTATTATAGTAGGAAAAGATGGAGAGGGAAGCCACTCATATTCTTATGTATATCCATATGAATTTTTGGGAAATAGTAATACTATGTTTTTATTACCGAAAGGCGAGTATCAAGAAATGTCTTTGAATCAGAAATTATGGTATGCACAAGCAATTAGTTTTAATCGTTATCGCTTTTCTTATGGGAATAAACCCAAGAAAGACAGAATGATGAAAATAGAATTTCCAGAACCACATGAATTGCCTTCATATGTAAATGAGATGCTTATGCCAGATGTATCAGATATTCCAGAATGGTTTCTCGAAGATGGTTATGATAAAGCATGCTGGTATTTAGATCATATAGATATGGATGTATTTGAAAGCCAATACAGAGGTGAGCTGGAACCAGTATCGCAAAACGTGCTGAATTTCGGAAAATGGAAAGAATATAGAATAAAGGAGTTGTTTAATTTATATCCAGGCAATGGATATAAATTAATCAAAATGGAAGAAGACGATAAAAGTGATATTAATTTCGTATCACGTACCTCAAAAAATAATGGTGTTGTTGCTAGAGTGAAGAAAACCCAAAAAAAACCGTTTCAAAAAGGAGCAATTACGGTAGCTCTTGGGGGTAGTGTACTGTCTTCTTTTATACAGGATAATGCTTTTTATACGGCGTATCATATCATGGTGCTTATGCCGCAAGAGGAATATAGCATGAGTAATTATGTAAAGATGTTTATTTGTACACAAATTGAAGCCAATAAGTATAAATTTAGCTATGGAAGACAGGCAAATAGAACATTGAAAGATATCATAGTAAAACTTCCAACCAAACCTGATGGAAAGCCAGATTTTGAATGGGTCGATGAGTTTATGAAATCGCTTCATTATAGCAAAGCCATAGAAAAATTGTAGATACCGATGCTATCCATTCGTTATCGTTTATATAGTCGATTAAAACCCGAAAATATAGCTGCTAAGAATTTGTGCCGAAGCGCCACAGATTCTATTGATCGCAGAGCAGAATCTGAAATTCTGCCCACCGCCTCAGCACAAAGCGCTTCGGAATGGTGCAAAAAGATGAATGAACTGAATCAAAAGATGAACTCCCCCAAAAACAAAGTTCCCCAATTTCATGAATTGATCCGTCCCATGTTACAAGGATTGCAGGAACTTGGCGGAAGCGGGAGCAATAAAGACATCCTGAACAAAATAATAGAGATTTTACAGATTCCGCAGGAGATAGCGGAAATTCCCCATAGTGGCAGTGAGAGCCGCACTGAGCTGGATTATCGTGCGGCTTGGGCTCGTTCCTATTTGAAAAAGGCCGGTTATCTCAATAATCCTTCGAGAAGTTTCTGGCAACTGGCCAAAGAGTTTTCGATGGATGAAATAGATGTTAAGGAAATCGTAGATTCTGTCAGGGAACAGGCGTCACAAATGGCAAACATGCTTCCGGCAAAAGAGATTACGACAATTGAAATGACGCAGGCTTTTGAGAAGTATGTATCGCTTACGTTACAAGATTATCTTAAGTCCGAGGATAAAGGCTATGAGTTCCATGGTTTTTCAAACGATTATGATTTATTTATCCCGGAAGGAATCGGAAATACGACAGGGCCTGTGTATGTCGAGGTAAAATATGGGACGGCGCCTTATCTTGTGACGAGGATCAAAGAGTATTGTAAGAAAGCGTTAGCCTGGATGAGCGTTGAAAGAGAATCCATACTTTTTATCGTGGGAGGCAATACGGTTGATAAACAACAATTAGAGCAGGATATGCGGGAAACTTTGGGCATGAATATTGCCATCTGGGACATCAATGACCTGACGGAGAAAGTCCCGATATTTCCTGCAAAGTTAGAATATCTGTCGGAGCCGAGAGCGACAATCGTACAGGAAGTCATCCGGGAGAAAACGGATGATATCATAGAAAATGATAATAGAAAGAACATACAGGCTTTACAAGAGGCGTATAAGAACGAACAGCTTGTCCTCTTCCTTGGCGCAGGCGTTTCTATGGATGCGGGGATTCCGCTCTGGGATGTATTGATTAATAAGCTGCTTGTCAAAATGATTCTATTAGCAGTGGAAGAAGAGGAGAAGAATGGTCATGATGACGATAACGAGTCCTCTGTATTGCCATTTTGCGAGAGGGAAATTGAAGAGATAAGAGAGATTGCGCTACAAAACAAGGAGCAAACGTCGCTTGTGCAAATGCGCTATATCAGAGCGGCTTTGCAACCGGAACAGTATCATGAAGCTGTCCATAGCGAATTATATTCTAATGCGGTCACGATAGATACTGAATTGCTGAGAGCAATTGCGATGCTTTGTAGGCCGAGGCGGCAACATAAGGGCTTAGCGGGCGTTGTTACTTATAATTTTGATGATCTGTTAGAACAGGTCTTAGAAAAACAGGATATTGATTATCATATTATCCAGAACAAAGATAAGAAACCGGTGAATGATAAACTGAATATTTACCATGTACATGGCTATCTGTCCCAGAAGAAGAACCAGGAGTGGTCGGAGCTAATCTTCTCGGAAGAGGACTATCACAGGGTTTACGGGGATGCCTATTGTTGGTCGAATATGGCGCAGGTGAAAGCTTTTCAGGATAATGTCTGTCTGTTTGTCGGTTCTTCCATGACAGACCCGAATGTACGGAGGCTCTTAGATGAAGCTATGCGCCATCCAGATGAGACAAGGCATTTCGCGATATTAAAAAGGAAAGATTATCATGAAATAGCTGGTGAACAGAGTGAGGCAGCAGTAAAATGGTACCAGAATTTTGACGACGGCATTAGGAACCGCATTTTCAATTCCTTTGGCATCAGTGTCATATGGGTGAAAGATTATGCCGAGATTCCCCAGATATTGAAGCAGTTAGTTAGGTAATTGCAAAACGGCTATTTTAGGCCACGAGTCTGGTTAATGAATATATTAAAGGAGGAAGGTAGATGGCTAAAATGACCAGCGTATATTTCGTACGCCATGCGCAACCGGTGCATGGCTATGCTGACGATCGGACAAGGCCATTAACGGAGGAAGGCAGGGAAGACGCCAAGGCGGTCCTTGCCTTTTTGCGGGATAAGGAGATAGACTGCTTCTATAGCAGTCCGTATGTGAGAAGTTATGATACGATAGCTGAAGCCGCAGCATATTATGGCAAGGAGATAAAGACGGACGAGCGTCTGCGGGAAAGAGAGAAAGGGACGGATGGGAACCGGCATGGTATGTTCGAGAGAAGATGGGCGGATCATGACTATCATGAAGAAGGCGGGGAGTCGCTTCATATGACCGCTAGACGCAATATAGAGGCTTTGCGTGATATCTTGCGGGAAAATGAAGGGAACAATATTGTCATTGGCACACATGGAACGGCGCTTAGCACAATCCTTCATTATTATGATCCCTCATACAATTGCGATTCTTTCATGCGGATCATTGACTGGATGCCCTATATTATCGAATTGGATTTTGAAGGGACAGAGGTAGTTGCTAAGAAAGAACATCTGTACATAGAGAAGAAATTCCAGGGAAAAGAGAGAGCAGATAAGCCTGCGCGGAAAAAGCTGCTATATGCGACAGGAAACCCTGCTAAGCTGACGGCGATGAAGACGCGCTTAGAGCCGCTCGGATTAGAGATAATAGGCTTACAGGAGGCCGAAGCAGAAAGGCAGAGGACATTACAGGAGGCCGAAGCAGAAAGGCAGAGCGCATTACAGGAGGCGGCAGAGCGCATTACAGGAGGCCGAGGCAAGGCAGAGTACATTGCAAGAAGCTTTTTCACAGGCAAATTTGTGCCGGCGCTGATAGCGTCTTGGCCGCAAAATTCGCAAGCTGAGCAAGAATGCAGGAGTAGTGTGGATATTACAGAGGATGGTGAAACGCCGCTTGAAAATGCCAGGCAGAAGGCGCTTTCTTATTATCAGTTGTACCATATGCCCTTATTTTCCTGTGATTCGGGACTGTATATAGAGGGCATCCCCGATGAAGAACAGCCGGGCGTCCATGTAAGGAATGTCCATGGAAAATGCCTGACGGATGAAGAGATGCTAGAGCATTATGCGGGACTTGCAAGGAAATATGGGGATTTGAAAGCAAGATACCATAACGCGATCTGTCTTGTTATTGATGAACGACATGTTTACAGCGCCATGGAGGAGAGCATGGCAAGTGAGCCGTTTATTATCTCATCAATACCACACAAATTGGGAATCCAGAAAGAAGGGTTTCCTTTGGACTGTCTCTCTATTAATATCAGGACAAGGGAGTATTATTATGATATGATAGCGGATGAGCTTGACGAGTTGGCAGTGGAAGACGGGTTCCTGGATTTTTTCAGGAGGTTTTGTTAAGAAAAAGCGCAAAAATGTAAGATATGATTGGTAGATTTCTGGGATATAAGATTGTATGCTTTACCTATCGGGAGTTTGTTCCGAAGCGTCCCAAACTCCTTGAGCGTAGAGCAGAGCTTGTGATTCTGTTCGCGTTCCTTGGCAAAAACGCTTCAGAATGGAGGCAATTATGAAATTAGGAAACAGTTTATTCCATGCAAGGAAGAAATGTGGTCTATCCCAGGAAGAGGTAGCGGAGAAATTAGGCGTAAGCAGACAGACGATCTCGAAGTGGGAGACGGACGAGACACTACCGGATATCCGGCAATCGAAGAAGATGTCGCTTTTGTACAACGTCTCTTTGGATGATCTGATTTCTTTTGATGTGGACATGAGGGAAATTGAGCAGATGATTGAGAGATCAAGCGAGGAGCTGGATGAGAAAATCGACTGGACAAGCGCCTGGGGCAAGAAATACCCTATTCTCATCACCTACCAGAAGGAGGTCAATATCCCTAATTATGCGGTAAGGATTGGCGTCATGTTGGATGAGCTGAAAGAGGAGTACGGTTATAACGAATTAGATGCCATGTTGGTATTGAAAGACATTCTGGCAAAAGTATGGAAGAGCAGGAAGCCCCACTCATCGTAGGCGGTTCCTGCTCCCCTTGGAACCGGTGCGCTGTAGCAAATATGCTTTATAAAGTCTCTTCCATCCAGACGCGCATCTGGTTTTCTCCGCGGTTGCCCCATGTATAGTAGGGAATGGCAATAGCCTTACAGGGAGTCATAGCGGGTGCGGTATCCGCATATAGGCCGTCTATGTTCGCACAACGCATTGCATCCACGGATATAGAAGCGCTGCCACATAATAAGGTCTCATCGTAAGCGGAAATCGTAAGGTTTCCGCTTCTTTTAAGCGATAGGGATAATACGTCATCTTCATTGTCAATGCCTTCGAAGCAATATACGAGCGGGCCGCGGCAAAGCGCCGTCTTGCCGGTCAGTTCCGGTATCTTAGTGGAAGCGTACTGGAAGCGCGGGGTGTCGTCCAAGGTTAATTCCACGCGGTCGCCGTCTGCGATTGGCAGATAGAGATAACCTTTGCGTAAAGAGGCTTCCAGTATTTGCCCATTGACGGCTATTTGCCATGTTTTGCTCCAGGCAGGGATTCTGATTGCAAGATTCCCGCCTTTTTCTATTTCGTACCGGATATGGAAATCGTATGGATATCCGGTCTTGCAGGTGAATTTCATGCCGTTTTCCAGGCATATTTCGCCGTCTGCGAACATATGGCAGAATGCCGTATCGTCATTTTCCCCATAAGCGTATTTGCCAAAAGAAGTGATCAGGCGCGCCACATTAGGGGGACAGCAGGCGCAGGCGTACCATTTCGGGCGTACCGGAAGGTCATGTTTATGGGTCGCGGCGCTGCCGGAGATGCCGGGAACGACTTCTAGAGGGTTCACATAGAAGAAGCGTTTGCCATCTAATTGCATGCCAGCGAGGACTGTGTTATAGAAAGCGCGTTCACAGATGTCGCCGTATATGCCGTCCACATCGTTTTCCAGCATGCGGGAAGCGAAGAACATTAAGCCGATGGAGGCACAGGTCTCGGCATACGCTGTATCGCCGGGTAAATCATAATCTACAGTGAAAGCTTCCCCAAGCACGGTAGAGCCGATGCCGCCTGTAATATACATGCGCTTGCAAGTGATGCTCTCCCATAATTTCAGGCAGGCATCAAAAAGCGCCTTATCATCCGTCGATGAGGCAAGATCAGCCATGGCGGTGTAGAGATAGACCGCGCGTACGGCATGCCCGACCGCATCTTTTTGTTCGCGCAACGGCTTTGATGCCTGCGAGTAATCGGTATCGGCAGGGTTGCCGTTCCATACGCTCCAGCCACGTCTTTCTTTCTCTTGCTCATAGAAATGCGGATTCTCGCCCCGGGTATTGATGAAGTGTTGGGCAAGTTCGAGGCAATGTGAGTTATTTGTCAGACGGTACATTTTTAAGAGCGCGAGCTCTATTTCCGGGTGCCCCGGGAAGCCTTCTTTTCCTTCGGTGATGAAGTGGCGGTAGATATGTTCCATATTTCTCTCCATGACTTTTAGGAGCGTATCTTTCCCGGTTGCTTCGAAATAGGCGCATGCCGCTTCCATCATATGGCCGGAACAATACAGCTCATGGCCTTCATGTAAGTTCGTCCAGCGCTTTTCTTTATCTTTGATCGTATAATAGGTGTTTAAGTAACCGTCATTGTCTTGCGCTGCGGCAATCATAGCAATTAGCTTATCGACCGTTTCTTCCAAGTCTTTATCTGGGAAAAGGGAAAGAGAGTAAGCCGCAGCTTCGAGCCACTTAGCGGCGTCGCTGTCCTGAAAGACCATGCCGTAGAAACCATCCCCGGCATCCTCTCCGCGAAGGACGCGCCCGGCATTGATGAAGTTTTGGATCACGTGGCTTTTCTCGGTATCGGGCGCCTTATCGTTAAGGACGCTGTATTGATAGGGAATCACCGTATCTTTGATCAGCCGTTGGTATTTCCCGATAAAACCACCGGATTGATATGCTTTGATAGATGCCTGGTGTTGGGTCTTCATGATAGTTATCCTCCTGCTTCTTATGGTTGCCGTCTATAGAATTATTGTTATTTATAGATTTATTCCCGCGGGCAACGAGCCAAGTGGCTGCTTGTAGACATTTGGCGACTGCCGCGAGGGTCAAATACCCCGCTGCTCTACAGCGCTGCAAATTTGATGCCCCGTTGCTTGCAGCGGGGTCTTTGATTGCCATTTATAAGTTTACTGCGGTCTATAGGTTTCTTGTTATTTATACATTTTTTGTCATTTATACGTTTCTTGCCGCCTATGGATTTATTGCTTTCTATGCCATTGCCAATAGATTATGCATATAAATGCTATAAATTATTGTGTCATTTTCTCTGTATTGGAGACGGATGGATGTAGATAGGAATATTGTAATGCCATCAGTTCATCGGTTGACATGGAGCTTAGGATAATGTCGCCGCTCTCTAAATACCAGACATCTCCATAATTACCGACGGTGCCAGTATGATAGCCGCTTTCCCCATAGGAGGATTCAACGGATGCGCAGATGGTCTCATAGAGCGTAAGTAGGGCATCGGCGTCGTCTGTATGGTATGCCCATGCAACGCTTACCAATTTCTCTTTGTCATCGAACATGTATTTCACAGTTCCTTGCAGGCCATTGTATTCTTTGGGATATGTATAGCAGAGGCCTCCATAAACGGAATCATAAGTGGAGAAACTGTCCCCTTCGGCAGCGATAACATCTTCCAGGCTGCTTTCCCATCCCAGGCTGGTGTAAGGACAGTCCAGGATAGCGGCGCTCTTTGCCTGGCCTAACCCGCATGCCGTAAGGAATATGCTGCAAAAGAATGCGACGCAGAGAATGCATAGGCAATGCAATACCGGTAGCTTAGAGGGGATATATTTTATTTTGCATCTATTTGTTTCACCCATTGCTTTTCAATTCCTATGCTTTCTAATTATTTAAATGAAATATCCATATATTGTCTAAATAATATCTAATATCATCTATTGTCATTTGCCTGTCTGAGATTTCAGGCGATCAGAATTCTGTTTTGATGAACTGTTTTGGCGTGATGCCTTTATACTTGTGAAATGTCTTAATAAAATAGCTCTCGTCATTAAAACCGCAGGAAATGGCAGTCTCTTTAATGGAAATGTCTTTCGTGGAAAGCATTTCACAGGCACATTCGATCCGGTAGTAATTCAGATAATCAATAGGGGTTCGCTCAGTCATGCTGCGGAAATACCGACAGAAGTATTTGGGGTTCATGCCAGCGATTTTCGCCAGACTGTCGAGGCTGATGTTATTATAATAATTCTCGGAGATATAGGCAAGGACATTTTTAATGGAATTAAGTTGCTCGGCGGATTTGGTGTCTGTTTTGTCTTCCTCATAAAGATGGTCTTCGAGGATAATGCCAATGAGCTGGTAGAGACATCCTTGTGTCATGAATTCATAGCCTGTCCGTTTGCCGGATAGAGCGTCGGTCAGATTGTCAATGACGGGCAGGATAGAAGGGTTATATTCGGAGAGCAGCGTATGGATGGTGATTTTGTGGCTCATAATGTCTTGGATATGCCTGTTGCAGGCATGGTTATCCTTTACCAGGATCTGTAAATCAAAAACCACACAGTCATAGACACAGGTATGGTCTTGCGGGCTGCCTCCGTGAAGCGAGCCGTCAGTTATGAAAATAACGTCCCCGGCATGGTAAGTGCGGGTGTCATTGTCCAGTGTCAGATGGAAAGCGCCCGAGAGGATGTGAATGATCTCGTAGTGCCTATGCCAATGATAGGGCATGTAATATCGGGGGCTATGAGGGGTTTGATGGTAGAAGGCAATCGGAAAGTTAAACGTTCCTTGCTCACGACGCTCTTTATACTCTAAATACTTCATTATTCCGTATACTCCTTTGCTTTTAAACGAAGTGTGGTTAATTTGCGCTGTAGCATTGCAATAAGTGACTATTATTATATTTTTTTATATTATATCACTTTTATTTTCTTTTGTCAGTCTTTATAATGGAAATGATAATGAAAAGTCAAAGGAGGTAGATTATAAAATGGCAGAGAACAGATTGGTCGGAGATTATCCGGTAATTGGCATCAGACCGACGATTGACGGAAGAAGAGGCGTGTTGAAGGTCAGGGAATCTTTGGAAGACCAGACGATGAATATGGCAAAATCGGCAGCAAAGTTATTTGAAGAGAATTTGAAATACTCAAACGGTGAACCCGTGAAAGTCGTGATAGCGGATACGACGATCGGGCGTGTGGGAGAAGCTGCGGCATGTGCTGCGAAATTTAAAAAAGAAGGCGTTGACATTACGCTGACGGTAACGCCTTGTTGGTGTTATGGGGCAGAGACAATGGATATGGATCCTATGACGATCAAAGCGGTATGGGGATTTAACGGGACTGAACGCCCTGGTGCCGTATATTTGGCTTCGGTGCTGGCTACCCATGCCCAGAAAGGGCTTCCGGCGTTTGGCATTTATGGACATGAAGTACAGGACATGGATGATGTTTCCATCCCGGAAGATGTGAAAGAAAAATTGCTCCGTTTCGGGCGCGCAGCGGTTGCGGCGGCAACAATGAGGGGCAAGTCTTATCTACAGATTGGATCCGTTACCATGGGAATTGGCGGCTCTATTATCGATCCTGCTTTTATAGAGGAATATCTGGGCATGCGTGTGGAATCAGTGGACGAAGTGGAGATCATCCGCCGGATGACAGAAGAAATTTATGATAAAGCCGAATATGAGAAGGCTCTTAAGTGGACGAAGGAGAAATGTAAGGAAGGATATGACAAGAACCCTGATTTTGTCAAAGTTTCTGATGAGGAAAAAGAAAAGACATGGGAATTTGTAGTCAAGATGATGGTCATCATCAAAGACCTGATGAATGGCAATCAGAACCTGCCGGAAGGCTGTGAAGAGGAGATGGTAGGACATAATGCGATTGCAGCAGGGTTCCAGGGGCAGCGCCAGTGGACAGACTTTTATCCCAACTGCGATTTCCCGGAAGCGCTGCTTAACACATCTTTTGACTGGAATGGCGCAAGAGAGCCATATATCCTTGCAACGGAGAATGATGTATTAAACGGCCTTGGCATGCTGTTTATGAAGCTTTTGACAAACCGTGCCCAGATCTTTGCGGATGTCCGTACCTATTGGAGCGGGGAATCGGTGAAGAGGGTGACCGGATATGATATTGAAGGACATGCCAAAGAGGCTAACGGATTTATCCATTTAATCAATTCCGGCGCTGCATGCCTGGATGCTTGCGGGGAAGCAAAGGACGCAGACGGCAATGGCGTGCTGAAGCCGTGGTATGAAGTGACCAAGGAAGACCAGGAGGCAATTTTGGAAGCAACAGAGTGGTGTGCAGCGGACTTCGGTTATTTCCGTGGCGGCGGCTTCTCTTCCAGGTTCGAGACAAAAGCAGAAATGCCTGTGACAATGATCCGCTTAAACCTTGTGAAAAATTTAGGGCCTGTCTTACAGATCGCAGAAGGATGGACAGTGCACCTACCGGAATTGGTTTCCGACACGCTTTGGAAACGTACCGATTATACATGGCCTTGTACATGGTTTGCGCCAAGGTGTACGGGCGAAGGATACTTCAAGACGGCTTATGATGTCATGAATAACTGGGGAGCGAACCATGGGGCAATCAGTTATGGACATATCGGGGCGGATTTGATCACACTTGCGTCTATCCTCCGGATTCCGGTATGTATGCATAATGTACCGGAAGAGAAACTGTTCCGCCCGGCGTCATGGAATGCATTCGGCTCGGACCGGGAAGGACAGGACTTCCGGGCATGCGATGCTTATGGGCCAATGTATAAGACTATAAAATAGTCAATTATAAAGTAGTCAACTATCAAATAGCCGGCTATCATATAGCCAGTTATCAAATAGTCTGGCAGTGAGCAATCCGCTATTAGATGAAGTATGGTAAGATAAATTTCGTTTGATTGTTAAAAAAGGCTATTATAGAAATAGCGAAGCAGATGCCTCTCGTGATATAATGGAAATGGTGTTATAAGCCAGGCGCATGATATCATGGGAGGCTTTTTCTAACCCGGGGCACATAGAGGATAAGGCAAAAAGGGAGCGGGGGTATGCATATGCCGGCAACAATAAAGGATATCAGGGAAAAAACCGGATTGTCACTTGCCACTATTTCGAAATATTTGAACGGGGGCAATGTGTTGCCAGAGAACAGGGATAAAATAGAGGCGGCGATTGAAGAGCTTCATTATGAAGTGAATGAAATTGCCAGAGGGCTTGTTACGAATAGGACAGGCACGGTAGGCGTTGTGATCTATAGCATTGAGAGCCTTTTTAACGGCACGCTGTTACACTATATCGGGAATGCCCTGCGGAAAGAAAAGTATGGCATTTTGATATGCGATTCTTGTAATGATCAGGAAATAGAGGCGGAGAACATACGGTTTTTGATGAAGAAAAAAGTGGATGGCATTATTATCGTGCCGATTTCCAGGACGTCTGATTTTTTGAAGCCTGCGAAAGACGCAGGCATACCGGTTGTGCTGATGGACAGGAACTTTCTGGATGTGCAGTATGATTGTGTGCGGATTGATAACAGAATGGCGGCATTTCGCGCCGTGAATATATTATTAGAGAACAAGCATAGGAAAATAGCGGTCATCTGTTCGGATTATGAACACGAATATACCGGTTATGAGCGATATAAGGGATTCATGGATGCGATGGAAAGGGCAGGGATCGATGTGCCGGCACAGTACCGGAAAATGGGCAGCCATTCCATTGAGTTCGGACAGAAGAGCATGCGGGAGCTGCTGGCGCTTGAGGACAGGCCTACAGCGGTTTTCATGAGCAATTATGATGTGACGTTAGGCGCTGTGATGTCGTTAAACGTATCAGGGTTTCGCTGTCCCGAGGACATATCCATGCTCGGGTTTGACGACCTGATCCTTTCGCATTTGATGAAACCGCAACTCTACATTGTCGTTCAGCCTATGGAGGAAATGTGCGAAAAGGCAGTGGAGATATTGCTGCGACATATCCATAATAGGAACTGGCAAGAAGAGATTGCATCAGAGATCATCATGAGCACGAGGATCAGAGCAGGTGACTCTATTGCGATGTTGTAGCAGGAACTACCCAAATACATGGTTTTCTTTATGATATAAATTATAAAAGTCCTACAGCGTTGCTGTGGGGTTTTTTTATTCCCGCGGGCAACGAGCCAAGTGGCTGCTTGCAGACATTTGGCGACTGCCGCGAGGGTCAAATACCCCGCTGCTCTGTAGCGCTGCAAGTTTGATACCCCGTTGCTTGCAGCGGGGTCTTTGATTGTAGGTGAATATTGTACCATAGATTTCCGGGAATGTCGCATAGGACATCATTGCCTTTACTATCATTATTTGCTATAATGAACACATACAATAGAGCGAAACGTTTCGCTCTATAGGTGCGGAAATCAGACTATATCTATTATTGGGAGGAAGAAAAGTGGAGAAAATCAAACAGAACCCAATTGTAAAGAAACTGGGATTTAACAGAATCATATTGTGTTGCGTGCTTTTGCTGATGTATTTGCTTTTTTCGTTGGTTGGCAAGAACTTTGCGGGCCTTCCAAGGATCTTAAGCGCGCTGAATTATGCTTATTTCCTGGGATTCCTATCGCTTGGAGTGACTTTTGTCATTGCGACAGGGGGCATCGACTTTTCCATAGGCCCTGTGATGTTCTGTTCGGCGCTCATTTCAGGATACTGCCTGAATTCTTATGGCGTTCCGGTAGCGCTTAGCTTAGGGATCAGTATTTTGGTAGGTGCATTGTTTGGCACTTTTAATGGTTATCTGGTTGCATACTGGTCAGTGCCGCCTTTTATTGTATCCATGGCGAGCATGAATATTGCCAAGGGCGTCGCTTCCGTATTTACGAAGACACAGTCGGTAAGCTGGCCGCAGAGCACATCGGAGCAGGGATGGTTTAGGAATCTGGTCAAAATAGGAAACTTTCCGGTAGGGTTTGTGATTTTCCTCGCTTTCGCGATTGTGTGCTCCGTTATTCTGAATAAGACCAAAGCAGGACGTTACATATTGAGCCTTGGAAGCAACAAAGAAGCGGTAAGGCTTTCCGGTATTAACATTAAGAAATGGGAGATGCTTGCCTATATTATCTGCGGCATATTAGTAGGGATTGCGGCAATCTTCTTCGTAGCGGCATACACGACTGTCCAGCCTGGTTACGGCGACCAGTATAACAATGAGGCAATTGCGGGATGCGTTATGGGAGGCACTTCTATGGCAGGCGGCCTTGCATCGATTGGGGGCACAGTGATCGGCGTATTTATCATAGCGCTGCTCCAGGAAGGGATCTTGGCGCTTCACTTTACGAAAGATTATCAGCTTATTATTACAGGCATCATTGTTATCGTAGCAGTATATGCGGACGTAGTTGCAAGGCGTAGGAAGAATTAACGCGGGGAATGGATACGAGCGAGTCAGCAGAAAGGTCAAGGTAAGAATATGGGCGAAGTGATTTTAACGATGAAAGAGATTGATAAATCTTTTCCTGGCGTACACGCATTAGACCACGTCAGTTTTGAAGTGAGAAAGGGAGAAGTACATGCGCTGATGGGAGAAAACGGCGCAGGAAAATCCACGTTAATGAAGGTGCTTACGGGCATTTATAAGAAAGATTCCGGGACAATCAGCTATGAAGGCAAAGAGGTAGAGTTCCATAATACAAGAGAAGCACAGGATGCAGGAATCGTTATCGTGCATCAGGAGCTGAACATGCTGAGGCATCTGACGGTCGCACAGAATATTTTCATCGGCAGGGAGTTCAAAAAAGGATTTGCGATCGACGATAAGAAAATGAATGAAGAGGCAAAGAAACTGTTTGATAAGCTGCATATTGATATAGATCCTACAGAGACGATGAGCAACCTGACGGTCGGCAAGCAGCAGATGTGTGAAATTGCCAAAGCGATATCGCATAAAGCGAAAGTGATCATTTTCGACGAGCCATCCGCTGCCCTGACGGAAACGGAAATTGAAGAACTGTTTAAGATCATCAAAGATTTACGCAAGCAGGAGCTTGGCATTGTCTACATATCGCACCGGATGGATGAGATTAAGGTGATCACGGACAGGGTGACCGTTATGCGTGACGGTACATATGTCGGGACGCTGATTACGGAGAAATGTACAAAAGATGACATTATCAACATGATGGTCGGGCGTGTCATCTATGAAGACCCTAAGCAGCATAGCATGGTAGCGCCCGGTGCGCCGGTCGTCTTGAAAGTAGAGCATCTAAATGCTGGTAAGATGGTACAGGACGTCAGCTTTGAGCTACATAGAGGAGAGATACTCGGATTTTCGGGACTAATGGGCGCGGGACGTACCGAAACGGCAAGAGCGATTTTCGGGGCAGACCCGATAGAGAGCGGCGATATCTATGTCAATGGCAAGAAAGTCATCATCAATTCACCGGAAGATGCAGTGAAATGTGGCATCGGTTATCTTTCAGAAGACAGGAAGCGATATGGCATTGTTGTACAAAAGACAGTCGCAGAGAACTCGACGATGGCCGCTTTAGAGAAATATATGAAAGGCTTGTTCATTAATAAGAAAGAAGAGAAGAAAGTCACGGAGGAGTACGTGAAATCCCTGGCAACGAAGACACCGAGCGTAGAACAGCTCGTGGTGAACCTTTCTGGAGGGAACCAGCAGAAAGTAGTTATTGCCAAATGGCTTGTAAGGGACTGTGAGATCCTGATTTTCGATGAGCCGACCAGAGGCATTGATGTCGGCGCTAAGAACGAGATTTATAAACTGATGAACAAACTTGCGGAGGAAGGGAAATCTATTATCATGATTTCTTCCGAAATGACTGAGATATTGAGAATGAGCGACCGTATCGTGGTGATGTGTGAAGGCAAGAAGACCGGCGAGGTCAGCATTGAAGAAGCTTCGCAGGAAGCGATCATGAATATGGCGACACGAGAGATAGGTTAGGGGGAAGAGGACATGGGCAAAAGTAGTGTATCGAATAAATCATTAGTTTCTAAATTAGGCGGGCAGAAATTCATCGTATTGCTTGTGGTGATTGGATTGATCATATTTTTTGGCGCTGTTAGTCCTGATTTTAGGAAATATACGACATTCATGAGCATTTTGGATTATTCCTATTATATTGCGCTGATGGCGATTGGCGTCACCTTCCCATTGATTACGGGAGGCGTTGACCTCTCGATCGGCACAGGACTGATCTGTTATTCTTTGACAGGCGGTTATCTCATCGTACAAAAGGGCTGGCCTGTAGCCGCAGGCATTGCGGTCTCCCTGTTACTTAGCATTTTGATCGGGTTATTGAATGGGACGCTTGTTGCGGTTATGAACTTGCCTCCGTTCCTTGCGACATTATGTACTTGTATGATCACCCGCGGGCTGGGTTCCATTTTCTCCAAAGGATTCGGTATTTCATGGCCGACGAGCGGGACGCCAGGAAGCTGGTTCAGGAATATCTTTAAGATTACGGTGAACGGCACGAAGATACCGCTTGGTTTCCTCTGGGTATTGCTTTTGGTAGTGCTGATGGCGTTTGTTTTGAACCATACGAAGATCGGGCGCTATACCATCGCGATCGGAAGCAACAAAGAAGCGACGATCCTATCAGGGATCAATGTGAAATTCTATCACATTATGGCATATGTGATTTCCGGCTTTTTCGCGGGGCTTGCGGCGATCGCTTATTCGGCAGTCTTCTCTACCGTCCAGCCAGGCACGGGGGCAGGATTTGAGCTGGAAGCAATTGGCGGAGCGATAATCGGCGGCGTATCGGCAGCGTAGAAGGCTCTTTGATTGGCGTATTTGTCATCTGTCTTTTAAAAACGGGGCTGCCATATATCGGCTTGCAGGCAAACTGGCAGCAGATTATCACGGGACTTGTATTAATCGGGGCGGTTCTGATTGATATCATGAAGAAAAAGAAGCAACTGGCATAAACCGCATGTACCTATATAACGATATGAAACCGTATGCACGGTTACATATAAATAGTATTTTGTAACATCTAAGCAAACTTCAAAGGAGGATTAAACATGAAAAAGAAAGTATTAGCAACATTGCTGAGTGCAAGTATGGCTGCGGCCCTTTTAGCAGGGTGTGGTGATTCCGGTTCTTCCAGTGCATCATCTACGGCGAGCAACACGCCATCGACAGATAACGCGGCAACAACAGATAATGCAGCAACAACGGATAGTGCAGCTACAACAGACAGTGAGGCGAAAGGCGGCGACTATACTTTTGAGATTATCGTTAAGAGTTACCAGGCATCCTACTGGCAGGCAGCCGTAACAGGCGTGAATCAGAAAGCCGAAGAACTGGGAGTAAAAGTTAGCTGTACAGGGCCTAACGCAGAGAGCGATATTGCGGATCAGGTCAATATGTTAAACAATGCGATCAACAATGCGCCGGACGGCATCGGCCTTGCAGCATGTGACCAGGAATCCTGTCTGGATGCTTTACAGCTTGCTATGGATAAAGGTATTCCGGTAGTATGTTTTGACTCAGGCATCCCGAAAGCGCCGGAAGGATCCGTATACGCGACTGTTGCAACCGATAACTATGCGGCAGGCGCAACGGCGGCATCCAATCTGTTCCCTGCACTACAGGATAAGATTAACAGCGCAACGGCTCCTGTCAGGATCGGTGAAGTAAACCAGGAAGCGACATCGGAATCTATCACAAGCCGTGGCCTTGGTTTCATTGACAAGTTCTGTGAACTGGCACAAGCAGCGGGCAAGAGCGTGGCTGTTATCGGGAATGAATACTATGTCAATAACTGTAAGGATAAAGGAGATGAAGCAACTGCAGATATTATCATTGAAGTAGCAGTGCCTGCGCAGACGACTGTTGAATTGTGTGCAACAGAAGCATCCGTTATCCTGAACAAAGCAGATACCATTGGTATGTTCGGTTCTAACCAGGTTGCGGCAGAAGGCATCCTGACAGCAAATGAGAACCTTGACGTATTAGGCACAGACCCGTCAACTTCTATTCTGGCAGCAGGCTTTGATGCTGGCTCCGTTATCAAAGGTGCGATTACAAGTGGCAAGATGTTCGGTGCAGTGACACAGTCTCCGTTAGCAATGGGACAGACGACGATAGAGATTCTTACTAAGATCGCGAACGGAGAATCCGTATCTGATGTTCCGACACAGGGATACTGGTATGATTCCACGAATATGAATGATGCGTCTATCGCTCCTAACCTGTATGATTAATCGCCATTTCGTTATGCGGGAGTAGTTTGTAAATAAATAAGACGTTTGAACAAAGGGGGCGGGGATAATATCCCTGTCCCTTTTTGCCCCAATAGCGCCGGTAGAGCGGTTATCTTTGGGGCAGGATGACAAAAGGAGGATGAGAAATGTTAAAAGGTATTCCGAAAATCCTTTCCCCGGAATTATTAAAGGTTCTGGGTGAAATGGGACACAGTGACAGGCTGGTTATTTCCGATGGGAATTTCCCGTCGGAATCTATGGGCAAAGACGCAATCGTGATCCGTTGCGACGGTCATGGCGTGCCAGAGCTTCTAGATGCGATTCTACAGTTATTCCCTTTAGACACTTATGTGGAGCATCCGGTCAGCCTGATGGAAGTCATGCCGGGGGACAAAGTGGAGACGCCAATTTGGGACACATACAAGGAAATCGTTGGTAAGCATGACGAGCGTGGAGATGCGGCAATTGGCAATATCGAACGTTTTGCTTTTTATGAGGAGGCCAAAAAAGCGTATGCCATCATTGCAACAGGAGAGTCGGCGCTCTATGCCAATGTAATGTTACAAAAAGGTGTGGTAACGGATTGACCCTGGTTGCCAAACCATGTAAAATGAAAAAAGAAGTTCCCACAAGGCGTTGCACTGCGGATGCAACGCCGGGAACGGTTTTACGGACAATAGGAAAGCTGCGCCTGGCTGGCATGACGCATTGGTTATGGCAAAGGCATAGCTGTCAGTATGACAGGAGGGTGGTGCATGCTGGAAAATGTAGAAAGCATATTTGACGGTATGTCGGATATGATGAAGAAGTTAAAGAAAGCGTCCTATGAGAAAAACATGAAAGACTTTCGTGAGAAAAACGGGCATTTTTTCGAGGAGATGGCGTCCTATGTAGAAGGCGCACAAGATAAAGAAGCGGCAGCTAAAGAAGTGGCGCATGTTTTCACGGATGCGGTCAAAGAGGAATTTTCCGTGAAAGGCAAGATCAAGTCTCGGACACAGGCGGATCTGAATTTTTTCATGATCTATTATGTGTTTCCGGCGATCCTGATGACGCAGAGCGAGGAAAAGGATTTGATTGCCGGGAATATCCGGGATGAATGGGCAGTGAAATTTAGGGACAGTAAAATCCAGTATGCTGATTATGACAGGATATACGGAGCATTCCGTGAGAAAATATTCGGATTGTTCTAAAATATGCATTATATGTTATGGCGTATGGGGTTGTTGATAGAGAAAGGAGAACGACATAGGAATGGGAAAGTATTTTCTGGCAATTGATATTGGGGCATCGAGCGGGAGGCATATTTTAGGGAGCCTGGAAAATGGGAAAATCGTGCTGGAAGAAGTGCATCGCTTCTGGAACGGCATGGACGATATAGACGGGACTCTCTGCTGGGATGTGGAGAGGTTGTTCCGGGAGATTATCGAAGGCATGAGAAAATGCCGCGAGATCGGCAAAATCCCGGAAAGCGTAGGCATTGATACCTGGGGCGTGGATTATGTACTGTTAGATCAGGAGGATAATATGATCGGGCAGGCGATCGGCTACAGAGACCATCGGACGGACGGCATGGACGAGGAAGTCTATAAGATTATAAAAGAAGATGACCTATATGCGCGGACCGGGATCCAGAAAGCTATTTTTAATACCATTTATCAGTTGATGGCGGTTAAGAAAAAGGATCCCGCTTGCTTGGAGAAAGCTGCGGCCATGCTGATGATACCTGATTATTTCCACTATAAGCTCTGCGGCAATAAAGTGCAGGAGTATTCGGAAGCGACGACCGGACAGCTTGTCAATCCCGGGACGAAAGACTGGGATTATGAACTGATTGAAATGCTCGGCTTCCCGAAAGACATGTTCCTCAAAATGCATATGCCGGGAACCGCAATCGGCACGTTGACCGACGAAGTCAAAAATATGGTTGGATATGACTGCCAGGTAGTCTTGCCGCCTACGCATGATACGGCGTCCGCAGTTATGGCAGTCCCTTCTAATGATAAGAATGTATGCTATATCAGCTCCGGCACATGGTCTTTGATGGGCGTGGAAATGGAAGAGGCAAACTGTTCCATGCAGAGCAAAGAAGCGAACTTCACGAATGAGGGCGGCTATGACGGTAAGATTACATACCTTGCGAACATTATGGGATTATGGATGATCCAGTCCGTGCGTAATAAATTGGCGCCGGATATGTCTTATGGGGAATTATGCGATCAGGCTTCCAAGGAGGAGATCGCCTCTTTGGTAAATTGTCAGGACGAGCGTTTCTTATCCCCTGACGATATGGTCTGCGCTATCCAAGAATATTGCAAAGAGACTTCCCAACAGGTACCGGAGACATTGCCGGAATTAGCGTCGGTCATCTATAACAGCCTTGCCAAATGCTATGCAGAGAAATTGCAGGAAATCGAGAAAATAACCGGAGTCAAATATGACAGGATCCATATTATCGGTGGCGGCTCAAACGCTGTATATCTCAATGAGCTAACGGCCAAATATACGGGAGTCCCGGTTTATGCAGGGCCGGGAGAAGCAACGGCGATTGGCAACGTCTTAACACAGATGATCCAAAGCGGGGAATTTACAGACTTGGCACAGGCAAGAGAGTGTGTGGCAAAGTCCTTTGCGATCCGGGTTTATGAAGGCAGATAGATTGAAAAATCATGCTGAAGCACTGATTTTTCAATCGGCAATTTGTGTCTGTAATCCAAAGTCCGCAAGCTGAGAGAAAGGCATGGTTATTGATGTGAAAGAGAAGAAACGGGATACTGTCACGATATGTTTCGCAAATAATAAGGGGGGCAGCGGGAAGTCAACCTGTTGCGCGAATATTGGCTATGAGCTCTCGGCAGCGGGGAAGAGAACCCTGCTGATCGACGGGGACATGCAGCTTAATTTGTCGCTGTCTTTCTTTGATGAAGATAAGGTATTGGATCTGGCACAGAGCGGGGAAAACCTCTATCATGCCATTTGCCAGAAGAAAGATGTCAGGAGCTACATCATCCCAACAGAATATGAGAATCTGGATCTGCTGCCGTCTTCTACATTAATGAGCCAGGTAGAGTATGAGCTTTTCACCATGATGCAGCGGGAATACATTTTAAAGAAGTGTTTGCAGGGAGTCAGAGAAGAGGGGTGTTATGACTATATCTTAATTGATTCCCCGCCGACGCTCGGGACATGGGTCATCAATATACTCTGCGCTTCGGATTATGTCATTGTGCCGGTGGAGGCATCGCCGTGGGGATTCTTTGGCCTTGCCAATATGTTTGATTTCCTCAATCATATGACGGAAGTGACGGATGCCCGGATTATGGGCGTGCTGATTACGAAAGTGGATGAGCGGAAAAACTATTACAGACAGGCAAAGGAGATCCTGGAAGAGTATCAGGAAATCCATGTATTTGATTCTTTCATTCATGTAGATTCTGCCATTGAGTGGGCACAGGATGCGTCTAAACCGGTGGCGGCCTATAAGAAAACAACGCGAAGTGCGACAGAATTTAAAAAAATGACAGAGGAGGTCATGCGATATGGCAGTAGGTAAGGGAAGTATGGCAAGAGCAGCTAAGGCAGCGGAGGAATCGGCGGATAAGGCGCCTGCGAAGAACAGGACGAAAAAATCAGCCGCAAAGGCAACGGGCCCTACAGAGAAGAAAACAGCGAAAACAGTTGTGACGGCGGAGACGGTTGCAGCGCCGTCGGAAGAAGTGTTACGGCAGATCATTTATCAAAGGAGCGATGGCATATTAGAGCGTGACGCGAAACCAAATGAGAGTTTTGGCTTAGGGGATGCCATGCCGGTATACTATTTTTAAATTAATTTCAAGACAATCATTTGAAGATAACGATTTCATGACAAGATCCGGTGCAGCAGCGTTATATCGCTGTTGATGATTAACTGTGCCGGGAAGCCACATTTCTTCAGCAATGGAAAAATATAGCGCATATCCCCAATATGCTCTTTTCCATGGCTGTCGCTAGAGAGCAGGACGGGGAGGCGCATTTTCTTACAAAGGGAAAGGATCTGCAAACAATTCTGATATCCGTCCGTCCGATAAGCATCCGGCATTAAGGATGCATTATTGATCTCCGGGTATACATGATATTGCTGGCATGCCGACAGCAGCCGTTCGAAATCGACAGCAAATCTCCCGTCGTCAGGATGTCCCAGAAAACGGACACCGGGATGCTTCATCGCTTTGATATAAGCTGAAGTATTGGAGGAAGCGTCGCCAGATTGAAAAACCGGACGGTGCATACTGATGAAGGCATAATCCAAAGATGCCAGCAACGTGTCCTCTAAATCGACATCCCCGTTTTCGTTTATAATGTTTAGTTCTACGCCATATAATAAATCCACGCCGAACCGTTTCCTGTCTGCCAGCAGAAGATTGCGGAAGTAGGAAGTTCCCGCGCTCCCTGGCGTAGCAGGAGCATGGTCGGAAATGCCAAGGATCTTAAGGGAGTTTGCCGCTGCCATGCGCGCCATGTCCGTAATCGTATCGTGATTTGCGTGGCCGCTGGCGAGAGAGTGGGTGTGGATGTCGAGTAAAATAGGGATATCGCTGTGCATGGAGGCTCCTTTCTGCTCATTAAGCTTCCTTTATTATGCCTATTATGCCATATCTCATCTGAAAAAACAACAGCAATCCCACATAAATCCAATACAATCCCAACAAAAACCAAATAAATAACAGTGATATACGATCAATATAAGAAAAAAATGCAAGGATTGACTTGGAAACAGTCAAAAACAAAACAAAGAAAATGTTGTTTTGTGTTGACTTTGAAGGCGTAATATCCTATAATAAGAACATACAGACAATAAGGCGATCTATACATGAAAATTCTGATAAATTCGTAGCATGGGAAGGGAGCAAAACCGTTAATTATGGAAGAGAAACAAAGGATCATACAGGAACTGGTCCCGGGCAGACAGATTACCCTTGCACATATCATTGCTAATCCGGACAACATATTATATGAAAAACTTGGTCTAAACCCTGCGGTAGAGTATGACAAGTCCGCAATCGGTGTTTTGACGATCAGTCCCGCGGAGACGGCGATCATCATTGCGGATATAGCCATGAAAGCTTCGGGCGTTGACCTTGGCTTTGTGGACAGGTTTTCCGGTTCGGTCATCGTTACGGGGACGGTTTCGCAGGTGGAAGCCGCGCTTGAGGCAATCCTGCATTATACAGAAGAGACGCTTGGCTATACCGTCTGCAAGATTACAAGGACATGAAGAAGCTTATCTTAATCGGCCGCAGCGAGGCGGGCAAGACGACGTTAACGCAGGCATTAAAGGGTGAAACGATTACTTATCAGAAAACACAGTATGTTAATTATTTTGACGTCATTATTGATACGCCGGGAGAGTACGCGCAGACGGCAAAGCTTGGCCGGGCATTAGCGTTATACGCATACGAAGCGGATGTTGTAGGGTTATTATTGGCGGCAAATGAGCCATATTCCCTGTATCCGCCCAATATTACCTGTATGGTGAACCGGGACGTCATTGGCATAGTGACGAAGATAGACAGAGAGGACGCCAATCCGGGACAAGCAGCCAGATGGCTGGCGTTAACAGGCTGTAAGAAGATCTTTTTCGTCAATTCCAAGGCAAATGAGGGCGTTGGCGATATCCTTGCTTATCTGAGGGAACCCGGGGATGTGCTGCCGTGGGAGAGTACGTAGCGTAGGCTCTTCATAATCCTGGCAGGTTTCGGGCACCGTACATAGGAAGCATAATAGAAATTTCCGCTTGGGGAATAGCAGTTTTGCTTTTATCCGCTTTCTATAGCGGGGATTCTATTTGTAATAATAGTTTTAAAATAAAGAGAAAAGAAAGGGAGAACACAATGGCATTAAATGAGTATGAAATCAAGAAACAGATTTGCGACATCGGCAAGAGAATTTATGACCGTAACATGGTTGCGGCAAATGACGGAAATATTTCCGTGAAATTAAACGATAACGAATTTCTATGCACACCGACAGGCGTATCCAAAGGGTTCATGACACCTGAGTATATCTGTAAAGTAGATGCGGACGGCAATGTGATCCAGGCGAACAAAGGATTCAGGCCTTCATCTGAAATCAAGATGCATATGCGCGTCTACAAGAAAAGACCGGACGTTGGCTCTGTTGTCCATGCACATCCTACTTTTGCGACCAGCTTTGCAATTGCAGGCATCCCGCTGACACAGCCGATCATGCCTGAAGCAGTGATCGCCCTTGGATGTGTGCCGATCGCGCCTTACGGAACGCCTTCCACGATGGAGATTCCTGATGCGGTAGAGCCGTATCTGGAGCATTTCGATGCAGTATTATTAGAAAGCCACGGCGCATTGACCTGGTCAACAGACCTTTTGGCAGCTTATATGAAGATGGAATCCGTAGAGTTTTATGCAGAGCTTTTGTATAAAGCAAGACAGCTTGGCGGCCCGAAAGAGTTTAGTCCTGAGAACGTACAGAAATTATATGAAATCAGAAGGAAAATGGGATTGCCAGGACGTCATCCGGCTGATCTTTGCCAGAATAAAGGAAAAGAAAACTGCCATAACTGCGGCTCCTGTTCTTCATCATCATCAGCAAGTGACAGCCAGGAACTGGTAGCGGCGATCACGAAAAAAGTATTAGAGCAGCTTGGCAAATAATTTATGGACAAATATAATCTGGAGAAAATCGTAAAGAACCTCGTTGGCGAGGCGCTTGTCAAGGAAGTCATGTCGCTTCGGCTCGCCGTTTTGTTGATTGAAGCGGTGGAAGAAAAGGCGAAAGAAATGGATATGCGGGTCGTGATTGCAGTATCGGACGCATCCGGCAGGCCAGTGGCGGTCCATTGCATGGATAACGCTTACCATGGCAGTTTCGATGTGGCGGTCAATAAGACGTATACGGCGACGGCGTTTCAAATGTCAACGAAGGAGTTGTCAAGATTGTGCCAGCCTGGACAGGATCTATATGGGCTCCAGTTCTCCAACGAAGGGAAAGTCATGATACTTGGCGGCGGCGAGCCGCTTATGGTTGGGGAGACGATGATAGGCGCCTTGGGCGTATCCGGAGGCACTGCAGCTCAGGATACGGAACTTGCGGCTTATGGCAAAGATATGTTAAAGGAGGTAATAAAGTGTCTGTAGATGAGAGTATGATTCATGACATCGTGCAGAAGGTCATGGCAAATATGCAGATAACAGGCTCTGTGGAAGGGATGCACGGCGTCTTTTCCGATATGGACGAAGCGATTAAGGCCTCGATAGAAGCGCAGAAAGTTGTCCGCAACTTAAGCCTGGATGCGCGAGAGAAGATTATCGCCACAATCAGGAGAAAAACGCATGAGAATGCTGAGATCATCGCCAATATGGGCGTGAATGAAACCGGCATGGGAAACGTGGGAGATAAAATCTTAAAGCACCACCTGACAGCGGACAAGACGCCCGGGACCGAAGATCTAAGCACGATCGCATGGTCCGGCGACAGGGGGCTGACCTTGGTGGAGATGGGACCTTTTGGTGTGATTGGCGCGATTACGCCGGCGACCAACCCATCCGAAACCGTTATCTGTAATTCGATCGGTATGATTGCAGGTGGCAATACCGTTGTCTTCAATCCGCATCCGAATGCGAAGAAAACAACGATTTTCACAATCAATATGATCAATGAGGCATCTTTGGAAGCCGGAGGGCCGGACAATATCGCGGTAACGGTGGAAGTGCCGACGATGGAGACTAGCGCAGTGATGATGAAGCATCCGGCGATCCCGCTTCTCGTTGCGACCGGAGGCCCCGGCGTCGTTACGGCAGTGCTTTCATCCGGGAAAAGGGCAATCGGCGCAGGAGCAGGAAATCCACCGGCGTTTGTAGACGATACGGCGGATGTGCGCAAAGCAGCGAAAGATATCGTAAACGGCGCTACGTTCGATAATAACCTGCCTTGTATCGCAGAGAAAGAAATCGTAGCAATGGATGGCATTGCTGATGAACTGATGCACTATATGATCCAGGAGAACGGCTGCTATCTGGCGGACAAAGAAATACAGGATAAATTGACCAAAACAGTCATTACGCCTAAGGGCGCATTGAACAGGAAATGTGTCGGCAGAAGCGCGCGTGCTTTATTATCCATGGTCGGCGTGGAAGTAGGGCCGGAAATCCGGTGTATCGTGTTCGAAGGGCCAAAGGAGCATCCGCTTATCGCGACAGAACTGATGATGCCAATCCTTGGCATGGTCAGGGTGAAAAGCTTCGAGGAAGGTGTGGAGACAGCCGTATGGTTAGAACATGGCAACCGTCATTCCGCACATATCCATTCTAAGAATGTAGATAATATTACGACATATGCAAAAGCAATTGATACGGCAATCCTCGTGAAGAACGGGCCAAGCTATGCGGCGCTCGGTTTTGGCGGCGAAGGATACTGTACCTTTACGATTGCATCCAGGACAGGCGAAGGCTTAACAAGCGCGCAGACATTTACGAAGAGAAGGCGCTGTACGATGTCGGACAGCCTTTGCATCCGATAGGGAAAAGGAGGTAAGGAAATGGCAGTAAACGAGCAGGAAGTGGAACAGATTGTCAAACAAATCTTAGGCCAGCTTTCAGGGACTCCCGTGGCAGCCCAGAATGTAGCCGCACAAAACGGCAGCAGTACAGGCACGGGCATCCCATCTACGGCACATGTCGCAATGCTGACGGCGCTTGAGAAATTCGAAGTGAAAGAATTTCCTATGCCACAAGTCGGTGATGATGATATACTTGTAAGAGTAGAGGGGTGTGGCGTATGCGGAACGGATGCGCATGAGTTCAAGAGAGACCCGTTTAGCTTAATCCCGGTAGCGCTTGGGCATGAAGGCACCGGGGAAATCGTGAAAATGGGCAAGAACGTGAAGAAAGACAGTGCAGGAAAAGATTTGCATATCGGCGATAAAGTCGTGACCTGTATGATCTTCAAAGATGAGCCGGAGATCACGATGTATGATTTGAATAAACAGAACGTAGGGGCAGCCGATGTATACGGTCTCCTTCCCGACGATGATATCCATTTGAACGGATGGTTTTCCGATTACATACTGATCCGTGGCGGCTCTACGGTATTCAATGTCAGCGATCTGGATCTGGATTCCAGGATTTTGATTGAGCCATGTGCGGTTTTGGTACATGCGGTAGAACGTGCCAAGACGACGGGCATCCTACGATTTAACAGCCGTGTGGTCGTACAGGGATGTGGGCCGATTGGCTTAATCTGTATCGCAGTGCTTCGCACGATGGGCATTGAGAATATCACGGCAGTGGACGGGAATGAGATGCGGCTTGGATTCGCGAAGAAGTTAGGAGCCTCCCATACGGTGAGCTTTAAGGACTATCAGGGGATCGAAGCGTTAGCAGGAGGCGTTGCGGCTTCTTTTGACGGGCATCTGGCAGATTTTGCGTTCCAGTGTACGGGGAACCCGGCAGCACATGCGAATATTTACAAATTCATCCGTAACGGCGGTGGCCTTTGTGAATTAGGCTTCTTTGTCAACGGTGGTGATGCGACGATCAATCCGCATTTCGATTTATGTTCCAAAGAAATCACGTTGGTAGGCTCCTGGGTATATACGTTACGGGATTATGCCACGACGTTTGATTTCTTAAAGAGGGCAAAAGGGATCGGCTTGCCGCTCGCTGAGCTGATTACGCATAAGTACCCGTTAGAGCAGATCAATGAAGCGTTAAAGACCAATCTGGCAATGACGGGATTAAAGATTGCGATTGTGAATCAGTAGACAGGCAGGGGCATCGCGCCTAATATGACTTGGCCGCAGGGTTAGAAAGGAAGAGGTAATAAAGATGGGTGAATTCACATCTCATAAGGAAGCAGAAGCGGTAGGCCTTTTGGAAGTGTTCGGGCTGGTATGTGCGTTCCTTGCCGCAGATGCAGGGTGCAAAGCAGCCAATGTCCGTCTGGAAGTATTTGATAAGAACAAGCCGGCTAATGCAGATTCCCTTCCGGTACCGCTTTTGGTCACTGTTAAATTCAGAGGAAGCGTGGCGGATGTGGAGGAAGCCATGCGGGCGGCAGAGGAAGTCGCACTTGCCAATACGGGCGTTGTATGTAAGCATATTATCCCAAGGCCTACGGAAGACACGGAGAAGATGCTGAAGATCAGCGCATTAGATAAAAGCTGATCCATACGGCGGCAACGATGAAGCATCAGTTAAGCTGCCA
Organism: uncultured Lachnospiraceae bacterium; assembly: GCA_910578845.1. GTDB lineage: Bacteria > Bacillota > Clostridia > Lachnospirales > Lachnospiraceae > UBA3282. The sequence continues at coordinate 37,716 of CAJTSL010000017.1, forward strand.
ATCAGCCAGGGGATGGCAATGATGGAGCAGCAGCCGGACAACGAAGAAATGAGAACAAAAGAAACCAAAAATCAAGCAATATAAATAATGAATGAAGAAGCAATGGAAATAAAGGAGGACAAACAATGGCACAGGAAGCTTTAGGAATGGTAGAAACAAGAGGACTTACAGCAGCGATTGAGGCTGCGGATGCAATGACCAAGGCAGCAGAGGTTGTTTTAATCGGGACAGAGAAGATTGGTTCCGGCCTCGTAACAGTCATGGTACGCGGCGATGTAGGGGCAGTCAAAGCAGCCGTAGAAGCTGGCACAAGTGCAGCAAGCAAATTGGGAGAACTGGTAGCGACACACGTAATTCCCAGGCCGCATAGCGACGTGGAGAAAATCCTTCCGAAATTCAAAGGTTAGTTTGCGCGCCAATGACGGATTTTGATTTTAGGCGTATGTGCAGAAAAAAGGAGAAACGGCATGGGCAAGGCATATGGATTCATAGAGATAACCGGAGTCGTGGCGGCGATGGATGCACTTGATATCATGTGCAAGGCAGCCAATGTGCAGCTTTCCACATGGGAGCGCAAGCTAGGCGGAAGACTGGTTACTCTGGTCATAGAAGGAGATGTGGCAGCGGTCAGGCAGGCGGTTGAAGCAGGTTCTACGCAGGCGTTAAGAAAACCTGCGGCAGTTGGCATACTTCCTAACCCGCATCCGGAAATTGTCAGGATGGTAGAATTATCGGCAAGCCGTTTTAAAGGGAAAACGGAGCCGTCTTCCGCATCGAAGATGTTGGGTGAAGACCCGCCGGATTTTGTCCCCAAGGACAAAGAATAACCCCGTCGCGTAAACTGCTCCGGAATGGAGATTAGTTCAATCAGTGATTGTGAAAATGCAATTCATAATGATCTTATTTGTATGAAACATAGTGAAAACAGGAGGAATGATTATGGCATCACTTGAAGCTTTAGGAATGGTAGAAACAAGAGGTCTTGTAGCAGCAATTGAAGCAGCGGATGCAATGTGCAAGGCTGCAAACGTAACATTGATCGGAACAGAGAAAATCGGTTCCGGTCTTGTAACGGTTATGGTACGCGGTGATGTAGGCGCTGTAAAATCCGCAGTAGAGGCGGGCGCAAGCAGTGCCGGATCACTTGGCGAGTTAGTAGCGACTCACGTAATCCCGAGACCGCATAACGATGTGGAAATGATTTTACCGAAACTTGGTTAATCCGGATGAAATCCGCCTTGTAGGCTGTGCCGGGTCTTATGGGACGGCATAAGCTTGCAGGCTGAGCGGAAATGGAGGAGCAAAATGGACACTTATCAAGAGGTAGAGCGGATTACGAGAATGGTGCTCCAGACAATGGAAGATGCCGGGGAAAACAAGAAACGCATGGCGGTTCCTGTTGGCGTATCGGCAAGGCATATCCATTTGACAAAGGAAGATGTGGAGAAGCTGTTTGGAGCGGGTTACCAACTGACGGAGAAGAAAGAGCTGATGGGCGGACAGTTTGCCGCAAACGAGCAATGTACCATTGTAGGATTGAAGCTGCGCGCGATTGAGAATGTACGCATCTTAGGCCCAGTGAGATCGAGATCACAGGTCGAGATATCCGCTACGGATGCGCGTACATTAGGGGTCAATGCACCGCTTCGCCAGTCGGGAGATACAGCGGGCTCTTCCCCGATAGCGCTTGTAGGGCCAAAGGGAGCCATTTATTTGCAGGAAGGCTGTATTGTTGCGGCAAGGCATATCCATATGACGCCTACAGAAGCAGCTGCGGCGTCTTTACATGACGGGGATTATGTTTCCGTACAGATGGGAAATGAAAGAGGAGCCGTGTTAGACCATGTAAAGATCCGTGTCGATGAATCTTTTTCTCTTGAGATGCACATTGATACGGATGAAGCCAATGCCTGCCAGATCAAACAGGGCGATATTGCTTACATTGTATAAAAGAGGCTTTTGGGAGAGAAAGAAGAAAGACAGGTATTGGGCATGATAATCGGAAAAGTCGTAGGGAGTTTATTCTCTACCAGAAAAAACGAAAAATTAGTCGGCAATAAGTTTATGATAGTAGAGCCTGTCGAGACGATGCATGTGAGCGGTGAGCGTCTGGTTGCGATAGACATTATCGGCGCCGGTATCGGCGAGTATGTCTTAGTAGTGCAGGGTTCCGCAGCGAGGATCGGATGCGACATGGCGGATGCGCCCGTGGACGCGGCGATTGTAGGTATCATTGATGAAGGACAGGATTGGAGTAAGTGATCATGCTGATTGACGGACTGAAAGAGATTGCAAGAGAAAGTGGCGTAGTGGGAGCCGGCGGCGCCGGTTTCCCATCTTATGCCAAGATGACAGATAAAGCGGATACTGTGATTTTAAACTGCGTGGAATGCGAGCCGTTGCTAAAATTACATATACAGCTTCTCGCTCTGCATGCGGAAGAAATCGTGCAGATGTTAGAAGAAGTACGGGAAGCCTTTGGCGCGAAAGAAGCGGTCATAGGGATTAAGAGCGAACATAAGAATACGATTCGGATTGTGGAAGAGGCGCTGCATGACTATCCGTCGGTCAGGATATGTGCGGTGCGCCCTACTTACCCGATGGGAGATGAGGTCGTCCTCATCTATGAAGCGACGGGACGCGTGATCAAACCGGGAGGGATCCCGATTGATGAAAATGTCGTCGTTTACAATACGGAAACGATGTATAATCTCTATCGTGCCGTGCATTTGCATATGCCGGTCACGGAGAAGTTAGTATCTATTGTAGGAGAAGTTGAGCATCCGCTTACCGTTGCCGTTCCGATTGGCATGACGGTGAAAGATGCTGTATCAATGGCTAAAGAAGTGACGGTGGATCATCCTGCCTATCTGATGGGCGGGCCTATGATGGGGCGGCTTGGCACCCCGAACACCGTAATTACGAAGACAACAAACGCGATTATCGTTTTACCAGAGAATCACAAAGTGATAATGCGCATACATAAAAACCTGGAAATAGAAAGAAAACGTGCGGCATCTTCCTGCTGTCAGTGCAGGACTTGCACGGAGATGTGCCCAAGGCATGCTTTGGGGCATCCGATTGAGCCGCACCGCATGATGCGCGCCGTGGCAAATCATGATACGAGTGATCTGTCCGTATATACGAACGCAGCATATTGCAGTAGCTGCGGAATATGTGAGAATTACGCCTGTCCGCAGGGATTATCCCCAAGGAGCGTTATTGCGGAATTTAAAAACGGCTTAAGAGCAGCGGGGATACGACCGGAGAAATTAGAGCCGGCGGGAACCATTGCCGACAGAGAGCTTAGAAAAGTGCCTGTAGCAAGGCTAAAAGCAAGATTAGGATTGTCGGGGTACGATGTACCGGCTCCGCTTATTGATTTAGAAGAAATAGACAAAGCGTTCAAGGGGAAAGAGGCGCTCAAAGTCAAAATCCCTATGAGCCAGCATATCGGCGCACCAGCCAAACCGTGCGTGGAAGTAAATGCAGCGGTTAAGAAAGGGCAGAAAATCGCTGATGCTGCGGAGGGCCTTAGCGTGGCGATCCATTCTTCGATAGATGGTATCGTGGAAAAAGTAAATGAGAAAGAAATCGTAATACGGCATAGAGGCTAGGCTGTGCGAAAGCCAAAACCTCTAAGATAGACGGATTGAGGGACATTTAGAAGGGAGATCATGACAGAAATGGCGAAAGCAATCGGGATGGTAGAACTCACAACAGTATCGGCAGGCTTTACGGCAGCGGATGAAATGGCGAAGGCGGCAGATGTAGAAATTTTGCAGGCAGAAGTGACTTGTCCGGGTAAATTCGTGGTATTAGTGACCGGAGAGCTGAGTGCGGTCAGGGCTTCCGTGGACAGGGCGGAGAGTAAGTTTGCGGATAAAGTCATTGATACTTTTGTCCTGGGCAATCCGCATGAGGCTATTTTCCCCGCGATTTATGGGACTGCGCAGCCGGAGAAGATAGACGCGCTTGGCATTTTGGAGACTTATGATGTCGCGGCGCTGATTGTTGCGGCTGATATGGCGGCGAAGACGGCGCAGGTCGCGCTTATCGAGCTTCGTCTTGCCAAAGGCATGTGCGGCAAGAGCTATATGACATTGACGGGAAGCGTTTCCGCGGTGCAGGCAGCGATTGAGAGGGCGAAGGACGAAGCGGGGGATAAGGGCATGTTCCTTGACAGTTCCGTTATTGCACGGCCTTCTGATAAATTGCTTACTTATATTTTGTAATATTATCTATGTAAAAGCAACCGCAGGATTGTGGAATGGAATCGAGTGAGAGAGAAGGCATAATAAGCAGAGCATAATGGGGGCGGATATGTTAGCGGCCGAGAGAAGGAATCTGATACTGGAGAAAGTCCATGAAAATAAGAAAGTGATCGTTAGCGAGCTAAGCAGAGAGTTTGACGTCTCAGAGGAAACAATAAGACGGGATTTGGATAAATTAGAAGAAGACGGCCACGTGATCAAAAGCTATGGCGGTGCAATTTTGAATGATAAAGGGAGCATTGACCTGCCTTTTAACGTCAGATGGAAAGCCAATACACAAGGGAAGCAGGAGATAGCGCAGATCATCAACGGAGAAATAGAAGATGGGGAGCATATTATGCTGGACGCTTCTACAACGGCAGTCTTTATCGCCAAGCACATTAAGCAGAAACGGCATTTGACAGTGATCACCAACTCTATTGAGATCCTTTTGGAGCTTTCGGACGTGCCAGGGTGGGACATTATCGCGCCGGGAGGGCGCCTACAGGCAGGTTCCATGTCGCTGCTCGGAAAAAGGGCGGCGGATAGCATTAACGCTTATCATGTCGATAAAGTATTTTTTTCCTGTAAAGGGATTGATTTGGAGAACGGGGTCACGGACGGCAATGACGAAACCGGTGGCATCAAGCAGAATATGATAGCAGCGGCAGAAAAAGTATATCTGGCAGTGGATTCTTCTAAGTTTGGCAAGACCGCGCTTTCTAAGATCTGTAGCTTGCCGAAAGTAGATGTGATCGTAACGGATAAAAAACCGGATGAATATTGGATGGAAATGTTTGGCAAAGCGGGGATTGCCTGTCTATATCCTGTAGGGCAGTAGTGATAGCGATCCTGCTCGTGATCTCGTCTATTTTGCGCAATTAAGTTTTGAAAAATAGGAGTTTCGCAATTGCTTATATATGGCAGGAATGGTAGAAAGGAGAAGTGCTTAGGGATGGATATATATTATACAGAGCCGATTGAGAAGTCTGAGAGAATACCGAAGCTGGTCGCGGACTTATATGCGAAGATGCCGGAGATTGAGGCCGCACGTGCGGAATTGATTACGGAATCTTACCGGGAGACAGAAGGGGAGCCTATGATTATGCGCAGGGCGAAGGCCTTTGCCCATATATTGGAGAATATCCCGATTATCATACGTGACGGGGAGCTCATTGTCGGAAGCTCCACGATTGCGCCAAGAGGATGCCAGACATATCCGGAATTTTCCTATGAATGGCTGGAAGCAGAGTTTGATACGGTAGAGCATAGAGCGGCGGATCCTTTCTACATCTCCGAAGAGACCAAGAAAAGACTGAAAGAAGCGAACCGTTATTGGAAAGGGAAAACAACGAGCGAGCTTGCTTATTGCTATATGGCGCAGGAGACGCATCGTGCCATGGAACATAATTTCTTTACGCCAGGCAATTACTTCTACAATGGCGTGGGACATATTACGGTACAGTATGATAAAGTGCTAAGAATCGGCTTTCGCGGCATCATAGAAGAGGCGCAGGAAGAACTTGCGGCATGTCACTTCGGAGACGCGGATTACGCGACGAAGAGCCGTTTCCTAGAAGCTGTCATCCTTTCGTGTGGCGCCGTTATAGATTATGGGAAAAGATATGCGGCTCTAGCGCAAAAAATGGCGCAGGAAGAAAGAGACGCTAAGCGGAAACAAGAACTTTTGACAATATCGGCAATCTGTGCGAAAGTACCGGAACATGGAGCGGAGAGCTTCCAGGAGGCATGCCAGTCATTCTGGTTCGTACAGCAGCTTTTGCAATTAGAATCCAGCGGGCATTCCATTTCGCCCGGCAGATTTGACCAATATATGTACCCGTATTATGAGAAAGATTTACACAGCGGAAAGATTAGCAGGGAGTATGCGCAGGAATTGATTGACTGTATCTGGGTCAAGCTCAATGACCTGAATAAGTGCCGGGACGAAGTGAGCGCGGAAGGATTTGCAGGCTATTCCCTGTTCCAGAATCTCATAGTCGGCGGACAGACGATAGAGGGCAAAGACGCGACGAACGATCTGTCGTTTATGTGCATTACCGCATCTTCGCATGTTTTCCTCCCGCAGCCTTCGCTTTCCATCCGTGTCTGGAACCGTTCGCCCAAAGCGCTGCTTCTGCATGCGGCGGCTCTGACGAGGACGGGGATCGGCTTGCCGGCTTATTACAACGATGAGGTCATTATCCCTGCGCTTTTAAACAGGGGGCTGACGCTGCATGACGCAAGGGACTATAACATCATTGGCTGTGTGGAACCGCAGAAAGCGGGGAAGACGGAAGGCTGGCATGACGCGGCGTTCTTTAATATGTGCCGTCCGTTGGAGATGGTCTTTACTAACGGCTATGACAATGGCGAGCAGGCGAGCATACAGACAGGGAATGTCGAAGACTTCCAGACATTCGAGGAATTTTATGATGCTTATAAGAAACAGATGGAATATAATATCTCCTTACTGGTCAATGCGGACAATGCGATAGATGTGGCGCATGCCACGTTATGCCCGCTTCCTTTTGAATCCTGTATGGCGGACGATTGCATGAAGAGAGGGAAAAGCTTACAGGAAGGCGGCGCCGTATATAATTTCACGGGGCCACAGGGATTTGGCATTGCCAATGTCGCGGATTCTCTCTATACAGTGAAGAAGCTTGTATATGAGGAGAAGAAAGTGACGATTGGCGAGTTAAAGAAAGCGCTTGAGATGAACTTCGGACAGGGATTTGATGCGATAACGGCTAAGGAGGTCACATTACAGGTCGCACGTGCGATGAAAGGACAGGGAAGGGAAGTGACGCCTGAGATCATCGCTTCGACGGTGCAGAACATATTGACAATGGAGCTTCCTGCCGAAGAAAAAGCGCGTTATGAGAAGATTAAGGAAATGATTGACGAATTGCCGAAGTTCGGGAACGATATTGACGAAGTGGACAGTCTGGCAAGGGACGCTGCGTATACTTATACGAAACCGCTAGAGACATACCATAATCCCCGTGGCGGTATTTTCCAGGCAGGTCTCTATCCGGTGTCGGCAAACGTGCCGCTTGGCGCCCAGACAGGAGCGACTCCGGACGGCAGGCTGGCACATACGCCGGTTGCGGATGGCGTATCCCCTTCTTCGGGTAAAGATACTAACGGGCCGACGGCAGCTTGTAATTCCGTTGCACGCCTTGACCATGGCATTGCCAGCAATGGGACACTATTTAATATGAAGATTCACCCGACTGCTATGGCAGGGGAAAAAGGATTAGAAAGCTTTGTCTCTCTAGTCCAGGGGTATTTCGACCAGAAAGGCATGCATATGCAGTTCAACGTTGTGGACCGGGCGACGCTTTTAGACGCGCAGAAGCACCCGGAGAAATACAGCGGCCTGGTCGTACGTGTCGCAGGATATTCGGCATTGTTCACGACACTGTCCAAGTCATTGCAGGATGATATTATCCGTAGGACAGAGCAGGCGGTTAACCGATAGAAGAGCAGGGAAAGACATGGAGGGCAGCGTGAACGATTATTTAAAAGTTTCGGGCAGGATTTTCGATATACAAAGATATTCCATTCATGATGGAATTGGCATTCGGACGATCGTCTTCTTAAAAGGCTGCGCACTGCGTTGCAGATGGTGCTGTAATCCGGAGTCGCAGGAATATGCGGTACAGACGATGATGGTAAACGGGAAACCGAAGACCATTGGCAGGGATGTGACTGTGGCAGAAGTCATGGACGTCGTGGCTCGTGATATGCCTTATTACGGGCGCTCCGGCGGCGGGTTGACGTTGTCGGGAGGCGAGAGCCTTTTACAGCCGGAATTAGCCGCAGCGCTCTTGCAAGCGGCGAAGTGCATCGGCATCAATACGGCGATAGAAAGCATGGGGTATGCGGAATTTGCTACGATTGAGAAGATCCTCCCGTATCTGGATACTTATTTGATGGATATCAAACATAGGGACAGCGCAAAGCATAAAGAGTTTACCGGTAAAGAGAACACGAAGATGTTAGAAAATGCGGTCAAGATCGCGGAAAGCAAGATGTGTGAGCTGATTATCCGGGTGCCGGTCATTCCAGGATTCAATGATTCGGAAAAAGAAATCGCGGATATCGCAGCGTTTGCAGATTCCCTTCCCGGCGTCAGCCAGATTCATCTGCTGCCCTATCATAAATATGGGGAAGGAAAATATGAGGGTCTTGGCAGGCCATATCTGATGAAAGATGTGCCGATGCTGCCGGACGGGAAGATAGAGGCGCTAAAGGCAGCCGTAGAAGCAAACACCGCGCTGCAATGCCAGATCGGTGGCTGATGTGGGACTGATGTAAGGTTTCTAGGACACCAATACCCTACGTCCAGCCTCCGTCAAGCGTGATGACCTGTCCGGTCAGATAGGCGGGCGCATGTAGAAGGCTTATGACCATCTGTGCGGCTTCTGAGGGCGCACAGATGTAATCGCAGGGAATTTCCTGCCGCAGTGATTCCTTTTCTTCTATAGATAAATGGCAGTTCATATCCGTGTCAATGACGCCACAGGCAATGGCGTTGACTTGGATGTTACTGGGCGCCAGTTCTTTCGCCAGTGCTTTTGTCAGGCTGTTCATGCCGCCTTTGGATGCGGAATAGGCAACTTCCATGGAAGCGCCTACGTTTCCCCAGACAGAGGAGATATTGATGATCTTCCCGCTATGTTTGCGAAGCATGAGAGGGACAGCAAGCCTGCTGGCATAGAAAACAGAGTCTAAATTGGTGGACATAATATTTCTCCAGTCTTCCGGCGACATCTCGCTAAGAAGCCCCACGTAAGAGATCCCCGCGTTATTGACCAGCACATCTAAATCCGGTATGCGTTGAAAAAGCATGCCAACATCGTCAGCATTCCCCATGTCCCCGACAAAAGGGAGACAGGAAATCCCATATTTTTCAGACAGCTCATGTGCATAAGCGATAAGCGTATCCCCAGAATGGAGACAGGTAAGATAGAGATGATATCCTTCTATAGCCAGCGCTTCGGCGACCGCCTTTCCGATTCCCCGGGACGCGCCAGTGACCAGTGCGTATTTTGTCGTCATATTTTCGAGGGTTCCTTTCTTATATTCCTGAATTTCTGTCATGTTTTTTTGACAAAGTGCTATACTAGAAATTATACTATAAAAAAGGATGTTCGTCATCTGAAAGAAGCAATGGGATGAAAGAGAGGAGTATTCTGATGTATGATTTGGTGATAATCGGTTCGGGCCCGGCAGGGCTTTCAGCAGCTATCTATGCAAAGCGCGCCGGCTTTGAAGTGCTTGTTTTGGAGAAAAATCCGATGAGCGGCGGGCAGGTGCTGAACACGGATGCCGTAGACAATTATTTGGGGCTGCCCGGGATGAATGGGTTTGAGATGGGAATGAAATTCAGGCAACATGCAGATGAAGCAGGCGTTGTCTTTGAGAGCGCACAAGTGAGCCGGATTGTGGATCATGGGACGCATAAGAGCGTTGCGGCTATGCTTGGCAAGGAAGAGAAGGAATACGACGCGCGTGCCGTCGTGATCGCAACGGGCGCTTCCCATGCGCTTTTGCAAGTGCCGGGCGAAGATGCGTTGACCGGACATGGCGTATCGTACTGCGCTACTTGCGACGGCGCTTTTTTCCGCGGAAAGAAAACAGCGGTCGTTGGCGGTGGAGATGTCGCAGTGGAAGATGCCATATTTCTGGCAAGGATCTGTGAAAAAGTTTACCTTATTCATAGAAGGGACAGCCTGCGTGCGGCGAAAATATTACAAGATGCTTTGTTGCGTTGCCCGAATGTGGAAGTGCTATGGGATAGCGTCGTAGAAGAAATCTGTGGGACAGGGCAGGTAGAGTCGTTAAGAATACGCCGCCTAAAAGAAAATGCTTCGGAGACATTGCAGGTAGACGGCGTTTTCATTGCCGTTGGCTTGCATCCGAACACACAGGCTTTCCGAAATGTTACAAAATGTGACAAAAGCGGCTATATCATTGCCGGAGAAGACGGCGTAACCAGTGCTCCGGGCATTTTTGTAGCGGGAGATGCCAGGACGAAGCAGCTTCGCCAGATTATTACTGCGGTGTCAGATGGTGCCAACGCAGTGACAAGTGTCGAGAAATATTTTAATAATTTTAATAAATTTGATAATATTTAACATTTATTTTGGGAAAAAATTAACATTTTTAACAAGTTGCACAAGAAATAGTGTCCTTTTTTTGTATTTTGGGTAGATGATGTAGTTGACAAAGTTGTAAATCAGTGTTATATTATTTCAAAGATGTAACAATTTTGTAACAAAATGAAAAAGAAACGAATAAGACGATTACGGAGCAACCGATTGCGAAGTAATATCCTACACAATAATATTTTACAGACTAAGAAAAGGGCATGGTATTGTATGAAAAGAGAAAACGTAAGATTCGCAGCTTGTGCAATGGCAGCAGTAATTACTTTTTCCGGCATGAATTTATCAGTATATGCAGCGGAAACCGAGACAGTAAGTTCCGTCCTGCCTTCGGCGGGAATTGATTATTCCATATCGACTTCTACAAATTCCACATCTCTTTCTGATATAAAAGAAGACGTAGAGAGAGAGGCAAGCAGTGACCTGACAGCATCTACTGCGGAAATTGCGGTCAGAGGCAAGACAGAGATCCCGATCGGCGGAATGTTAGAGAGCAATACGCAGTCTACGGTATCGGATAAGAAGATTGAAAGGACAATCGTTATCAGCGAAGGATATACGAAGGATTTGCGGGAAGCATCCAATGCGGCAAGGTTAAAGGAAGAGGAAGAAGGATTCAAGAGCCTTGTCATTGCAAAGGTCAACGATTATGTGAATGTCAGGAGCATGCCGAGTGAAGACGGAGAAATCCTTGGCAAATTATATGATAAGTCAGTTGGTACGTTTATAGAAGAGACAGACGGATGGTATAAAATCAGTTCCGGTTCCGTAGAAGGTTATGTGAAAGCAGAATATTGCGTAACGGGCGATGATGCGGTAGAGCATGCCAGAGCGGTAGGGACCAGGATCGCAACGGTAACGACGACGACTTTGTATGTCCGGGAGCAGCCAGGGACAGATGCACCGATCGTCGGCATGGTACCGATAGAAGACCAGTTGATCGTTACGGAAGAATTAGATGGTTGGTTAAAAGTGAATATTGAGGAAGGTGACGGTTATATATCTATGGATTATGTGACGTTATCTACCGAATTCGTAAAAGCGGAATCCAAAGCGGAAGAAGAAGCAAGGCTTGCCAAAGAACGTGCGGCAAGGGAAGCAGCTCAGGAAGCGGCAAGGAAGAAAGCGGCAGAGAGAGCGGCATCGTCAGGAAGCCCATCTTCTGAAAGCGCAGGCACGAAGACTTATGCGCCGCCAAGTGATAATGCTTCCGGTCAGGCTGTTGTAGATTATGCATTGCAGTTTGTCGGTAATCCATACGTGTATGGTGGCACCAGCCTTACAAACGGAGCGGACTGTTCGGGATTTGTCATGAGCGTGTATAATAATTTCGGCGTTAGCTTACCGCATTCTTCGGCAGCGGACAGAAATGTAGGCGCTGCTGTAAACGGAATTGAGAACGCGCAGCCGGGTGATATTGTTTGTTATTCGGGCCATGTTGGAATTTATGCAGGAAACGGACAGATTGTGCATGCATCTACTTCTAAAACAGGTATTATCGTGTCCAATGCAACATATCGTTCCATTTTATCAATCAGAAGAATCTTCTAGGAACGGCCTATAGAGAGAATAAGGCTCAATAGATGATGAGAATAGGGTTTAGAGGGACAGCCAAGCGAAATGGCTGTCCCTTTTTAGCATGTCGTATCCCGGAAAAGCCTGCTTCTAGGTGGAAATATTTTCTCCCACTTGACAAAATAGTGAAAAGTGATAAGGTTATACATGAAATAGAAAAAAATAGTGAAAAGTATTTAAAAAGGGAGAGATCAGGTATGAAAAAGAAATTATTGGGATTATTCCTGGTAACAACATTATCATTCTCTGTCACTGCGTGTGGCAATGACAGCAAGACAGCGACAGTTGACTTAGCTACCGAGACGGAAGCTGAGCAGCCAACCAAAGAAGATATAAAAGATTATGCCGCAGAGAAAAAGGAAGAGGCTGAGACAAAGGAGCAAGAGGATGAGGCAAAAGAGGCGGAAGCAGACGCAAAAGAAGCTGAAGCAGACGCAAAAGAAGCTGATGCAGAGGCTGAGCAAGTAGATGACCCGATAGTGGTAGCGCTAGAGAATATGAATGGCGTTACGAGCATGGAAGCGCAGATGGTCATGAACATGGATCTGGTAGTAGAGGCAAACGGTGAGAAGCAGTCTGTTGAAAGCGTGAGCACAATGGAGATGGCATGTTTCACTGACCCTATGAAGATCAAGATGGAAATGGTCATGAACGCATCCGGGGAAACTATAAACATGAGTGTTTATGCAGACAGTGACGAAGATGGCAATTTCATTATGTACATGTATGACGGGGCAACATGGCAGTCTATGCCGGTAGATATGGGCGATCTTGAGGCATATGACGCACAGAGCAGCATGGTTTCTACAATTGGCGACACCTCTGATTATGTATTGGAAGGAACGGAGCAGATTGACGGTGCAAATGCGTATAAATATTCTAATGTCATGAAAGGAGACGACATGAAAGAGGCGCTCATGTCATCAGGCGCATTAGATTCTCTTTCTAGCATCGGGCTTACCAGCAGCGATGTATACGGCATGTTAGACGGCCTTGGCGAGATTGTCACTTATGTATGGGTTGATGAAGCGACTCTCTATCCGGTCAAATATGAGATGGATATGACAGATGTCATGGATGCTTTGATGGGAGCGGTCGTAGAAGCGATGGGAGAGCAGGCAGAAGGCATGAGCATGAGCATCCCCAAAATGGAGATGACAATGACATGTTCTAATTTCAACAACGTAGCTGACTTTACGGTACCGGAAGAGGCAAAGACGGCAACGGCGGTGGCGCCGACGGCACAGTAGCTTTGTGCAATATAGACAAATAATCAAGAAAAAGATAGTGCATATCATTCATTGGATAAGCCGTATACACCCAGTTATCCACATCAGAAAGCTTGTCAATCGTGGAAAGAATGACTTATACACTGAGTTATACACATTTTCCACAGGAAAAGAGGATGTAGAAAGAAAAGATCTTATGGTAACGAAAGGAACATCTGTTTTGTGAAGTTCGTCTAAAAGAAGCTGGGGTTTGTCTTGCAACAACTGTATAGGTTATGGTATAATAGACGCAGGCTTAACAGCCTGCGTCTTAAGAATTGTTCGACAATTCTTGCCGAAGCCAAATACCCCGAAGCAAGCTGACGGGGCATCAAATTGGTAGCGTGGCAGAGCTGTAGAGTATCCGGCTCTCGCGGCTGTCGCCAAACATCCGTGCCAGCGCGGTACTTGGCTCGATGCTTGCGGGAATAAACGACCCAAAATCCAATGAAAGGGATGAGTGCTATGAAATTTATTATTGTTGGGAAGAACATTGACGTTACTGAAGGATTAAGGACAGCAGTACAGGATAAAATCGGTAAGCTGGAGAAGTATTTTACTGAGGAAACGGAAGTACATGTTACATTAAGCGTTGAGAAGGACAGACAGAAGATAGAAGTGACTATCCCAATGAAAGGGAATATCATTCGTTCCGAACAGGTCAGCAGCGATATGTATGTTTCCATTGATTTAGTAGAGGAAATCATTGAAAGACAGTTGAAGAAGTATAAGACGAAGATTACGGACAGACAGCAATCTGCGGGTTATTTTAAACAGGAATATCTCGAGAAGGATTTTATGGACGAAGAAGAAGTGCAGATCATCCGGACTAAGAAATTCGATATTAAGCCGATGTACCCGGAAGATGCATGTGTGCAGATGGAACTGCTTGGACATAGCTTTTTTGTATTTAACAATGCCGAGACGAATCAGGTCAATGTTGTATATAAGAGAAAAGGGAACACATACGGTTTGATTGAACCGGAAGAGTAATGTAGAATCAGTTGGTTATTTTCACCCTGTCAAATATGGCAGGGTGATTTGTTTCTATGGACAGTATCGCGCAGCGATGTTCGGAGCAATATTTCATAGGACGTAGATGACATAGAATATTTTGCCAGGCGGTACTGGCTTATAGGAATAATCTGAGAGGTCGGAGTTAGGGAGGCTTTTTATGGCGGTAATTCATATCATGGCTTTTTTTCTTTGCTTATTTTTCCTATCTTATTATTGGAAGGAGAGCTTAGTAGAAGTGATTCCGGTATTAGCGTGTATGCTGGTGCTGGCATTGTATGCGCTTGCCATGCTACGGCGCCTTTTTCTCTTAGACGGGATTGCCGTTATGATGATAGCTGGCTTTGCGCTTTTGTTCATAAGCTGGAAAAAGGAGAAAAGAGCCGACTTTGGGAAAGCATGCCTACATAACATCAGGCAGCCCTCGTTTGTAGCAGGGATGATGCTCCTATTCGTCGTTATTTTATGTACATCCCGGAAGGTGGTAACGTGGTGGGATGATATCAATTTCTGGGCGACGGATGTAAAGTCATTATACTATCTGGATGGCTTTGCCAATCAATATGGGAATGTCGCGCCGGAGTTCGGGGACTATCCGCCTGGGGCGCAGCTTATGAAGTGGTGGTTCCTGCATTTTGACCCGGATGTTTTTCAGGAGGGCCTTGCATTTGCAGGGTATTATACGATGAATTTAGTGTTCATGCTGCCGCTCTTAAAACATGTAAAAGGCAAGAATGTATTCATATTATTTGGCATGGCGGCTGCGTTATGGTTTCTGCCGAGCATTGCAGAGATTTATGGATATGACGGCTTTTGCGCTGATTTAACGATGGCCTGTATTTACGGCGGCTTCTTATTTGCGGTGACGGACAGGGAGGGTAAGGCAGAGAGCTTCTATTATGGCAGGCTGGCGCTTTATTTAAGCGTGCTTGTCCTGGTAAAATCCATAGGCTTTATCTGGGGATTCTTCGGTGTGGTTTTCATGTGCCTTTACCAAAATAAGGAACGGCGCAAGAAGTCTTTGTCCGTCTGTGTGCTGCCGCTTGTTACGGGCGCAAGCTGGATGCTTTTCTGCCTTGTGATGAGGCGTGTGACGAAGACGACTGCAACTGTCGTGAAGTATATGACAACGGACGAATATGGCATATCCGGTTATACACGGGATTATGCGAAAGCATTTATAGAAGCTTTTGTAAGTTCTCCGCTCCATAAAGAGAAGGGGCCTTTTGTCGATTTGACGCCACTTGGGTTTTATGTATGCATTTGTTTGCTGGTGGTTTTCTTCTACCACAGGAATATGATGCCGAGGAAAGAGGGAAGGCTTATATTGTGGTTTAGCGTGATCAGCGGTGCGCTCTTTTATGGGATCATTTTCATCGCGCATATTACGATTTTTGCAATGGAGACACAGTATCTGGAAGCATCGGGCATGATTTCTTCCATAGAACGGTATGGGGCGCCTTTTACGATCGGTACGCTGCTGTTTCTGGCTAACATTTGGATGAAATATGGCGGCAGTGTCTTTGTACGGTTCCGCTCAGTTTTGGCACGAAAGTATGGGACAGCTTTGAGCATGATTCTTTTCGTTGCGTTGACGGCAGGATGGAGAAGCGGTTATTATGGCCTTATTGGATATCGGGCGGATGTGCCGTCCCATCTTGCACAAAGAAAAGAAATGATAGATGCGGACGCTGTTTCTTTTTTGCAGGCGCTTGACATGTCAGAGCTAGAAAAAAGCACAAGAATATGCTATATTCAAAGAGATGACGTACCGCGGTGGGTGAAGAACAGCTATACGAATCTGGAAGCTTCCCCGATATCGGTCATTTACAAAAGCGTTAATCTGGCGGATGCGCCGACAGACTGGATGGCACAAGAGATTAGGGATTCCCATGCTTCTTACCTGTATGTGGAAGATACCGACGCAGACGCTGCTGCGGTTTTTGCGCCGATGATGGGAGCCGGAGAGGGAGCTTTTTACTGCGGGGTAGTGTACCAAATTGAGGACGATGGGCAACAGATGCGGCTGATGTCCGTACCTGGCGCGACAGAATAAGGCTTTCTATCGGCAATTTGTGCCGACGCTGATAGCGTCTTGGCTCCAAAGTTCGCAAGCTGAGAGAAGGGTATGGTTATTAGGTTGGAAAATCAGCCTGGCGGGCAGATTTTATCAATCTTAGGCATTTGCCAAACTCCTATTTTTCAAAACTTAGTTTCGCAAACGCCTATTTATCAATCTCAATGAAGGGAGCATGGATATTAGTATGTCTTCTGATTATGAAATTCCGGTTATCATACCGGCTTACGAGCCAGATGAAAAACTGTTCTTGCTGTTACAGCAATTGCTAAAAGCTGGCATTAAGGAAATTATTATCGTGGATGACGGCAGTGGCAGCGCTTATGAAGCGCTGTTTAGGCGTATAAAGGAATTGGAGAACTGCACGCTATTGACCCATGCGGTTAATTTGGGGAAGGGAAGAGCGTTAAAGACGGCGTTTAATTATTGTCTGCTGCGCTTCCCGAACCTTCGAGGGTGTGTGACCGCGGATTCGGACGGACAACATACGCCGCAAGATATCCTTGCCTGTATACGGGAATTATCGGAGCATCCGGACGCGTTAGTGCTTGGGTGCCGGGATTTTGATGCGGCGGATGTGCCGGCGCGTTCTAGTTTTGGCAATAAGTGTACCAGGAAAGTATTCCGCTATCTGGTTGGCCTGTCAATTTCCGATACCCAGACAGGGTTGCGCGCCATTCCGGCTTCCTATATGGAAACACTGATGAACGTAAAAGGAGAGCGTTTTGAATACGAGACGAACATGCTCATCGAGACGAAGGAGAAGGGCATTCCGATCATGGAAGTCCCGGTAGAGACAATTTATATAGAAGAAAATAAGACAAGCCATTTTAATCCGATTAAGGATTCTGTCCGTATCTATATGATTTTCGGGAAATTTTTATTTTCCTCGTTATCATCAAGCGTATTGGATTTAGTCCTGTTTCATTTTTTCTGCGGGATTTTGCAGGCTGCGCCAGGCTTATTGGCCAATATGCCGTATATTTTCGGTGCCACAGCGTTTGCCAGGATTATCTCCGCAGTCTATAATTTTTCCATTAATTATAAGGTAGTATTTAAGAGCAGCGCCAATATTGCCGCAACGGCTTTCAAATATTGTATGCTGGCAATTTGCCAGATGCTTTGCAGCGCCTTTTTGGTAAATACAATCTTTCATCTGATCGGCGGCTTTGAAGTGGCAGTAAAGGTGCCGGTTGATGTTTTCCTGTTTTTCTTAAGCTATGTTATCCAGAGAGAGTTTGTGTATCGGAAGAAGGACAGCGATGCGGGCTGATGTTTGACATAGCTGTCAGATTTTTCTCATATATATTCCCGAGGGGCTGTTAGCCGGAGCGTAGCGTCCGCATATCTGTGAAGAAAGCGGTAGCCGCCTCGAAGCTGGCAGGAATGGGGGATTTCTATATGAAGAAAGTCAAGTGGGGCATCCGCGTAGAACTTGTTTTGTTGGCGGCATTAATCTGCGCCTGTTTAGGGAAGGCGCTCCGTAACGGTGAGAGGACGGACGGATCGCTTGTCTACCGTGAAGCGGATGAAAGCGGGGAAGCGGTTGAAGTATCGGTGGACGGGGATTTTATTAAATGGGTTGATTTCAATATCACCAGCGAAGCGCTCGGCAAAGCCTATGAACTGGATGTAGCCTCTTACCAGGAAGAGGTGCATGTGGACTGGATCGAGCTGCTTGCATATGTAGGCGCTAAGAATGGCGGCAAGTTTGGCAAGAATAGCGTGTCACAGATACAAGAGGCAGCAGAGCAGCTCCAAAGCGGTGAGGCCACAATCGAGAAGCTTACCAAAGATATGGAATATTATGACTATTATTATGAGGCATACAGCGCAGTGCTTGGCGGCATGGTAGGAGAATTCTCCATGGAGGCAGACGGTGATACAGGCGAGAGCGAATGGAAAACGTATTACGGGCTGAAAGCATTTTCTCCGATTGCCAAAGGGTTTGAGTATAGCCATTATGATGATTTCGGCTCTTCGAGAAGCTATGGCTATGCAAGGCCGCATCTGGGGCATGATATGATGGGGCAGATCGGCACGCCCATCATCGCCATCGAGTCAGGTTACGTGGAAGCGCTTGGATGGAACCAATACGGCGGCTGGCGCATCGGTATCCGTAGCTTCGATGGGAAAAGATATTATTACTATGCGCATATGCGGCAGAATTTCCCTTATAACAAGTCTCTGAAGGAAGGCAGTGTCGTGACGGCAGGGGACGTCATTGGCTATATGGGGCATACGGGTTATAGTACGACGGAGAATGTGAACAATATCGAAGTCGTCCATCTCCATTGGGGATTACAGCTCATTTTCGATGAGTCGCAGAAAGAGGGCAACAATGAGATCTGGATAGACTGCTACGAACTGACCAAATTCCTCTATCGTAACCGCAGTGAAACGATTAAGGAGGAAGCGACAAAGGAGTGGCACCGTATCCATGAAATGAAAGACCCTGCGGTAGAGGCATTTCAAAAGAGCGCCCGTTAAGGACATTTTCCGGGGACTGCGGGAAGCGTTTTTCCCTTTTAAAAATGATTGCAAAAACATACCCCCTATGATACAATAGATGCAGCGGACAATGATAAAAAAATAACAATCATTGTAAACCTTATAAAGAGGGATTTTTATAACAAAGATGGAGGAGACGGATATGGCAAAAAAAGTTGTTTTAGCAGGCGCGTGCCGTACAGCAATCGGCACAATGGGTGGCGCTTTAAGCACGACACCTGCACAGGTACTTGGTTCTATCGTTATTAAGGAAGCATTAAACAGAGCGGGCGTTCCCGCAGATGCTGTTGACCATGTATATATGGGATGCGTTATTCAGGCGGGGTTAGGACAGAATGTGGCTCGCCAGGCATCTATTAAAGCAGGTTTACCGGTAACGACACCTGCTGTTACGGTGAATGTTGTATGCGGTTCCGGTCTGAATTGTGTGAATATGGCTGCACAGATGATTATGGCAGGAGATGCTGACATCGTCGTTGCAGGCGGTATGGAGAATATGTCCATGGCTCCTTATGCAGCAATGCAGGGACGTTACGGATATAGAATGAACAATGCCACATTAGTGGATACCATGGTAAACGATGCATTGTGGGATGCTTTTAACAATTACCATATGGGTATCACGGCTGAAAATGTTGCAGAGAAATATGGCCTTACAAGAGAGCAGCTTGACGAATTCGCGGCATGGTCTCAGCAGAAATGTGAGAAAGCAAGAGCAGAGGGCAAATTCAAAGATGAGATCGTGCCTGTAGAAGTGAAGAAGAAAAAAGAAACCGTTATCGTGGATACGGACGAAGGCCCTCGCGCCGGCGTGACAGCAGAGAGCATTTCCAAATTACGTCCTGCTTTCAAACCTGACGGTGGTCTTGTTACGGCAGCAAATGCTTCTGGCATCAATGACGGTGCAGCAGCAGTTGTTGTTATGAGCGAAGAAAAAGCAAAAGAATTAGGCGTAAAACCGATGGCAGCTTTTGTAGCAGGCGCACTTGGCGGCGTTGACCCGTCCATCATGGGCGTAGGCCCTGTTCCTGCAACAGAGAAAGCAATGGCAAAAGCAGGCATGAAGATTGATGATTTTGATTTAATCGAAGCAAACGAAGCATTTGCGGCACAGTCTCTTGCAGTACAGAAAGATTTAGGATTCAGCAACGACGTATTGAATGTAAACGGTGGCGCAATCGCTCTTGGACATCCTGTAGGAGCTTCCGGTTGCCGTATCCTTGTAACTTTGCTTCATGAGATGGCAAAACGCGATGCGAAGAAAGGCCTTGCGACCCTTTGTATCGGTGGCGGCATGGGATGTGCTACAATCGTTGAGAAATACGAAGGATAAGGTTCATATCTTTGCGGTAGCCAATGTCGTAGATAAAAGAAAGTATCATAAAATAAGGAGACAAAACAATGGAATTTGTTTTATATGAAGTAAAGGGACAGGTTGGGACCATTACGATTAACCGTGAAAAAGCTTTGAA
The DNA here is from genome assembly GCA_910578845.1 of uncultured Lachnospiraceae bacterium. Taxonomy (GTDB): domain Bacteria; phylum Bacillota; class Clostridia; order Lachnospirales; family Lachnospiraceae; genus UBA3282. The sequence goes on from CAJTSL010000017.1 coordinate 58,065, forward strand.
TGCTTTGAATTCTACTGTTCTTGACGAACTGAACGAGACGTTAGACAATGTAGATTTAGATAATGTAAGATGCTTAATCCTGACAGGAGCCGGACAGAAATCTTTCGTAGCAGGCGCAGATATCGGAGAAATGAGCACGCTGACCAAAGCGGAAGGCGAAGCGTTCGGTAAAAAAGGAAACGATGTATTCCGTAAACTGGAAACATTCCCTATCCCGGTCATTGCGGCAGTGAACGGTTTTGCGCTTGGTGGTGGCTGTGAGATTTCCATGAGCTGCGATATCAGGATTTGTTCCGAGAATGCAGTCTTTGGACAGCCGGAGGTAGGTCTTGGCATTACGCCTGGTTTTGGCGGCACACAGAGACTTGCCAGATTAGTTAGCCCTGGCATGGCAAAGCAGATGATTTATACGGCGAGAAACATCAAAGCTGACGAAGCGCTCAGGATTGGCCTTGTCAATGCCGTTTATCCGCAGGATGAATTGATGGCGGCAGCAGAGAAGATGGCAGCAGGCATTGCGAAGAATGCGCCGATTGCCGTACGTAACTGCAAGAAAGCAATCAATGATGGCTTAGAAGTTGGTATGGACGAAGCGATTGTCATCGAAGAGAAACTGTTTGGCGACTGCTTCGAGACAGAAGACCAGAAATATGGCATGGCATTTTTCTTAGACAAGAACAAAGAAAAAGTGAAAGAGCCGTTCCAGAATAAATAAAAGGGCAAAAATAGAGCAAAAAGAATTTCTAGGGCATCAGAGTACGATGCCCAAGAAATTCTATGTTTTGCCCGGGAGAATCGCTTTTGGGCGATTCTCCTAAGGAATATAGAACAGTAAAGATAAAGTAAAAAGTAAAATATAAAAGTAACAATATAAAATCAAAATAGGAGGTTTTCACCATGAAAGTAGGTATTATCGGTGCAGGTACAATGGGTTCGGGTATCGCGCAGGCTTTTGCACAGACAGAAGGATACGAGGTATGTCTATGCGATATTAACGAAGAATTTGCTGCAAACGGCAAGAACAAGATTGCCAAAGGTTTTGAGAAACGTATTGCAAAAGGCAAAATGTCACAGGAAGATGCTGACAAAGTTTTGGCGAAAATTACGACAGGCGTTAAGACAATCTGTACGGATTGTGATTTGATTGTAGAAGCAGCGCTTGAAGTAATGGATATTAAGAAACAGACGTTCAAAGAGTTACAGGATATTTGCAAGGCGGATTGTATTTTTGCGACGAATACTTCTTCCCTTTCTATTACGGAAATAGGAGCAGGCATTGACAGACCCGTAATCGGCATGCATTTCTTTAATCCTGCGCCAGTTATGAAGCTGGTTGAGATTATCCGTGGTGAGAACACAACTGATGAAGTGTTTAATAAAGTAAAAGCAATCGCAGAAGAAATCGGTAAGACACCTGTTGAAGTAAACGAAGCAGCAGGATTTGTTGTAAATAGAATCTTAATCCCGATGATCAATGAAGGTATCTGTGTATTGGAAGCAGGCGTTGCAAGCGTAGAAGATATCGACGCGGCTATGAGACTGGGCGCAAATCATCCGATGGGACCGTTACAGCTTGGTGATTATGTTGGCCTGGATATCGTTCTTGCTATTATGGAAGTCATTTACTCTGAGACAGGCGATCCGAAATATCGTCCCGCTCCGCTTCTTAGAAAGATGGTACGCGCAGGCAAGCTTGGCTGCAAGACTGGAAAAGGATTTTATGACTATAGCAAATAATTTATGGAGGAATAAAAAATCATGGATTTTACTTTAAGCAAAGAGCATGAAATGGCGAGAACTCTTTTCAAAGAATTCGCTGAAAAAGAAGCAAAGCCTCTCGCACAGGAGATAGATGAGAACCATCGTTTCCCAAGAGAGACTGTTGATAAGATGGCAAAATTAGGTTTCCTTGGAATTCCTGTACCGAAGGAATATGGCGGACAGGGATGTGATCCTTTGACCTATACGATGTGTGTGGAAGAGCTTTCCAAAGTATGTGGTACGACAGGCGTTATCGTATCGGCACATACATCCCTTTGCTGTGACCCAATCCAGACATACGGCACAGAGGAGCAGAAACAGAAATACCTGATTCCTTTGGCAAAAGGCGAGAAATTAGGCGCATTCGGATTAACAGAGCCAGGCGCAGGTACCGATGCTCAGGGACAGCAGACAAAAGCAGTGCTTGATGGCGACGAGTGGGTATTGAACGGCTCTAAGTGCTTTATCACAAACGGTAAGGAAGCAGATGTGTATGTTATTTTTGCGATCACCGGAACCATTGAGAAACGTGGCAGAGTGAGCAAAGAGATTTCTGCTTTTATCGTAGAGAAAGGAACTCCTGGCTTTACGTTCGGAACGAAAGAGAATAAAATGGGTATCTGTGCTTCTTCTACATACGAGCTAATTTTTACAGATTGCCGTATCCCGAAGGATAACTTATTAGGACAGAAAGGCAAAGGATTCAATATCGCTATGCATACATTGGATGGCGGACGTATTGGTATCGCTGCCCAGGCTCTTGGACTTGCAGAGGGCGCATTAGAGACCACGATTAATTATGTAAAAGAAAGAAAGCAGTTCGGTAGGGCAATCGGCGCATTCCAGAACACACAGTTCCAGTTAGCGGATATGGCGACGAAAGTGAAAGCTGCACAGATGTTGGTATATAATGCAGCGATGAAGAAAGCGGAATACGCTAAGAATCCGAAGATTTCCTATTCTGTAGAAGCAGCAATGGCGAAACTGTATGCGGCAGAAGTTGCTATGGAAGTAACGACCAAGGCTGTACAGTTACACGGTGGTTACGGATACATCAAAGAATACGATGTAGAGCGTATGATGCGTGATGCTAAGATTACGGAAATCTATGAAGGAACCAGTGAAGTTCAGCGTATGGTCATTTCCGGAAGTTTGTTGAAATAATTCGAAAAATGCGAAAATGCTCTGCATGATCGCTTTTAGGCCGGACGTGTGCTAAAACGCACAGTAATTAAGGAAAAGGAGATAAAGTCGATGAAAATCGTTGTTTGTATTAAACAAGTACCTGACACAAAGGGTGGCGTAAAGTTCAATCCGGACGGTACATTAGACAGAGGCGCTATGCTTGCGATTATGAATCCTGATGACAAAGCAGGCTTAGAAGCAGCGCTTAGATTAAAAGATGAATGTGGTGCAGAAGTTACGGTTGTAACAATGGGTCTTCCGAAAGCAGAAGAGGTTCTGCGTGAGGCTATGGCGATGGGCGCTGATAAGGGCATTCTCGTAACAGACAGAGTGCTGGGCGGTGCTGATACATGGGCTACTTCCACAACTGTTGCAGGTGCGATTAGGAATCTGGAATACGATCTGATTATTACAGGACGCCAGGCGATTGACGGTGATACTGCACAGGTTGGTCCACAGATTTCAGAGCATCTTGATATCCCGGTTATTTCTTATGCGCAGAACATCAAAGTAGAGGGAGACAGTGTTATCGTTGAGCGCCAATATGAGGACAGATATCATGTCGTAAAAGCGAAGATGCCTTGTCTGATCACGGCTCTTTCCGAGTTAAACGAGCCTCGTTACATGACACCCGGCGGAATCTTCGATGCTTATCAGAAAGAGATTACCGTATGGGGCAGAGCTGATCTGAAGGATGTTGATGATTCGAACATAGGCTTGAAAGGTTCTCCGACTAAGATCGCTAAGGCATCTGATAAAGTGAGAAAAGGCGCCGGAGAAAAGGTTACTCTTGATCCTGATGAGTCAGTAAGCTATATTGTTGATAAATTAAAAGAAAAGCATGTAATCTAAGGCGGTAAGAATGGAGGATATACGATGAGTTTAGAAGAATACAAGGGAGTATATGTCTTTGCGCAACAGGTAGATAATGAAATCAGCAGTATTGCATTTGAATTACTTGGGAAAGCAAAAGACCTTGCAAAAGATTTGGATACAGATGTAACAGCAGTGCTTTTAGGTTCCGAGGTGAAAGATCTTGCAGATAAGCTTGCGGAATATGGCGCTGATAAGGTTATCGTAGTAGATGACCCGGAACTGAAAGTATACAGAACAGAGCCTTATGCACATGCACTTGCCTCTGTGATCAATGAATATAAACCGGAAATCGTACTGGTTGGCGCAACTGCAATCGGTAGGGATTTAGGCCCAAGAGTTTCTGCAAGAGTAGCAACTGGTCTGACAGCAGACTGTACGGTTCTCGAAATCGGTGATTTCCCGTTACAGGCGATCCCGGGACAAGAGCAGAAACATAACCAGTTACTGATGACACGTCCTGCATTCGGCGGAAATACCATCGCAACAATTGCCTGCCCGGACAACCGTCCACAGATGGCTACTGTACGTGCTGGTGTTATGCAGAAAATCGAGCCGATCAAAGGCGCGAAAGCAGTTGTAGAAGAGTTCAATCCTGGATTTACACCGGATCATAAATATGTAGAGATCCTCGATGTTGTGAAAGCAGTAACGGATACCGTAGATATCATGGATGCGAAAATCCTTGTATCTGGCGGACGTGGCGTTGGCAGCCCGGAGAACTTCAAGATTTTGGAAGACCTTGCAGAAGTACTTGGCGGTACAGTGAGCTGTTCCCGTGCAGTCGTTGATTCCGGCTGGAAACCGAAAGATTTACAGGTTGGCCAGACAGGTAAGACTGTTCGTCCTAACGTATATTTTGCAATCGGTATCTCTGGCGCTATCCAGCACGTAGCTGGTATGGAAGAATCCGATATCATCGTTGCGATTAATAAAGATGCGGACGCGCCGATTTTCGACGTAGCAGATTATGGTATCGTAGGTGATCTGAACAAGATTGTTCCGAAACTGACAGAGAGCTTAAAGGCAGAAATAGCTGCAAAATAATTGATGATAGAAATTGCTTTTTGGAAAACGGCACAGCTTAACGGCTATGCCGTTTTTTTTGCCGGGCAATGCTATTGTATTCGTCCTTGTAATGGAAATTTGGATGTGATAAACTTGGCTTGTAGCGTAGGCCACGTGCAAGAATGAGAAGAAGCATAGGGCGGTGCATAAGAATAGGTTGAAAAATCTAAGATTTTCAATTGCAAATTTGTGCCGGCGCTGATAGCGTCTTGGCTTCAGAGTTTGCAAGCTGAGAGAAAGTCATGGGGATTAAGATTAGGATGAAGATGATAGAAATCGAGAATCTGACAAGCGCATATGGGAAGCGGAAAATATTGCAGGGCGTGACGCTAAGCGGTGAAAGAGGAGAATGCATCGGCATCATCGGGCCAAATGGGTGTGGGAAATCTACTTTGCTTTCGATTATGGCAGGCGTCCTTGCGCCTAAGTCTGGGAGCATTCTCTATTACGGGAAGGACGCGCTGCAAAACCGTGCTGTCTTCCAGAAAATGATAGGATATGTGCCGCAGGAGAACCCGCTCGTGCCGGAGCTTAGTGTCTATGACAACTTACGTCTCTGGTACCCGGATAAGAAAGAACTACAAAAGGAATTACAGGAAGGATTCTTGCAGATATTGGGGATACCGGAATTTGTAAAGATGCGGGTATCGAAACTCTCTGGCGGCATGAAGAAAAGGGTCAGCATAGGCATGGCTTTATCGGGACTGCCACCTGTACTGATTCTGGACGAACCGAGCGCGGCGCTTGATCTGGTATGCAAGGAAGATATTAAGAGGTATCTTCAGATTTATTTGAGAAGAAAAGGAACGGTTGTCATTACGACGCATGAAGAAAGTGAACTCTCTTTATGTGATAGCCTCTATGTCATGAAGGACGGGAGATTATCCCAGGTTGATAAGTCGCTGCGGGGCAGCGCATTGACGGCGGCTTTTTAAGGGGATAGGGAATGAAGATACAGGATGATTTTTATAAACGTGTGTTAGTGTTGGTTTTGCCGATGGCTTTGCAGAATTTGATTAACGTAGGCGTTTCTGCAACGGATGTCATCATGCTTGGACGGGTAGGAGAGGAAGCTTTGTCCGGCTGTTCGCTTGGCGGGCAGGTTTTCTGGATTTTAAGCCTTTTTTTATTTGGCTCTACATCAGGTGCATCAGTGTTAATCGCACAATATTGGGGGAAAAAGGATATTGCGTCCATCGAGAGGGTCATGGGAATCGTCGTAATGCTCACAGTAACGGTGGGGATTGGCTTTATGATGGCGGCGCTGCTCATTCCGGGGAAATTAATGTCGCTGTTCACGAAAGATGAGCAAATGATAGAGCAGGCGGTCTTGTATCTGCGGATTGTGGCATTTACTTATCCGCTTTCGGCATTTACGATGGCATATCTGAATATGTTAAAAAGTATAGAGCGCGTTACGATATCGACGATTGTATATGGCAGTTCTTTATTTATTAATATCGTTGTCAATGCAGTTTTGATTTTCGGATTGTTCGGATTCCCGTCAATGGGCATCCAGGGAGCCGCGGCTGGCACATTAGTGGCAAGAGTGACGGAACTGCTTATATTGCTATTCTATGTCAAACGCTTTAGGCCGGAGGTAAGGGTAAAGTGGAAGCATATTGTCCATAGGGATCAGGTGATGTGGAAAGATTTCCTGTTTTATGCCTCACCTGTTATTTTGAACGAGGTGCTGTGGGGAGCTGGTTATTCTGCTAACACAGCGATTATAGGGCATTTGGGGAGCGGCGTCGTTGCGGCGAATTCGGTAGCGCAGGTGACAAGGCAGCTTTCTATGGTAGTCGGTTTTGGGATTGCGTCAGCGACGGCAATTATGATTGGCAAGGCAATCGGTGAGGGAAGAAAGGATGTTGCAAAGGAATATGGCAGAAGGTTTACGGTTCTTGGGCTGGTATGCGGCATTGGCGGAGCGCTTATCATTGTGATTCTTCGTCCGGTCATCCTATGGGGGATTGGTTTGGATGGAGACGCGGAGCGGTATCTGGGCCTGTTCCTTTATATGATGGCAGCGTATGCAATCGGGCAGTCTGTAAACACGACATGGGTCGTAGGCGTTTTCCGGTCAGGCGGTGATACGAGGTTTGGTATGATTTTAGATATGACGACTATGTGGTGCGGATCGATTTTGTTTAGCGCTTTGGCGGCGTTTGTATTTCATTTTCCGGTACCGGTCGTGTATGGCATCCTGCTCAGCGATGAGTTTGTCAAGGTGCCGTTCTGCTTTTGGAGGTACCGCAAGATGGTATGGCTGAAAGATGTGACGAGGGAAAATACAGCATAAAAAAGAACAAAAGCTAGGGTGCGGAAATGAAAGCGCGGCATATCAGAAGGACAGGCGCAGCATAAAAAGGAGGGACAACTATGGAGCAGTATGAGGAGATTCCCATCCCCGAAATAGAAGAGAGAATACCAAGGAAGCGTAAACCCATGTTTTTGGCAGCAGGCATGTGTGCTGCTTTGGCAGCGGTAATTGTCACCGTCATCGTGATGGTGTATGGGAAAGAAGAGCGGGCGCTCGTAAAATCACTGCAAAATCTGGCGAAAGAGATGGAAGAGCGGCAGTCACTGTGGGAAGCAGCAGGAGGAAAAGAAGGATTTGCGTTAGATACGGTTCTCAATCTGAGCGCAGAAGAGCTTCCTATTACTTTGGGCATCGATACAGTATTACGAAAGGATGACAGAGAACGTAAGCTACAGGCAACTACAGTATTTAGTGTGATGAATAATAAATTATTGGAGCTAGGGATTTATGCGGAGGACGAAACGGTAACGGCGGCTCTGCCTTCGATCTGGCAACAGAATTTTTCATTCGGGACGAAGCGGATTGACAGGCAGTATAATGATTCTCTGCTGGCTAAGAAGTGGGGACAAATAGAAAGCGGAGAGATTTCTTGCACCCTATTCCCGGAGCAAGACGCACTATCCTGGAAGGCGATGTTTAGCCGGTATAAGGAAGTTGTTGATATTTTATCGAAGAAGAAAAAGGATGAGGATAAAGCTTTATCGGAGATAACGATAGAGAAACTGGAAGGGGAGATCCTGATTGATAGTGTAGCGGAGCATAGTAACAGACAGTACCGGTGCAGTCAATATAGGGTAGCGCTAGTAGAGGATGTCATACTGCTGATTGCAGTTGACGAGAATGAGCGGATTGTACGGGTTTCTTTGGAGGAGCCGTTATGGATAGAGGATAAGAAGCTTTCTGGCAGTATTTTCTTCATGGGAGAGGATAGGAGCATAGATGACATTATTGTCGAGATGCAAATAGAGCTTCCATTGGATTATATCCCGTTGGAAGAGCGCTTGTTATCTGTGTTTGGCAATCGCATTGCACAGGAAGGCACGGAAGATAAAATCGAGATAACGTTAGCGGCAGAGATGGTTTACGATGAAAGTGACACATGTGTTGTGGCAAATTTGGATAAATTGACTGCTTCCGTCGATAGGATCGGCACTTTCCAAGTGAAAGGAAACATGACTTTTGCACCGTTACAAGAAGAAATAGAGCCTCTTTCAGGAGAGACAATACGGCTTTTCGAAATGACGGAGGAGGAATATAAGGACTTGGAGCGGCAGTTATTGCAGAAATTATGGAAGTGGAGCATTTTCTCCAAGCTTTTTGGATAGTGCAAAGAGATAGATGGAGGATGCAAAAGGAATGGATAGAGCTTTTATACTATGGAAATTGGAATTGAAACGGATGTGCAGGCTGTTGCCGGGAATGATAGCGGAGGCAGCGTTATTGCTTATTGTAATGGGCGCTATTACATTTGGGGTAACGAAGCTTCTTTATCGGGATGCGACTGTGATACAGATTAAGATAGCCGTGATAGAGGAAGAGGAAAATCCATTGACGGATTTGGCGCTACAGTATATCCAGAGCATGGAAAGCATCGCGCAAACTTGTCAGTTCCTAGTCGTAACCAAAGAAGAAGGGTTTTCGATGTTAGACCGGGGAACGGCGGCAGCGGCGCTCGTCCTACCGGGCGGCATGATAGACGGCATTCTGCATGGCAATAATGTACCGGTGCAGGTTTATTTCCCGCAAGATGCAGGAATTGAGTCGGCGCTGCTCAAAGAGCTGACGGAGGCAGGCGTAGGGATGTTGCGGGTGGCGCAGGCACAAATCTATGGCATTTATGATACGGCACAGCAATATGGCGTTTTGGAGCAATTATCCGTTCTGGAAGCAGATATTGACCGCTTCAATCTGGCGTTTGCGTTAGAACGGTTAGCGCTTTTTCGGACGAGGGAGATTTCGGTAGCGGGCAATCTCTCTATTATACAGTATGGCATAGCAGGCGGCGTGATATTTTTCCTGTTATTGCTTGGCATGGCGTGTTATCCGATGATGCAGCCGCATACGGCGGTATTACAAAGACAGCTTTTGCGGGAAGGGGTCAGTATCGGCAGACAATGTTTCGGGAAGTGGCTTTGTGGTTTTTGTAGCATGGGGATCGGCTTTGGCTTTTTCATGTGGCTTGTGAAGGGCATATTGTCTAAGCTTCACCTTTCGGCATGGATGCCAGGCGGCGGCCTTTGGCGATATCTGACTTATCTGATCATTTTATTGTGTGTGACGACGTTTGTTTATTTCATTTTCCAGGTTGCGGGAAACGGGATCAGCGCGATTTTATTGTTGTTTTTCCTGTCGGTTGTGATGGTGTATTGTTCGGGAGGCTTTTTGCCATCGGCTTTTCTGCCGGAAGCGGTAAGGACGGTTGGGAAATTCCTGCCGACAACGTATCTGATCGAAGCGGCTGGTAGCCTGTATCTGGGAAAAACGGCTCTTGGGACAATCGGTATTTTGCTGGTAGACACTATGCTATTTGGATTAGCGGCTTATGGAATCAGGAGGAGGGAGAAGGTGTGAGAAAATATTTGTTCTGGTTCTGGCTGATGTGTAAGCGGATGATCAAGAAAAAGGCTTTCGTCCTTTTTTTGTTGTTATTGCCCGTAATGTCGGTTGTGATAACGGCATTGGAGAAACAGCAGGACAAAGATGGGAAGACGGGAGCCGTCGCAGGTATTTTGTGGGAAGGCAGCTTCGAGGAAGATGAGCAGAAGAAGGCTAGTCTGCAAGAGACTGACTATATGGACGGAACATGGATACAGCGGCTTACGGGACTGCTTTCGGACAAAGAAGGTGCAATCCGGTTCCGTTTCTATGAAAAGGAGGCGGATTTCTTAGCGGATATTGCAACAGGGAAATTAGATTGCGGTGCGGTAGTTCCTGCCAAACTTCAGGAGCTTGTGATGTCGGATCAGTGGCAGGGAGCTATTACTATCTGCCATACGTCTTCCAGCAGTATGACTGAAATAGTCAAAGAGAATATTGCAAGCGCCATATTTACACTTTATGCAGAAGAGAAATATGCGGCTTATGTAGAAGAGACGGAGGCATTCCAGGCAGCAGTCGAAGGAGGCAGCACGCGGGCGGAAATCGTATCTTTTGCCAAAGAAGCATATGAGACGCACCTATTAGACGGCAGCACCTTCTCACTTTCCTATCAGGATGAAAGGGATGGAGCTATAGGACAAGCGGACGGAAAGATGACAGGAGACGGAACGATAACAAAAGAGGGAACGATAATAGGAGGCGGAACGATAACAGAAGAGGGAACGACAACAGGAGACGGAACAATAACAGGAGGCGGAAGAATAGCAGCAGATGGCACGGCAGAGAAGGAGAAATCGGCGTCGTCTGGCTTCCGGCTAAAAGGCATATTGGCGCTTTGCATTTTCCTAAGCGGCTTATGCGGACTGCTAACAGATTGGGAAGACAGGAAAGAAAAGCGGTTTATGCGGGTGGCGCCAGATTGGATGACTACTATAGTCAACATATGGGTCCCAACGCTTTATACATCCTTGATAGCATTATTTTGCCTTATCCTTACAAGGCAGTTGCCCATTCCGTTTTTGGGGATGAACGGAGAAAGCGAGACGCTTACCGGCTTAGGGGGTTTTGGCACAACTGCCGGAGTAATGCTCTGTATTGGAAAAGAGTTGTGCCACCTTGTTTTTTATCAGTTTCTAATTGTTGTATATTGTAGTATAATCAGGTTATTAGTAAGACGGCAGGAATTGATAGCGGCAGCGATACCGATTCTGACATTGGCGAGCATGATCTGTAGCCCGGTTTGGATACGGCTTTCCTTGTATCTGCCCGCATTCCGCATTTTGGAGAAGTTTTTTCCTGCAACTTATTATTTATTGTTATGAAACGGTGATAAAGTGGTGATAAGGAATACCCTGGCGTCTGCTCTTTTATCTTAGGGTGCAGATCAGGGTTAAGACAAGATCCCAGGATGGAAGAAAGGAATGCAAATCGTAATGAAAAATACGGATGGAAAGAATATTTTGGACTATGAGACTGTGGCGTTGGATGATGAGAACAATGCGATTATCATTATCGACCAGACAAAACTGCCGGGAGAGACAAAACTCATTTCTTTGAAGACGGGAGAAGAGATCTGGGAGGCTATTTATCTGTTGAAAGTGCGTGGCGCTCCGGCAATTGGCGTGACAGCGGCATTTGGCATTTATTTATTGGCGAAGCAGATCCTGACGGAAGATTATGAGGCTTTCTATCAGGAATTCCGTAAACAGAAAGAATATCTGGATTCTGTAAGGCCGACGGCGGTCAATCTCTCCTGGGCACTGAACAGGATGGAAGAGGTGTGTATAAAGAACCGGGAAATGGCAGTAGCAGATCTTAAGGAATTATTGAGGAAAGAGGCCGTATCCATCAAAGAAGAAGATATCCGGGTATGCAAGGCTATCGGAGAATATGGCCTGAGCCTGGTGAAACCGGGAGACGGCATCCTGACGCATTGTAATGCAGGGAAGCTTGCAGCTTGCAAATATGGCACGGCTACCGCACCGATTTATCTGGGGGAGGAGAGAGGGTATCATTTCCGCGTCTTCGCGGATGAGACAAGGCCGCTCTTACAGGGCGCAAGGCTGACGGCGTATGAGCTTTTCTCTTCCGGCGTGGATGTGACTTTAATCTGTGACAATATGTCGGCGACCGTAATGAAGAACGGATGGGTGAATGCGGTCTTTGTCGGTTGCGACAGAGTTGCAGCGAATGGCGATACGGCGAATAAGATAGGGACTTCCGTTGTCGCGGCAGTGGCAAAGCGTTATCATGTGCCTTTCTATGTCTGTGCGCCGACGGCTACGATTGATAGGAATACGCCGACAGGAGCGGATATAACGATTGAACAGCGTCCTGATCATGAAGTGACAGAGATGTGGTATCAGGAGCGCATGGCGCCGGAAGGCATTAAAGTATTTAATCCGGCGTTTGATGTGACAGATCACGACCTGATTTCGGGTATCGTAACGGAATATGGCATTGCAAGAGCGCCATATACGGAATCGCTGCAAGAAATATTCAGGAAGAAAGAAGAAGGAATGATTTAGAAATCGTCCGTTGTACAAATAGAAGCTTTTTGAGGGGAGCCTCGCAATCACCTATTTATTTTCAGGAAAGGGAAAGGATGTAGGAGCTGATATGGAAGAGGATATGATCGCGGAAATCATGAACCACTTGGATGCATCATCTATGCAAGGGGTGTATAGGATGAGCGTGCTGATGGATGAGAATGCGGAGGAAGAGAAGACGGTTTCCAAACAATGTTGTAATATGTATGGCAGGCCTGCTTCGGAGACGGTTGGATTGTTGGATATGTATACGGATATGAATGCCGGTAAGCCGGACAATGAGAGATGATATATAGGCAATTGCGAAACCGGGTTTTAAAATATAAGAGTTTCGCAATCCCCTAAGGATTCGTAGTAAGAAAAAGGAGCGTAGCATAAACGCTCCGGAATGGAGACTGATATGGCGCAATTTAATTATGAAAAGGTAAAGGATCCACGTTTTTTTAAGGAGAATGTGCTTGCGGCGCATTCGGCGCATGTGATGTACCGGGACAAAAAAGAATATGACAGGCAGGAAAGCTCTTTTCGGAAATCTCTGGACGGTGTCTGGAAGTTTTCTTATGCGGTGAACCAGGCTTCGGCGATCGCCGGTTTTGAAAAGGATGATTATGATGCCAAAAGCTGGGCGGATATCCGTGTGCCTGCGCATATCCAGATGGAAGGTTATGATGTGCCGCAATATGCTAACGTCCAGTATCCGTGGGATGGCAGGGAAGATGTAAGGCCTGGCGGGATCCCGCAGCGTTTTAATCCGACGGCAAGTTATGTGAAATATTTCGAGATTCCACAGGCAATGAAAGGGAAAGAGCTGCGGCTTTCTTTCCAGGGTGTTGAAAGCGGTATGGCAGTTTGGATAAACGGCAGTTACGTTGGCTATAGCGAAGATAGCTTTACGCCTTCAGAGTTTGTCATTACACCTTATGTCAGGGACGGTGAGAACAAGCTTGCCGTACAGGTTTATAAGTGGACTTCTTCGAGCTGGTGTGAAGATCAGGACTTTTTCCGCTTTTCCGGTATTTACCGTAGCGTCTATTTGTATGCGGTACCGGATGTCCATGTGGAGGATATCTGTATCAGGACTTTGTTCCCGGAAGCGGGTTATACGAAAGCCATCTTAGAAATCCAAGCGCAGGCGCAAGGAAAAGGAATGGTACGCTATACGTTGAAAGATGGTGAGAAGATTCTTTTCACTCATATGGAAGAAACCGGGCAGAAAGAGACGGAGCAAGAAGATGCGTCAATAGAAGCGGCAGATAAGGAAAATACAGGTAAGGCGTCAGCCGGAGAAAGCATAAGTAAGCAGCAGGCGTCTGACGGGGAAAGCGCAAGCTGGCAGCAGGAGTCAGCCGGCAATGTTAGCGTGATCAGGGAGGAAGTAGAGGCGCCAAAGCTTTGGAGCGCTGAAGATCCGTATCTTTACCGCCTTGAGATAGAAGTCTTAGACAGTTGTGGCGCTGTTGTAGAGTATACGGAACAGGCGGTTGGCTTCCGTCAGTTTGTAATGAAGGATAACCGTATGTTGCTAAACGGTAAGCGGATCGTATTCAAAGGCGTTAACCGTCATGAGTTCAGTTCCATATCCGGCAGGCACGTATCTTATGAGGAATTGGAAAAGGATATTGTCACGATGAAGAAGAACAATATCAATGCGATCAGGACATGCCATTATCCGGATGACGTGCAGATATATGATTTATGTGATAGATACGGTATTTATATGATTGCGGAATGCAATCTGGAGACGCATGGGACGTGGGACGCTTATTTAAGGGGCTTCGAAGAGAAATCTTATGTCCTGCCGGGAGACCATGAAGCATGGGAGGGCATGATGCTTGACCGTGTCAATTCCTGTTACCAGAGAGATAAGAACCATCCGGCGATTTTAATGTGGTCATGCGGTAATGAAGCGTATGGCGGCATGACGATTTTCAAGATGTCAGAGATGTTCCGTAAGCTGGACGATACGAGGCTTGTGCATTATGAAGGCATCTTCAATGACAGGAGATACCCGGACACTTCGGATATGGAAAGCCGTATGTATCCGAAGGCATGGGAAATCGAGGAATATTTAAAGACACCTGGCGCCAAGCCGTTTATTTGCTGTGAGTATGCACATGCGATGGGGAATTCCTGTGGCGCGCTGCACAAATATACCGATCTTGCGGATAGGGAGGATTCCGGTTATCAGGGTGGCTTTATCTGGGATTATATAGACCAGTCCATTTACAAGAAAGACCGTTATGGGCAGGAGTTCCAGGCATATGGCGGTGATTTTGCAGACCGTCCATGCGATTATAATTTTAGTGGCAACGGGATTGTCTATGGCGGTGACAGAGAGCCGTCGCCTAAGATGCAAGAAGTAAAGTATGATTATCAGAATATTTCAGTTAAGATCCACGAGAAGGATTTTGAAGTATGGAATAAGAATCTGTTCGTTAATACGGACACTTTTGCGGCAAGAGCAAGCCTTTTGCGGGACGGGAAAGAGATTGCCACGAAGGCGCTGACGATAGGGATTGAGCCAGAGAGCCGCCTGCAATTTCCGGTTCCGTTTGAAATTCCTGATCATGCGGGGGAATATGTGGTCACAATATCGTTCCTGTTAAAGAATGACACACTCTGGGCGAAAGCAGGACATGAAGTTGCTTTCGGACAGGCGGTAGTCAGGAACGTAGCAGAAACGGAGGAACAGGTGCAAACGGAAGAACACCTGCAAAAAGTAAAATCTTATCGTGTCATCTATGGCAAGAACAATATCGGTGTCCGTGGCGAAGCGTTTGAAGCGCTCTTCACGAGAGGCAGCGGCCTGACATCTTATCGGTATGCGGGGAAAGAGCTTTTCGAACAGATGCCGAAACCGAATTTCTGGCGTGCACCGACGGATAATGATGAAGGCAACAATATGCCGGGCAGATATGGGCAATGGAAGCTTGCCAGTCTTTATCTGACGACGAGGGGGGCAGGAGAGAAAAGGGAAGCGCCGTTAGGGGATCTATACGATAACCCGGTTGTCAAAGAAGAACAAGATCATGTAGCCATTTCCTATTGGTACCGACTTCAGACGACGCCAGAAGCAGAGTGTCAGGTCGTATACCGCGTGTATGGGGACGGACGGATCGAGACGACACTTTCTTATGATCCGGTAAAAGAATTAGGAGATATGCCGGAGTTTGGCATGATGTTTTGCTGTAGCGCAGACTACGACCATGTGGAATGGTATGGGAACGGCCCGGAGGAAACCTACGAAGACCGTAAGATGGGAGCCAAGCTTGGCATTTATCATAATCTGGTGAAAGATAATATGGCGGCATATCTCGTCCCGCAGGAATGTGGCAATAAAACAGATGTCCGTTATGCGAAGATCATGGATAGGAAGGGAAGAGGACTTTTATTTACGGGAGATGGCATGAATTTTTCTGCATTACCGTACACGCCTCATGAAATTGAGAATGCAAGACACGCGTTCGCATTGCCCAATGTCCATTATACGATCGTCCGTGTTTCCTTAAAACAGATGGGCGTCGGTGGAGATGATAGCTGGGGCGCGCCCGTGCATCCGGAGTATCTGCTTTCCGTTGAGAAGAAACTGGAATTTACATTTACGTTCCGTGGGATTTAATGGCGTAGGATGCAGAGAGAGTCAGGCAAGTAAAAAGGAAGATGACAGGCATTTGTCAAAAGGACTTGGAGCCTGGCGCATGATAAATGAGCCAGGCAACTGAAAAGAAGACGAGCAAAAACAG
Source organism: uncultured Lachnospiraceae bacterium (assembly GCA_910578845.1). GTDB lineage: Bacteria > Bacillota > Clostridia > Lachnospirales > Lachnospiraceae > UBA3282. The sequence goes on from CAJTSL010000017.1 coordinate 74,165, forward strand.
AAAGAATAACGAGCAACAACAGAAAGAATAACGAGCAACAAACAGAAAGAATGACAAACAACAAACAGAAAGAAACGACAAGCAACAAACTGAGGAATAACGAACTACAAATGAGGGAGAAGAAAGGGAGAGGCAAATGAGCAAGATTACGAAAAACTACGAACAGTTAGCAGCGGCAACGGGTCTTAGGTTCGACGGGACAAGGAACGTTCTTTACGGATCGAAGAACGGTTATGAAATTATGGTATATGCGGATACTCCGAGCTATCCGTATATACTGACAGTTGCCCTGGGAGCAAAATCACCGATGGGAATGTTGGGCAAAGCAGAGACGAAACAGTTTGCCAAGGAGAATAAAGCGGTAGTCTCCTTATCACAGGATGGCAATGTGGTTAAGATGGTGCTGAAGAATATGGCAAAGCAAAGCGTGCTCTGTGAAGGCCTTGGGAATAGCATCAATGCCTTGACGTCTTATTTAAGAAGTAAAGGATTCGAGCCGTGTTGCCAGTTCTGCGGGCAGCTTGTCGGGACGGCAGGATATGAAGTGAGCGGTAGCTTCATGCATTTATGTCCTGACTGTGCAGGCAAATTAAGACAGGATATTACACTATCGGCGAAGCAAAAACAGCAGAAGAATGAAAACGTCATCGGCGGTATCGTAGGGGCGCTGCTTGGCTCGCTCATTGGCATCCTTTGTATTGTTTTCTTCGGGCAGCTTGACAGGGTCGCTGCGGTTTCCGGCGTGGTCATGGCAGTATGTACCATTAAAGGGTATGAGCTTTTAGGAGGGAAATTCACGAAAAAAGGTGTGGTCATCAGCATCGTGATCATGGTTATCATGACATATGTAGGAAATTCGCTGACATGGGCTATAGCGATTGTGCGTGAGATAGGAGCGGACTTTTTTACCGTTGTACAGTATATGCCTACTATGTTGGCGGAAGGGATCATAGATAAAAGCGCATATTGGTATAATCTCGTATTGATCTATGTATTTACTTTGCTTGGCGCAGTGCCGACAGTCCGCGCCAATTTGAAAGAGCGGAAACAGGAAAGCTCTTTCGGGCAGATTGGCTCTACGAATATTATGTGATGGCAGCCGCATGTAAATGTTTATGGAGGCGTCATCAGGAAGTTCAGGGAACCGGCAGGATTTCCAGTGCCTTTCTCAAGTAGGGAGATCAGGCCGAGTATGGTTTCCTCAATTTCCTCCTGGGTGGATGGGATTAGGGTGGTATCTGATTTGACAGCAAGCACAATCAATACGATTTCTGCCAATGCGGCAGGGCGGTCAAAATGGATATCGCCTTTTTCAATGCCCTGTTCTATGATCGCGGTTAATACCGGCTTTAACTCCGTGACAAGATGGTTTAAATATTTCTGGTGCAAAAGGAGCGTGTCCGGCATTTTATTCTCCGGAGCCTTAGCATTCTGCCTTAAGAATTCGACGGAAGTATTCCTGCATGCCTGAAAAATCATAGCCATCCTTGTAAAGGGAGATATGTTTGTCTGCTTCGCCAGATTCTTGGCAGTTTCCATTGGCTTTTCATAATTGCGTTCCACCAAAGCGTCCATAATGGCTTCTTTGGAAGGAAAATAGTAATAAATGCTGCCTTTGGCGATTCCGGCAGCTTGCGCGATTTCATTGACCGATATGGTCTTTATATCTTTGTTCTCTAATAAATGCTTTAGAGCGTCTAGGATTTGATCATATTTTTTCTGGCTTGGCATGGTGTGTTTATCCTTTCCTTTCTGTTAGTATACTATATAAGCAATTGTGAAATTCTTATTTCCCAAAACCTAGTTATGCAAAATAGACAAGATCACGAACAGGGGACTTTGGCGCCGTCGGCACTTTGACGCTGTTTTTTAGCGTCTTATGTGCCGCTACGAGTGCCAATGTAGCGAAAGCGACCCTGCGACGA
>CAJTSL010000018.1 GCA_910578845.1 uncultured Lachnospiraceae bacterium
AATGCGGCCCTGCGACGATTTGTCTATTTTGCATCATGTGCAGTTGCCAAAACTCAGTTTCGCAATCACCTATGGCTATCTTCTTCTCCGCCCTCATATCGGATGCCCACAATGATGTCCCCATCTAGTATATATTTCAAATTCCCTCCCCCCGACCGGTAATAAATCGCTTCTTCGCATCCTTCATTCTCTATGCTCTCCTGTATCATATCCGGCTCTCCGTATAAAGATATCAGTTTCTCCCTCGTATCTCCTATGTATACTATTTTCTCACTCTCATAACCTTCTAGCCCGTCAAGAATGTTGTTCATTTTCTCATAATCTTTCAACCGTAAAAATTCTTCCTGCCACTTTGCGATCTGCTCTTCCTGCCGGCGCTGCTTTGCTTCCTTCTTGGACGATAATGAAGGTAAAATACCACCGAAAACAAGCGCAATTATCATAAAACATACAAATGACCTTCCTATTGCAGAAAAATTAGCAGAAGCATCCTTCAAAGTATTTTTCGCTTTATATGCACATCTTACTTTACTCTTCGCATACCCTACCGGATCCGCTCTTTCATTTTTCAGTACAATGTTGTTCTCTCTACTATACTGTTCAATCCGCCTGATCTGCTCAGACAAGAATAGGCAAGTCTCTTTGTCGATTGACCGCCTTGAGACGGTGTCCCCCAAGCTATATAAAAATTCCTTCGTACTGATCAGGGGCAAAATTTCCTCATCCCAGAAAAAAGCTTCCCATTCTTTTTGATCAATTTTTCTTTTCGCGGAAATGCTCTTCCATCTCTCAAGAACCCTTGCTAATGCTTTCCTTCGTTCTTCTTCATTTTGTCTTAGCTGTTCCTTGGAAAGCTGTTCCACCTCCTGAAATAACTTTCTAATTTCTTCTTCTGGCGATTTTTCTCCCGTGGGAGCCATTTTCTCTCTAATCGCTTCCATGCTTTCCGCTATGGATTTTTCTGATCGTTTCCATTTTCTTGGTAGCTTCTCTTCCGACGGCTCCCGCTTTCCCGGTATTTCCTCTTCCGATGGCTCCTGTTTCCCTGGTATCTTCTCTTCCGATGCTTTCCGTTTCCCTGGTAGCTTCTCTTCCGATGGCTCCCGATTTCCCGCTATCTTCTCTTCCGGCATGGCTTCCGACTGCGCCGTAGGTTCTATTGATTTCTTTACATCGTAACACTCGTCCTTTTGTGCTGCCTTCTCTAAATCGACAGACCGGCATGCGGTCTCATAAGCGTCATGGATTATTTCCCACTCCTTGGGATATTCTTCGGGATGGTACTGCTTCACCAGCCTCGCATAAGCTTTTTTAATCTCTCTTTTATCATCTGTCCTCCCGATTCCTAAAATCCGGAACGCTTCTTCCCTGCTCATCCATTTATTCATGAAGCCTACGCTACTCCTTATCCTCTTCCCATTCCTTGAACAGATTTTCTACCTCTTCCTTATCCATCTCATCGTCTTCGCCCTGATACCAGCTTCCGTCCCGTAACGCCTCCTCGGGAAAGTCTAAGAAAGCATTCATCATGCCCTCTATATAAGCAATGAAAACCGTCGTGTACTTCCTGACTTTCGGCAGATGATAGATGTCATGCGCCATCACATACTGGAAATATTGTAATCTCTTGACAATCTCTTTTTTTATTTCCTCATCACAGCTTTGCACATATAAGCGCTTCCCCCATTCCAGGACATAAATGTTTTCCTCCTCATCGGCAGGGTTGATCTTTATCTTCTGGAATTCTATGAGCTTCTCCTTAACCTGCTGCTCCGTCATCCCCAGTTCCTTATTGACGATAACAAGCCTCTTCTCCTCATATATCATCGGAATCCTTGCATTTACTTCCAAAACGCCGTTGATGTCATAGGTAAAACGGACGAAACACTGTAACTGTCCTGTCGGCATCCGCGGGATGCTAAAAAGGATCTCTCCTAAATACAGATTATCTTCCGCGTAGATCCCCTCTCCCTGATAGATTTTCAGGCTAATCTGCGACTGGTTGTCATGTGCGTTCACATATATCTGTTCCCTGCTGACCGGCAGCGGGCTGTTCCTCTCTATCATATAAGACATCAATGGCTTCTCAGGGTTCTGTGGGTTGACGACATTCACGCCGAGCGAAAAAGGGCAAATATCCGTTAACAGCATATCCTTAATATCCTCTTTGCGCTCCTTAATGCCCGCATATATGCCACATCCGAGCGCAATCATATAATCGGGCTCTATTGCTTCCACATCTTCACGCCCGAGCAGATACTGTAAATATTGTTGTACAACTGGCATCTTACAGGAACCGCCCACAAGCACAATCTGGTGTACCTTTGCAGGTGTCATATGCGCGTCCATCAATACCCTCTTGACAGGTTTTCCCATCTTCTCGAATAAAGGAGCGCATATCCTAACAACATCTTTACGGGATATCTCAATCTTGTTATTAATTTCATGACAATTCACGGCCATTTCGGCGACTGTTTTCTTCGTCAGCTCCTGTTTACATTGCTCCGCGCTCTTGCGGATCATCGCCTTAGTCTCAGGCTGCATCGCGTCAAAGTCCAGTCCCAGGGAGCGAATGAAATAAGCCGCGAGCATATCGTCAAAGTCCTGCCCGCCCAACTGATTGTCCCCACTGACAGCCAGTATTTCGATGACATTATCAAAACACTCGACTAAGGAGACGTCTAACGTCCCGCCGCCGAAATCAAATACGAGCTGGACGATATCATCGTCTTCTTCCTCCGTGCTGCTTCTATACACATCCTGCCTCAATGTCCGGCAAGCAAGCGCCGCTGCGGACGGTTCGTTAATAATCCGCTCCACCTTTAATCCGGCTATTATGCCTGCACGTTTCGTCGCATTACGCGCCATATCGTTAAAATAGGCAGGCACGCTGATGATCGCCTCTTCAACAGGCTCTTCCAGATACCTTTCCGCATCTTCTTTGAGCCGCTTCAAGATAAAAGCCGACAGCTCCTCCGGCAAAAAGATCCTGCCGCCTAACTGATACTTTTTCGCCGTTCCCATGAAACGCTTGAATACGCCCGCTGTATCTTTTGGATGGGATGAAAGGCGTTCCTTCGCTGCCTTCCCCACGTATACGGTCCCATCTTCCAAAACGCTGACAACGCTTGGCGTCAGGTATTCCCCGAATGCATTGGGTATTAATGTGCTTTTCCCATCCTTCCATACTGCGGCAAGGCTGTTCGTCGTGCCCAAATCAATGCCAATAATCCTGCTCATACTGCTGCCTCCCTCTTAAGCTGTCCCCTATATCCGCTTCCCAATCATAGTTCCAGATCTCTAATCCCCATATCCGGCCCATCTTTTTTCTTAAGCAGGAAGAACCTGCCCTGCACGCACATAATGCTCTTCCCGTTAGCATCTGTCAAAATATCCATATCCGTATACTCCTTAGTCCCGTTATCATAAGTGATGACATTGACACAGCAGACCGGCGCTTCCAGGGCGAGATCCTTTGGCTGCCCATACACTTCATATAAATTCTCCAGGCTGGTATAATAATATCCATAGGAAGAAGCGCTTCCCTGCTTATTGTTAGAGACAATCCGCACCAGCCGCTTGCCGTCCAGATAGATTCCCCGCAAGTTCTCCGTGATCTTCTGCTCCACTGCAAATTCCTGCCTTGTCTCATCCGTTACCCGGCAGCTTACCGATTCCCCCAGATATTCTACAGCAATCCACTCCCCATGGATGCTAAGACACTCCACTTCCATATCATTCAAGTACCAAGGTGTGATCTCTCCCCATCCGGAATCTCTTATATAAGGCGAGACAACAACACGTTTATCGGTAATATAAACCATGCTCCCGATCTCTGATCGGGAATCAAAATCATATAAAGCGACTCCCTTGATTTTGCCATCCGCATCACGCTTTGGCAGGCATAAATAGTACATGCCCTGATAAGGCAGGAAATAATGCTCTTTTGTCGGCGCCACCGTCCTTCTTGCCTTGGGCGTCCGGAATTGCCCATTCCCATCCTCACGGCATGTGAAATAGAAATATTGATATCCCCCATCATTCCTCTCTGACAGAAGCAAAACATCCCGCCTGCCGTCTGGCTGCTCAATCAGTTCCCATTCCCTATCCAAAAACGCCCCCTCATGGTAAGCATCCACATCTATGATCTCCATCCTCCCATCCGCTTCCCTGCGGACGTATTCATTTTTCTCCGCTGTTGTAAGACGTCTTGCCCCGCCCTGTCCCTCCTGTAAATAGTCTTCTATTGTTCCCGCCTGCATCTTATCAGACAACTCTCCGATCAGCTCCCCACAATTCGTTTGGTTACGGTAATCGTCTTTATCATAATATACAGGAATCCCGAAACGGGAATAACAGTCAAAGCCGCTCCGCCCTCTGCGCTCCTTGTCCGGCAGCACCGGATTGATCGAAATCTCTTCGCCTTCTGCTCCCCACATCTTCACATTCGCATATAACTGCTCTATCATATGCTCAATAGCAAACGGCTTCATTGGCTCGTCAGTTATGATATCAGCATCCAAGTCCGCATAGAATTCCTGCTTAAGCTGCGTGCGCAGGACATAGCCGCAGCCAAAATCCGCCCATATGATATAGCACCGTTCCTTCACTAAAATGGATGGTTCATAATAACATGGCATATAATATACTTCTACGCCGTCAACCGACATAGTACGGATCGCCCCCATCCTACTGTAATACCCTGTAAAAACATCGTCATAAATCACGGAAGGCGCCTTCTCGATATCCCAGCATTTTATAAGGCTGTAAGCGATCTGAAAAGTCTCGTTCCCGTCTTCCATCGTAGCTACGAGCATCTCCCCTCCCAGGACTTTCTCCGGCTCCATCCCAGAAAAGCCTGACCATTCGGGAACTTGCATGACAATCTCCCCATCCCCGGAAGCGATTGTCTCAAACGAGCCTTGTACTGTAAGCCGCCTGCCTTCCTCGTCGTTTGCAATATCGTCTTCAAGGTCATAATCATAAAAAGTACCGTCTTCTAGCTGCACAAGCGTGTGCTTGACTATTTGTTTTCCATAGGTATAATTATCCCCGACCTCATAAGTGATTTCCAGATCCATTCTGTCATCCTGGTTCACATCTACCAGTTTTGCATACAAGCCTTGCGAACTCTTATGATAAGGAAGGGCAAAATGATACAATATATTCCCGCTCTTATCCTCTAAGTAGCTATCCATCCTCTTCTTCTCACCTGCAATCTCCGCGTATACGAAATTTGCATCCTGCCACATGCCCCCGACATCCGTAAATGTCCCTGCCACCGGAAAATAACTTCTTACATCGGCACAATCTATGACATCCTGTAACGTATATGGCCGAAAGAACCATTTGCCGTCCGCAATGTCCTCCGTGCCGGATGCCCATTGCTCATAATCAAAAGACGCCTCTACCACACCGCCTCCGTGGAATATGATCACCAGCCATCCCCGGTTCCCCGCCTCGTCCGCAAATTGGCATGTTGCGACATCATCCTTCAGCCTGCCTTCGAAGTCTCCGATATAATCGTTTTTTTCATAAGACGTAGTATAAAAATCCGGCTCTGCAATCCCTCCGGTCGCTATCTTCCCACGGATGATATGCTCATCAAAATACGTTATACGGAAAGAAATCTTATCCTTATAAGATTCCCCATAATCACCATGTTCCCCCCGCCATTCTTTCACGACCCAGATTTTGCCCGGATAATAGGCAAAGTCAATCCCTGATCTTCTCACAAGCCCACCTTTGCTAAAAAGCACGAATACCAAGGCAGCCACGCCAAGCAATAGACATCCAAGCAAATTCCTTTTCTTCTTTATCATCCGCTCTCCTTATTCATTACCCCAGCCAAACGCTAAATCACCCGGAACTCTTTCCACCGTCCGCTTCGCCAACGCCAAAGGATCAGCCCGGCCTTGACAATCCAGTCGCACGCCATTGCCATCGTCACGCCAATGACGCCAAGGCGGCATACGATGCCGAATACGACAGACAGAGACGTCCGGCATACCACAGTGGCAAAAATAGCCGCGAACATAGTAAAGCGTGCGTCTCCCGCTGCCCGCATGCCATGGGAAACGGAAAAGGCAACCGGACAGAACATCGCATTGAAGCTATTATGTAAGAAAACTAATATCATAACGAGCCTTGCAGTTTCATCACTTAGGCTATATACCTGTAGCAAAAACGGGACGATTGCGAAGAATACCACATTCCAGCCAAACGCTCCCAGATAAGTTATCCGCAAAAGCTTCTTCATATAGTATTCCGCGCCTTCTTTATCTCCCGCTCCCATGTACTGCCCAATGACTGTGATAAAGACAGGCCCCATCGCCGCGGTAAAAAGCGAAGCCATAGACCAGAAGCTCTGCGATACGCCATAAGCCGCGATCTGTACTGTGCCAAACATTGCGATGATCGAGCTCAAGGCAACTTTCGCAATCTGGAACAGGCCGTTCTCAATACTATTGGGGACAGCAATATGGAAAATCCTCGCAATCATCCGGCTATCCCACATAAAGACCCATTTCGTCCGGATCGCGATGGGATTGCCCGGATCCCTGATGAGATATAACATCGCTGCTGCCGCAAAGAACCGGGAAAGCAAGGACGGATAGGCAACGCCCGCCACACCTGCATGGAGGGCAAAGACGCCAATCGCATTGCCTATGACATTGATCACATTCATGATTATGGAAACTTTCATCAGAACTTTAGTCCTGCTCATGCTGCGGAACAGTCCGGCACAAGCATTGTAAAGCGAAAGAAACGGAAAAGAAAATGCTGAAATGCGCAAATAAGTAAGACCTGCTTCTAAAACGTCCTCTTCGACCTGTCCGAATAAAAGAAGGAAAATCTGCCGGCCGAAAAGCAATAAGACGCCCATCATCACCACCGAGACCAAACCGATCATCATCACAAGCTGGCTCGCCGCCTGCGTGCCTTTCTCCCTGTCCCCGCTTCCTATATACTGGCTTGCCACTACCGCGCCACCGGAAGCCAATGCCGAAAACACCATGATGAATACATTGTTAAGCTGGTTAATAAGCGAGACGCCTGAAACAGCAGCTTCCCCGACATGGCTGATCATCAGCGTATCCGCAATGCCGACTAAGAGGGCAAGGAATTGCTCGACGACAATCGGGATAATCAGGCTTTTCAATGCCGCATTGGAAAAGCGCTTCCTCTCTTCGGGTATCTGCTGTCTTGGTTCCAATATTCGGTTAAGCAAGGTATCGCCTCCGTTCTTCCCGCATTCACAGAACAATATACTAAAATGATACTATAATATCTACCCCATTGCAACTTGTCATTGTCCTTCGCTACGCAAAACCGATAAACCGGTGAACGGCATCTATCGAAGGACTCTCCCTAGAATCCCGTATCCACACGAATCCTGCTCCCGTCCTTTGTCTTTTTGACCTTAATCTGCTGGGGGATATTCTCGATAAGCTCCTCGCGATGACTGATGACGCCAACAAGCTTATTACGCTCCGATAGGTTCATCAAGATGTCCAAAGCGCTTTCGATGGATTTCTTATCTAAGGTGCCAAATCCTTCATCTACAAAGAGCGCATCCATCTGCACACCGCCAAGATGGGAAGATACCGTATCGGAAAGGCCAAGCGCTAAGCTTAAGGATGCTTTGAAGCTTTCTCCCCCGGACAGGCTTCCGACCGGCCTTCTATAACCGGTGAAATGATCCTGCACTTCCAAATCCAAGACCGTCTTGCTTCTTTTATCATCGGAATCCTCTTTCCTAAAAAGCTCATATTGCCCATCGCTCATCGGCAAAAGACGCCTGTTCGCTGCGGCGATAATCTGGTCAAACCCTGCCGCCTGGATATACTGTTCAAACGTGATCTTTGCCTTATTGGGGATATCCCCCATGATGAGCGCATACAATCGGTTGCATATTTCATTTTCTTTGCGGAATTTTTCCAGCGTGCTTTTTTGTCCGGCTATTTTCTTCCTCACGTCCTCATTTTCCCTGATCCGGTAACCGATCTGTATATTCTTCTGTCTGCACGCCTCTACAATAGCGCCCTGCTCCTCCACTTGCTTTTGCAGCGCTTCCTCGTCTGCCATCAGCTTGCCTTTGGCGTCCTCTTTAGCCTGTCTTAACTGTTCTGCATTAATCTTCACGGCCTGCCGATAGCCATTCACACACGCTTCCGTCCTCGCAATCTCTGACTCGTCTGCCAAGTTTTCCAGGAAGTCATCTGTATTCTCAAACCGCTTTGCCGCTAATGCCTGCGCAAAGTTTTTCTCAGATGCAGTTACCCTTCCTTTCCGTTCTTCTAAAGATTCTGCAAGCGTCGCATATGCAGCCAAGACTGCGGCCTTTTCTCTTTCCGCCTCCTGCTTTGCCTGCTGTGAGGCCTCTATCTTAGCCAGAAGCTGCTCCGCTTCCTGACTTGCCTTTTCCTGTTCTCTTACAGCCGTTTCTAAGTCCGCATATTCCAGTTTCCCAAACTCTCTTAACGCAGTCTTCTTCTCCGCATATAGAGTCTTATTCCCCTCTCTTCTTAGCCGGTTCTCCTCTATCTTGCGCGCAATCTCCTCAGATTCTTCTCCTCTTGCCGCCTCTAGCGCCTGCATGGCAGCATCGAATAGCGCGCAATCTTCCCGTAACAGGCTTTCTGCCTCTTCCTGTTTTGCAATCCGCTCCGTTAACCGCTTCTGTCCGTCGTCTGCCAGACAAAAGACCATCTCCATCGGAACAGGCTCCTCCATAGGCGCAGCCTTTGCCAAGCCGCTCTCCTTACGGATGCTCTCCAGAAGCCGCTCCCTTAGCTGCTCTTCTATGGACGATGCCGTTATTTTCGCCCTTTCGGTTTCTACCAGCGCACGCTCCTTTTCCAGTTTTAACTGCTTAGCCATTTCCTGCTTGTTGCGCAGCCCCTCTTCCGAAACTGTCTTATCCGGCAAAACGGCAGGGTTTGGATGTTCCAGCGAACCGCATACCGGACATGCGCATCCTGCCCGCAGCCCCTGCGCTAAGAGCCCGGCGCGGCAATTATCCAGGTGGCTTTCATAGCGGAGCCGTTCTTCTTCGGCGCTCTGATACGCTTCCTGCGCCTGAGAGAAAACCTCCTGCTTCTTCTCAAAGTCCTTCCGCGCCTTCTTATACGCCGGGATGTCCCGCTGCCTGATCTCCTCAAATGTCTCTTTTAACGCTACAAGCGCCTTTCTCTCCCCTTCTGACTTTGCCAGCTCTACGGCACAGTCTTTGCGTTCCTTGATGGTACTTTCTAATGCCGCCATCTTCTCTTGCAACGCTTTCTCTTCTTTCTTCAGCGCCTCTTCCTTCTCCTGATCGCTTTCTATTTCCTTCTCTAAGGAAGCAGCCTCTAAGAGAAGCCTGTCCCGTTCCTCATATTTCCCAATCTCTCCCTGCAAACGCTCCGCTTTCTTGGCTAACTGCTCCGCTCTTTCTTTCTCCGCCAAAGCCGCTTGCAGGCTCTCCGCCGCCGCTATCAAGTTTAGCGCGGCTGCTTCCTTCTCCCTCTCCTTAGCCGTCATCTGCATAGCGATCGCCTGCACCTCTGCTTCTTCTTTTCGCCATAGGTCATAAACAGGCTTTACTTCCCTGAGCGCCACTTTCTTACGGGCAAGCGCAAGCTCTGTCCTCTCCATCTCCTCTTTTTGCCCGTCAAGAGCTTCCTTTTCCCGGACAAACTTCTCTAAGCGGCGCAAGAACTCATTGTTCATATGGGCATTGCCAAGCTCTCTCTTATTCTCTTCCAGAAGGCGATCCGCCGCCGTGAACGTTTTCTCTCCTTCTGCGTACAGACGCTTATCGACTAACAGGATATCCTCCAATAGTTGGAGCATTTCCGCCAAGTTCCATGCGCTGCCACTATTTCGCGCCTTCTCCTGCATGGAGGCAAGCGCCTCTGCAAGCTCGCCCTCTTCCGGCGAAACCGCATCATTAAAATATTGTATGATGCTCTCCTCAGCCGTCTTCTTCCCGGCAAAGCTCGCATTCCTTCTGTCCTTTAACTGATATCCCATGCTCTGGTATGCCGACGTCATGAAGATCGTCCGTAAGATTTTCGTCCGCTCCTCCGTCGAGGCATTCAGCAACGCCCAGAATTCTCCTTGGGCGATCATCGCAATCTGCTTAAACTGCTTATAATCTATGAGCAGCAACTCCTTTACCGCATGGTTTACTGCCGTTGCCCCCTCGATTGGCGCCTCCCCCTCCGGATAAAAGACCGCCTTTTCTTTCACGGTCACCATGCCTTTTCCGCGTGCCTTTGGCCTCTCATAGGCAGGCTGCCTATATACATGGTACTTCTTGCCCTGATGAGAGAAATGAAAATCAACGAAGCTCTCCGCCAAGGGGCTGGCGTATTCGCTGCGCAGATTCTTCGCATCCCGGTATGTACCGCTCGTTTCGCCGTACAGCGCAAAACAGATCGCATCGAAAATCGTCGTCTTGCCCGCCCCCGTATCCCCGGAAATCAGAAAAAGGCCTTTGCCCTCAAATTCCTCAAAGTCAATTTCCGGCATTTCCTCTGCATATGGGCCTATCGCACTAATGATTAATCTCGTCGGTTTCATGAATGACGCCCGCCTCCTTCGCCACTTCTTTCATCATCTGCATTTCTTCTTCACTAATCTCACATCCATACATCATACGGTAAAAGTCTGACAACAATTCAGGATATGTCCGCTCCTTCATGGCTCCCGCAATATCTATCTCGCCCATTTCCCTCGTATGGGAATTGTCATAATTTATTTTCATGACATTAGGGTAGTATTGCCGGAAAATAGCCATCACATCATTGACCGGTTCTTCGTCAGTAAGCGTTACAAAGACATAATCCTCCGGCTCCTGTATATTCTTCTTGTCCAATAATTGCTCCATCTTCCCCTTCAGGTGCCTCATATTACGCCGGCCTTTTAGTGGCAAAAGCGTGACCGAGACTTCTCCTTTTGCGCCAAGCGTCACGAGCGTCGCGGATTTATCGTTACTTACTTCGCTAAGGGAATATTTCAGAAGGGAGCCCGCATAACGGATTGTCTCCCTGCCGACTTTCTGCGGGGAATGGATATGCCCAAGCGCCACATAATCAAAACCGTCAAAACAACCGATACCGACTTTCTCAACCGTTCCCACGTGCAAAACGGCCGCGCTCTCCGAACCACCCGGCTGCGGTTCTTCGCTTTCTCCCACGACAAACTGATGCGCCACGAGGATATTCCTTTCCTTGGGACTTAGCTGCGCATGAGAAAGCGCCACCCTGACCGCATCGTCATAGGAAGCGATTTTCTCCCCAGGATAGAAATGTTTCACCTGCGACGCTTTGACAAACGGCAACATATAAATATTCACGGCGCCATATTCGTCCTGGCAGCTTCTCCGGTAAATACTGCCGTCATATTTCGCCGCAATGTGGATGTTGTTTTTTTCAAACAGGCTGCTGCCAAAATGCAGCCGCTCATCCGAATCATGATTCCCACTGATGAGAAACGTCTCGGTTCCCTTCTCTGCAAGAGAACAAAGGAAGCTGTCAAGCAACCTGACAGCTTCCTCACTAGGCACCGGCTTGTCATAAATATCCCCGGCAAGCAGGAGCGCATCCACGCTCTCCCGCTCTATCATCTCTAAGACCTGCCGCAGCATATATGCCTGGTCTTCTATCATCGGAAAATCGTTCACTGTTTTGCCGATATGTAAATCGGATAGGTGTAGTAGTCTCATGTTGTCCTCCTTGGCATTGTCTATTCCAACTGTCAGCATCCCTTTGCCCGGTGGGCCGTGATAATCGTATAACTATAGGCATTGACCGTGATCACACAATGATCTACATCTACATACCAGTTTTTCCCCTTCCTTGTTATGATGGCACTTGCAGACAATATCTGCTCTCTGCACCATTTAACAACATCGTCCGTGTCCAGGGAAAGATTTCTTTTGATCCGTAGAACGCCTAACTCTGTAGTAAGGAGCTGATCCAAATGATACAACAATTCATTTTCGCTGCTCTCTCCCATTTTATGCCCGCCTCCTTTTTATATCCCTAATACATTATTCACCGATTGTCCCTGCTTCGTTCAAAGCCCGCCTCCACGAACAGGCTTCCATCCAGCCAAGCCAATCCATGGTTTTCAGCAATGCAGCATTCGCAATAATGCTTTACAGGAAAAGATGGAATTATTCCCGTTTTTATTCGCAATAGATTTCCATGAGAAGTTTCCTCTCCTCCCGCCCCAGTTTATATTCGTTTTGGAAAAATGTATCATAATCGCCATATCGGTCTTTGATCGCATCAATCGCCAGCCGGATAAAATCTTCCCGGACGCCCAGCAACGGTTCGCACATCCGCTGATACTCTGGAGGGATGTGCAATTGTCCGGCTAAGTCAAGGCCTGCCTGCTTTAAGTATTGGTTTGATAGCAAATACTCTTTCACCGCATCCTCTTCCTCCATGCCAAGCGCCATCATGATTAAGAACCCTGCAACGCCTGTCCTATCCTTTCCCGCGGTGCAATGGAAATAAATATGCCCGTCATTTTGCATAAGAAGGGCAAACAGCCTTCTATATGCCGGATTGTCAAACGGCATGGTCCGGTACCCCTCTTTTAAATATGCAAGGATAAACCGGAACTGCGATGCGTCTAACCCCTTCTTCATGATCTTTTCAAAATCAAACCCGTTTTCATCATGCTCTTTTACTTGCAATGCACTAATCTGTTCATAAGCGGCTACCGGGAACTGATAATCTTTCGCCATTTGAGCCTCTTTTGCATCACGGAAATCAAGAATATGCCGGATCGCCAATACATCCTCAAAGTAATCCGCGTCCTCCTTAGTCATACTGTCTAATGCGCCTCCACGGAATATCTTATTCTTCTTCATCACTTTACCATCCCGGTTCTGATAGCCGCTAATGTCCCTGAAATTAGGTATGTTCATCTTTGCTCCCATCCGCCCGTTTTAGCAGGCACTCCATCCTATGGTTAAAAATCCTTAATTTTCAACCTTTCCTATGCTTTCTTTTCTTCAAACCCATGCACCCAATCGGAGCGCAAATAATAGATAAGATAAATCACCGAACTAATAGTCCATGTCAACGGATACGCCCAATAAATATACCGGATGTCCCCGGTAAAATGCATCACAAGCCCAATATAGGAAATCCGCAGCACGCACCAAATGGACAACATAATGACCATCGGCACAAACGCTTTGCCCGCACCACGGCAAACTGCCGCAATGGAATGGGAAAATGCCAATAAGAAATAAAAGAGGGCGACCGTGCGCGCCTGCTGCACGCCAAATCCCAGAACGCCAGGGGTATTATCAAACATGCCGACAAACTGCGGTGCAAACAGATAATAGAATACGCCAGTCAGCTCGGCAAGAATGACCGCGGCAAGGATGCAGAAACGCGCACCCTTTTTCGCACGCTCATATTGCCGCGCACCCAGGTTCTGACTGATAAACGTCGTACTTGCCATATTAAAGCTCGTAATCGGCAGGAACGCGAAACCTTCGATCTTCGCATGGGTACCATAAGCCGCCATTGCGAATTTACCAAAAGAGTTGATTTGCGACTGCACAATGACATTGGCAAAAGCAATCACCGAATTCTGCACACCGGAAGGCAGTCCGTAACGTACAATTTCTATCAGCGTGTCCTTATGAAAACGGATTTTCCGTATTTCCACGGTGAAAATATTGCCTTTGCGCAACAAATGGAGCATACAGAGGACAACGCTTGCCGCCTGGGATATCACAGTCGCCACTGCCGCTGCCCAGACGCCCCAATGAAAGCCGGCGATGAACAACAGATCTAAGGCAATATTGAGAATAGAAGAGAAAATCAGATAATACAGCGGGCGCTTACTGTCGCCTAATGCGTTCATGACGCTGCGGCAGATATTATACATGACCATAGCAAGCGCGCCCATGAAATAATAACGGAAATATTCAACCGCCTCCGGCATAACTTCAGGATCGGTTTGCATCCATACCAAAAAAGTAGGTGTAAACGCAACGCCTACTATCGTCAAAATGACACCGCTGGCAATGCCAAACGCCATCATCGTATGTACCGCTCTTGACACCTGCACTTCATCGCTTGCGCCAAAATAGCGGGATATCACAACGCCGCCGCCCATCGCCGTCCCCATGAAGAAACTGATGAGCAAGAAAATCAGCGTCCCGGAAGAGGTGACCGCCGCAAGCGCATTCGTCCCCAAATGCCTTCCGACAATGAACGCATCCGCTGTATTATATAACTGTTGGAAAACCTGGCTTAAGAAAATCGGCAGCGCAAAACTAAGCATCAGGGAATAAATATTCCCTGATGTCATATCTCTCACATGTGATTCCTGTTTTGCCGCAGCCTTTGAATGTACTTGCTGCATAATAATAACCATGCCTTTCTGTTTGCCTGCATACTTTAAGCGGCAGGCATAATCATTTATTTGGTCCCGAATATCCTATCCCCAGCGTCCCCAAGCCCGGGAACGATATAGCCATGATCGTTTAATTTTTCATCCAATGCGCCAATATATAAATCGACATCTGGATGCGCTTCCTGCATTTTGGCAACTCCTTCTGGCGCTGCAATAATGCACATAAAGTGGATCTTTTTACATCCTTTTTCTTTTAACATGCGGATTGCCGCCACCGAAGAACCCCCGGTAGCAAGCATCGGGTCTACCACGAAAACCTCCCTCTCATCACAGTCCGCCGGCAGCTTACAATAATATTCCACTGGCTCTAATGTCTCCGGATCGCGGTATAATCCGATATGCCCGACTTTCGCAGCCGGTATCAGCTCTAACACGCCGTCTACCATGCCAAGGCCCGCGCGCAGGATGGGTATGACAGCCATCTTCTTGCCACTTAATTCTTTAACCATTGTCTTACAGATTGGCGTTGTAATTTCCACATCCGCAAGCGGCAGTTCTCTTGTCGCTTCATAACAGATCAACATCGCTATTTCTTTTATCGTCTGGCGGAAATCCTTTGTTCCCGTCTCTGTCCGTCTAATATAGCCAATCTTATGCTGTATCAAAGGGTGTTCCATGATTAACGTTTTTGCCATAAATGTATCCTCCACTGTTTCATCCATTACCACAAGCTTCCCCGGGATATCCCAGATCATCGCTTCACTGGCCCGGTCACGAAGAATGCCAAAAGGCGCTTTTGACATCCGAATCCTTTAATAAAATAATAGGTAAAATTACGAAGAAAGTCAAGCGGGAGCCATTTTAACTTCTTGAAAATCTCCGTACTTTATTTTATAATTTTGATAAGCTTTTTTTCAAAAAAGCCATTACACTAAGCAAAGGAGAATTCATTATGAGATTAGTTACCCGTTCCGATTTTGACGGATTGGCATGCGGTGCCCTATTAAAAGAAGTCGGTCTGATTGACAGTTGGAAATTCGCCCATCCCAAGGATTTACAGGATGGTCTTGTAGAAATTACAGAAAACGATGTGCTGGCCAACGTGCCTTTTGTAGAAGGCTGTGGCCTTTGGTTTGATCATCATTCCAGTGAGCATGAAAGAAACCAGTTAGCCGGCAAGTATAAAGGCGAAAGCCGTATCACGCCTTCCTGTGCGCGCATTATCTATGAATATTACGGCGGGAAAGAACGCTTCTCCCACTTCGACGAAATGATGGTTGCCGTCGATAAAGTTGATTCCGGGAACTTAACAATTGATGAGATCCAGAACCCTACCGGTTGGATTTTAATCGGTTTCCTGATGGATCCCAGGACCGGCCTCGGCAGGTGGCGCAATTTCACCATCTCAAACTATCAGTTAATGGAGAATCTGATGGAATGCTGCCGCACCATGAGCACGGAAGAAATCCTTGCCTTGCCGGATGTCCAAGAGCGGATTGCGATTTACCATGAGCAAGATGCCAAATTCAAAGAAATGGTACTGGCACATACCCGTGTGGAAAAAGATGTCATCATCTCCGATTTACGCGGCGTTGACCCGATTTATTCCGGCAACCGTTTCCTCATTTATAGTATGTACCCTGAGCAGAACATCTCCGTCTGGATTGTAAACGGCAAAGGTGGACTTGGCTGTTCCGCTGCTGTCGGCTACAGCGTATTGAACAGGACATCCAACGTCAATGTCGGAAGCTTGATGCTAAAATATGGCGGTGGCGGACATAAAGCCGTCGGAACCTGTCAGTTCAGCGATGAGACGATGGAAGAGCAGCTTCCAAAACTGCTAGATGAAATAATCAATTATAAAGAATAACATTACATAGAAATCCCCCCGCCGTATTGTATATGGAAATACGGGCGGGGGGGGTAGGATGAAAAATCAATCTCCGCATCGTTAAGTCTAGCATGCCTACGATCTTCATACAAGCTATCTGACCTGGCTCCCAAACCTTGCAAGATACTCCTGCGCTGTCTGCCTGGATATGCCCAGCTTGCTTTGCAACCTTTCGAGTATGCCTTGCTCAGGAATTCCAAACTCATATCCGGTTTCAATAATCTCCTCAGCCCGGCCTTCTAACTTGCCTTTTTCTATGCCTTTTTCTATGCCTTTTTCTATGCCTTTTTCTATGCCTTTTTCAATATTCTCCTGATCACGCATCAGCAATGTCATATATTCGTGCCTCCATTCCCTGTTCTTCCTTGCCTCATTTACGGCTTCTTTCAGCCTCCGCACAAAGACATCCTCCGATTCCTTTCCCGCCACATAGTCTAGAAATGCTTTTAACTCGTTGCTTACGTCTTCCTGCCTTCCTGTAGCATTGAGAAAAATCTTCACCGCTCCATCCCCTAGCCTGACAGCAGTATCTTCCTTACAAATGTTCTCAAAAGTATAGATATGCCTTCCTCTACCAAAAATATCAAACGGGCAGATAAAGATAACGTAACTGGGACTTAGCTTTTTATAATACTGCCCTTTATCAATCATCTGTAAGTCTATCATACTCTGATAATAACGGCTTCTTTTGGGTAGTTCTTTCGTATCGCTCACTTGTATCTCGATATCGTAGACTGTCCCTTTCCCGTCCCTCACATATACATCGAGCCTCACGCTCTTGGCATCCACATCCGGTCTGATGCTTTTTTGTGTCTCCGGGTATTCGATATGATCTATGTCCAGATCCGGCAAAATTCTTTGCAGCAATTCCTGGCATAGACTTGCATCCTGCATGACTTTCCCAAACATGAAATCATTGGCTATCCCTAAATTATCCCATATAACATTAAATTCCATCTGTTTCTCCATCTCTTCAATTGGGCATCCGTATTTCCCAATAATCCCTTATTCTTGCTCAACTTGCGAATTTGGACGCAAGCACAAATTTCGGATTGAAAATCAATGCATTAGTATGATTACTATAAGTATATTATACAAAGACATCCTGAAAAATACAATAAATATATGGCAGGTTACCACTCTTATACCCATATTCTCATTCTGTAAATTCTTTCAATTCTTCCAAAAATTCTTGATAATCCTCATCCGACCAGTAAAATGTCAGCTCTTCCTCCGTCGGCTCCCAGCCAGTCGTTTCCATGAAATGTTTCCCGACATCATATCCCAATCTGATCAGTACACACTCTGCAAACTCTCTAAAGAACATGCCAATGCCCGTAATGATATTGCCACTTTCTACAACAGGACGGTGGATAAAATGTGACTTATCGACAAATGGGAAAACATCCGCCATCTGCATGAAAAATCCCGCCGTGAAGTCTTTATTTTCTAACAAGCCTGCCTTTGCCAGTAATATCGGCGCAGAAGAAATCGCCGCAATAATTGTCTCTGCTTCCTTGCCCTTACGCAGAAAAGCAATCAGCTTCTCGTCATATAATGCGGGCAGTGGAAAAACAGTTCCCGGGAGAATGACACATGCATAATCCGCCAGGTTTACTTCCTCCACCGTTTTATCCGGCATAATAGAAAAGCCTTCCTCACTGGCATAAAGCTTTTTTTCACTAGCGATAATCTCTATTTTCTCCCCAAACCAAATCGTCAGACAGGAAGTCAGGCAAGTAATCTCCTGTAAAGAAAAGTCCTGATAAATAAGCACCCCATATTTTTTCTGTTCCATATGTCCCCTCTCCTTCTCGCAAATCGTACAAGCTCATGACAAAATAACGCTTGCCAAATCTAAGTTAATCTCCTGTTCCAACTTAAAAGAATAAATAACCTTCTCCGCTGTACGCACCCCCTCCCCCGTCATTTTATACCCGGAAAGCTGTTCTAACGCCTCCGCATAATAGTCTAATTGTGTCTGGTATCGCCTGATTAATTCATCCGGCGTCTTCACAGCATCCGTTTTATAGTCCACCACAATATAGCTGCCCTTCTCCTCAAAGAATACATCAATGATTCCCTGGATCAGCACCGTTTCTTCAGGCGGAAAACTTTCATTTAAACGATTTGCGGGAAGCCCTAACACAAAAGGCTGCTCCCGATATAGCTTTCCTGCCGCTGCGGCATCCGCCATACGCTTTGCGATCTTACTATTTAGGAAAGAAACGATCTTCCGTACGGAAACAGCATCATAATATCCCTGCGATAATTTACCTTCCGCCAACATATGCGCCAATTGTTCTTTTACCGCTTCTTCCAGATATTGCTGCTTATCCATTCCCCGCATTCCAGTATCCGGTTTTCTCCCTTTCCTGGCTTCCGTTTCATTATCCCAATCGGTCAATACACGAAAGTCCAATAGCTCCATGACCTTATGGAATGCGCTTCCCCTATCCGATCCGCTGACACTCTCGTCGTGCTTTATGAATTTAGGCAGATAAGGGACAATCGGCTCTTCCTCATATAAAGTGAAAGAAAAATCCGTTTCTTCTTTCATTCCTGCCTTTTTGAGTTCCGAAACTGTTGTTTTTGTATACAAATCTTTGAGGTTTTCATGGGGATAACGGAAAGAAAACCTCTCCGACATCATCGTCATAAGCCGTTTATCAATCCGGTCAGCCGTATGCACAGTATCCGCAAGCAAAAGCCTCCTTCTGTCACTCTCATGCGATAATGTCTCTTTTACTTTATTTGCCATAGTATCTTCCCAGGAAACTATGGCAAAACTAAATTTCCAGTCTTCCTCATAAAGCGGGTTTTGACTACTTGGCTCAATCCCATACATACGCCATATATCGTCAAAGCACCGATTCCTTGACGCAATGTAGAGAATCACATCCAGGAAACTGCCCATCTGCATCAGCAAATGATACGAGAAGACCCTCTCTTTTATTCCCCGTAATAAAGCGAGGGAGGGTATTTTTTTCTCAGGTCTTTTCAATACCCCGGTCAAGATCAGCTTCTCTTTTGCCCTCGTCATAGCGACATATAAAATACGAAGCTCTTCCGCCAGATTCTCCTGCCGCATCCCTAAAGCGATAAAATTCCTCCTAAGATTCCTGCTGCTCACCCTAAGCTCGGGATTGACATAGTCCACGCCAATTCCCTGCTCCACATCCATCACCAGATGATCCCCCGCATCGCGCATGTTGAAGCTCTTGGCAATCCCTGCCACAAAGCAGACCGGGAATTCCAATCCCTTGCTTTTATGAATGCTCATGATCCGCACGACATCTGCGTTCTCATCTTGCAAGTTCGCTTCGCCATAATCAACGTCATATTTTTCCAATTGTTCTATATAACGAAGAAAATGATATAATCCGTAATAACTTGTCTTCTCATAATCCGCAGCTTTGATCAGCAGCATCTCTACATTGGCGCGCCGTCTGCTGCCGCCTGGCTTCGCCGCCATAAAAGATAGGTAGTCATATTCGCGGATTATCGTCTGCAATAATTCATGTACCGGCATGTAAACCGCGATTTCCCGGTACCGCTCTATATGATTCAGAAATGCCTGTAACCGTTGCTGCAATGGCTCCTGACATACCTCTTTTACTTCCTGCAATGCTACAGCATATTCCTTTACCGCATCATACAAATACCGTTTCTGCGGGTATGCCGCTTTCACGCTTGCAATCTCCTCTTCCGAGAATCCACCGAAATAAGAATGCAATACGCCATAAAACGGGATGTCCTGTAGCGGGTTATCCAATACACGCAAGAAGTGGAGCAGCTCCTGGATTTCTGTCGCTGCAAAATAACCCGTCTTAGATGAGACATGCACCGGGATGCCCTCTTCTTCCAGGATCTGCTTAAACTCCTCATCCCATCCCGCCGTTGTCCGCAATAAGATGACAATGTCCTTATAAGAAGCCAGCCTAAGCTCTCCTGTATCCTTATCCGTTATCTGGAACGATGACACCAACTCTTTGATTTTGCCGGCAATGCCATAGGCTTCCTGCCTCTTTGCGCTGACTTCCCGCTCTATTCCTATTATTTCTGAAATGTTTTTTTGTCCTGTCGCAGCGCTTACGGCTTCTTCTGTCTTCCCGTTTATGGCATCTCCTGCCTTTCCATTTACGGCTTCTCCTGCTTGCCCATTAATGGCTTCTCCTGCTTGCCTGTTTACGCTTTCCCCTACATTCTGCTCTGTCTTATCTTCTACGAAAAGCAGGACTTCCGTATCATTTCCTACATTTTCAAAAGCTCCTTTGACAAGCGCAAGCGAAGCGGCACCAGAGGCTGTCGTTTCTGGTACAGAGGAATCCGGTGCAGCCAAATCCCGCGCACCCGGATAGGATGCGCCAGGGTATAACGCCGCTTTCTCATCATAGGCAATCCCGCCAAGCTCTGTCCGCATCACTTGGGAAAATACCGCATTTGTCGAAACTAAGACTTCCTCTCTGCTGCGGAAATTCTTGTGTAAATCAATCCGCAGCGCATCAGTCCCTTGTATTTCCTGATACGTATGGTATTTCTCCATGAAAAGCTCAGGCCTTGCCAACCGGAACTTATAGATGCTTTGCTTCACGTCGCCAACCATGAAACGGTTAAAACGGCCTTCTGCCTCACCGGAAATCGCAGAGAGAAGATATTCCTGCACCAGGTTACTATCCTGATACTCATCAATCAAAATCTCCGTAAAGTGACTGCGGTATTCCATAGCCGTCTCTGTCGCTTCAATCCCGCCCTCTTGTGTTCTCCGGAGCAAAATGGAAAGAGCAAAATGCTCTATGTCATCAAAATCCAGTATGTTCTTATCCCGCTTCGAAGCGGCAAACGTTTCCAGAAAAAGCAGCGTCAAATCCACTAAAGCATTGACCGCATCACTGCACGCCCCCATCTGCGCCATGGCTTCTTCTGATGAGAGCGCGAAATAATCTTTCCGTATCGACTGTAGGCTTTCTTTGATTTCTGCACGGGTATTTTTGACGAGCTCCCGTTTAAAAGCTGAAACAGTCTCATCTTTTTTCGAAGAAAGCCTGCCAAATGAAAGCGCAGAGAATAGGAGATAGCGTTTCTCATAATCCGATTCACGTAGCAGCTTTTCAAGACGCTCTTTCTCTTGCTCCAATAATTCCCCATACATATAAGGACCGTCCGGTTCTTCGCATATCGCTATACATTGACCAATTTGGTCAAGCAATCCTTGCAGCGACATCGAGACTTTCTCCATCAGTCCCTGTACCCAATGAAGCCGGGGAAATGCATCCGTTGCCCTGTTTCCTGTTCCTGCCCCCGTTCCTACATCACATGCATAGTCTTTCTTCCGTTCTCTTAGCCACTCTTCCGGGAACGGATTGCTCATCGCAAAATCATATAGCCTTAACACAGCTTCTTCTACGGCACTATCCCGGCTTCCGGTACTGAAATATTCCATGCAGCGTATAAAAGACGGCTCTCCCTTCTGATAACATTGCTCAAGCACATCGCTCAAAACATCGCCGCGAAGCAGCTTCAGCTCCCCTTCGTCTGCAATACGAAAGCCAGGGTCTAAGCCAATTGTGTGAAAGTTGTTGCGGATGACAAACAAACAAAAGCTATCTATGGTAGTAATCTGGGCATTATGCAAGAGCGCCGCCTGTTTCTGCAAATGCTCATTTTCCGGTTCTAACACCAGCCGTTCACTGATCGCTGCGCTGATTCTCTCCCGCATCCCTGCTGCTGCCGCATTGGTAAAAGTCACAACGAGCAAACGGTCAATATCTACCGGATGCGCACTGTCACTGACCATCTTCACAATACGCTCCACTAGCACTGCCGTTTTCCCGGATCCTGCCGCCGCCGATACCAGTAGGTTACAGCCATGTGTATCAATTACTTTCTGTTGTTCTTCCGTATATGTTACGCCCATCTTACCTGTCTCCTTTATCCCTTGCCGTTATCGGGGAGGCCTTCTGTCGTTATATTAAATTCCGCACATCAGTGCCTGCCTCTCCCGCCGCCGCGTTCTCAGATCTCCTCTTTCTCCGGCTCTTCCTCCCTTTCAGGTCTCCGCTTCCCTCAGTCTTCCTCGCTTTCAGGCCTCTTCTTTCTCCGGCTCTTCTTCGCTAACGCCCGTAGTCTCTGCTTCCATTAAGCGCAGCGCATCTTCCTTCGATAGCTTTGGCAGCAGGCGCATCTCGTATCCGGCAATCTCCATATCGTATCCGCAGACACTTTTATAAGCACAATAGGCGCAGGCGCTGTTCCCATTCTGTTCACACGGATTGACTGCAATATTTCCCTGTAAGATGCCATGCCCAAGTTCTTTGATTTTATGATTAACATAACTTGAAATTGTCTTCATGTCTTCTTCGCTGATGACACTCGAATGAGCCGAGAAGGAACCGTCCTTTTTCCGTTCAATGGGGATGATATCGGACTTATCCGTAAACGCCCCGTCTAAAAGCGCAATCGCCTTGTCATTTTCATTGACTATTCCAGTCATCTTCAATTCCTGTAATAGCTTCTGGTTCAACTGTTCGGGCGTTAACATCTGTCCGTCCTCTATCATCGGATCTGCAATATGGTAATAGAGCATTGCCGCAGGCACTACCGCCTTCCCCGGATGCTTCTTCTGCTCCATCTCCACCGCAGCGTTCATATAGACTACTAACTGTAACTGTAACCCATAATATAACGCCGCCAAGTCAAACTTCCGGTTCCCGGATTTATAATCAATGACCTTCACATAAACCGTATCGTCCTCTTCGCACGTATCTATCCTGTCAATCCTGCCGCGCAGCTTCATCTTCTCTTCCCCGGTCAGGGCAATGTTCACCGCCTCTAAATCCTCTAACATCGAAAAGGACATCTCGAAATGTTCCGGCAGGAAAGAGCCTTTTTGCAACTGTTTCTGTAAGGTCATAACCGTCCGCTTCAAGATCCTTCTTAGCCGCCGCAATAAATATTGGTTCCTCGCATTACTATATAGAATCGTCTCCCCATAGCTTACGGCATATTCCTCTATCGCCTCATCTAAGAGCTTTTCTCCCATATCTTTGGGAAAATCAAACCATGTATACTGATGCTCCGCCAATTTATTGGCGAAAAGCTCTAAAACGCCATGGAAAAGATTGCCCATGTCCACATCTTCAAAGCTATATTCACCACGTTCTCTTAGCGCAAGCCCATATTGCAAAAAATGTGCATAAGCGCATGCCGCATATTTCTCTAAACGGCTGACGCTATTATACAGCATACTGCCGTACAGCGCTGTTGTGACCTGCTTAGAGAGCGGAGTTTCCCGATAATGATAAAAGGCAGTGGCAACTAGCCGTTCTATCCGCTCCCGCCAGATAGATTCCTTATGATAACTATGGTAGAAAGTGAAGAGCTTGCGCTCCTCTTCCTCACTTGTCCTGTCCGCTGCATAATCCCGGAGCAAATCCGTGAAAAAAGCAATACCGTCATTGCCGTTGGTCAGTTGCTCCTCCACCGGCCAAAGTTCCGGGCATGCAATCTCTATCTTCGGAAAGAGTTTTCTCATCGTATCAATCAGATATGCCGGACGCATGCTCTTCCCGTCATTGCCAACCTTCGCATACGATAAATACAGCTTTTGCGAAGGTTTCGTCATGTTCATGTACAGATACAGCCTCTGGATATACATCTGCTGCCTCGGCGTCGGCGCAAGCTCCCATCCCGCCTCCTGCAAGAACTCCCTGTCAATGTCAGAAATGATGCCGCCCCCGCCGCTTCCTTTGGGAATATTCCCGTCATTAATCCCCAGGAAAAAGAGCGCCTCCACCTGCTTTAACCGCGTCCTCTCAATATCGCCAATCACAATCCTGTCCACATTCTGCGGAATCGTGCCTACCGTAATCTCCGTAAATCCCGCATCCAAAATCTGCACAAACTCCTGAAAACTGATTTCTTCTTCCCGCAAAAGCGCTTCGATCTGGTCTAACAGATCAATCACCAAGCCGTAAATCTGCGCATATTCTTTCGCTCTCGCAAGATCGCCTTCCCTTGTGAATTTCTCTTCATAAACGCTTAGCTTTCTCTGTAATTCATTCTTTACCAGGAAATCATACAAAGCCCGCACAAGCTCGCCCGCAGTCCCACATGGTGACAATATAGGCGAAAGCTGTTCTAACAGCCTAAGGCGCATATCATTGTACATGGCAAGCAGCGCCTCGCCTTCCTCTCCCTCTTCTTCTCTATAGACAAAAAGGCTTCCCCACTGTTTCCTGCCACGGATACCGAACCTGCGGATATAGTTCTCTAGCCTGTCCACATCCTCTCTTAGGAACCCGCATAACCCTGTCCGCAAATAATGGAACACCGACTCCCTGCTAAAATCTTGTAGCACAATCTGCAATGCGCTACGGATATATTCTGTGAAAGGGTTACATAAAATCCCCCTTGTCCTGTCCATATAAATCGGAATGCCAAATTTGGCAAATTCCTCCTCCAAATCATTCCCATACGTCTCCATATTACCTGTGACAACCGCAATATCCCGATAATGCATCCCGCTTTTCAATAACCGGTAGATTTCAATGCACGTTTGCCGGACTTCCTCTTTCGGTGTGGAAGCCTCCCGGATTGCAATGCTCTCAGGCGCTTCTTCATAGGCATTCACCGGATAGCGGAATAAATGCTGCTCCAAATGGGCGAGCGCAGGGTTTTCAGCAAACCTGGGAAGCCGTCCCTGCACGCGTTCCTTACAGACAACCGGAGGAAGCAGATTCACATCTGCTTCCTCCCCCAGTTTCTTTAAATCCGTTACCGTTTTCTTGCTTAAATGAAACAGCTTCTGTTCGCCATCCATACGATCAGGATTCTCGTTGATATCTATCGTAATCGTAACGATAACTTTTTGCGCCAATCTCATGAGTTCCTGTATCACGCGATACTGTATGGGCGTAAAACCGGTAAATCCGTCAAATGCAATTACACAGTCACGGATAATCCCGGATTTCGGCAATGCCTCCCGCAATCTGTCCAACGTCTCTTCCGTTGTTATGAATTTCTCCTGAATATATGCAAGGAAACTATTATATAACACTTCCAGGTCTTTTAGCTTATAGTAAAGCGCTCCCCGTCCTTTCGCACACGCCGAAATATCAGCAATCTCCTGTAAGCCAATCCCATATTGCATAAACTCTGAAATCGCTGACTTGACTTCATGGATATAACCCATTTTATGTAAATGAGCGCCGATCACCGAAAGCTGCTCTTGTTCTTTTTGTGCGATTTTGCGCAAGATCAGGCTTTTCCCCGTGTCATCTAAGACTGGCATGTCCTCATATCCCACTTCTTCCAGGATCCTATGGGTCAGCCGCCCGAAACTAAGGACGTCAATATTCATGATCCCTTTGTTCGGATGTTCCAGGACTAAGTCCATCTGCGTCTGCATCGTAAACTGATCTGGCACGACCAGCAGGAAATTGCGCCCAGGCTCTTTCCTGGATGCTTCGATAATGTCCTCATGTAATTTCCTGCTCTTCCCAGCTCCCGAACCACCATAATAAAATTGAAGCGCCATACCCAATCGTCTCCTTCATACCCGGCTAACTACGAACCTTCTTCATCCTATTGTAACAGATTCAGCACCATATGCCTAGACTGATTCGCCTGTGTCTCCATCGCCTATGACACCTGCTCTAAGCTGGCCGCTGTCTGTGACGCCCGGTTCTCTTTCATCTGATATGTGACCGTTAAATCATTCGCACCGTCTAAGACCATGTGCCATTGGCTCTGCTGCCACTTCACACTCCCATCGAACTGATAATAAGGATACTCATGCCCCTCACCAAGCGCGCCGTCTCCTATTTTGACCCAGGAAACGCCGTACTGCACGTTCTCGCTTCCCTGCTTCAATCCTCTTATCGCCCTGCGCATGCCTTCGGAAATGGAAAGCCCCGCTGCGTCATCCGCCGCGCGATTGATCCGATAGCCGGATGATAGCTTCTCTGCGGAAGAACTCTTACTTTTGGTATTCGTTTTGAAAAATCTCTCTGCATTCATTGCCGCAATATTATGGGCAATCACGTTCATACTCATAATACCCCTGCCTTTCTCTTAACAGTTGTGCCCGCTTCGCCGTCAGGAGCGCAAGGATATCTTTCGCCTGTCTTGCCTGTTTATGGATAATGCACTGTCTGATTCCTGTAAGCTGTCTTTCCAATATATCCAATCCTAAACCTTGCACGCTTTTTAACATCCGCTGCACAGTCATCATTGCAATCTGCCAGTTTTCATGATGAAGCGCCTGGCCTAGCTTCATGAAATCCTTGCTTGCCAGAAAATCTCCTACATCATAAACTTGTCCCGATTGCTCACACATACTTTGATTCTCCATTCTCTTTTTCCCATCCACCACAAAACTTTGGCTACATCCTCATCGAAATTCCTAATGTAAAATTAGTTTATTATTATCTATAATATCATATTTTTCAACGATGTCTATAATACTATATTATCAATTAACCGTGGAAATAAAACAAAAAAACCCTTCATTTCACATCCGGTGACATGAAACAAAGGGATTTTTCTAAACGGATATTCCTATCTATTGGAACGGAATTACCGCTCCGTCATAAGTATTGTCTATATATGCCGTAATTTCATCAGATTTGAGCACGTCTACCAAAGCCTTAATGCCTTCGCTGTTTTCATTGCCTTCTTTGACAGCGATTACATTCACATAAGTCTTAGCTGCCTCCGAGTCGGATTTCTCATAAGCAATCGAATCATTCCCTACGGAAAAGCCAGCTTCCAACGCATAATTACCGTTTAAGACAACAAATGCCACTTCATTTTTTACCCTCGATACCTGTGCTGCTTCTAACTCCTCGATTTCAATACCGATCGGATTATCTGCAATATCCGTAACGGTAGCTTCCAGGCCGACGCCGTCCTTTAGCGTTATGATGCCATTATCCTGTAGCAGAAGAAGCGCTCTTGCTTCGTTCGTCGTATCATTCGGCACGGCGATGACATCCCCTGCTTCCAATGTAGATAAATCACTCTTTGTCCCGGGATAAATGCCAAACGGCTCATAGTGGATCCCACCCGCATTGACAAGATGGGTATCATGCTCTACGTTAAAAGAATCCAGATACGGGATATGCTGGAAATAATTCGCATCGAAGTTCCCGCTTTCTACCACCAAGTTTGGCTGTACATAATCATCGAAGACCGTCACTTCCAAAGTCCAGCCCTGCTCTGCCAGTATGCCTTTAGCCTGCTCTAAGATCTCAGCATGTGGGGTGGCGGAAGCCGCTACGGTAATCGTTTTGTCATCCTTTTTATCGCTGCCGCATCCGCTAAGCGTTCCCAATGCCAATGCTGCCGTTAATAAAACTGCAATTCCTCTTTTCTTCATAATCTTCTCCTCCTTTAATCCTTTCCTTTGTGTAACCCTTCTATATAAAAAGCATCCATCCAGAACATGCAAGCCATGGATGGGCGCCTTCTATCCTTTCTGGCATTTCCTACAGTTTTCTCTTATCAAGCTTATTCGACAGCCGCATGCCTATCGTCTGGAAGATCTGCACCAGTACGACCAGAAGGATCACTGTCGCAAGCATGATATCGGCCTGCCAACGGTAATAACCATAACGGATGGCAATATCACCAAGTCCGCCGCCACCGACAATGCCTGCCATTGCCGAATATCCAAGAACCGTGCCGATTGCAATTGTCGCGCCCACCAGGATAGAAGTCCTCGCCTCGACTAACATCACTCGCCAGATAATGGTAAAAGTGCCTGCGCCCATGCTTTGCGCCGCCTCAATCACGCCCTTATCCACTTCGTTCAGGGAAGATTCCACCATGCGCGCGATAAAAGGCGCTGCCGCCACCGTAAGCGGGACAATGGTCCCCGTCGAGCCGTAGCTTTTCCCTACCAGGAAAATAGTAAACGGAATCAGGAGAATCAATAGGATTAAAAATGGTATGCTCCTGATGACATTAGCAATCACATCTAATATCTTATAAACAACAGCGTTCGGTTTGATGCCGTTTTTGTCTGTCACAGCCAGGGTAATCCCCATCGGCAGCCCCAATATGTACCCGCACAGTGTCGAAACCAGCGTCATGTACAGCGTATCCCCGATTCCTTCCACAATCATCCAGATGACTTCTTTACTCCACATAACCATCTACCTCCTCTACCGCCAGTCCTCTTTCTCTCAGATATTCTTTGAGCTGCTCCTGTAACTCTTCTCCTTCCGGTAATTGCAGGATCATCTCGCCTCTGGCAATCCCTTCTACATTCATGGTATCCGCTTTCATGATATTGACCGGCTGCCCGAACTTCAAAACCATATTCGCGATCACCGGCTCAAACGATGAATTGACGGAGAAGACAATACGGATGCAGCTCTTGCCCCTCATCAGGTCCCGCTGATGATCTTCCAGATTCAGCTCCGTTTCGTTATCCCCTTTTAATATCAGCTCTTTCGCCGCTTTGGTCTGCGGATGGCTGAAAATATCGAATACCCTTCCCTGTTCCACCAAATGCCCGCCGCTTATAATCGCCACATGGGAACACACTTCCCTGACAACCGCCATCTCATGTGTGATAATCACAATCGTAATGCCGTACTGTTTATTGATATCTTTTAACAGGGCGAGAATCGCCTGCGTCGTCTGTGGGTCTAGGGCGCTTGTCGCCTCATCGCAGAGCAGGATCTTAGGGTTCCCTGCAAGCGCCCTTGCAATCGCTACCCTCTGTTTCTGCCCGCCAGATAACTGGGACGGATATGCCTTTGCCTTCTCTTTCATGCCAACGATGTCCAAAAGCCCTTCAGCCCGCTTCCTGGCTTCCTTCTTATCCATGCCCGCAATGACAAGCGGAAAGCAAATATTGTCAAGGACATTTTTCTGCATCAGCAAATTAAAGTGCTGGAAAATCATCGCAATCTCGCTTCTTTGCTTACGCAGCTCTTTTTCCGTCATAGCGCCTAAATCTTTATCTTCGATTTTCACGGTTCCTTCCGTTGGGCGCTCTAAGAAGTTCAGGCAACGGACTAAAGTGCTTTTCCCTGCTCCCGACATACCGATGATGCCGTAAATCTCGCCCGCCTGTATGGATAGATTTATCCCCTGTAGCGCTTCCACCTCAGCATCTTTTGTCGAGAAGATCTTCGTAAGGTTTTGCACTTCAATTATTCCTGCCATATCATTCATCCTTTCATCCAAATCCCATAAAGCGAAAAAACAGGTGCATGAGCGTCATGCACCTGTGGATTTCCTAGTCACAATCATATCAAATCAGGCTTAATAACACACACGAAAAGAATCCATATCGTCATACATCTGCATCACGCTACGGCACATCAGCATATCCATTGTTGTCAAAGCCATTCTTTTCATGCTGTTTATCCTTTCAGCCAGTCCCTGCATCAGCCATTAGAAGACTATAGAGATCACATTTCTTCCTCATCTGCTGCTTACGGGGACCAATTTCATTGTATTTTACTATAGTACAAAACCGTCTTCTTGTCAAGCGCAGGATGCACTGGCAATACGCAAGGCGCCCGGGTATTTGACACTTCTTTATAACATCATATCGCAAGAATCCTTTATTTAAGCCAATCATGGCTTATTTTTTGTCAAATTTTTAAAAATAGTTCGTGCGCTTTTGTACGCTTTGTGGTATGATAAGATTATATCACAAAGCAGGGAGGCTTTTCGCATGTATATCTCACTTACAGGGAATTCTGATAACAAAGATGTCTATATTAAACGCTCATACCGTAAAGCCAATGGAAATACCGCTACCCAGATCCATAGAAAACTCGGAAAGCTCAACGAGCTCTTAGAGCATTTTTCCGGAGATTATGATGCCATGATGGCATGGGCAAGATCAGAAGCGGAAAAAGACACCCTCGAATACAATGCTAAAACAAGCAGTGTTTCAGTTTCTTTATCAAGAAGCGCTTATATTCCTAAAAATGAAGAGCGCTGTTTTCAGATTGGATATCTGTTCCTTCAAAAACTGTGCACAGAATTGAAAATCGATTCCATTTGCCGAAAGATCTCTAAACGCCACAAATACACCTATGATTTCAGCGCGATTCTTACTGACCAGATTTTTTCAAGAATCCTTTCACCTTCCAGCAAACTGAGCAGTTACTCTTACTGCCAGACACTGCTTGAACCGCCTAAGTATGAACTGCAGAACATTTACCGCGCGCTTTCCGTTATGGCTGAAGAATCCGACTTTATTCAGGAAGAGCTATACTGCAATTCAAACTTCCTGCATCCCAGAAACAAGAAGGTCCTCTACTATGACTGTACGAATTATTACTTTGAAACCCAGCAGGATGATGATTTTAGGAAGTATGGAAAAAGCAAGGAGAACAGGCCAAATCCCATCGTCACAATGGGATTGTTCATGGATGCTGATGGGATCCCCCTCGCTTTTGATGTGTTCCCTGGGAACCAGAATGAACAGACCACCTTAAAACCTTTAGAAACAAAGGTAATACGTGACTTTGCATGCAGCGGCTTTATCTTCTGCTCGGATGCCGGGCTCGGCAGTATGTCAAACCGGAGGTTTAACAGCTTTGGAAACCGTTCTTATGTCATCACACAATCCCTGAAGAAGATGCGTGAAGAAGACAGGACTATTGCCCTAAATCCTGCCCAGTTTAAAAACCCTGGCTCCGGGAAATTCATTGACCTCTCCACACTGGATGAATCTGACCCGGAAGTCTGCGAGGCCATCTATTACAAGGAGGTTCCCGTTGTGAACGGAAACATGGATGAAACGGTTATTGTTACCTACTCCCCAAAATACAAGGCATACCAGAAACGGATCCGCGAACAGCAAATAGAACGTGCCATAAAAATGATCGAACAGCCCGGGAGAAAACACAAAGGCAAAAACCAAAATGACCCTGCCCGTTTTATTAAAACCACAAATGTGACAAATGATGGGGAGATCGCAGAAAAGAAAGTCTGTGAGCTTGATCTGGACAAGATCAGGGATGAGGAAAAGTATGACGGCTTTTATGCCGTCATTACAAACCTCGAAGACGATATAAGCGGGATCCTAAAAATCAACCGGCAGCGTTGGGAAATAGAAGAAAACTTCCGCATCATGAAAACAGATTTTGAGGCACGCCCCGTCTATGTCAGGCGGGAAGACCGCATCAAAGCACATTTCCTCATCTGTTACATCAGCCTGCTTATGTACCGCCTGCTTGAGAAAAAGATCGGGGATAACTATACCTGTAACGAGATCCTAAGCACACTTCGT
Organism: uncultured Lachnospiraceae bacterium; assembly: GCA_910578845.1. Classification (GTDB taxonomy): domain Bacteria; phylum Bacillota; class Clostridia; order Lachnospirales; family Lachnospiraceae; genus UBA3282. The sequence continues at coordinate 31,533 of CAJTSL010000018.1, forward strand.
TCCATGCAGGTAACCCTTTTGTCAAAGGAAAGCGGCTATATCCCTTCTTACAAGAGAACCGATCTGACGGATGATTTACACAAGGCATTTGGCTTTCATACGGATTATGAATTTATTTCAAAATCAGCCATGCGGAGCATCATAAAAAGCACCAAAACAGATGAGGTAAAAAAATAGCACAAATCGTTTCCAAAGAGAAAGTGGCTGCAGACCGCATAATTACTAGGTCTGTAGCCGCTTTTTGCTTTCACAAGTGTCAAACTCGGGACTATAGTACAAAACCGTCTTCTTGTCAAGCGCAGGATGCACTGGCAATATGCAAGGCGCCGATCAGCGGTAACGGTATGCGGAATGGGCGGGAGATAGAGCGGATCTTTTTACTCCTCCTCCCCAAACAGGGGCGTCGATAAATACCTGTCCCCGGAATCCGGCAAAAGGACAACGATCACTTTCCCCTTATTCTCCGGCCGTTTGGCAATCTGTGTCGCGGCATGTAACGCCGCACCGGACGAGATGCCCACCAATATGCCTTCTTTGAGCGCAATTTCCCTGCCTGCCACAAAAGCATCGTCATCCGATACCTGGATAATCTCATTATAAATCTTCACGTCAAGCGCTTCCGGCACAAAACCAGCGCCAATCCCCTGTATTTTATGCGCCCCGGATTTGCCGCACGATAGCACCGGGCTGCTCTTTGGCTCTACCGCGACAATCTTCACATCCGGATTCTTCTCTTTCAAATAAGCGCCTGTGCCGCTGATCGTACCGCCCGTACCGACGCCGGCAACGAAGATATCGACCTTGCCGTCCGTATCCCGCCAGATTTCAGGCCCCGTCGTCTCTCTATGGATCTTCGCATTTGCCGGGTTCTCAAACTGTCCTAAGATAACGGAGCCCGGCATCGCTTCCTGTAGCGCAATTGCTTTATCAATCGCGCCCTGCATCCCTTTCGCGCCATCCGTCAGCACAAGTTGGGCGCCATATGCCTGCAACAGCTTCCTTCGCTCCACGCTCATCGTCTCCGGTAAAGTCAGGAGCGCCCGATACCCTTTCGCTGCCGCAACTGCCGCAATGCCAATTCCTGTATTCCCGGAAGTAGGCTCAATGATTGTTGCTCCTGGCTCCAATATGCCTCTCCTTTCCGCATCCTCTATCATGCTCAATGCTGTCCTGTCCTTCACGGAGCCGGACGGATTCAGGTATTCTAGTTTTGCCAGGATCACCGTATCCGCAATCTGGTTTGCCCTCCTATAATTTGTGACCTCTAATAACGGGGTGTTCCCAATTAGCTCTACTGCGCTTTTTTTAATATTAGCCATCTTAATCCTCCATTCTTGCTATAGAAAATAAGTACTAATATTATTATCCGCTCACATCCATTAAGAATCAAGTAATTATATTTTTACTTTTTTCTTCTTCGTACATCCCATGAACCCAAGCGCCAGCAGGCCAAATAAGACCTATACCCCCTCTAATAATCATAGGGCGATATATATACAACATCTTCTTCATCAACACAATATACAATTGGAATATCATACCATACAGCATACTGCTCTGCCAAAGTGTCTTTCATACATTCAATACTGAGATAACTGCATCCTTCAAATATCCGTTGGTCCAAAAAATCAACTGAGGATGGAATAAAAACTTTTTCTAGTGAAATGCAGCCGAGAAACGCCAATATGTGTATCTTTTCTAATCCACGATTTAATTGTACCTGTGTCAAGAAACTGCAGTTCATAAATGCGCCCGGCTTTATTTCCTTTACCGCTTCAGGCAAACGTAAAAATCTTAGATCTGAACCCAAAAATGCCTGTGTCCCTATTTCCGTTACAGTATCTGGAAGGTCAATCGTCCGTAAAGAGGAACAATTACTAAAAGAACAGGAACCTATTTGCTGTAGACCTGATGGAAGTGTTACATATTCAAGGCTTCCACAGTTTCGAAATGTATTCATTTCTATCATTGGAATATTTGCATTTATCACAACCGTTCTTAAACTGCTGCATTCCATAAATATACCAAAACCAGTATAAACAACGCTCTCTGGTATTTTAATATTTTCCATTGATACACAGCCTACAAATGCTCCTTCTTTAATTTTTTTTAAACCGTCATGCAGAATAACCTTTTTAAGATTTGTGCATTTCATAAAAGAATGTACCCCTATACTTGTAACAGTATATGGAATATCAATCGTATTTAATACAGTACACCCACAAAAAGCTAAATCACAAATATAGATTAATGTATCTGGTAGTTCGACACTTTCCAACTTCTCACATTGAAAAAATGCACTTTCTCCAATAATCTTAGTATTTGTAGAAAATGTTATTTTTTTGAGAGTACTACATCCATAGAAAGTCCATTCTGGCACATACATCAGACTGTCTGGCAATACAATTTCTTCCAACGCCGTGCAAAACCAGAATGCACACGCTCCCATCTTAATAATGCTCTCAGGTAAATAGACACTTCTTAAATTTGGGGAATATGCAAATACATACTGTCCTATGTATATTACAGTATCTGGAAAAACAATCTTCTCACAGTCAGATTCATAAAATGCTCCATCTGCAATTAGTTTTATTCCTAATGGAATATTTACTACTGATTCATTTTCACCTTCATAACTCCATAGAATATCTTTCATAATAAAAAATCCATCTATGGTGTTGATACGTTTACATTCTGTATCGCTAAAAACATCCTGTCCTACTTCTGCTAGAAATATAGGTAGTTCTACCTCTTTTAAATTTGTACATCCGGCAAAAGCTGCACGCCCTATTTCTGTTACAGAATCTGATATTACCACACTGCTAATTTTTTTATTATTATAAAATGCCCAATCATCAATTCGGGTAATTCCATCTGGAAAGACTACATCCGTGTCACTCCCATTATATCTCACAAGCGTAGATCCAATCGTAAGAAAATCTTCATTTTGATTTTCTACAAATGCGGTGCCATAAAATGCATTAGCTTCTACTAAAGTATTTTTCGAAACTTCAATGTTTTCCAATGCTGTACATCCGTAAAATGCTGAATTTCCTATTACTTTCACTGATTCCGGAATAATTACGGCCTGAAGCTGATCACAGCACTTAAATGCAGATTCTTCTATTCGAAGCAGGCTATTTGGAAGAGTAATTTCTTTTAAAGAGGTACACCCTGAAAAGGCAGCCGTCTCAATTATCTCAACACTATCAGGTATTACAATCTTCTCTAAACTAATACAATTTAAAAACATATATGGAGTAATTATTTTCAGTCCTTCTGGTAGCCTGACCTCTTGTAATGATGTACAGTTTGCAAATGCAATTTCTCCTATAGTCTGTACTGAATCAGGAATATAAATACTTTCTATATCTTGAAAATCAGTTTCTGCGTCAACCTCTTTACAAAATGCCACTTTTGATATTTGCGTAATCCCATCTGGAATAATTATTGAATCGACATTATCTGTAAAAAAAACTGATCGTAATGTTGTTCCATTAATATCCCATATTGTACCATCATCACTATAATCTTCCAAAGCATATACAGGTACAGTATGCATTATAATTAATATAAATGATACAAATAAAATACTAATCCCTTTTTTCATATAATCACCTATTCATTCAGTCTGATTAATGCTTACATACAATGTTATAGTATCTTTAAGAGAAATCATTTCACCTGCCTCTGGTTCCGTTCTTACCACATATCCCTGTACTATATCATCACGATACTGTTCCAGTACTTCTATATTGCTAAATCCTCTTGCCGTCAAATACATACATGCATCATGTTCTGATAAAAGATACATGTCTGGCATTGATATCACATCATTTCCAACATTGGCTATATCAATTGTATCTTCGCTAACAGTTTTACGCCCATAAATCAATTCAATGCTTGTACCTTTTTTGGCATATTTTTCTTCATAACTAATGCTTATAACTACATCTCCATCCCTTCCGTAAAAGGAACTATATCTTAACTTAGCATCAGAAAGCTGTTTCTCTGCATACTCATGATCTGTTCCCACAACATCTGGAATTTTTACATAAGCATATCCTACATAGATATATCCTACAAAAAAAGCACTCAAAATAATAAGTAACATAAACCACGGCATAATAAATTTTTTGTGATTTTTATTCTTTCTATTATGCTGAACATTATGACAAAAGTTAGAGACAATCTTTGGAAATATAGCACCAAGAACTAGCAGAACGATATCATTCCAGATAGATATGCTTAATGCCGTATTGATACACCATGACTTGATGCTATATACAAATTCCATTACTTTATCCTCCGTTTAATTCGTTCGCTAAAGTTAATTACAGAAGGTTGAGCCGACCCCAGCAGCATAGACATCTAAAACAAAGAATTCTATCCAATTCTTAGTTTTTCTACCATTCAGTATGGCAGAATAATCTTTTCTACCATTGTCATGACTGTGTGGTTATTTATTCAAAAACAGCTATGCTGCTTTCGAATCTATCTGATGCTGCCTATAGTATCCCTCCAGTGGCAGATAGCCGTTTGCTTCGTGGATTCGCTTCCTGTTATAAAATATCCATATATACTCGAACACTGCGGATATGGCTTCCTCACTTGTCCAGAAATGCAGTCCATTCAGCCATTCCTGCTTTAATTTTCCCCAGAAGCCTCCATCGGGGTATTGTCTCAGCAGTTCTCCCTTCCGGCTCATACTGCTGGTAAATCCGTGTTCTTTAGCCAGTGCCTGAAATCCAAGGAGCAATACTGGCTTCCCTGTCAGAGTGCAGGACACAGTCCTCTGTAGCCTTTGTATGACAGATGTCATCCTTAAGTGCTGACATCGCCAGCTCTTTCGTCATTCGTCCGTCCATTGATATGCCGGCTATCTTATCCCTGCATAGATCCATCACTCCGGCAAGATAAAGCCAGCTTTCATCTATTAGAATATAGGCAATGTCCCTTACCATTTTTATCCAGCCTGTCAGCGTCAAAACTCCTATTCAGAATGTTTTCTGCCATCGAGAGGTTATGCCTTGTATTAGTTTTCGCTTTATATTTTTATGTTTTTTGGCCATATGCCGTTTTCACGCATGATACGGTCTACCCACTTATGGTTCACTAGCTTTTCTGATTCCGGTTTATTTCATGGGTTATCTTTCTGTCGCCATAAGTGTTTCGTGATGCCTCATGAATCTGTATGATCTCTTTCAGAAGAGTTTCATTCTCCATACAGCGCAGGCTTTTGGAACGTTTCCGCCACGCATAATAACCACTTTTTGAGACTTGGAGCCACTGCTCCATCTTCGTGACCCGGCATCTGAAGCGATCCTGCTCCATGTAAAGGTAACAGATCACTTTAGGTTCTTGGCAAAGAAAGCGCTTGCTTTTTTAGGAATTCATTTTCTTTTCCAAATCCTTTTTGCGCTTTTCAAAATTCGCAGTTCGGCATCCTCCTAATGGAGGTTTCCGCTGCCCACAAATGATTAAGCGGGATGCATCTTAAAGCAGGACATCCATATATACAGGATATTTACAATGCTCCCAAGCTCCCTGCAACCTGTGCCACTGATACTTTTAACTGCCCCCTCCTGCATGCCTCTTCCTTGAATTCAATACTATACATCTGTGCCATAATCTCTCCTCACGATTTTCTGGATAGATTATACCACTCGTTTTATATGTCTATCAAATGTGGTATAAGGCAAAAGCCTGCATCCTTTCACAACAGCACATTTGTCCTGAATGCCTTCCACATGCTGCAAATTCAGCAAATAACATTTATTTCCCCTTGAAAACCCCAGGTTCTTTAACAGCTCTTCCGCTTGCTTCATAGTGCCGGCCGAAATATGATCCCCAAGCCGGGTATGATAAACCAAATTATGCCCATAACTCTCCACATAATAAATATCAGAAGTGTCCAGCCGGAGAATCCCGCCCTTCACGGATATGGTGACATAGGTATGCTTCCTTTTTTCAATCTGCTCAATTGCCCGATTCAGTTTCTGACTGAATGCAAAATATGAAACCGGCTTCAAAATATAGTCTAAGGCTCCCACTTCATAACCATGAATCGCATACTGTGGCGTATTGGTAATAAAAATGATGATAACCTCCGAATCAACTTTCCTGATTTCTTCTGCCGCGCTCATCCCATCCATAAATTTCATCTGGATATCCATCAGGATCATTTCAAACTGCGGCTTATAATCAGATGTAATCTCATCCCCGTCCCGGTAATGCTTCACCTGTATCTCTTCGCCGCTCTCTTTCTGGTACTTCTTCAGATAACCTGCCAGTTCTTCGGCAAATACTTCTTCATCTTCAACAATCGCTATTCGAACCATATTCCTCTCTATCCCCACGTATTTATCTTGTCTAATATGATACACTCAGTCTGGTTCTTCTGGTGAATTTTATGTATTATATGTATCTGATCCGGGTGCCAAAAAGAGGGCGTCGCCAGTCATCTCAGTGCAGGCATTCTTTTATCTTCGCTATCATCTCTTCATATTCCGCCTCGCTAAGATACTTCTTATCCGGATTCATCTGGAACGTGCCGCCCCACTCATCCTGGTCTTTGTATTTTGGCACAAGGTGCATATGCAAATGACAGCCCGTATCCCCGTATGCCCCGTAATTGAGCTTATCCGGGGAAAAAGCCGCATGGATCGCTTTTGCCGCTCTTGTCACATCCGCCATAAAGCGGTTTCTCTCTTCTTCGCTTATGTCCACAATCTCGCTGACATGGTCTTTATATGCCACAATGCACCTTCCCGGCTTGCTCTGCTCTTTGAACAATATCAATTGGCTTACATCCAGATCACAGATCTGAATGCCAAACTTCGCTAATAACTCCCCGCCCTGACAATATCCGCAATTACTATCTTTCATATCGGTCACCCTGCCCTTTCGTTTTGTTCCTTTTTACAACATTATAACAATAAATAACGCCCAGATGCAAGAGTCCCGGCTCATGCATCTAGGCGCTAAGCTTTATTTCAGTTTCCAGATATCTCTGTTATACTCTGCAATCGTTCTGTCAGATGAGAAGAATCCTGCCTTTGCAATGTTGACAAGCATCATCTTCCGCCACTTATCCTGGTCTTCATAATCCGCCATCATCTTGTCTTTCACTGCAATATAGTCTTCCAAGTCTAATAGCGTCATGAACCAGTCTTTATTTAACAGCTCTTTATGCAGTCTCTCCAAATTCTCTTTATGTCCCACTTTCAAAGCTTCCTTGCTGACAATGAAGTCTACTGCCGCTTGGATGGCTGGGCTCTTCTTGTAATAATCCTTCGACACATAATCCGCTTTCTCATAATGCTCGATGACTTTCTCGGATTTCTCACCGAAAATATAAATATTCTCATCGCCGACAAGCTCATGGATCTCCACATTCGCACCATCGGAAGTGCCAAGCGTTATGGCGCCGTTTAGCATGAATTTCATGTTGCCCGTCCCGGAAGCCTCTTTGGAAGCCAAGGAAATCTGCTCGGAAATATCGCATGCCGGGATCATTTTCTCCGCATAAGAGACATTATAATTCTCTACCATCAGCACCGTCATATACGGGTTTACTTCCGGGTCATTGTTGATAATCTCTTCTAACACTAACAAAAGGTGAATGATATCCTGCGCAATGATATAGGCAGGCGCTGCTTTTGCTCCGAATATGAAGGTCATCGGCCTTGCCGGTTTCTTGCCCGCCTTGATCTCTAGATACTTATGGATAATATAGAGCGCATTCATCTGTTGGCGCTTATATTCATGCAATCTCTTTGACTGGATATCGAAAATGGAATCCGGGTTTAACGTAACGCCTTCCATTTCTTTTACATAAGCGGCAAGGTCCTGCTTGCGGTTCATCTTAATCTGCGCGATCTTAGAAAGCACTTTCTCATCGTCTTTGAATTCCAGCAATTTCTCCAGTTTATCCGCATCTTTCTTGAACCCGTCCCCAATCGTCTCGGACAGGAATGCCGCAAGCTCATGGTTACAGGAAAGCAGCCATCTTCTAAACGTAATACCATTCGTTTTATTGTTGAATTTCTCCGGATAGAGCTTGTAGAAAGCATGCAGCTCCGAATTCTTCAAAATCTCTGTATGGATAGCAGCAACGCCGTTTACCGAGAATCCATAATGGATGTCGATATGCGCCATATGCACTCTATTATCCTTGTCAATGATCTGGACTTTCGGGTCTTCATACTTCGCCGCCACTCTCTTATCTAGCTCTTTGATGATCGGCACTAACTGGGGAACTACCTTCTCCAAATATTTAAGCGGCCATTTCTCCAAAGCTTCCGCCAGGATCGTATGGTTCGTATATGCACAAGTCCTGCTCACAACCTCAATGGCATCATCCATCGTAAATGCTTTCTCATCTACCAGGATCCTGATCAATTCCGGGATGACCATTGTCGGATGCGTATCATTGATCTGGATGACCGCATGGTCATACATCGTACGCAAATCGTATTCTTTCTCTTTCATTTCCTTTAAAATAAGCTGCGCCGCATTGCTGACCATAAAGTACTGCTGATAGATGCGCAACAGATTGCCTGCTTCATCGGAATCATCAGGATATAGGAACAATGTCAGGTTCTTCTCGATATCTTCTTTGTCAAAATCAATGCCTTTTTTCACAAGGCTCTCGTCAATGGTCTCCACATCAAACAGCCTTAATTTGTTGACGCCGCTATCATAGCCGATGACATCAATATCGTAGAGCCTGGACGTTACTTTCTTGTCTCCGAAACGGACATCGAATGTCACGTCAGTCTTCGTCAGCCATGATTTATCTTCAATCCAGTCATTTTTCTCTGCTTTCTGCAATTTATCTTGAAAGACCTGCTTGAACAGGCCGAAATGATAGTTAAGCCCAATGCCTTCTCCTGGCAGATCCAATGTCGCAATGGAATCTAAGAAACACGCAGCCAGGCGTCCAAGCCCACCGTTCCCTAGAGAAGGTTCCGGTTCTACTTCCTCGATCGCGCTCAAATCTTTGCCATTCTTCTTCAAGATATCGTTTAATTTATCATAAATCCCCAGATTGATTAAATTATTGGACAATAACTTCCCAATCAGGAATTCCGCGGAAATATAGTATATTTTCTTCTCGCCCTCAATCGGCTCGGAAACCGTCATCAGCTTTTTAGAAAGCAACAGCAGGCTATAATACAGTTCTTCGTTACTGCAATCTGCAACGCCTTTGCCATATGTGCTTTTCGCCTGGTCTTCCAGTTCTTTTTCCAGATTCATCATCAATACATCTCTTTTTAAGTTGCTTGCCTGTGCCATAAAATACCTCCTGCATTTCCTTTTTGATCATAGTATTTACTACGGAAGCCACTCTCATTCGGAACGCTTCCGCTAACTGCCAGATTATGCTCCTATATTGCAATCTCACTTGTAACATTATAAATGCAAACATTTTGAATTCTTACGTTTTCAATTCTAACATTTCAAATTCTTATGTTTTCAATTCTAACATTTCAAATTCTTACGTTTTCAATTCTAACAAATGATATCCAGATACTGCATCTGTACCAGTTCATAACCCAGAACAATTTCCTCTCCGCACCCGCCATCCAGCAAACGCTTCAATTCGATGACTGCCTGCGCCGCCACGTTGGTAAAGTCCTGACGGACCGTATTCATCTGCTTGCCCGCATATCCCATGAGGGTAATGCCATCAAAGCCACATACCGGCCTGAAAATATCCATTTCAATCAATGCTTTCATCGCTCCGATCGCCATCAAGTCAGAGGCGCATACGATCGCAGCCTTATTCTTAGCATATTTAAAAGTGTGCTTTCTTGCTTCCAGTTCGGAAAAATTGCCGTTACGGATAAGCAATGGCAGCTTCATCTCTTCCGCCAGCCGTTTGATCCCTTTTAGGCGCTCTTCCGTCACATAGCCGTTCTTCTTGCCAGCCAGATAGAGGATGCTCTTGCTCCCGTTCTCTATCACGGTCTTCTTCGCCACTTCATATTGTGCCTTTTCCTGATGGATCCATACACACGAAGTAGCCGCGTTGATGATCGGCGCATCCACTGTGACAATCTTGAAGATCTCCGATGCGATCAGGCTATGCAATACCTTATCGTCCTTGGACATACAGAAAATGATCAATCCTGTAATGCTCTGCGACTGTAAATACCGGACAAGCTCTTCCAATGACATCTTGCGCACCATGGAGAAGAAAACGGTAATTACATCCAGGTTCATCTCTACTGCCTGCTTTATCGCGCCGGCAAGGTACTGCATATTGATTTCGTCCACCGCCTGCGAGGCATTATCCAGGTTCAAGAGGATCGCCACCCTGCCTGACTGTTTGGATGAAAGCGCCGCCGCCACGGAATTGGGGACGAAGTTCAGCTCCTCAACCGCCTCATTTACTTTTCTTTTCGTTTCTTCGCTCACGTTAGGGTAATGGTTCAAGACCTTAGATACGGTAGAAATCGCTACCCCCGCCCTTTTTGCTACATCTTTAATTGATACCATGGCTTTTCCTTCCGGGCGATTTCTCAGAAAAGGTTTTCCGGAAATCGTTTTCCTTTTCCATCATATACCAACGGCAGGGATTTGTAAACAATTTTTTTTGGAATTTAGAGATTATTATTCCCAAACGAGGCTTGATTACCAGCCTAATTGGCAATTTCAATCATCAATAGGGCCAAAAAAATTCTCATGGAGGGCTATTTCAAACTCGGTCCCGCGTCCTTTTTCATATACAGTACCGTTTAGGACGGCAAGAGAGAATCCGTCTACGGCTCCCCGTTCATCCATCATGGTCACAGAAGCAGTGGCATTTAGGGTATTGCCTGTATACCTTGCCATTTCGTCTATCACTTCCCTTATGGATAGCTCTATTTCCCGGCGCTGTTTTATCCGCTCTGTTTCTTCTGCGCTTTGATAGCCTACATAGAAATACATATTCAGGATATAAGGGAAATCACGGAACACGGCATCGTATTGTAATTGTGGGAAATAAATGTTTTCTGACAGAGAATAGTGCAGCCGCTCGTCGAACATAATTGTTGTTTCGGGTACGTCTGGCATGGAGAAAAGCCGATAAGGCTGAAAATAAACGACGCTTTTATCTTCCATACAGCCGGGTATCTTGGCAACGGCTTGCTCAAAGAACTGTTGTTGATAATATTGTCTGGTTAAATCACAAAAATAGCGTTCCAAAGAGTCTTCCAAATGCTCTTGCACAGGTTTGCGGCCAATACGGTTATTAAATAGGAAGCTGCCTTCCTGCCCGGCGGCGTTTTCATAGGTAAGTTCCCATTCCGTATAATGTGTAATAACATCTGTTCTTTCAAATTCATTGAAAAAACGCTCTTCTTTTTCCACGCCGTCAGAAAGGATTGCTTCTTCCCCGAAGCAATCCTTTAGCTGCTGCTCACAGATTTTTGGCATATCAGTATTATAATTTATTCTTTCTGTCCCAAAGGCACAGCCTGTTAAGGAGATTGCTGCCGTTATGCCCCAAAAGCAGACTGCCATGATTGGCGGAATTTTTTTCATATTGCCCTCATTCCTGTGATTCTTTGCATACCTGCGGCCAGTGGGCCCACATGGCTACTTTTGCACTACTTTCCCATAAACCTCGATCTGGCTAAGCGCTGGGAACGGCGACGGGTCTGGCGATTTGATCAAGGAACCGAGCCGTATCCATTTAATCTTCTTCGGCTCCATAGTAAGCACATGCGGCAGGCTGCTTTTCTCTAGCTCCCATACCAGTTGCGTTTCATCCGAGAAATACAACGTGACCTGCGTCCACCAGTTATCATGCGGGAAATCCGCTCTGGTATAGAGCACGACTTTATCAATTTCCACTTCCTGCCCAAAATCCACAGTCATCTCCGCGTCATCCTGCATGTTGATGCCCCATGATTCATAAGGCCATGCTCCGTGGGAACGGTTCTCACACACACCGTCAATCGCATTCCTGGCTGCGAATACCGACTCCCCACGTGTCTCCACATTAGCATACGCATGGGGGAAGCAATTGGTGTCACCATGCTGATCCAGGACATTGAGCGCTAGATTGCGGTATGCATAGACTTCGTCTTCTCTCGCTGCCCTGGCGTACAGATAGTGCTTATCCCCGGAGAAGACTTTGGGGGAATAGCTGATCCGCTTCTCCCCAAACGGGATTTGGTATGACACATTGTCCGTAACATAACAAAGTGCTGCCCCCAGAGCGTCATCTACCTGTAAGAAGAGATGGATGCCTTTCTCCGATGTTTCCAACACGATCCGGTCGCCTTCCTGATACTGCGCCGTACATACAAGGCTCACATAATCCTCCCCGCTGCTTGTACAAACCGTTTCTCCATTCTTGTCTAATACTTTCAGAACCAACATCGCCATATACAATTCCTCCTGTTATTTTATATTGTAAAGCGCCTTTCTTAAATTGTTCTGGCATATTGCACAAAATCTTCTGGAAACCGTCCCGTGAAGGAAAATAAGATTTTCTATGCCCGAACCCAAGCGCTGACTTCCGTAGCCAGTTCATTTCTTCCCCGATGTATCTGATACCGGATAGCAGGTATCCGTGTCATCGGATGCAACAGATTCGTGTTCGGATCCGCCCCAATGATGATGCCTTCCCCTTGGCCGCACTTAGCCGTTACCTGGCACATACTATAGGCATTCTCTACCTGTGCCGCCCGCTCTTCCTGAGCCTGCTTCTCACCTTCTGTATCAATTTCCACCGCAAACCCACAGTCATAAGCTACACATTCCCTGTCGCTTGTGACGATGTGCTTTCTCACATGGCCGTTCTCCGTAGGGATAATATAAGTTTCCACCCGGATGCCCTCATAGGGAACCCAACGGGAATAAACTTCCGTCTCCGAAATGCTGAAGTCCTCACAAATCCTTCTTACATAGACATATCCGTTAATATAGAATGCCAGCATGGAATCCGGCGCTGTCTCATGCACCTCGCATGTAGACTTTGCCACGCTGAAAGCAAAACGCGTATCATAAGCAAACTTCCCGTACTTGGCAGGCGTTTGCCCATGCCCCGCGGGGGAATATTTCCCCGGTACAAAAGCCGTCACATGATTATCATACCGGTGAATCAACATATCCGCATACGGCAGCGCTTTCTGTCTCTCCAATTCCGGCAACGGCTTCGCTTCCACATGCCAGAACGGATGCTCATCCGGTAACATCAACACGGCAAATGTCTTAAGTGCCCAATAAGGCGACCCCGGCCCATTATATCGTTCTCCCATGACCAGATTCGGATATCCATATCCAATTGTCAGAATATCATTCCTGTCAAAAATAGGCTTTTTCATCCAGTCGCAGAAATGTCTGACGATCAAACCTTTCATGATGCCAATGTCAATAGGCTCCACACCCGCCATCAGACAGGCGCTAAAAAAGCTCACCTGTGAGAAGCGATAGGTCAGGGAACGTCCAAACGGGAGCGCAGCGCCCCCCTCGTCAAACCAGTATAGAAACTGCTTCGCAAAAAGCGCAGCGCGTTCTTTATAAACCGCACACCGCTCTGCATCCTCTTCTTCCATGGCTTTCGCATAGAATAATGTATAGAAATGAATGGCGAATGATACATAGTAATCTTTCTGCCCGGAATCTCCGTCCTGGTACCATCCGTCCCCTAAATAAAAGGAATCGGCTCCGTCCAGATACTTCTCCAGTTTCTCTACATCATATTTTCTTCCAAGCTTCTTCAGCGCAATGTTCACCAGCACCGCAAATAAGACCCAATTGCAAATTGGAAGCTCATACTCGTTAATGCCATAGAGCCAGCCGGCAAGATGATCTTTCTCCTTGTCGCTTAACGGCTCCCAGATTTTATCCGGCGAAAGTATCAGGCCATACGCCATAGCCGCCATCTCTACGAACCGTTGGTCAAATGCATGGAAGCCGCCCCAATACTCCTCGTTCTCCGGATCAGTGCCTGCCGCAAGCCCTTTCTTGTAAATCTCTTCGAACTCCTTGTCGCTACCGCCGCCCGCAAAAAAAGGCACGAGCCCCCATAGAATCCTCGAGAAAGCTTCCAGCCTGATTGTCCTGCGCTCATACGTCGTCGCCGTAACGCCCAGATCAATTCCTGCCTTTTCCTTCGTATAATATGGTATGAGCGGCCTGATGATTTCCATTAATAAATTCTGGAAATCTGCCTTGCTATGTAATTGTCCTTCCCAATCGGTCTTCATGGACATCCCCCTCTCATTCTGATTACCAACAATAGGCAATTACGAAATTCCTATTTTCCAAAACCTAGTTATGCCATATAGACAATATCACGAGCAGGGTACTTTGGCGCCGTCGGCACTTAGACGCTGTATTTTAGCGTCTTATGTGCCGCTACGAGTGTCAATGTAGCGAAAGCGCGCCCTGCGACGATTTGTCTATATTGTATAACGAACCGATTTCATAACATAATTTCGCAATTACCAATACATCTCCCAATCCCCGCCAAGCCTCGTCAGCGCTTCCATATAGAAATAATCTCCCCAGGAGTTACACTCATCCACGCCATAATGGTTGCACGTATTATAAGGAGAATGATTTGAATAGGTGCTATGCAGCACAAGGCCGTTTGACGTCGCAAAATCTTTTACCGCGTAATGGTCATACAGAGATTTCATCAATTGCTTCGCATATTTCAGATATACCGCTGCCTCTTCCCCATCAAGCGACTTTATCATCTCTAACATGCCGCAGGCGGCAATTGACGCTGACGAAGAATCTCTCGGCTGCTCGTCCCCGTCCGTAAATTCAAGATCCCAGAACGGCACCATGTCTTTTGGCAGATGCTCTAAGAAATATTGTGTCACATTTTTGAATATCTCAATATATTCTTCCCGCCCGGTATACCGATAAGCAAGCGCCGCGCCGTAAATGCCCCATGCCTGCCCTCTCGCCCATGCGGAACCGTCCCGGTATCCCTGGCAAGTAGCGCCGTGGTCGGGTTCTCCGGTTTCCATATTAAAGAAGAACGTATGCCAGGTCGAATAATCTTCCCTGATAACGTTCTTTATCGCCGTATGGATATGTTTCTCCGCAATATCACGGTACTTCTTATCTTTCGTCTCTTCCGATGCCCAATATAATAGAGGCAGATTCAATAGGCAGTCAATAATCAGACGATAGTTCTCCGGCGCGTCCATAGGCCCCCATGCCTGTATGAACTCTCCAACCGGATGATACCTCGTAATCAACTGCTCTGCTGCCTTAATCGCAGCTTCCCTGCCTTTCTCATCTTTCGTCAGCTTATAAGCTGCCACGCACGAAGGCGAGTATAAGAATCCCATATCGTGATGTTCCACTTCTATCTTTTCATCAATCCTATGCAAAAAGCTCTCCACCTGCACTTGCGCAGCCGCTTTGAGCTTCTTAGCATCTTCCATATTATTTTTCGCAAGGGCATATTCATATGCAAGCCAGATTTCTCCTGTCCAAAATCCGGTCGTCCAGTAGTTATTCTCAATCGGCTGATAAAAGCCATTTTCACTATATGCCTTCTGGAATTTGTCCGTAAACTCCGGCAGATTCCTAAGCACTTGCCGTTTCGCAAAATCAAGCGCCTCATCCACTTCTTTCTCTGTAATCACCGCGCTGTCTGCAAATAAAACCTTCCTCTCCATAATTTATGACCAGCCTTTCTATCAGCCTGCGGCATTACCCGCAGGCACAACTATGATTTTTTCTGTTAACTTTAGCCTTTTAATCCGGTAGACGCAACGCCTTCCACGAAATATTTCTGCAAGCATAAGAACACGATGATCACCGGGATTAAGGAAAGCACGGAACCCGCCATAATCAATCCGTATTCGGACGAATACTGGCCGATGAACATCTTTAATCCAAGCTGGATTGTCTTCTTGCTCTCTGTCTTCAAATAAATAAGGGGCCCTAAGTAATCATTCCATGTGCTGACGAATGTAAAAATCGTAAGCGTAGACAAAGCCGGTTTCGAAAGCGGCAGCATAATCTTGGCATAAATCTTATATTCGCTCATGCCGTCAATCCTGGCAGCCTCGCAAAGCTCGCTGGGAATCCCCTCATAGAACTGTTTCATCAGGAACACGCCAAATGCCGAAAATGCCTGTAAGCAAATCATCGCCATCAGCTTATCGTTAAGCCCCATGCTGCGCATCATGATAAACTGCGGCACCATATACACCTGCCAAGGCATCGCGATGGTCGCTATGTACGCAAGGAACAGCCCATTCTTATGCTTAAATTCCAGTTTTGCAAAAGAATAAGCGGCAAAGCTTGACGTAAGAAGCTGTAAAAACGTAACGACGATTGTCAATAATACCGTATTCTCTACGAACTTAAGCATTGGGATCTTCGTCCAGATTTTCGCATAATTATCCCACTTTGGCACTTCCGGTATCCATACGAAAGGATTCATCATAAACACTTCTCTGTCCGATTTAATAGAGGCGGACAGCATCCACAAAAATGGTATAATCATGATGATTGTTATAATCAATAATATCACATATACTAAAATTTTACCAATCAAAGCGTTCCTGCTTTTGGATTTATATTTTTTGTTGTCTACCATATCACTCATGTCATTTCTCCTTTCTACCACATCTTATTTAAGCTTCCAGTTTTTTCTCATATCTAAACTGAACCAATGTAACGGCAAGCACGATTAAGAACAGTACCATCGCAATGGCGCTCGAATATCCCAAATCCCAATAATTGAATGCATTCTGATAAATGTAGTAAACGAGAACGGTCGCTGATGTTGAAAGCTTTCCGTCACTGCCGCCCGCGAGCATAACGGCAATATCATATACTTTGAAGCAATTGATTGTCAGCATGACAACTACAAAGAAGGTGGTAGAACGAAGCTGCGGCCATGTTATGTATTTGAATTTCTGCCATGTATTGGCACCGTCCAAGCTTCCCGCCTCATACAGCTCCGCCGAAATCCCCTGTAGCCCGGCAAGATAGATGACCATGTAATACCCCATATATTTCCATACACTGAACAGAATCAGCGTCACAAGCACCAGGCTCCCGCTAAACCATTTCGGCAAATTCTCCTGCGGTACGCCGAATACCGTTAAGAGCAGATAGTTAATCGGTCCCTTCGAAGGGTGGAAAATCATGCTCCAGACAGCCGTAATCGCTACTAACGACGCGACATATGGGAAAAATGCCACCGTACGGAACAATCCCCTCGCTATGATTTTCTGGTTGAGGACAATCGCCAGCGCCAGAGAGGCAATCATCGTAAGCGGAACCGTACCGACAACATAGATCATTGTATTTTTTAACGCTGCTACGAAAAACGTATCAGACGGAAGTTTCATAAAATTATCAAACCCTACAAAAGTAATCTCATTGCTCCCATCCCAGTTCATGAATGCAAGGACAAAAGCAAACACGATGGGAATCAAAGTAAAGACAGCAAACCCAATGAAGTTAGGCGCAATAAACGAATACGCGACCAAATCCCTCTTGGCTTCCCTGCTCAAGATCCTGTTATTCCTGATTGCCGTCAGTTTCCTCTGCTTCTTCTCTCTCTCCGCAATCAGTTTCTGCTTTTTCTTAATATCCGATTCTTCGCGAATCTTCTGCATCAGAGCAGCCGATTCCGTCTCCAGCTTTTTTATCTGCGCAGCTTTTTTTTCATCCATATCATAACCCCCTGCCTTTTTTTGTGATACATAAGGCTGGTTTTTTACACCAGCCTTATATGTCTTTATTCTATTCTCTTATGGATCGCTTCCATTTCTAATGGATATAAAAACCCCGGTCTCTATGAAAGCCCATTCCTTACTGCTATCGCTATTACTGGCCTAATACCTTGCCAACTTCTTCGTTCATGGATGCGATGCCTTCATCAATCGTCACTTCCTGATTCATGATGGACTTATGATACGTATCCAGGATGTCATTAATCTGGGATACGTTCTCCGCATAAGGAACTTCCAGATACAAATTGGAAACGCTCAAAGCTTCCTTGCTTGCTTCGTCTGTCGGGAAACCTTCCAGTCCAGCGATGATGCCTGCAACTTCGTCATTCATTAATGCCGGGAAGTTACCTGTCTCCGCCATAACCTTCGCTCCTTCCGCACCGGATACCCATTCAACAAATGCAAATGCTGCATCTTTGTTAGCGGATACGCTTGTTACGGCAAGGCCTGTGATCGTACCAAGTGTAGAACCTGCCTCTACGCCGTCAGCATGAGGATATTTTACAAGGCCCCAGTTGCCGCAAAGGGAAGAATCATACTCGCCATTTGCAAGGCTGGAAATCAATGTGGAAATATACCAGGAACCCATATTCATCATCGCCACGTCCCCGCTGGAGAATGCTGCGGAATAATGGAGGCCTTCAGCGCTCAAATCCGCATAGTTCCTACAAATCTGGTCATTTTCCTGATTCAGCACCATTTCATAATAAGGTTTGAAGAAATCATATTCACCGTCTAAGATAGAATGCTGTCCGTCAAGTACGCCAAATAACTGGACTGCGCTTCTCCATGTATGATAATGTGTGCCATAAATCTGGGAACCGAAAGTCGGGTCGGCTACCTGTCTTGCCAGCGCATCATATTCTTCAAATGTCATATCATTTGTCGGATAATCAACGCCTGCCGCATCAAAAATGTCTTTGTTATAGAACACTACCCAGAAATCGTTTCTGAAAGGCAGTTCATAAAGGCTGCCGTCTACCGTTACCTGTTTGTCAACGCCGCCGTACTGGCTAAGGTCAATGCCTGCTGCGGAAATATAGCTGTCAAGAGGCTCTAATGTGTTCTTAGATACCAGTGTCGCATAACCCGGAACGTCTTTAATCGTAACGACATCGAAATCAGAACCGCTTCCTGACAATTCCGTTGCAAGGACCGTCATATAGTCGGCAGAGCCTAAGTCTACCATTTCCAATGTCACATTCGGGTTAGCCGCTTCATAAGCCTCTTTTAACGCGTTCCAGTAAGGAGTCGTATCCTTATCCCAGATTGCCCATTTCAAGGTAACCGCTTCTCCTGCCGCATCGCCGGCATTCGCGTCTGTCGCCGCTGCATCTGTCTGCGTCTCGTCCTCTTTCGTTTCAGCCGCTGCATCCGTGTTCGTATCGGCTGCTGCATCTGTCTGCGTCTGTGTATTGTCAGCAGTGTTCTCAGATGTCTGTGCGCCACCGTCCGAGCCACAGCCGGCAAGCAGTCCTGTCAACATTGTTGCACTCAGCAATACGCTCAAAACTTTTTTCTTCATGAATATTTCCTCCCTTAATTTTATTTTGCAGACCGCCTGACGGCGTTCTACGCTATTTAGTATATAATCCCAACCGGCAATTTCCCATAGAATTTCTTTCTATTTCATACACAATTTATTCAAGATTTTTACAAAATATTTATATTTATCCTCAAAAGATATCTTTTCTTTGAAAAAAATGCATTATTTATTCCAATCTTGTGTTCTATCGTTTATTTACTTTCAACAAATCATCCGTTATGCTAAAATATTTAGAAAAAGAAAGGAAACGGTGGCTTGTTTATGACAAAACTGCATAAAGTTTTCTCTACAATCAGAGCGCGTATCTTACTCTGTACGATTTCTTTAATCGTCCTGATCTGCATCATCATTACCGCCATAAGCTATTTCCTCGTTTCGAATAATTTACGCCAGAACCTAATCCAGACATCAGAAACAAGGCTCTCTTTTCTGGGGGAATCCATAGATGCCAATGTCCGTAATGTCACGAACTTCGTACATTCCTGTCAGACAAGCACGAAAATCATCCGTTTCGCGCTAGAAACAGAGCCATACGACAATAAAACAAAACGGGAGACCCGCGATTTTGTCATGGAGAACTATGCCGCCAATGCGACGCTCCCCACACAGCTTATCCGCATGGTCATCCTTGGGAATAACAGAAAAGGCATCGTCCAGATCGTAGAGCCTCCATACTCTACCGTCGCGGTTTCTGCTGACGCCATTTTGTCGCTTCCTTATTTTGATCTACTGCATGATAATATGGAAGAACTATCAGCAGGCATTTTCACTGATCCGTTCCATACGGCAAGGGACGTGCCGATGATACCATTCGTATATCCCATCATACATCCTTATAACGCGGATGAAATCGGCTATATTTTCACGGAAATGTCCCTTTCCGTCATTACAGGCCCCATCGCGGATTATTTATCGGAAGCCGACAGCCGTTTTTTCTTCCGGATTGACGGGCAGCTTTACCGTTTCGAAGGCAATACGCTGGCTCCTTGCTCCGGGCAATTCGAAACCATAGAAGATTTATCCGATATGGCGTTAAGCCCCGGCACATCCATCCGGACAGTGCGCGATGAAAATACGCAAGAAACGTTCACGATTGTTACAAGGCCTCTTGACACGGCCGGCTGGTATATCACAGAATGTGTAGATGAGACACACCTTTCCAACAGCATTTTTAAAATCCTTTTTAGCATTGTATTGATCATTATTGCCTCCTCAAGCCTCATTGGCATTTTCCTGTCCTGGTTCCTCTCCCGGACAGTCAATGCCCCGGTAAGACAGCTCCAGTCCAGAATTAAGAGAATAGAGGAAGGAGATTTCTCACGGGATACGGCAACCGAATGGGAACACGAGCTTGGAGACATTGGCAAAACGATTAACGATCTATCAGAAAACGTGCTATTGTTAATGAACCAACGGATTGAGGATGAGCGCCAGAAAAAAGACTATGAATATAAAATGCTGCAAAGCCAGATTAACCCGCATTTTCTCTATAATACACTAAACTCCATCAAATGGATGGCAACAATCCAGAATTCACCGGGTATTGCGGAGATGACAACCTCTCTTTCCCATTTGTTAAAAGATATATCCAAAGGAACGACCAACGTCATTTCCATTAAACACGAACTGTCTTTAATCAATGATTATTTCATTATCCAGCAATACCGCTATGGCGGCGCCATTACCCTTGCCTTTGCGATCGAAGACGATGCGTTGACGTCGTGCCAGATTCTTAAATTCACGCTACAGCCTATTGTGGAAAACGCCATTTTCCATGGCATTGAGCCGAAAGGGACAACCGGATGCATTACCATCCGTATCTATCAGGATGCCACACAGGACATCCACATAGATGTTACCGACGACGGCATCGGCATGGAGCCGGAGCTTGCCGAGAGGCTTTTAGAGATGGAGTCCCCTGCCGCTTCTTCCCTTTTCAGGGAAATCGGTATCAGTAACGTACATAAACGCCTACAGTATGAATTCGGAAACCAATATGGCCTTTCCATCACAAGCGAGAAGGGAAAATATACGACCATTTCCATATTGCTGCCTTTCAGAAAGAGTGAGGAAACATATGATTAAATTGATAATCGCTGACGACGAGCCCTTAGTACAGGCAGGCATCAAATCCATGATCGACTGGGAAGAGCAGGGCATCAGCATCGTCGGCACAGCATCGAACGGCGCCTCCGCTTATGAGCTAATCCAGGAATATGACCCCCAAATCGTTATCACGGACATAAAAATGCCCGTTATGAGCGGTTTAGAGCTTGCCGCCAAGTGCCAGCAAGACGGACGGAAACTGCCCATATTCATTATCCTGACAAGTTACGAAGAATTCCATTTTGTCAAAGAAGCCATTACCTATCAGGTTGCGGACTATCTCATCAAACTGGAACTGACTCCGGAAATGTTGTTAGACTCTTTACAATTAGCCCTAAAAAGAGTCTCCGAGCTGCAAAAAACACAGGAAGAAACCGTATCGGCACACAGCATAGCCGTCATTAAAGAACAGTTTTATACACATCTGATCTTTCATCTATTTGAGACGGAACATCAATTTGAGATACAAGCCATGAACCTTGGCATTGATTTCAATTACGATTCCTTCATTGTCAGCTATATCGGCATCATGAGCAAGAAGCTGACACATATGACAAGCGATAAGCAGATAAACTTATATAATAGCAGCCTCCAGATGGCAAGAGAACTCATTGCCAAATATATCCCGCATATCACCTGTCACGTTCTCTCCCTTGACACCAGCCATTTCTGCGTCATTTTCTTCTTAGACAAAGAAACGGCCTCCGACTATCAAAATGTCATAAAGAAAACGTTAGAACAGGTATCCGGTATGCTCTTTAATTATTTCAGCGTGAACATATATGCCGGTATAGGCTCTCCTGTCCATGCCCCTTTACAGCTTTCTGACTCCTATCAGGAGGCAAAGGAAATCTTTACGCAAGTAACGGAAGCTACGCCAATCCTCTTTGCCATGGATTCGCCCGGCGGATGCGACGTTCTCCAAAACGCCGACTACAAGCATCATATCGTCTTCAATGTCAAGAAATACATTAACGAACATATCGAAGAGAAACTGACGCTGAATAAAGTCGCCAAAGAATTCAATATCAGCCCCAATTATTTAAGCATTCTATTCTCCAAGCATAACGACATCGGCTTTTCCGATTATATTAACCAGAGCAAAATAGAAGCGGCCAAAACAATGATGAACGACGGGAATTATAAGATTTATGAGATTTCCGACAAGCTCGGCTTCGAAAGCGCTTTTTATTTTAGTCGCGTATTTAAAAAGATGACAGGAATGTCTCCCCGCGATTATATGAGCCGGAACCTGCCATAAGAAACCGCAAGATCAAGTCAAATACCCCGCAGCAAGCTACGGGGCATGGCCTGGCTTGTTCTTTCCGCCCCAAGGGGCGGGGTATTTGCACCCGCAGGGCACTTACCCTCGCGGCATTCGCCAAATATCCGCGCGAGCGCGGCTGCTTGGCTCATTGCTCGCGGGAATAAAAACCGATACTAATAAGAAAACATTTGAAAACGAGGTGCCATCCTATGTTCTATGAAATTGCAATACAGTATCAAATGCCATTGAAGCCTTATACGCTCTATCCTTCCATTACGGACACTAAAGCCTGGTCCTCACTTGACCAGGAATGGAAAAACGCGAGCATAACACTAGGTGAGAAATATTTACACTTCTCCTATCCAAGCCTGTCAGCGACTGACTTCATGGATTTTTCCAGAACAGGCAACCGCGTCCGTTATGAGAATAAATGCTTTGCAAAGCGCCATGCCCTAGACGCCCTTGTGCTTGCCGAATGTATAGAGAATAAGGGCAGATTCATGGACGATATCATAAATGGCATCTTCTCTATCTGTGAAGAAAGCGCGTGGCAGCTTCCTCCGCACAATACTTATATCCGTGATACGCCACAGCTTCCGCTGCCGGACAGCACCGCTCCAATTCTCGACCTGTTCACATGCGAAACAGGCGCCATTCTTGCCACAGCATCCTACTTGTTAAGCAGCAAGCTAGATCAGGTCAGTCCTTTCATCCGTAAGCGCATCGAGCATGAGCTAACAGAGCGGATTTATGATCCATACTGTAATCAACATTTCTGGTGGATGGGAAACGGCGAAGAGCCAATGAATAACTGGACGGTTTGGTGTACGCAAAATGTGCTCCTATCTGTCTTCTTATTAAATACGGACAGCGCTTTGAAACACGCCGTCATACAAAAAGCCTGTAAAAGCATAGACTTTTTCCTTGATGAATACGGTGAAGACGGATGCTGTGATGAAGGCGCCCAATATTACCGTCATGCCGGACTCTGTCTTTTTAATTCGATCGAACTGCTAAATGCTGTAACGAACGATGCATTTGCCCATTTATATGATAATGCGAAAATCAGGAATATAGCTGCCTATATCTTAAACGTGCATATAGAGGATAAATATTATATTAACTTCGCGGACTGCTCTCCTGTCGCAGGACGCTGTAGCGTACGGGAATATCTCTTCGCCAAGCGATGTGGCAATGCTGATATGGCGGCTTTTTGTGCCGTTGATTTTATCTCCGGTATGCCGGAAACGCTTACGCTGCCTTCGGAAAACAACTTGTATTATAGGCTGCAAAACGCTTTCACCATAACACAAATCAAGTGTGCGGCATCCTCTCACACCGGTCGGATCCATCATCCTGACCTTTATTATCAAAGCGTCGGCATCTTCCTTGTCAGGGACGATTCCCTCTGCCTCGGCGTAAAATCAGGCGATAATGCGGACAGCCACAATCACAACGATACCGGAAGCTTCACCATATATAAAAACGGCAAGCCCCTTTTTATCGATATCGGCGTGGAAAGCTATACCAAAAAGACATTCTCTCCCGAGCGGTACGAAATCTGGACCATGCAGTCAGCCTATCATAATCTGCCTACCATAAACGGATATATGCAAAAAGACGGAGCGTCTTACCGCGCCCGGGACGTCAGCTATAACCTATCCGGCACCTTCTGTGAGATCAGCATGGATATTGCCCCTGCCTACCCTGCCGAATGTGGCATCCATTCTTATAGAAGATACGCTAGGCTACAGAAAAGAGAAAGCATTGTTATCAAAGACAGCTTCGAGCCCTTTGCCTGCGTCGTCTTAAGCCTGATGACATATGATAAGCCAATGCTCCAAGAAGAGGCTGCCACAGAGGCAACGCTTTTTTTCACCATCGGATCGCTTGGAAGCCTGCGCGTAAGCGGTGCATCGCTCTTATCAATTGAGCCTATCCCGATAACGGATGCGCGCTTACAGACAGCCTGGGAGCATGAAGTCTACCGGATTTTATTACAAGCAACAGAGAAGGAAGTAACCATGAATATTCTTTAATCCTTCCAAGCCGGATGTCAAAACGCCTTTTACTTAAAAAATGCTCCTTTTGGCACCCGGCTTAATTTTATAATTTATCTTCATTCGTCTTCCTATAATAGGCCATGCCAAATGTCCCAATCCCGGAATTACAAGCTATTGATACAGATGTCCGCTGCATGATGACCCTTTTAAATGGGACGCAGCGTAAGACTTCATGCCGGATCAGTTCCTGTTGTTCTACGCTACAACCGGCATGGGTAAGGAAGACAACATCCGTATTGATTCTTTCCTTATTCAACAGATGCCAATGGATAAACCGTTTCCACGCACCCTCCATCCTGCCAACGCGACCACCTGTCACAATCATCTTGCTCTGGCTAAGTTTCATGACCGGATGAATGCCAAAGAAAGTATAGGCTCTTGCCGTAGTTGCTTTCATAAAGCCCCGTTTCGCAAATATCTGCACCGATGGCATGATATAGTGGGATTCTACCCTCTTCTTCATTGTTTCTACTCTATCACAGATCTCTTGGAGGGAATACCCTTCCATCGCCATCTTTCCTGCATACAAGACAATTAGCGCCTGTCCACACGATATCTGCCCGGAATCAATGATATGGACATGGTCAAATCCCTCCGCTGCACCAACGGCAGCTTCATAGCTTTTTCCAACATTTCTGGCAATGGAAATATGAACAATCTGTTCTGCCTCTGTCAAAGCATCTGCGAAAAACGCCTCATATTCTTCCACCGAAACACCATCCGAGCGTGCGCTGCTCGTAGTCTCTGTCATATACTGTATCAGATTATCCGAAGAGATCTCCAAAGTATCTGCAAATCTGCCATGTTCTGTCTTTATGTACAAATACATCATGCCGATATCATATTTATCTTGCAAGGATTCCGGTAAATCGCTGACACAATCCGTCGTGATTTGTATTTTACGCTTTTTATGCCGGGACGTCTTCCGGATTTCCGTTTTCTCTTCCGCTTCCGGTTTATCAGCGCAGTACTCTATAATATCTTCCGGGAGGAATCGCAAGATCTCCGCTTCCATCGCCAGGCCTTGCACAGGTTTCTCCAGATACCCGTCGAACCCATCTGCCAAATACTTTGCCGCTGTCTCCGCTGCTGAATTTGCAGACAATACAATAACCGCCGAATCCCGGCATAATCCATTCTCCTGTTTGCGCAATTGTTTCAATGTCTGCGCGCCATCCATCTCCGGCATCATATAATCCATTAATATCACATGATAAAAGCGCCGCTTCGTCATTTCCAGGCACTTCGCCCCACTATCGGCAATGTCAATCTTGACTTTTGTCTCTTTTAAGAGCTTGCTTTCTACCAGGGAGTTCATATGATTATCATCCACAATCAAGATTCGCGCTTCAGGCGCCTCAAAGCTCTGTCTGTACTCTGTCTTCCCCGCTCTTCTACGGGATAGGAACCTTACTTCCCCAATCGGCGTTTTATCAATGACTTTCTGTGGCAATGTCACTGTAAAAGTAGAGCCTTTCGTGTATATGCTGTCAACGGTAATCTCGCCATCCATCATATCCACAAGCTGCTTCGTAATGGACAATCCGAGCCCGCTCCCCTCTATCCGCAGGTTCTTACGGGCATCCGCCCTCTTAAAAGAATCATAAATATGCTCTAAGTCCTCTTTGCGGATCCCAATCCCGGTATCGGCAACTGACATGACGAGGAAAATGTCATCGTCCCGGATTGGCTCCATGCGCACAGATAACGTTACTGTTCCTTCTTCCGTATATTTCGCTGCATTGGTCAGGATATTTAGCAGCACTTGATTGACCCTCTTCATATCCCCCCATAGTACCGAAGGGAGATTATCTTCAATTTCTACCTGGAACTGTAATTTTTTTTCTTTTAGCCGCACCTGTATCATATCAATTAAGCCGCTGAACAAATCTACCGTCTGATAAGTAATCGGAATGATCTCCATCCTCTTCATTTCCATCTGGGACAGGTCTAGGATATCGTTTACCAGGTTCAACAACATTTTGCTGGCACCCTGGATATTCTCCGCATAATCTTTGATGGTATCTTCTCCGCTCTCCCTGATGATCATTTCGTTTAAGCCGATTATCGTGTTGATCGGCGTACGGATTTCATGGCTCATACTGGCAAAAAAGCTATTCTTGGATTCACTGATCTTCTCTAGCTCCTTCTGCTGCCTCCAGGCGACCGCACGCTCATTCTCAAACATTTTTATCTGTGCTTTTAAGATAACGCCTCCTGCAATCCCAACCACAAGCACTGCAAAAAGAGAATCCGTATACGCTGCCGCTTTAGAATCCATAGGCGTTATCGTCCCTGGATGCAGATAGCTATAGACGTATGTGAAGATATCCACGGAAAGCGATAAAGCCAGGAAAAAAGCCAGCCGTTTTCCGGAAAACATCAAAAATACATAGAACAGCCCTAGCGCAAACCAAATCGAAGCGCCGCCCTCTAAGCCGCCACTGAGGAAAAACATAGCCGGGAATATCAGCATTATAATAAGAAAACCTACGATAACCGCCGCTACATCAATTTTTCGATATTTAAACGTTATCAGAAACTCGACGCCCAGCACAGCGAGCAAAAGGACAAGCGGCAGGACGATCACCTTGACATCCATGATGATAATACATTCCAAAATCCCCAACAGGGCAAGCGCCCCGCCTATCAGGATAATCATACGGAAAATCCGCTCCCGCAGTTCATAATCCCTTCCATATATCATTTCATATATGCTTTTTATTTTCTTCTTCATGATCCGCAGGCGCCTCCTTCCATCCCCGCTTTCAGCTCCTGTCTGATGCGTGAGAGCATGTCTACAGCCGACATATAATCCGACATTTCTATTTTCTTCCTGATAGGGGAAAGCCTCTCTGACAGCGGTGTTTGATGATAACTATATATTTGCATCTTCTCTAAGACAGCGAGCATCTCTTCCCCGTCCAGCGCAAACATTGCGTCTTCCAGCTTTGCTGCCAGTTCATCAAACGCTTCCTCACTCAGATCCGGCATCTCCATTTCTGCTTTTGCCATTCCTGTTTTTGCCTCTCCGGCTCCCGCGATCTCCAATCCAGTGGCATCCTTTTGCGTTTCTAAGCTTCCCAGGTTCGCTGCTTGCCCGTTAGCTCCCGCCTCTCCCGTCGTATCTATAAACGGGCTTTGCTCAATTTCTTCCATCACCCGGTCATATTCTTTCATCATATCGTTGTGATTCTTCCTGATATAATCAAAATCATTGCGTTTTCCCGCCATCTCTAACGCTTTTGCTTTCGCAGCAAGTGGCGATGCGCCAATATTCTGCATCATACTTTTGATCGCATGGACTTTGATCGTGTAATTCTTCCAGTCCTGCTTCTCATACAGCCCCACGATCATCCTGGCATTTTCTTCTCTTTCTGCGTAATAGGCTGCCAGAATCTGTCTATATTCCTGCTGTCCGCCACAATAGAGCATACCTTTCTGGATATCTAAATCCCCTACGGCAAATTCGTCTGTTTTCCCCGGTCGCTCCTCGATCTTTCTTCCGTCCGGCTGTTCTTCATGCATTCTCCCGTCTGTATGCTCCTCGATCTTTCTCACATCCGGCTGCTCTTCGATCTTCTTCCCGTCCGGTTGCTCCTCAATCTTCTTTCCGTCCGGCTGCTCTTCATACTTTCTCCTGTCCGGCTGCTCTTGTTCTTTTACCTCATTGGAGAAAACCAGCTTCTCTTCCGGCAGATTCCTACGGAGAACACGCTCTAATACCGATAGCTCTAACGGTTTAGAGACAAAATCGTCAAATCCCTCCGCGAGGAACATCTCCCGGTTGCCCGGCGCCGCATTCGCCGTTAAGGCAATGATCGGCACTCCCTGGTAATAATGCCCTACCTTATCCCTGATACGGTGCAAAGTCTCCACGCCGTCCATCTCCGGCATCATATGATCCATGAACACAAAATCATAGGACATATTTTCAATCAGCTCAAGCGCTTCCTGCCCACTGGTCGCATAGGTCACTTTGATCTTATATTCTTTCAAGAGCCCTTCTACCACACGGATATTCATTCTATTATCGTCTACGACAAGGACATGGGCGTCTGGCGCCGAGAATTTCCCTGGACGGGTTATCTGCTTGCCTCCCTCCGATCCGCTGCTTCCGTTTAGGATAGAGACCACCGGAAGAATATAAAACGGCTTATACAAACGTATCAAGTCCGGATTGGATAAATACTTCTCCCGTGGCCTGTCAATCACAATGATAATCTTCGTATGCTTTGCAAGCGTGTCAAAATAAACCATATCCTCTTGGTATTCTTCCAAGCTGATAAAAATATGCGTAAACGCTTCCTTGCCTTCCCTGCGCATCAGCTCCGCAAGGTTACGGCATACATGGCACCTGACACGAAGGCGGCTGATCATATTCGTGATCAGTTCCGTATATTCATCCCGGATCGTCATCATATCAAACTGTTCCATGTCAAAATAAGCCGCGATATTCAATGTTTCCCTATTTTCTATTTCTCCGATAGGCTTTTCATCCAATACTTTCTGTGGCACAACAAAGCGGAATGTACTGCCCTTCCCCAGACGGCTTTTCACCGTAATCGTCCCGCCCATTTTCTGGATTAGCTCCTTCGAAATGGCAAGCCCTAACCCTACGCCACCTTTTTGCCGGTTTCGTCTCGTATCCACCTGACTAAAGCTTTCAAAAAGCTTCTCTAAACTTTCTTCTTTAATCCCGATGCCCGTATCTTTCACCGATATGCAAAGGTTCACACCATAATTTTCTTTTCTTGTATAAATACGGATAATGACTCCGCCCTCGTTCGTAAATTTAATCGCATTATCAACCAGATTCATAATGACCCGTCGTATTTTCTTCTCATCCCCGAAAAGGCCGCTCGGAATATTAGAATCGCAGTCTACAATCAGTTCGATCTGCTTATCACCTTTTCTCGCCATTGCAATATTGATGATATCATTAATGGTTGAGGTAATATTATAAGCCTCTTCTTCCAGGTTCATTTTCCCCTGTTGCAATTGCGAAAAGTCCAAAATATCCGTCACCAAAGACATCAGATTGTGCCCGGCGTCCCGGATATCAAAAACTTCTTCTCTCATTTTCTCTAAATCATGCTCCCGCAGCGCCATCTCACTCATACCGCAGATCGTATTGACCGGCGTACGGATTTCATGGCTGACATTAGAGAGGAAATCATCTTTACTCTGCTCTGCATCCATCAGCGCCTCTATGATTTCATAAACTTGCTCATTCCTTTCCTTCCGGGATTTTAACAGCGCATAAAGCACAAACTCCACTGAAAAGATATTTCCAAGTTGGCAAAACAGCAGCATACGGGCATCCTCTGGCATATTCCAGACAGCACCGGTAATGACACAATGATAGAAAGCCAGGAACAATAATGATATGATTGTCCCCCAGAGCAGTTCTACGTAACCATAAAAAGCAATCAGGACAGAGATTGCTATTAAGAATGGAATGATATGAAACAGATTTACTACTTTCATCGCATACATGATAACTGTAAAGTGTATCATAACAGTTGTTATCACTGCTCTTACCCGTGGGTTGCGGTATTTTGTCAAAAACAGCGTCCAACCGACAGCTAACAAAACCGTCAAGGTTACCGGTATCCACATGTCCCATTTCATCTTGATCACGCCGATGCTAAATCCAATTGCATAAACCGTGAACAGAATAATGACAAAATGCTCGTTTTTTCTCTGGTTCTCTCTCCCTTGATTGAAAAACTCCAAAATATCCCCTCCCAATTATCCCAATAACATTGTAAGCGATTTTCTTTCAGGCTTCCGTCTTCCCAGTATTTTGAGGGATTCGGATGTTAATGTAATTGTCGGTGTATTTTCCGTAAGATCTGGAAAATATGCGGGTTGAATTTCTTCCCGGCATCTTCTTCCATCATAGACAACGCCTTTTCAATATGGAAAGAATCCCTGTAAACCCGGCTTTCCGTCATCGCACAATACGTACTGGCTACCGAAACGATCTGCGCCGATAAAGGAATCTCATCCTCCTTCTTCCCACACGGATAGCCACTTCCATCCCAGTTCTCATGATGGAAATGCGCTATATCAATAGACATCTGTAAGAAGTCGTTATAATCTCCTGTACCCTTGATGTCCTGTAAAATCCTTGCCCCGGCTGCGGCATGCGTCCTAATCACTTCCAGTTCCTCTGGCAAAAGAGACTCTTTCTTCTGCAAAAGTTCCGTCGGGATCGCCACATTGCCCAAATCACATAATGGCGCGGCAAGTTCAATCGTATCTATGTAAGCATCTGAAATCAGATGGCTATACTCTGCCGATAACTGCATCGCTTCCGCAAGAATGCGGCAATTATAGCACAAACGCTCCATATGGTTATCATCATAACAGGCGTTTTCTCTCGCTACACGAAGCAGCGCATAGAGCACCTTCTTCTTCTCCATTTCCAATTGGTGAAGCTGTTCGCTCACGGATGTCTGTAACCGCCTGTTCATTTCCATCATTTCTTTATTCGTCTCATAGAACTTCAGATGAAGGCGCAGCCTTGCCTTAACGACTTTGGGTATAAACGGTTTGGTAATATAGTCTTCGCCTCCAAGATCAAACCCCCTTACAATATCCGCCGGGTCATCATATGCGGAAATAAAAATAATCGGAATGTCCCTTGTATCAGCATTTTCCTTCATCAGCTTACAAAATTCATATCCATCCATTTCCGGCATTGCAATATCCAGAATGATTAGCTGCGGGCGGATCCTGTCTACAATCTTAAGCGCCTGTATGCCATTTTCTGTCAGGACCGGCTGATACCCCATTTCCTGGATGATGTCCCGCAGAACGAACCGGTTAGCATCTACATCATCCACTATCAGAATCTTTGCAGTCTCTTTTGTTCCTAATTCCTGTGCCATGCTCCCTCTCCCTATCGTTTTATTCTCTTACCCAATCCTCTCCCTGTATCCGGTCAGTTCTCAAACTGCTAATGTAAAAGGCTGAACCTCAATTGATTCAGCCTTTTTCATTTACGTTACTTCTGTATGAATGCCACAACGAATGCCACTCCATTAATGCCATTCCTGTCACATGGATCATCTATTCTTGCCCGGGTTATGAAAGTTGACCCTAAGCGCAAATTAGCAATTAACAGATCCTTCGTTTTCTAAACTATTTCTTGCGTACCAGATGGCGTGGCAGGCCATTTACAAATAACGGCTGTAATTCTCCCATGATAAGCGGTCTTGCGTATTTTTCATAGCCTTCATTCAGGCCTTTATTGTCTGCCGTAATCCACTCATCGGGCACTTTCCTCTCCACGTTTGCAATCGCATGAATATCATATGCGCTCGTGCCACACTGATAAGGATCGTCGCCGTTGCGATCTAACGTAATCATCATGCCAGTCTTGCCTTCTTCAGCCGCCTGCACTGCATCAAACCCAACCTGGAACGCCTCATTGATATCCGTCAGGGAAGCTAAATGTGTTGCTGCACGCTGTAATGTTGAAAACTCAATCGCACGAGTCTTTAAACCGGTTTCTTCAGCGATCTTATTAGCCAGCATAACTGCCGTACCGGACATCTGCTTATGTCCAAATGCATCTACCGCTACTTCTTTGCCAAGCTCACATACATAGCGTCCGTCCGCGATCTTAACGCCTTCGGATACCGCAATGACAACAGATGATTTCTCTGCCGCCAGTTTCTTCACATCCTCCACGAACTTGTCCAGATCAAATACTTTTTCCGGTAAATAAATAGCATCCGGCCCGCTACAGTCATCGCCCTTTGAAAGCGCAGCCGCAGCCGTCAGCCAGCCAGCGTTACGTCCCATGATCTCTACAATACAGATCGTAGGTTTCTGTGCACCGAAAGATTCATTGTCACGAATAATCTCTTTCATGCTGGTTGCAATATATTTTGCTGCTGAGCCATAACCCGGACAATGATCCGTAATCGGAAGATCATTATCAATTGTTTTGGGCACTCCCATGAATCTCTGCGGTTTATTATGTGCAGCCGCATAATCGGAGAGCATCTTCACGGTATCCATGGAGTCATTGCCGCCTGCATAGAAAAGGCATTCAATGTCATGTTTCTCCATGATCTCAAAAATCTTCTCATATACATCTTCATGTCCTTCAATTTTAGGCATTTTGAAACGGCAAGAACCTAAAAATGCGGAAGGAGTTCTCTTTAGTAATTCGATTCCGGTCTCATCATCCAAATATTCACCAAGGTCGATCATCTTGTCCTGCAAAAATCCTTCAATACCATGAACCATACCATAAATCTTCTTAACCCCCAACTTCTTCGCCGCTGCATATACACCTGCTACGGAAGAGTTGATAACGGCTGTAGGACCGCCGGACTGGCCAACAACAATATTTCCTTTCATCATCACATCTCCTTTATTCTCTTTGTTTTCTGCTTGTTCCTGACAGATAAAAACATCTGGCCGGAATTGTTAAAATTATACCAAATAAATCCAAGGAAAGCAACATCAGCGCATTAAATATATAAAATATCCCACATAACATAACAACATAATGACGCCCCCGTGGCGCTGCAATTTATTCTTCCTCACCACCAAAAGCCATAGCAGACATCCGGTCACAATACACACTATAGAATCAACAAGGAAATTCGGTGCATATATAACAGGTGTAATCACTGCGGAAACGCCTACGACGAAAAAGATATTGAAAATATTGCTTCCTACAATATTGCCAACCGCAATATCCGCTTTTCCCTTTATCGCTGCCGTAACAGATGTTACCAATTCCGGAAGAGACGTCCCGAACGCGACAATGGTCAGGCCAATCAGACGCTCGCTCATGCCAAAGATCCTCGCAAGCGCAGTCGCCGCATCAACCGTTATATCGCTGCCTAAGACTATCATCACGCCGCCTATCAGGATCAATAACACCAGCTTGAACAGGCTATCGTTCTTATCTGCCTGTTCTCCCTCTTCGATCACTGCCTGCCCTTTCTTAGACATCCTAAGCAGATACAGCAAATATAATACCATACCTGCCAATAGGATCACGCCATCCGTTCTTCCTACCCAGCCGTCAGTAAGCCCCATGCCTGCCAGAAGCGCCGATGCGCCAATGACCATAGGCACTTCATATCTGACGGTAGATTTCTGCACCGCCAGCGGAGAGATCACGGACGTTAAGCCTAAGATCAAGAGCACATTCATAATATTACTGCCTACTACGTTCCCGATTGTAATTTCTGCGCTTCCCTTCAACGCCGCTGACGTAGAGACAGCCGCCTCCGGCAGCGAAGTCCCCATCGCTACGATCGTCAATCCGATGACAAGCTGCGGGATCCCGAACTTCTCTGCTACCTTACTAGCGCCCTCCACGAACCAGTCAGCCCCTTTCACTAACATGACAAAACCTACTACCAAGAACAATAATTGAACCGCTACACTCATTTTCGTCTTCCTCCTTTTTCTGATATCCTAGCCTGGCAATTGCCAAATCCGGTCGAAATACGAAAAAAAGACTTCTAACACTTTCGTGCTAAAAGTCTCGTACTCCCAGATTCCCATCACGGCAATTCTCTGCCTAAACTGAAAGATGCGCAAACATGGCTACTGCCAGGGTATGTTGCCTACGCATGATAACTACTCCCTCTTAACTTGTCACCAGACTATCATATCCCCAAAACAGTGTCAATATACTTTTCAAAAAATTTCCCTATCCCATTTCGTTTCTATTTTCTTCCCGGCCCATAATAATAAAACACTAAACAAAATCGAAATCACATAATACAGCAAGATGCCGCTCCTGGACAAATATGCTTCCTCCATCACACATTTTAGGATCGATTTAACAGGACAATGCATCAGAAATAGCACCATGCTTAGCTCACCTATTATACGAGATCCTTTCAGCTTAGCTGTATAGCTACATCTGGAAACAAGCGCAGCAGTCCCAATAACAAAAGCGAAAACGATCAGTTTATTGTTTTGTGTATTATAACCTGTGCAGAAGATGGTCAGTGCAAAACATCCTGCTTCAAGCAAGGTAACCGCTAATGTAAACCATTTTCCTCTCCTATGTTTCTGAATCACTTCACTAAGGCCATAGACAAAAACACCTAACCAGAGACAAACGAATGCCCGCAGAAGATCATGCGGCCAGTCCCGCTTACCAATAACCCCAACATACCCATAGTAAAGCACTGCTAACACCCATGACAGATACCCCAGGTACCATTTATGCATTTTCTTGCAGGATAACATAAGCGTAAAAAGCGGGAAAACCAAGAACATAGCTGATAAATACCATATTGGCGAAAGATTCGTCCATGCTAACCCACTTGAGGAAAGAAGCGTAACCTCGTAAATCATATTTTCCATCATGAATAGCATATAACGCTTTCCTAAAGATCCTGTTTCCAAATAGTCTACTATGTAGTCACAGCCATATTCCAGTAATACCGCGATAACAACGTAAGGCATAATCCGCTTAAATTTCCGCAAAGTATATGCAATCGCTTCGTGAGCCCTATCTTCAAAAGAGGCCTCTTCTCTTCCTGCATAATGTTTCATCGTGTAATAACCCGTAAGAATAAAGAAGAATTCTACATAGATCCAGGCACTTTCAAACGGGCCGCTTATATACAAATGATGTGTCATAATTAAAAGGATAAATATCAGACGATAAATATCTACCATCCCATTCCTTTTCAATTTCCTATCTCTCCTATCATAACAATCCCCATCAATTCAATGGCTATATGCAAGTACTTTTCTAAAAATCTATCGTATCTAAACATCCAAATAACATCTTATCCCTTACTTTTCATATTGCAATATCCCTATGTAATCTTTGCCAACGCTTCTTTAGACAACATTTTCCGGATATTTAAGACGAACAGAACCGTCGCTGTAGTCGCCGAAATAATATCGGACACAGGCTCAGAATAATAAACGCCCATAACGCCAAAAAACCGTGGCAGGATAATCGCAAGCGGGATTAACAAAATGATTTTCCTAAAAACTGCAATAAATAGCGAAATTTTCGCTTGTCCTAACGCAAGGAACGTAGGCTGGATCCCGTTTTGCAATCCGAAAACCAACATACCAAACATAAAGACCGGCATTGTCTTGCCCACCAAGGCGATCAGTTCTACATCTTCTGTAAAGAAAGACGCATACCACTCTGGAAACATAATCGTAGAAGCTGTTGCCAGAAGCATGAACACGAAACAGGCGCCAATCATCCAACGATAAACCTCTTTCACTCTGGCAAAATTACCCGCCCCATAATTATAACTAATAACAGGTGATATCCCTTGGGTGAATCCACCAATTGGCGCCGAAAAGATCTGCATGACACTCTGCATAATCGTCAAAGAGCCAACATACAAGTCCCCGCCATAAGCCTGTAACCCATGATTTAGCACAATGCTAATAAAGCTTTCTGTCGCACGCATGATAAACGGAGAGATCCCCAACGAAAAAATACTGAAAATAATGCCTTTCTCCAATTTCATACATCTGTAACGGATTTTCAAAGAAGTCTTTTTCCCAAGCAGAAAACCTACTACCCATATTGCGCTCAACGCCTGTGAAATAACAGTCGCTATTGCAGCGCCTTTCACTCCGAGCCCAAAGGCAAATATGAAAATAGGATCTAATATGATATTCGCTATTGCCCCAATTAACACGGAATACATCGCTGTCTTAGACTGGCTCTGGCAAATAATGAAAGAATTTAACCCCAACGCAAGTTCTACGAAAATAGTCCCAATTAAGTAAATCGAAATATAGGAAACCGCATAACCAATCGTCGCATCACTGGCTCCGAACATATATAACAGTGGCTTTTGAAAAGCATAGAAAAATGCCATCAGGACAACGGTACAAATAATCAGGAATGTTACGCTATTACCTAATATCTTCTCCGCATGTTCCCTGTCCTTTTTCCCTAGCCAGATAGCGGCAAGAGGTGCCGCCCCATTACTGATAAAAGCAGAAAAGGCCGAAATAAATACCGTAATACAGAACGTAACGCCCACACCTGTCAACGCTGCCGCTCCCACGCCTTTCATATGCCCGATATAGATCCTGTCAATAATACTATATAAAATATTGATCAACTGTGCCAAGATCGCGGGAACTGCCATGCTTACTACCAGACTACCAATGGATGCCGATGCCATTCTCTCTTCCCGGGATGCCATAACAGTTGTTTTATTTGTTTGTTCTTGATTACCGTCCATACGCTTCCTCCATTTCTATGAACTATTCTACTTCACATACATTTGACATACATGATCTTAACATATATGACATACATGATAATAGTCCATTTACAATAAAAGTGCAAGGAAATCTTAGTGATATAAAGTGGAATGATATTGCCTCTAGATCATCTATATATTAATTCCAGATTTAATATCATCCCATTTATTATATCATCTTATGGCAAATACAAAATAATATTTTCACTACACTAAGGAAACAAATAAATAACACACGTATTTCATTTTAATCTGTAAACATCCTTACAAAATCACCTTCCAATTCGCAGAATAAATTAAATCGTGATTTGACTAGATGTATTTTCCCACATTTAACCCTTAGACAGGTTTTATGTGATTCGAAATCAACGTGCATGAGAATGCATCTCAATTAGAAATTAACGCAATGCTTCTGCTAACGATATCCTGTAAAATCTATAAGCAGAAAATAAATTACGCCAATCTTTGAAGTGATTCAGAATGTTCTGTGATGACCTTTTTCATCATATCAATATCCGTCTGCATTTCTTCAATATGCTCTGACGCGCTTTCATATCGCTTTGCTACCGGAACATAGTTTTCTGCCAGCAACCGAATCTGCGGTTTGATAAAGTTCTCATTCTCAAGCATAATAACGGTGACTTTATGCCGGATTTCAGCCTGTCCATCACCCAGCTCTGCTACTTTATCCTGCAAGTCTACTACTGAAATCTGCAAATCCGATACCTTATCCTGCAAATCTGCTGTTGTAATCTGCAAATCTGATACTTTATCCTGCAAGTCTGCTACTGAAACCTGCAAATCTGATACTGTAACCTGCAAATCTGATACTGTAATCTGCAAATCTGATACCTTATCCTTCAAGTCTGATACTGTAATCTGCAAATCTACAATATCCCGCTTCATACCTGTTACTACAGCCCACAAGTTCCCGACATCTTGTTTTACATCCGTTACCGCAATCCACAAGTTCCCGATCTCCCGCTTCATGTCTGACAAATCGTCTTTTATCGGCTGTAGCTCTGACTTGAACTTAGCATCTAATTTGGCATCCAATTTAGCGTCTAGCTTAGCATCCAGTATTGTTTCGAACATCTCTGAAAGCGCCAGCAGGTCTTCCTTTGTCAATGTCATGATCTTCCTCTCCTTTCTTTGATAATTTATGAGCATTATATCATACATGTCGGAGCATGTCACTATCTAATTCCCAAAAATATGCAAAACATCTTTCCAATTTTATTCCGAAATGATAAGATAGAGCTGTAATCAAAAACTGAGACCAAAATAAGTTCAAAATAGAACCCAAAATACGCTCACCCGAAAAGGAGGATACAGCCTTGGCATCAACTGAATATACAATAGCGCTCAAACAGGGACGCAGAAGCTATCAAGCCGCGCTCACCAGAGGAGAATATCCCTATCTTCCAGTACTGGATGATATTTTATCTTATACAGAAGTCGCATCAATTGAAAATCTTGGCATCATGGACATTCCGCTTTCCAAAATCATTGGGACCAAAACAGCCGGTCGGACAAACGCTTTTGCTAATAATTTCATGCCGCTGCTTCCGGAAGATTCGGAATTTGGCATGAAATGGCTGTCTCTTTATGCGCACCAGGTCGAAGATGGCATCCGTGATCCTATCATTGCATATGAGTTCATGAATCAATTTTACGTACAGGAAGGCAATAAGCGCGTCAGTGTCATGAAGCATCTGCATACATACAGCATTCCCGGAACGGTTACCCGTCTGGTGCCCAGAAGAAGCGAAGAGAAAGAAAACCGTCTCTATTATGAGTTTCTGGATTTTTATGAAGTCTCCCAAAGTTATGACGTCTGGTTCACAAAAGAAGGCAGTTATAAGAAACTGTTAAAACTCATGGGCAAAAAAGACGATCAGCCATGGGACGACGATGACCGGATGACGCTGCACTCTGCCTATTATAATTTTTCGATCGCTTTCCATAAAGCGCACGGCGAAAAGCTGGACTTAACTGTTTCCGATGCTTTTCTGCTCTACATTGAAATTTATGGCTACGAACAAGTACAGAACGAAACCGATCACGAAATGTTACAAGCGCTCCAGAAGATGTGGACGGAGATCACGCTTGCCGATAAAGGCAATCAGGTAGAGTTAATCCAGAATCCCGAAGAGACAAAGTCTTCGATTCTTGGCCGCCTGATTTCCCCAGGCACAATAACGCCGGAAAATCTGAAAATTGCATTTATTTATACCAAGACAACCGATACTTCCAGTTGGGCATATTCCCATGAATTAGGACGGATGTATATTGAACAGGCATATGAGGGAAAAATAGAGACAATGGCATTTGACAAGGCCGATACCGATGCCGAAGTCGAAAATGCGATTGAGCAGGCAATTGCTTCGGGATGCAACTTGATTTTCACTACCGCTACGCAAATGGTGAACCAGAGTGTCCGCTCTGCTGTTTTGCACCCAAAAGTAAAAATCTATAATTGTTCGATTAAAATGTCTTATTCTTCTATTTGCACTTATTATGCCAGAATGTATGAGTCCAAATTCCTCATGGGTGCGATTGCCGCTGCCCTTTCACGGACTGACAAGCTAGGATATGTAGCAGATTATCCGATTTATGGGACATTATCCAATATTAATGCCTTTGCCTTAGGTGCCAAAATGATCAATCCTTTCATAGAAATCCATCTGGAATGGTCAAAGGTCAAAGGCCAAAATGCCCGGGAACGGCTGCAACAGGCCGGCATTGTTTTTGTCTCTGACAGTGATATGATCACACCTGAACATGCTTCGAGGGCTTATGGCCTATATGCCAAGCAAGAGGATGGTTCCCTGGAAAATTTAGCAACTCCAATTTGGCATTGGGGAAAGTTCTACGAACGGATCATCAAGAATATATGTAGCGGTAATGCAGAAGCCAATGCCCAAAAAGGCAAAAAAGCCGTTAATTATTGGTGGGGGATGTCGGCAGACGTAATAGACGTGATTTGTTCCAAAGATATGCCGCACGGAACGCATAGATTGATTGAGTTTTTGAAAAATTCTATCCGAGCGGGCGCTTTCCAGCCCTTTGACGGCCCGATATACGCACAGGATGGCACTATCCGATGTGAGAAAGGACAAAGCCTTAGCCCGGAAGAAATCATTACCATGGACTGGCTTGCCGAAAATGTCATAGGGCGCATCCCTGAATTAGAAGAACTAACGGAGGAAGCTCTGGCGCTGGTACAGCTTCAGGGCATTAAAATAGATGAACCAAACACCGAAAAATAAAAACATCAACATTTTGCTTCTCGCCGACCACAAATCAAAATTCTTATATGATTATTATGAGCCGGAACGCGTCAAAGACATTGACCTGATCATCTCCTGCGGGGATTTGCCCCCAGAATATTTATCTTTCTTTGTCACGCTTTGCAATGTCCCTCTGCTTTATGTCAGAGGGAACCATGATAACAAATATGATGAGAAGCCACCGGAAGGATGCATCTGCATCGAAGATGACATCTATGTCTATGAAGGCATCCGCATCCTGGGCTTAGGCGGCTCCATGGAATACATTCCGGGTTCCGCAGGGCAATATACCGAGAGGAAAATGCGCCACCGGGTCAAGAAGCTCTGGTATAAGCTATGGAAGCATAAAGGTTTTGATATTTTAGTCTCCCATGCGCCTGCCTACCATATCAACGATATGGAAGATCTGCCACACCGCGGATTCGAAATCTTCCGGACCTTGATGGAAAAATATGAACCAAAGTTCTTCTTTCATGGGCATGTACACGCCAACTACAGCAGGAACTTCAAAAGAAAAGATTCCTTTTGCAAAACAACTATCGTCAATGCTTATGATTTCTATGTCGTAGAATATCCTGTAGGGCAAGAACCATCCGCAGAAGCAATGTAGGAACGTTCATGATCGCAAAAGGGGCTGTCGGGAAATAGAAAGCCCTAAGCAAAACAGGGGCAGGTGCGACTTGTGAAAGTTACACCTGTCCCTGAATCTTAAAAACAGAAAAAAAGATGGCTAACGACAACCATCTTTCTCTCCGTTACATGTTATAATGTAACTATGTTTGTAAACGGTAGATAGTGCGTACCTCGACTATAGCGGCAAAATATGTGACAATA
>CAJTSL010000019.1 GCA_910578845.1 uncultured Lachnospiraceae bacterium
GGCTGATACTTTGCAAGCAGCTCACTTCCGTCAGCATAAGTCCGGCAACAAAATTCCACTCCGGTATCCGCAGCATATCTATCTAAATTTTCTTTTAATGTATGGATAAATATTTCTTCATCATCACAAATTGCTATCTTAAACATATCTGCAACCTCTTAAAAAATAATTCCATATAGCAGTTTCCTGCCATCTAGCCTAGTATTATATAGAAAGGAACTCTTGAAGTCAATATTTGAGGTTTTTTGATTTTAAGCAAACACGCTGTTTTCTTCTTTTCATCTATCTTGCGGTTTTAACGGTTTTCTTGATTTAGTCCATAGAACAAATATTTACCAGCCTGCACATGCCACATCTTTGCATACTTTCCGTTTTGCGCTAAAAGCTGCTCATGGGTTCCCTCTTCTATGATTTCGCCTTTTTCCAACATGATAATGCGATCCGCATCTCTCGTAGTCGATAGCCTGTGGGAAATATAGAATACCGTCTTATTTCGTGCCGCATCCTGCATTGCTTTATTCAAATTATATTCTGCAATCGGATCCAGTGCGCTAGAAGGCTCATCCATAACCAAAATGTCTGCCTGCTTGTAGAAGGCTCTGGCTATGGCAACCTTCTGGCTTTCTCCACCGGACAGGTTCACGCCATTTTCATCAAACTCTGAGGTAATTGATGTATATAATCCTTCTGGAAGTGTTTCCAAGCGCTCACCAAAACCGCTGCTACAAAGAGCCTGCTTGACTGCCGCCTCTTCTCTTTTCACGTTCTCTATGTCATCCAGCACAACATTCTCCATCAGAGATGCATCATACATCTTGAAATCTTGGAAGACTACGCCAAAACGTTTATGATAGTCACTCAAATTGTACTGCGTTATATTTTTATCATGATAGAGAATCTTGCCGCCTGTGGGGTCATACAGCCTCATCAACAGCTTAATAAGCGTTGTCTTACCAGCACCGTTATAACCTACAATCGCAATTTTTTCACCGGAATTTACCTGTAGGGTAATATCTTTCAGCACCTCCGGTGAATCCTCCGTATAGCGGAAGCTGACATGTTCAAAACGTATTGTCCCCGGCTCTTTAGGTAAGCTTTCTCCCACATCATGCTTAATCTTCGGCTCATACATCAGAAAACTTCTGATCTTGTCAATGTACATGCTGTTTTCGCCTGCCTTAGGCACCGCATCGACAAAACCCTTCATGCCTTTCCGCAGACTGTTCGTACGGTTAAACAAAACTACCGCATTGCTGTAATCAATGGTATGTAACACTGCTGCCTGAAATAGTAAGTACGTTATATAAAGTCCGTCTAAAATGAAATCTCCGGCTAAATACCCTTGTACAAAATGCAGGCCTGTACGTTTCCTGCAAGC
This sequence comes from uncultured Lachnospiraceae bacterium, assembly GCA_910578845.1. GTDB lineage: Bacteria > Bacillota > Clostridia > Lachnospirales > Lachnospiraceae > UBA3282. The sequence continues at coordinate 1,379 of CAJTSL010000019.1, forward strand.
CTTTTTCTGCACGTTAATCATTTCCCCATTCGCCTGCACAAAGCCCTGCTCCAAAATATCCGCCGTCCGCGGGTATAAGCGCAGTTCTTTGGCATAATCGCTCAGATAAAAAATACGGCCGACATAGTTTCGCTTACGTTCCAATGGATTTGTTTTCATCCGCACTTCGTAATTTAACTTATTCAATACCCTTGCAAACATAAAATTAAGCACAAAGGACACCAATACGAATAAAATTCCCACAGCATCCGTTACGAGGAAGAATACTCCCGTTGTCAGCATTATTGTAACGCTTTGTATTAAGGAATTGAGCAACGCCAGAAAACGTTCAATTGCATTCTCGGCTTCGGATACAGACAAAACAAACTCATTATAATAGTTCGGTTCATCATAGCATTCCAAGTCAATCTCTGCTGCTTTATGATACATTTGCTCCTTTAATGCCTGATAGAGTTTCGGTTTTGCACGCAATGACAGGTTATGAATATAATATCCATCCGGTATAATTGCCGCCATATATGCCAATAGGACGAGGCCTACTACGATAAATGCCTTATAAAATGGTTCCCCATATTCTGCACATCGTAATACATAACGGACAGCTATTGTATGTTCCAAAAAGATAAGAAACTGGTTCCTAAATGCATCATAGATAGAATATAGCATAAATCCCGGAGCGGTACGGAAGCAAAGCCGCCAAAGAAACAAATGATTACTTAACACCTTTTTCATAATTATAACCATGCCTTTCCATAGCCTGCAAACTTGAGACACAGGCAAAAATACCCTTGTCTATTTCCGTAGATGATACTGCCAGATAATTCTCTGCCTGCTTTTTATACATATCCGCATAGATGCCTTGCCGTTTCATCAGCATGTAATGAGTTCCTTCTTCTTGGACCGTTCCGTTTTCCAGCATGAACACCCAATCTGCATTCTGGACGGAGGATAATCTATGGGAAATGAACAATACCGTCTTTTCTTTACTGCTTTTCAACATATTGTCAAATAACTGATACTCCGAAATAGGATCTAATGCGCTGGATGGCTCATCGAATATCTTTATAGGACATTGTCTCACAAAGGCTCTGGCAACACCGATTTTCTGGTACTGGCCACCGGAGAGCACCTCGCCATCCTCGCTGAATTCCTTCGTCAAAACCGTATCCATACCCTTTGGCAGCGACATGACCTTATCATATACGCCAGCCAGCCGTAAAGCTTCCTCTACACGTTCTCTGTCGCCTTCCTCCTCTTTCTGCATCAGCACATTCTCCAATACAGACAAAGAAAAGATGCGGCAATCCTGAAAAGCCGTTGCAAATAACGCTCTGTACTTTTGTAGATTGTACTCCTTAATGTTTCTGCCGTTACAGAAAATCTCACCTTCCGTTGGGTCATAAAAGCGCATTAACAGCTTAATAATGGTTGACTTTCCCGCTCCGTTATGTCCTACCAGAGCATAAGTTTTACCTCCGCGGATTTCAAAAGATAGATTATGTAACACTTGTTTATCTTTATAACAAAAGCTCACATTGTGAAACGCAATGCTTTGAATTTCTTTGCCTGGGTCTTCCCCTTCGTAATCCTCCGGTATTGCTTCCTCATATTCCAGAAAAGTACGCAGATTCCACACAAAAAGCCCGTTTTTAAAACCTTTCATCAAAGATTCCGTAAACCCGATTAATATCCATGTAGTAGAGACCATCATACTGGTAATTACCGAAAGCTCCGCTAACGAAATCGTATGGCTTACCAAAGCCCTGTAAGCTCCGTAGATCAATAATCCTTCAAAAATAAAGCTAAACGTAAATATGACACGCAGCCAGTGGAAAATCATCCCTTTTTTCGTATACTTATGAGCACACTGCATAAGTCCCTGTACGGCCTCCCGATAGTTTCTCCGCATTAATGCAAAAGCATTGGTCAGGCGTATTTCCTTTGCATAGTCTGTCATGTACATGACCCGGTTTACATACGCTATTCTACGGTTATAGGGAACCATATCCTTGTTTCGCTCAAAGTCAATCTTACCCAATACTTTATTGAAACAAAAATTTCCAAGAACCGGGAATCCTACAAACAGCACCGCATACTTGTCCACTTCGAAAAGAAAAAGAAATGCCGCGACGGACGCTGTCACACCAAATACAATACCCCAGATAACATCCACCGTTTCTATGAGCCGCTCATCCGCCTTCTCCATGGCCAGCGTATATTTGTTATAAAATTCATGATCTTCATAGCAGGACAATTCCACATTCCTGGCCTTTCGAAACAGCTTTTTGCTCAGTTCCCTGTTCACAATAATGCTTGTAACAGGTATCACCATCCCATTCACATAGCTGTAATAGAAGGAGATACCTGCAAATACGGCCACCGTAGCCCCGATGAATATCATGATCGCAGAAAATTCCTGCTCCGTTTCCAATGCCTTAATCACAAAACGCATAAAAAAGGCACTGTAAAATAACCACTCAAAATATCCTAAGAACCGGGTAACAGCCTTATGCCAAACCTGGCCGGGACAGATCTGCCACATTAGCCTCAGCGCATATAAATTGTTATGAAATGCCTCTTTTCCTTTATTCATTTCTTTCTCACTCCTATTCTGGCCAATTCATCTGCTCATTGGAAATGCCTAGCTTCCTGCACTCATTGCACACAGCTTCTTTTTCGGTCCGGTTTCCAATCTGATATTTTAAAATCCTGTCTTTCAACACAATGTATTTTTCGTTACCTGCCTTAAAATCAACGAACCAATTCTCATTTGTAGCAGGATCAGATCGCATGACTTTTGAAATTTGTTCCGGAAAGTCTCTCCGGTCACATGTAAAAAACAATACAGTCCAATATTTTGGTTTCCCATCCGTATTCCACAATTCAATTTTATGAATATTAAGATAATCAATGATACGATCATCCACTATGCTTTCTTTGATCAATACTCCCTCATACAACTCCCGTTTTTTCTTCTGAATTGCATTATTGCCACAGCCATGAATATCTTTAACCTCACTTAATGTCAATTCATCCTTTAACAAAATATCCATAGACACCTGGAAAGTTTCTCCGAGTATCAATAGTTTCTCTGTCTCTGGCAATGCAATATCAGCTTCCCATTTAGAGATGGATTGCCTGCTAACATTACATATTGATGCCAGTTCTTCTTGCGTCATTCCGTTTGCTTTTCTTAGCTCTATAATTTTTTCAGATAATTTCATTGTTGCGCCTCCTTTCATTCATTTGTATTTTTTAAGCGATTGCGAAACTCCTATTTTTCAAAACCTAGTTGTGCAAAATAGACAAGATCACGAGCAGGGTACTTTGGCACCGTCGGCACTTAGACGCTGTATTGTAGCGTCTTATGTGCCGCTACGAGTGCCAATGTAGCGAAAGCGGCCCTGCGACGATTTGTCTATTTTGTACAGCGCCTGCTTCTCAAAACCTAGTTTCGCAATCACCTAATTAGTATTATACAAAACATAAATACTATTTACCACCAACATTAAAGTGCTTTTTGGCAACTCCAAGTTGCAAACAGAACTTTTATCCGGGCCAAGGACCACACTATTCTTGGTTCGCAATATAAATATAAGCATCCTCAAGTGTTGCCTCACAGGCGCTGCATGGAATTTGTGGCGGCGCTTCACTGATTATTTTCATTTGTAATTCGTCCCCTACATACTGTTTTGAGGAAATATGATACGTCTTTTCCACTTCTCTCGCCATTGTTTCATCTTTTGCTCTGCAAATCCAGATATGCCCTTTTGCCTGTTCCAACAGCTCTTTCATGTTCCCTGTATAAAGGAATTTCCCTTTTTTCATCACTGCAAGCTGATTGCAGGTCGCTACCAGATCTTCTACTACATGGGTCGAAAATAAAACAGTGCGTCCTTCCGAAAAGTCAACCAGAAGATTTCTGATGCGGATACGTTCTTCAGGGTCTAATCCCGTTGTTGGTTCATCGACAATTAAAAATGCCGGCTCATTTAAAAGCGCCTGTACCAGACCGACTCTGCGTTTCATGCCGCCTGATAATTGTTTCATCTTCTTCCTACGATGCTCTGACAGGCTTGTCTTTTCAAGATAATATCCGATGCGTTCTTTCGCTGTCCGTTTGGATATACCCGATAAGTCCCCCATATATTCTAAGCATTCTTGTACTGTCAGGCTTGGATAGAGGTCAATCTCCTGTGGCAGATATCCTATTTTCTTCTGTATTTTCTCAAAATTCTTCTCTCTGTAGGGGATTCCGTCTAAGGTTACTGTTCCACTCGTTGGCGATAGCACAGTGGTAAGCACCCGCATCAGTGTTGTCTTTCCCGCCCCGTTTTCCCCGAGTAACCCAAAAATTCCCTGGGGAATTTCCAAATCGGCATGATTGATTGCTGTTACTTTATTCTTGAATGTCACTGTCAAATCTTCTATCTTAATTCCCATAGCCTTAACCTCTTTTCTCAATGATTTTGGGCAATGTCGCCATCGCCAGGATTCCAATACAGATACATACCATTTTCCCATATAGCCAGCTAAAATCGTTGTTGTCCTCTAATGTCCTGAAAGAATAGGAAAATAAGTTCCATGCTCCGAAATATCTCTCGCCAATGCTGGAATTTGTAATCAGCCACAGCATCAGGCCACCGCCAATTCCTACCCACATATTCCGAAACAGGCAGGAAAGCAGATTTGATAAAAGGCCCCAGAAGCCAAGCGTGACAATGATCGCCGCAAAATATACGAAAAATTGGCATATTTCACTTTCCAGGCTCTCTTGCCCCGTTCTGCCTAATCTGGGATTTTGGAACAGGAAAAACAATCCATATCCAACGGCCGCGTCAGCTAACAGAAACATTTCCTGTATCATGATTCTCTTGTATATAGATTGCATTCTCTTTTTCCTTGGGCACAGCCTTTGTATCTCTGACCGCTTGCTCGTAATTTCCTGCGTATAGGCATCTGCACAGAACGTTAAGGCAAGTATCGCCATAGGCGCTTCTAACGCAATTCCTATTTCAGTAGAGTAAGATACCCCTCTGACGAGGCTTAATATCACAACGAAAAATATCGCATAGGCTTGTTTTGGGACTGGAAGGGCAATTTTCATTTCATGTATCAATATGTCCGCCTCCTTTTCCATATCTGCATCGAAAGAATGATGATACCTATAGCGGCTATTATCAGGAAACTCTGGTTCAGCAATATCATTGGCGGAGGGGCAGTATCAAAAAAGGTTCCCGGAAACCGCACCATAATCGCTAACGGCCTGCCATAATATCCATAAATGCCTTCTGCGTTCCTGCCTCCCATATTGGAATACACGATATAGAGAAGCAAAAGCGGCACCCCGGGCAACGGGTTTTTCAATACTAATGAAATCAGGCTATAGACACTGACCACCATCAACATATTCGGTAAGATATAGAAAGCCGTTGCCAATAGAAAATCACGCAAACGTACTTCCAATCCACTGTTTCCCGCTGATACCAAGCATAAAATATAAAATGTCAGGTTTAAAACTGCAAGCACTATCAGACAGGCTGCAAATCCGCCTCCCACTTTGCCCAATAGATATTCTCCTGCGCTGACAGGTTTGGTATGAAGAAGCTCATAGGTATTCCTCCTCGTATCCTGTAGGAATAGAACGGATAATAAAACAGTTGCATAAAATCCCATAAAAAGTCCTGCAAAATCTGCAAACTTTCTTGAGAAATAATACGAAAATGTCCTATTTTCCAATTTTTCTGCAATAAAAGCATTGATTTCCTCGGGCGTAGCTTTCAGATATGCTGTATTTACATACTCGTAATATGCATTGCAAAATCCATATCTGTCCAGATATGCGCAAGCTTCCATAATATCCATCGTTTTCATTTCATCTAGAATAGCTTGCGCCCCTGCATCATCCATCTCAAATTCGGAGATTAAGATTTCCCCTATCCGTTCTTCCCATAATTTCCTCCTTTGCGCTTCCCCTGTCGGCACATATCCCTCATACACGTCTCCATAATGGACCGTTGTGGGATAATCATTGACAATGGTTTCCCCTTCTGCGAGATAATGGATGTCCAGATAGGGCTTTACATTTTGGAACAGCATGAAAATAATAATGATAATGCCCATCCAGAACAGAGGGATTTTCATATAATTTTTTACCTCTCTTTTCAAAATTGACCACATAATTCTGCCTCCTTATTCTTAATGATCCTATTGTAAAAGAGGAATCACAACACAAAGACAATGAAAAGAAAAAACGCCGGATCGCTTATGCAATCCGACGAAATATTGCTGTTACCACAGCTCCTCCCTCTTCATCATTTCCCAGAACTAATTTTCCCCCATGCTTTTCACAATACAGCCTGCTGATATACATTCCAATTCCTGCATGTTTGAGGCTGTCTTTTACATTCCTCCCGTAGAACGCTTCCGTAATTTTCTCTGTCTCTTCCCGGAATCCATCGCCGTCGTCTTTGACGCTGATCGTTAACTGCGCATATTCGGCCTTTGCCATAATTGTGATTCGCTCTTTTCCATGACGTAGGGCATTTGATAGCAGATTCTCCACTACCTCCAAAATAATTTCTTTATCCCCTCTAAATCCTCCCCTTGATTCTAACACTTGTAACATACATTGTTTCCCATACTCTTTTTCCAAAATGGCAAGTTCTGCCCGGATATCTTTCTCTAATTGTCCAAGAGAAATATCCCCCGCAATCAGTTCCCTTTTTTCTAAACTGCTCATTTTCCGCATCGCTTCCACAAAAGCATCCATGCGCTCAATCTGATGTCCGCTCTCTGCCAGCATTTCCATTGCCTGTTCCATATTAAGATCCGCACTCGGCAGATACTCCGCTAACATTTCCTGATATCCTTTCAATACAGATAGCGGAGAACGTATATCGTGCGCAATTGCCGCCCGCAGCATTTTCTCCTCCTCAATCGTTCTCCACAAGATCTGATTGTTGATGGCAAGCTGCTCCCGCATCCGCTCAAATTCTTTGCAAAGCACGCCCATTTCGTCCTTGTTTTCATAGGTAATATGAAAATCCAGTTGATTTCCGGCAATCTTTTGCGACGCCAAAGCCAGTTCTGCAATCGGTTCTTTTAACTTATTCCGATAAAAAAGAAAAACTGCCACACAGCTTCCTGCCATTGACAACAATAGTATGGCATAAGTCTGTAGAAAATCACAAGCCTCTGATACGAAATAATCTAACCGAGTCATCTCATAATCTTCTGGCCTTGTAATATCCGTTACATAACCAACCCCTACTCTCTCTATTATGTTAAAATAATCTTCTTCATTCACATAATGCCACCAGACATGCATCTGCATCCGCCCAGCAATCCTGCCAATGACTGCCGAGAGAAGGAAGCTGCTAAACAGAGCGATTATCATGTATAAAAGGATCGTTTTCCTCACGGAAAGATTTCTTATTTTATCCATCGGTATCCCATCCCCCATACGGTTTCTATATATTCTGTTTGCGTATATTGCTTGAGCTTTTTCCTGATTCTGCGGACTAGTTCTGTAATTACCCTGCTATCCCCTTCCGCATCAAATCCGCAGACTTTCTCATATATTCTTTCCTTATCAAAGACCATGCCCGGATGCATAGTGAAAAACTCCATGATACCATATTCCAATTTTGTCAGTTCCAGATAATCTGTATGGACCTGCACAGTCTTTGCCTTATAATCAATCGTCAATTCGCCCTGGAAGCAACATGCTGTCCGGCTCGTACGCCGCGCCTCCCGTTTCAGATGCGCCATAATCCTTGCTTCAAGTTCTTTCAAGCGAAACGGCTTTAGAATATAATCGTCGCCTCCCGAAGAAAGGCCATTCACAACATCCTCTTCTTCTACCCGCGCGGTCAGAAATAAAATAGGGCAGTCTACTTTATCCCGTATACTCCTGCATACTTCTATCCCATCAATTTTCGGCATATTTACATCCAATAATATAATATCCGGCTGTAGCTTCACTTTGTTTAACCCCTCTGTTCCATTCTCTGCCGTAAGGATTTCATATTTTTTTAGCTCAAAATATTTTTTCAGCATTTTGAGAAGTTCGGTATCATCATCAATAATCAATATCCTATACGCCATTTTTGCTCCCTGCCCTTAATCGGATTAGCCTTCAGGCTTATTCTGTTATCATGTACATAATCTGCCGGCAGGCCATTCCTTTGGTCTGCCGACATTTAAAAATGATTATACTACACAAATCCCAACAAAAAAACAACGTATGGTGCTACAAACTGGATTTGTCTTTTATAATATATATTATATATAAGGTTACTGTTGCTTTCTAAAGGTAATGACAAATCCCCCTTTAACCTGCACTGATGTTGCCATATAATCGTATGTTACAAGTTCCCACCCATTAGCGGATCTTTCGTTAATTAACTGGTCTAATTGAGCTATGTCTTTTTCATCCGCTTTGTCGGAAAACCATTTTGTGCCTACCATTAAGAGTTCTGTTTTATAAATATACATGATTTGTTTCCTCCCGTTTTAAATAAGAATCATTTCAGAATACAAATTCCAGTTTGTTGTTGCTTTATATGCAGCCTCCTATATCGGTGTGAAGTATAAGTCACTTCTCTACATAATATAATTTTTTTCTTTATAGATGTCAAGTATTTCATACATATAGTATCAAAAAAATACCACACTCATTTAGGGGATCATGAGCATGGCTGAATATGATCTGTAGCGCAAGTTACCTGATTTTCTTTAACACCAACAATGCAATATCAGCGGTTAAAAGGAACAGGGTATAAACCGTCTGTATCCCGTTTGCTAACCGGACTATGTTATCCATAGACCACACTAAGAAATATGCGTAAATATTTAAAAAGACAAACAACATAGCAAAAGAAATCAGCGAAGCCGTAGCAATAAGCCCTCGTCCTCTTTCATCTTTTCCCTCTTTCGTAAAATAGAAGAATATGAAAAATCCTAAAAGCACGAACCCAAGCCCTGCGTTTATTTTCATAAAAACCCTGCTGTCAAATAAATTATTTACCCATTCTATCATTTAATGTTCCTCCTTAAAATCAAATAAATCCTCGATCGTAACTTCAAATACCTTTGCGATACTGTATGCGAGCAGCATAGAGGGATTATAACGATTTCGCTCAAGCTGCATAATTGTCTGTCTGGATACACCCACCAGATCGGCAAGCTCTTGCTGTGTCATTCTTTTTGTGGCTCGATATATATGGATCTTACTATCAAATTGATATTTGTTCTTATTTGTCATAGGCTCACCGTCTTTCATCATTTTGCATGTCTTGTGCGATACAAGCATAACATATTTCTTACATTTTGTCGAAGAAAGATTGTGCCTATCCCTTATGCGATTGCCTGGCAAAAGCACAGTTGCTACTAGCCTTCCCGATATGATCCATCACATCTAACAGGCTCTGATAGCAGTCCACGTCATGATACACAACATCTTCTGTTGATATCTCGTTGAAGAGTTTTCTTGCACAGGCAATCTTCGCCTGCTCGATCGGCCTAAGCGCAAGGCTCTCCATCGTCCCTTTTGTTTCCACCAGGAAATAAATATGTTTGACGCTGCCCTCATAAAACGCGATCGCCCAATCAGGAGAATAATTCCCGACCGGAGTTGGAATCGAGTAGCGTCTTGGCAGTTTCGCGTATGCGCATACCTCTTCTGCACTGTCTAACTCTTTCGCGAACCTGCACTCAACGCTATTTTCTGCAAAACCATCCGTAAATACATAATCCTGTATATGTTTTTTCGCCCGAAATGCTTTATGGAAGCTGGTTCGTTTCTGTTCCGTGAAAATAGAATCGTCATATTTGCCTGCGATCTGCTCATAGGAAATATTCTCTACTATCAAAATTGCTTTTTGCTCCTTGATCAGCCTGATTGCCTTTCCTAAGAATTCTTCCGGGTTATTTTGGAACATGGCAAATTTCTCTGGGCTGATCCCCTGTAAAATAGCGGCAGCCGTCTTTCTGGTCAAAGTTGCGCCTTCTGCAATTTTGCCAACCAGATCATACGGGATCTGTCCTGTTGGCAAATGTTGCAGCGTAACCGTTGCAGATTCTACGCCGCCAAACGAATCATTCTTCTTAACCATTTCCGTATCCATAGCGTCTTTCTGCTCTGCGCGCGTTACTGTATATTGAAGCGACGAGACGAACAATTCCTGGTCTATTTGCGCAATTGCCCTGGCAATAAGTTCATTGCTATCAAAAGAAGTGGTATACGCATACTTATGATTAATCTGTTCCCATAACGCCTGGAACTCTTTTGTTGCAAAATTTTCATTGAGCGCATTATCCTGTATAGGTGTCTGATTGCCATTGTCAATCATCTCCTTAATGATCGCTTCATCGAAAATGCTCTGAAGCAGCCGATGGATGCCTTCCGCTACCGGCTGCAATTCTTCCGGGAGCGGCGCTACCGTATGGTTCTTCAAATCCTCATGATACTCTTGTGTAATCTGTTCCTGCTCATCTATATAATCATTCTTGATGAGATATCTATAAATGGCAAAAGCCTGCTTAGAGGACAATTTCCATGCCACGCCATCGACACATACCGTCTGACCGATAAAATATTCTTTGGCAGCTTTCTTTGGCCTTTCATATAAGCTCTCTTTGATCTTATTCTGTAAATCGGCAGCAAAGGACTGATAACCTTCACTGGCGATGACGGTAAGCCTATTTACCTTATGTACCAGCTCTCTGCCTAAGCTTGCTTCATCCATACGGAACCCTTCCTGATTGACACATAAACGCAGCCCGCGCCCTACTTCCTGTCTTTTCGCGGTAGCGCTATCGCTATGTTTCAACGTACAGATCTGAAACACATTCGGATTATCCCATCCTTCCCTTAAGGCCGAATGGGAGAAAAGGAACCTGACAGGTTCTTCAAAGCTAAGCAGGCGCTCTTTATTTTTTAAGATCAAATCATATGCGCAAATATCATCAGACAAATTGGCATTGCCTTTGACATCACTGTTTATAGAGCGTCCTTTCTTATCTATGCTAAAATACCCCTTATGCGTAGACTGGGGCGTAATCGCCTGCAAATATTTCTGGTAAGGCGTCTTATCTTTCGTCCTATATTGCGCTACTACGTCCTGGTATTCTTCCTCAAATATACGCCCATATTCCCCCATCTGCTCCTCGCCGTTCTCACCGTACATACGGTATTTGGAGACTTCATCTATAAAGAATAGGGATAAGGTCTTAATGCCACGATAAAAGAGCTCTTCCTCTTTCTCCAAATGAGAAATGATCGTCTCCCGTATCTGTATCCTGCGCATGTCCTTTTCCGAGATATCGCCTACGATATCGCCCTTATAAATCACTTCCCCATTCGTAAAAGAAACGGAACCTGCTGCCGGGTCAATTCCTGCGATACGGTAGTCTTTGTATTGTTCCATATGTTTTGAGATCTCATAGAGATTATCATCCACACTGACTATTCTCATTTCCCGGTTTATGGACTTCTGCCGCCTGATCTCAAGCTCTAGTCGCGCTTTCGGCAGATGAGCCGGTGAGACAAGGATGTTCTCTAAATATAGGTATTTATCTGTGCCTTTCAGGTTCTTCACCTGAAACCCTTTTACTTCGATCCGTTTGACAAGCCTCTGGTTATAAGCATCTACCGCATCAAGCGCATATACCAGATTGTGATGCTCTCTATGGGTCGCCGAATAATGCAGGCAAAATAACGGATTGAAATTCTGCAATGCCTTCTGCGTGGCATCCCCTCCCATCTTCTGCGGCTCATCCAGGATCAGGATCGGATTGTTTGCACGTATCACGTCAATCGGCCTTCTCGCGCCAAATGTATCTCTCTCTTCATAGATAACGCGTGCTTCTTTGCTCCTTCCCCCTTCTTTCATAGAGGAATTAAACGCCTGCATATTAATGATCATCACACAGATGCCTGTATTGCTCGAGAACTCGTCCAACTGATTCAGGTTATTGCTATTATATACGAAATACCGCACTTTTTTCTCATACTGCTCCTGGAAATGCTCTTGCGTCATCTCAAATGTTTTTTTAACGCCTTCCCGGATCGCAACAGACGGCACGACTACGATAAATTTTGACCATCCGTACTGGCGGTTCAATTCATACATCGTCTTAATATACACATACGTCTTCCCGGTACCGGTTTCCATCTCCACATCCAAAGAACATCTGCCCAGGTTCCCTGCGATCTGGCCCGAGCGCCTGATATTGTTCTGTTGCTGGATTTCTCTGATATTGTCAAGCAATACCGTATCCGGCAATACGATGGCGGCATTCCGATAGCCAGTAACATCATCTTCCTCTTTTAATTCGAGCCCCGCTGCGCCAGATGCTGCCTCGATCAAGGAAACCTGGGAATAAGCTGTATGCGCATATATATCTTTATCTGCCTTATCCATCCTTATCCGGCCAATGTCTCTTTGATATGTTGCCGCATCTGAAAAAGGCTGTCCTTTAAAAGCGCCTACCACGCTCATGACAGCCTCCGTCTGATACTGTTGTATTTGAAAATGAAGCTTCACTTATCCTTTCTTCCTTCCTGTGCCCATACGGCAATCATGCAGTGCAGACGCCCTTCATTATCTTTATGCGATCGCGCAGGCATATTATAGCACCTTTCTCACTGTCTTAGGGCTATATGTCTTAAAGATCTGCTCGAAATTAGCCGCTACACTGTCATTTGCCATGCCGCTGTCCCGAAATACCGCATACTGCGGCTTCTTCTTCGCAATGGCTTTCACAGTCTCCTCTGTGACGGCATTGTCAAAACATGCCAACAGGAGACCGTCCGCAACATGGAATACTTTTTTGCCTGCAATCTGCTTTTCTTCGATCTTACTAGATAGCAGCACGCCTAACTCTAACATCGCCTGGAATAGCAAATCCTCGGGCGTACGGCCTTCCTTGATATTATCCGCCAATGCAAACAGTGACTGCTGCCGGGTCTGCAACGGCGTGTAATAGACGTCTTTCATATTGGAGGATGCTAAGCGCAATACGCGGAACCCACAGTCAACATCGGCTTTTCTTTTCTTTATCGCCGCTCCTGCTTTTCTGATCCTGTCCTCACCCGCTTCGCATATCGTTTGATATCCTGCGCGGTAAAGGGCGCTCTCTTCGTGGCATGCTTCCGGGATCTGCACCATAATGAATTTTCTTCTCGCATTTTCCGCCTCATTGGCCTCCATGACTGCCTGTGCGAGCGTAGAAGAACCGGCAAAGAAATCTAAAATAATGTCTTCCTTCCCGGTAAAGGACAGAACATGCTCTTTGCATATCTCCAACGCTTTGGGCGTATCAAACGGGATCCCCATGCCTTCTAAGAGCGCCGTATCGCTTCCGCCGTAATAAAGCAGCGACGGTATGTTCTCATATCTGTTCTCCGCTAACAGATACTTCCTGGTCGGCTGCGTAGATTCATCCTTACCAAATAGGATTAACCCTTTCTCTAAAAGCTCTTTCATGGTCGCGCTTGGATTCCGCCATCCTCTTTCCGGCAACGGACATGGTTTTCCTGTCACCGGATGGAGCAAAGGGACGAAATAGTCGTCCGGCGCTTTCTTCTTATTGGGCCATGCCATAGATACGCCCCTATAGACGTTTCCGTTTTCATCAATTTTACAATAGGCTTTTTCTCCCCCGCTAAAATCCGGCTGGCTTTTTACCCATTGTGCATATTCTTCATTTGCATCTTCTAGCGTATAGCCAGTCCCGATTTTGGCAAACACGCTCTTCGCCTTTTTCATCATAAGCGCCGCATTCTTCTTAGGCCTTTGCATCGGGCAGCTTTCTAAAAATGCATTCCGGTTCCTGGCATATAACACAATATATTCATGCTGTACAGAAATGCCCCTGGCGTCGCCTTTGGGATTCCTTTTATCCCACACGATTGTCCCCAGATCATTTTGCTCGCCAAAGATCTCCGCACAGACCTTCTGGAGATTCGTAATTTCGTTTTCATCCATATTAATCAGGATAATGCCATCTTCTGAAAGCAGATTCTTGGCAAGCCTGAGCCTGGGATAGATCATGTTCAGCCAGTCCGTATGATATCTTCCGTTAGATTCATTATTGGCGCGCATGTCAAACAGCACATTGCCGTCTTCATCGTATTTGCCGCTGATCCGGTTAAAAGCGGCATTCCCAACAGCATAATCGTCATCGTATACGAAAGAATCCTTGCCCGTATTATACGGCGGATCAATATATATCATTTTAATCTTGCCAAGGTACGTTTCCTGTAAAATCTTCAATACCTCGAGATTGTCGCCTTCGATATAAAGGTTTTCCGTTTCAGGATAATCAACGCTTTTCTCCTTCTCGGGGCGCAAAGTAGCGCTCGTTGCTTCATTGGAGAGCAATATTGCCTTCTTTTTCCCCGGCCAGGTAAATGTGTACCGTTCTTCGTTCCCTGCTATGACGTTATTGCCGATTTCTGCTTTCAATAAATCGGCGTCCACTCCTCTTTCCACGATCGGATCCCCGTTATCATCATATCCAACAATCTTTTCGGTAAAGACGTTCGGGAATAATTCTCGCAATAACGCAAAGTTCTTATCTGCCAGACTTTCCGTCCGCATTTTCAACTGATCCATAAAGCTCCCTCATTCTGTCCCTTTTGGGGCGCAGGCTGTCATATCCTGGAAATCCGCTATAAATTTCCATGCTTCTTCCTGTCACTTACTAACTCCATTATATCCGCATCCACTATGAAAGACAACCTAAATGTCTACAGCCGCCATCCGCTTGCCCATATCGCAGCCGTATCAGAGAAAGGGAAAAAAGAGCGTCATAGCATCAGCAAAATTCTTGCCGATATTCCTGGCGGTATTCCCGCGGCGTCATCCGGTAGCGTTCTTTAAATACACGGTTAAATGTCCTCTGGCTATCAAACCCACTGTCCATACAGACTTGGGTGATCGTACGGTTCGTATTGCCTAGACGGTCGCAGGCATAGTGCAGGCGCGCTTCGTTCAGATAGCGGTTAAAATTGCAACGGAACATTTTCGAGAAAACCCTAGACAAAACATACTTGCTCACGCCTAAGTCCGAAGCCATGGAAGTGAGGCTGATCTCATCCCGGAAATTTGCCGCAATATAGGATGCAACCTTGTAAATGATATCTTCGCTTCCCATGTTTTCCTTCTCTGTCATTTCCAACATCGGCAGACATTTCACAAGTATGATCTGCATATAGGCTTGCGCGACAACCATGTCTTTCATGCCTGTACTGGACAATTCCCATAGGCTGCTAAGCACTTCATCTTCCATGCCCGCTCTGCTGATGATGGGTCTTCTCGGTTTGCATTTTTGCAATGTCTCCATAAAAGCGCCGCAAATATAGGATGGTATCTGCATATAAAATACTCTGTTTGTCCCATTCGAAAAGACTTGGTAATGGTGTATGACATGCGGGAAAATAAATGCCATGTCTCCCTTCTCCATATGATATAGCTCTTCTCCGACTCCTGCTTCTAAACTTCCTTCTGTGACATATACGATTTCTAGTGCGTCATGAAGATGTGGCGGTACATGCCCTGACTCCTTGTTAGCACACATCACCCAATCTTTAGTTTCTCTATATTGTAAATGCATCTATGTCATTCCTTTCTTCGGATTTATTCTAATCAGCAATTTCGAACGGTCTCCCCATATCCCTTCCACACGCCTTGCAGCATCTGTCTATGATCTGCTCTGATTTGGTGAGCATTTTCTCATTTGCAAAAATATAATAAGCTTATAACGGATCACCCCATTTCTTGTTTGAGCTTCATTTTCGTCTCTTCTACGTTCATCTTAGACAAGATGAGCATAATCACGATGTTCAAGATCAGCGGCAGCCACAGATACATGAAATGCAACATGTCAATACAGGAATCTGGCTGGACGGCAAGCTTGCCTTTTGTCAGGAAGGTGTATTTTAATTTGTGACAGGTGATTGCGAAGCTCCCGCTATGACGGCTTCGTAAACGGAATCAACATAAACTCAAACACAAACGTTTCTTCCTCCAGACGGTACTGCGGATGCAATTTCGGCCCACAGCTATTAGAGCCAATGCCACTCATTGCATAATCAATGCACAAAACCGTACTGTCCGACTCCTGCAATTGGTAATGATGTGCCGTTCTTTCAAGATCTTCCTGTGCATAAACAGAAGCATTGAAAGAAAATGGTCTCATGGATGCCACCATAAGGCCGTACCTCCCATTCGATAATTCCACATAATCACAGTCATAGTGGCTGCCGTTTTCCTGCGGGCGAATATAATCCTCATGCATCTTATCGACCGTTGTCCGGTACAGGCCGTGGCTTGACGCCCGATGCTTATCGCAATAGCTCTCCATCGGCCCCATCCCATAGTAAGAAACGTTCCTAAACTCCTGTCCCAAGAAGAGCCGTATGCCAAACCTCGGCAGACCGGGAAACTCCATGTCCCGTTTGACTTGCATCGTCACGCTAATCGCCCCGTTTTTATCTATGCTCCATTTCGCCTCCATAAACAACATTCTCTGGACGGACGCAGCCAAAACTGCCATTGTACTGCAAAGCGTCACTTCATCTTTGCTCTGCCAGATCACGAAACCATAAGCTCTTGTATACGCCTCATCGTATCTTGCCCGCTTCCATTCTAATCCGGCATACATGTCGTTATCTGTGAGCGCCCTCCAAATATTGCATTCCATCGGATGGTGCAGATATTCTTGTCCTGCATAGCAGATATGGGAGAACATCCCTTTTCTTTTATCATATCTATAAGTAAATCCTCTTCCTTTGCAGATTACCGACATGTCGTTTTCTTTTACATCAATTTTCTCATCCTCATTCATGATCCGGTTCATCCATTTTAGCGCCGTCTGGTTCCTGCCGTCTGCATTCTTAAGAAGCACCTCATCAAAACCAAGCACATGTCCCTTTGGCACCAATGGCATTGCTACCGCTGCTTGATAGATCAATTTCAAATAAGCCCGTCCGGTATTGGGCACAATGATATCCAGGCAAGCTTGCGCCTCACCATGTGGCGCAATGGAAAATCCCGGTATTTCTCCCGTCTCCACGCAGACGCCATCACAGCTTACTTCATAACGGATGGCAGCATAATCCCTAAAATCCAAGAAATCCATGTAATTGTGTATTTTTATTGCTTTTCTTTCTGCATCATAGGAGACGGCTCTTGCCGGCCTGTATACGTTTTTGTATTCTAAAAGGCCCGTGTGTGGCGTCCGGTCCGGATATACTAGCCCATCCATACAGAAATTCCCATCATGGATCTTCTCCCCATGGTCTCCGCCATAATGATATTTCGTTTTTCCATTCTCTGCTTTCCCATGTGCCACAGCATGATCGCACCATTCCCAAATAAAGCCGCCACATATTCTCTCATCTGCCTGGATCGCCTCAAAATAATCTTCCAGATCCCCTGGCCCATTCCCCATCGCATGGCAATACTCGACTAAGAGAAACGGCTTACTGCCATCTTTTTCCAAATATTCTTTTATTTCTTCTAACGCAGGATACATTCTGCTATACAGATCAAGGAACGAATAGTCATAAGAATTATCTTCATCATGGTATCGCGCGCTCTCGTAATGCGTGACACGCTCTGGGTCATATCCTTTCGTCCATTTGAGAGCTTCTTCAAAGATACATCCATAAGCGCTCTCATTTCCCATAGACCAGATCAGGATGCTCGGGCGGTTCTTATCCCGTTCTACCATCAGACGGATACGATCCATGACTGCGTCTCTCCAAGCGGGATTATTCGCAATTTGCTCATTCCAGCGGCTGAACCTGCATTTGTCCGTATCCTCTTTATAGTAGATGCCAACAGGCCCATGTGCTTCCATATCTGCCTCATCTATGACCATAAATCCATACCGGTCACACAATTGATAGAAATACGGGGCATTGGGATAGTGGCTTGAACGGATGGCGTTGAAATTATGCTGCTTCATCATCGTCAGATCTTTCATAAGCTGTTCCATGCTGATCGCCGCGCCTGTGACCGGATCCGAATCATGACGGTTGACGCCGCGGAATTTTATGTTCTGTCCATTTAAGCGCAGTACGCCGTCTTCTATCTTAATGGTCCGAAAGCCTACATAATCCGTAATCGTCTCTTTCTCCGTTTCGATGATAAGCGTATATAAATACGGCCTTTCAGCGTTCCATAATTGTGCCTGCGAAACCTCTAAGGAAATCTTTTCCCGCTCTAACATGTTCTCTTCTGCTATTGCCCCGGATGCCACATACTCCCCTTCTTGGTCATACACTGTGGCAACCGTTTCCACAGGCTGCCCAAAAAAAGATAATTCCAGATCAATTCTTGCATACTTTGCTTCTACCTTCGTTTTCACCCGATAGTCCCTGACCGCCTGCTCCGGTCTTTTCAAGAGATAAACATCCCGGAAGATCCCGCTCATCCGGAATTTATCCTGATCCTCTAAATAGCTTCCGTCACACCATTTTAAGACAAGCACTGCGATGACATTCTCCCCTTCTACAAGAGCTTGCGTGACATCGAATTCACTCGTCACATGCGATACCTGGCTATAGCCTATATACTTCTCGTTCAGCCACACATAGAAACACGAGTCTACGCCCTCGAAATTCAGATAGGCTTTCGGCGCGTCTTCATCTTTCTGATAGTTAAAACGATGCACATATGCCCCGCAAGGCACATCATGCGGCACAAAAGGCGGGTCAAAAGGAAACGGATAGCGGATATTCGAATACTGATGGCTATCGTACCCCGCCATTTGCCATACGCCCGGCACTTTCATTTCATCGAAATCCGAGGCGTCATATCGCACTGCATAAAAAGCCTCCCGCACATCATAAATGCTTTCATAATACCTGAATTTCCAATTGCCGTTTAAGCATTGCAGCCGATCGGATGCTTCTCTTTGCTCCACCGGGTCATCCATTCTCTTCGATGCCGGCACATAATACGACCTCGCTGGCATAACCCCGTCATGCAGCACTTTCAAATTCTCATAGAACCTTGGTACAACCATTGTGCTTACCTCCTTTATATTTTGCTTGCAAGATATGTCTAAAATTTCCTGAATGTGGCATCCTTTTTTATGTCCGGTCTCGCTTAGTAAGGTAATTATATGTTCCCTGGCTATATATTGCTATAAATTCGATTAGACAGAACATGCACAAAATGATACACTATAAAAAATCCACAAGCAAAGGAGCTTCATCATGTACACTAATGCCGGCTATTTAAACTATTCGCTCATCGATTTAAAAGACAAAACCAAACCTCTCGCCGTAGGAAGCTGTGGCACTTATCGCTTAAAGAACCATCCCAAGCTGCCGACATACCGGCCCCGCGGGCGGGTCGATTACCAGATTCTATATGTTTCTGCGGGGATTGCTCACTTTCATTTCGACAAGGAAGAAAACAATACGATCGTCACAGCCGGGAACATGGTCCTCTACCGCCCGAAAGAATTTCAGAAATATGAATATTATGGAAAAGATAAAACCGAAGTATATTGGATTCATTTCACCGGGAATAACGTGAAGAACATCCTAAGAAGTTATGGGATCAGAGATGATATGCGCGTTTTCTATGTTGGCACTTCGTTGGAATATACGAGGATTTTCAAACGCACGATTACCGAACTGCAAAGGCGACAGCCTTATTATCAGGAAGTGTTGGTCTTGCTGCTAAGACAATTGTTTATCGCAATCCATAGAAAAGTCACAAAAGAGCGCAAATTAAGAAACGAATACATGGATACAGAAATGGATATCGCCGCTCAGTATTTCAATGATAACTATAATACGGATATCCATATTGAAGATTATGCTGCCTCTAGGGGCATGAGCGTCAGTTGGTTCATACGCAATTTTAAACAATATACCGGCTCGACGCCCATGCAATATATTGTCTCCATCCGCATTACGAATGCGCAAATGCTCCTAGAGACGACATCCTATTCCGTTTCGGAAATCGGACGGATCGTCGGATATGAGAATCCTCTATATTTTAGCAGGTTATTCCACAAGCAGATAGGATTCTCGCCCTCCGAATACCGCAAGAAAGCACTGGGAAAATGACATTACGATTCATTCCCAGGGAATTTGGGGATGCCTGCAAGCCCTTTTGCCAGATCTTCGTCTGAAGGGATATAATCATTCATTTCCCCGTTGTTATAGCGCTCATAAGCTACCATATCAAAATAGCCTGTTCCGGTAAGGCCAAAGAGAATTGTCTTCTCTTCTCCTGTTTCCTTGCATCGTAAAGCTTCATCCATTGCTACTTTAATCGCATGTGAGCTTTCCGGTGCAGGCAGGATGCCTTCCACCTTCGCAAACTCTTCCGCTGCCTTGAATACAGACGTCTGCTCCACGCTGACCGCTTCCATGTAACCGTCCGCATATAACTGCGACAGCACCGAGCTCATGCCATGATAGCGCAATCCGCCCGCATGGTTTGCTGACGGGATAAAGCCGCTGCCCAAAGTATACATCTTCGCAAGCGGACAGACTTTACCGGTATCACAGAAATCATATACGTATTTTCCTCTTGTAAGGCTAGGACAGGATGCCGGTTCAACTGCTACGAACCGGTAATCAGCCTCTCCTCTTAATTTTTCACCCATGAAAGGAGAGATCAGGCCGCCCAGGTTGGAGCCTCCTCCCGCGCACCCAATGATCACATCCGGCTTAATGCCATATTTATCCATTGCCGTCTTGGTTTCTAAGCCGATGACCGTCTGGTGAAGGAGCACCTGCGTCAATACGGAGCCTAACACATAGCGATACCCTTCTTTCATCGTAGCAGCTTCCACCGCTTCCGAAATAGCACATCCAAGGCTTCCTGACGTACCCGGGAATTCCTCCAGAATCTTTCGCCCGACCTTCGTCGTATCCGAAGGCGACGGCGTCACGTTTGCCCCATAAGTCCTCATGACTTCTCTTCGGAAAGGCTTCTGCTCATAAGAACATTTCACCATATAGACCTGACAGTCCAGGCCCAGATAAGCGCATGCCATAGAGAGCGCCGTTCCCCACTGGCCTGCCCCTGTCTCTGTCGTCACGCCCTTAAGGCCTTGTTTCTTCGCGTAATAAGCCTGCGCGATGGCTGAGTTGAGCTTATGGCTGCCACTTGTGTTGTTGCCTTCGAATTTATAATAAATTTTAGCGGGTGTCTGCAATTTCTCTTCCAGACAATAAGCACGGACCAAAGGAGACGGACGGTACATCTTATAAAACTTTTTGATTTCCTCGGGGATTTCAAAATACGGCGTTTTATCGTCAAGTTCTTGTTTACATAACTCTTCACAAAAGACATCGCTCATCTCTTCCAATGTCAGTGGCTCTAAAGTAGCCGGATTTAACAACGGCGCCGGTTTATTCTTCATATCCGCCCGCACGTTATACCATTGATCAGGCATCTCGTGTTCTTCCAAATAAATTTTATAAGGGATTTTCTTCTCTTCGCTCATGCTCTCCTCCACTTTTTGTCATTTCACAAATTTTCTCATCAAACTTACGTCTCTTCTATTATATACGCTTCCCCGCAAATTTCAAGGAAATAAAAATAGTTCGGAAAGAATTGTATAATTTGCTTCCGTGCGGTATAATGCCAAAAGCATCATAAGACAGGAGCAATGTATATATGTTCAAAATATTGATTGTGGAAGATGATCTGGCATTATGTACGGGACTATGTTTCGAGCTAGATACAAGCGGCTACCTGACCATAGCGGCATATAACTGCCAAAAAGCGCGACAGCTTATAAGAAACGAAAGCTTTGACCTCGCAATCATAGACGTCAATCTCCCTGACGGAAATGGCTTTGCATTATGTCGGGAAATAAAAGAAACTATCCCGGGTCTTCCCGTGATTTTCCTGACTGCAAACGATTTAGAAGAAGACGTCCTTGCCGGTTTCGATGTCGGTGCAGACGATTATGTCACCAAGCCGTTCCATATTCAAATCTTAAAGCGCCGTATTGATGTGGCATTGCGCCGGGCAACACCGGGCAGCCAAACGGATGCCACCTATTTTGACGACGGATTCCTACATCTGGATTTCCAATCGCTTTACGTTGTGCGAAACGATGAAAAAGTGTCGATCACGCCCAACGAATACAAACTGCTGCGTCTCCTCTTTGCCAATGCGGGGAAGATCGTGACACGGCAGCTTCTCTTAGAAAAACTCTGGGACTGTGAGCGCAACTACATTGACGACCACACGCTTACGGTGACAATGAACAGGCTACGTGCCAAATTGGAGGATGAAACACATACCTATATCCGGACTGTCAGGGGAATGGGCTATATCTGGACAGGAGGCCGCCTATGAAGCAGCTATTTGTTAAATTCTTATCAACCAATATCATGCTTTCTATGATTGCATTCTTTCTCATCATTTTAGGTCTGTTAAGGGATGCCCTTCCTACCGCTTTCGTATATAATGCCCTTGTTCTATCCGGTTTTGCCATCCTCTTCCTGGCCTTCCTGCAACATCAATCCATTAAACGAAAAGAAACCGATTTCGCAAACGCAGTCTGTGAAACGTTAGATATCCTTATGGATGGGCATATGCCAAAAAGCGAGCAGGCATATGAAGATTCACAAATCTCCAAGGTACAAGGAAAGCTCTTACAATATCACGACAGGATGTGCGAGAGCGCAAGAGAAAGCATCCGCGATAAGCAGCTCATACAAGAACTAGTCAGTGATATCTCCCATCAAGTAAAGACACCGATTGCCAATATCCAAATGTTTACGAATATCCTTCAACAGCATGCATTATCGGAAGAAAAGAGAAACGAATTCCTAGCCACAATGACAGCACAAATCCATAAGCTAGACTTTCTGATGCAATCATTGATTAAAATGTCCCGCCTAGAGACCGGGACTTTTACCTTGCATATAGAAAATGCCAGCTTATATGACACAATTGCACAAGCGCTCAATGGCGTCTGGGAAGTTGCCGCGCGCAAAGATATCCGGATTACTGTCACCTGTGATCCCCAGCTCAAAGTCTGCCATGACACCAAATGGACAGCGGAAGCATTCGGGAATATTCTGGACAATGCGGTAAAGTATACGCCGGAAGGCGGCTCTATCCACATCCACGCCTATCCGTGGCAATTTTTCACCCGGATAGATTTTACGGATACCGGGATCGGCATTGCTTCCGGACAATACCATAGCGTATTCCAGCGATTCTACCGGGGCGAAGAAGCCGCTGCCAAAGAAGGCGTTGGCCTTGGCCTATACTTAGCACGTGTCATTATCACGAAACAAAAAGGATATATCAGCGTAACATCTGAGCCTTCGATAGGCTCTACCTTTTCCGTATTCCTATTACATGATAGAACCTAAGAGAACATCCCAGATATGGACCCCGTTTGCAATGTCACAAAAATGTAACGATGATGTGCCATATCTGTGACCAATCGGTGGTATTCTCTAAATAATAGGGAACATAGGAGGTAATCAATATGCAGGATATGTTAAGGATCCTCACAAGGCGGAATTTCACCGCTAACAAAAACCGTAACCTAATTGCCGTATTGGCAATTATGCTTTGCACAACTCTTTTTACATCTATCACTACGATCGGCATAGGAACTGCGCAATCTATCACATTGACTTTTCAAATCCAGAAATTGAGCAAGTCCGACGGTGATTTCCGGTTCATGGATGCCAGCCAATTCGAAACCATGCGGCAGGCAGAGTGGATTGCGGAGGCAGGATTGCGCATGCCAGTTGGTTATCTATCCAATGCAAGGCTGCATAACATTGAATTTGACGTATTGGATGAAACCCAAGCCGAGCTGACCTTTTGTATGCCAAGCCATGGGAAAACACCCAAGCAGGCCAATGAAATCGTAGCTTCTGACAAAGCTTTGCGCGACTTAGGCGCAGAGCCGCAAATCGGCGGGGAAGTCACCATTACCTTTAGCGCCCATGGAAAAACCTATACAATGCCAATGATCATATCCGGCTGGTATGAAGCTTATAATGACCAGCTTAGCGTAATGTGGAGCGCGCCGGCATTCCGTGATGCAAACCCGGACATTTTCCAATATACCTATCCGGAAGATCATGAACTTGCCGGGACATATTGGTCTGACATCCTTGCCAAGAACAAAACAAACTTACATGACAAAATGAATGACCTTGCCTGCCTGCTAGAAGATCCAACTGGCAGCCTTCAAAAACCTGAGCATCTATCGGCTGTCGTAAACACCGTGACAAATCCGACGAAAGACAACGACACTCTTGCCATGATAGCCATTCTGCTTTTGCTCTTCCTATTCTGTGGGTACCTGCTAATCTATAACATTTTTGATATCGCCGTTATGCAGGAGATCCGCCGTTTTGGCCTATACCGTACAATCGGTATGAGCCGTAAGCAAGTGAAGAGCCTGATGAACCGGCAGACGCTATGGCTCTCTTGCATCGGGATCCCTTTTGGCCTTTTGGCCGGCTTCCTCATCGGCAAGGCTACGATACCGCAAATTATGGATTATTTCGATACCGAATATCAAAATATTGCTGTAGACGTCTCCCCGTCCCCGCTTATATTTTTAGGCGGCAGCTTATTATCAGCATTAACGATATTCATCAGTACCCGCAAACCTATTAAAATAGCTGCAAACACGCCGCCCATTGAAGCATTCCGCTATGTGGAAAGCCGGGCAGGAAAACGAGCTTCCCGGAAAAGCTGCGCCTTTACCAGCCTGGCAAGGCTTGCCTGGTCTAATCTTGGCCGCAACAAGCGCCGCAGCGCATTTATCGTGACATCCCTAACGCTCTGCATCGTGCTTTTCAATTGTGTGGGAACGGCAGCTTCAAGCATGGATATCGAAAAACAGACATCGTATATGATGCGTACCGATTTCGCCATTGTCAATATCGTCAGTACCAATAACACAAAAGGATTCTCTCACCGTAGCGAATCCTTAAAGGAACAAACAATTGCAGACATTGCCGCACAGTCCGGTGTAACGGACGGTTCGGTGATATACAAAAATACGGCGGAAGATATCAATATCACATATGGTTTCCCGAACGCTTTCTTAGACGAAACCGTTGTGCGTGACGATAATGATCTGACTTTTTGTTTTGATGAAGCCTACAGATGCTTTGGCTTAGGAAGCGACGGCAGGCCGCTCTGTAATGTCTATGGCATGGAAGAAGTAGCGATTGCCCGCATGGATTTGCGGGAAGGAGAACTTGACGCTCATACGCTCTATGAAGAAATGGAAAATGGCAAGGGCGTTCTTGTCGGCGTAAACGTCAACCGTATTGACATGTCCCTGAATGAAATATTTGATATCGTAGACATCGGCGAAACCATTACCGTATACCGAGACGGCGAACCAATCATGGAATTGCCAGTGCTTGCAAAAGCTGCCATTAACGGTGACGACATAGAAATCGGCTACACCTGTAACGGGCCAAATGAAGTAGGCGGTGATGGCTTATTCCTATACATGCCGGCCAATCTATATGTAAGCCTATACGATGAACCGTCAATCTATAAATATGCTTTCAATGTGGAAGAGACATATCAGGCGGATATGTCCGCTTACTTAGACAACTACCGGGAAGAAACAGACCCTGACATAAACTATCTCTCTTCCAAGGCCGCACGTGACAGCGCCATAAAATTCCGGGACATGATCCGATTTGTGGGCGGTCTGGTAGGCGCCATTTTTGGCATTGCCGGCGTACTGAATCTGACCAATACGATCATCACCTCCATTTTGATCCGCAGGCATGAATTCGCCACCATGCAAAGCATCGGCATGACTAACAAACAGTTGACGAAAATGATGCTGCTAGAAGGCCTCTGCTATGCAGCAGGATCCTGTATCGTCAGCCTGGCGGTTGCAACGGCCCTAAACCTTACGCTAGTCAAAGGCATACTAAGCTCCATGTGGACATTCACATTCCGCTTCACGCTCATGCCCGCAATAGCGACCAGCATAATATTGCTTGCCATATCATGCATCATCCCCGTGCTGACACTGCGCCACTTCTACAAAGGAAGCATCGTGGAACAGCTCCGGGTAGTACAATGATACCTGGATCCTATCATAAATAATAGGTGATTGCGAAACTAAGTTTTGGCAACTGCACATTATGCAAAATAGACAAATCGTCGCAGGGCCGCTTTCGCCTAATAATAAATAAAAAAGAAAGGAAATCTCTATGGAAAGTATTCTCAAAGCAACCAATCTGAAAAAATATTACGGCAATGGCGAGACAACGGTAAAGGCACTCGATGGCGTTAACCTGGAAATCGAACGTGGCAAATTCACGGCGATCATTGGCACTTCCGGCAGTGGGAAGTCTACACTGCTCAATATGCTTGGCGGCCTTGATTCCCCGACAGAAGGAAGCATCCAGATCGGCGATACGGAACTTGCAAAACTAAACAATGAACAGGCAACTCTTTTTAGAAGAAAGCAAATCGGTTTTATTTTCCAGAACTATAATCTCATCCCGGTCCTCACCGTATGGGAAAACATCATATTCCCGCTCTCGTTAGATGGCAAAAAGCCTGACCGGCAGTTTATCATGCAAGTCGTAAACATGCTAGGCTTAGAAAACAAATTGGATACGCTTCCTAATAACCTCTCCGGCGGGCAGCAGCAACGTGTCGCGATTGCCCGCGCGCTTGCCTCAAAACCATCCATCATTCTGGCTGATGAGCCGACCGGGAATCTGGACTCCAAAACAAGCTATGATGTCATCAACTTGTTGAAAATGACAGGCGCACAGTTCCATCAGACTATTGTCATGATCACGCACAACCCGGAAATAGCGCAAATGGCCGACCATATTATACGCATCGAAGATGGGCGCATTGTCGCATGACAATGTCCCATCTAGCCTCTTCCAGATAAATGTATTATAATATTGATATCCTATATGGATAAAGCATACTCGTTGCATGAAAAAACCATATGATAAAATTGGAGGCATTGTATATGATTGATTTACAAGACCGTAGCGTCTGTCCTACTTTAGAAGAAATCGGTTCCTATATCCACAATCCAATATTTTCACGCTTCTGCTCCACTATCATGGATAAATACCATTGCAAAGAGAAAATCGAATTCAGTTCTTGTAGCTGGGAACACGGATGGAATATAAAATTCAAGAAATCAGGCAAAAACCTATGTACCATCTATCCTAGAGAAAACTATTTCACAGTATTGCTGGTCATCAGCCAAAAAGAAAAAGAAGCCGTTACGGCTATCCTGCCGGATTGTACATCCACATTACAGGAAATCTATCATCAGACCAAAGAAGGCAATGGGCAAAGATGGCTCATGATCGACTTGGAAGATGAAGATTCCCTATATGATGATGTTTTCCGCCTGATTGAGATCCGGAAAATAAGCTAGTAACACAAGGCGCATTTTTACGCCTATTATTTGCCTAACGCCGCCTCGCAATCTTTTAATCCGGCGATCACTTTAATCTGTTGGGGGCATGCCCTCTCGCACTGCCCACACGCGATACAGTCTGCTGCGCTTCCGGCGCCTGTAACTGCCTGCCCATAAGCTGCCTTGCCTTCTTCTATCCGCCCCCAGACAAGCTGCTTATTGCGTGCCGCGAAAATCTCAGGGATAGGAATGTTCTTCGGACATCCTGCCGTACAATAATGACACGCTGTACAAGGTATGGATTTCACGCCGTTAATCGCTTCCTGTGCTCTTCTGATCGCTTCTTTCTCCTGCTCGTCAAGCGGTGAAAAAGCCTTCATATAAGAAAGGTTATCCTCCATCTGCAAGGTATTGGACATACCGGAGAGCACAGTAATGATGCCTTCTAAGGAAGCTACGTAACGAATTGCCCAAGATGCATAAGACGCGTTACGCCCCGTAGCGTCAAAGACCTCCTTCACCGCCTGCGGCGGATCTGCAAGCGCACCGCCCTTGACGGGTTCCATGATCACAATGGATTTCCCATGCTTCCTTGCGACTTCATAATTGGCTCTTGCCGTCACATCCGGATTCTCCCAATCGGCATAATTAAGCTGTAACTGGACAAATTCCGCATCAGGATGATCCGTCAGGATTTCATCCAGGATCTCCGGCGTTGCATGGAAAGAAAATCCCCAATGCTTAATCAGGCCTTTTTCTTTCTGTTCTTTCACAAAATCCCAGATATGATATTCCTCATATTTCTTATAGTTCCCCGCCTGTAAGGCATGCAAGAGATAATAGTCAAAATAACCGGCCCCGGTACGCTCTAAGCTGGTAAAGAGCTGTTTCTTCGCTGCTTCCTCCGTATTTTCCCCTGCCCAGGCACATAACTTAGTCGCTAACGTATAACGCTCCCGTGGATAACGGTCAACAAGCGCTTCTTTCGCGGCACGCTCTGAATCGCCTCCGTCATAGACATAGGCTGTATCAAAATAAGTAAAACCGGCATCCATGAACATGTCTACCATCTTTTTCGTCTGTTCTATGTCGATTTTGCCGGCTTCCGTCTTTGGCAGTCTCATAAGCCCAAATCCAAGTTTCGGTGTTTCTTCTCCAAAGTAATGCATCATTCTCTCTTCTCCTTTTTTTGAATATCGATCAAAAAGGCAGCAGATCTATCTCTACTGCCTTCTTTCTTTATCCTGTTTTCTATCTGGCCTGGCTAAATATCCTGCTATGTTCTTACGCCCCTGTTATAGAAAGCGCATGCATATAAGCGTCTGAGCCGCGCGCGCAAGTAACGGTTATCTTTTTCCCTTCTACAAGCACTTTGCAGTTTGTCACGCTGCTGACTACATCCAGTTTCAGTTCCATCTCTCCTGCATTTGTCACCAAAAACAATACGTTCTCATTGGACTTGCTCCCTACCGTTCCGGTCACGCTTGAAGGTGAAGAGGAATCGACCTGCGCGGACTGATAATTGTCTTTCGTCCCTATAATGTTGGCAGCATGCATATATGCATCCGAACCTCTGTAAACGGCAACCGTGACTTTTGTCCCAGGAGTAAGGACATATCCGTTACGGGCATCCGTATTGTCATCAATGACTACCTGCATCTCCCCGCCGTTAACAGCAAGATACATCAGATTCTCTTTGGTCTTATCATTGACTGTCCCTGTAACCCACGTCGTCTCAACACCGACTGCTGCCTTCGGCGCGGGCGTATAAGACGCATCATAATTTCCTGAAGGGGAATAGGTCGCCGCCCCTGATGACGCATCAGATATGCTCACGGCATGCATATATGCATCCGAGCCACGCACACAAGTAATGGTATATGCCTTGTCCACAACCAGGACAGAACAGCCATTCATATTGGTCGTCGTATCAAGCTTAATCTCCATTTCACCAGCACTTGTAATAAAATGCAGTACATCGTCTTTGGTCTTATCACCAATCGTACCCGTTATCGTAGCTGTCGTATCAGAATCCATCGATACAGTAGGCGTCTGCGCATCGGCATACAGTTTCACCGCATGAAGATATCCGTCATTCCCATGGGATACCGAAACGCTGATTTTCGTATCAGGCAACAATATCTTACATTCACTCGTATCCGTTCCGCTATCGATCTTAATCTCCATCTCTCCATCTCTTGTGGAAAGCTTCAATAATTCAGCCGTTGTACCGGACAATACAGTCCCCGGCACGGTAGCAATCACTTCCGCCGCCTCTGCCTGCGTACAGTTTGCCGGTAACATAACTGTACCGAACATAAGGCTCATCGTCAACCCTAATTTTGCCATAGTAAATTTTTTCATCTCTATCATCATACTCCTTCCTCAATTGGCAAGCTGAATCCTCCTCATAAAACACTAAGCATAATACTATTTGTCAACACGTTATGTAAAGAAATTATGTAAATACATTATACAGGATTTGCCAAAGTAAGGCAATGGTGTTTTTGTAAAATATCCCATTTTATGTTATGCTAGTCCTATAGACAATCATTGCCTGATTAACCACCAAAAATAAGGAGGAAAAGACCATGCGCACAGACATTCAAATCGACGCAAATGAACACTTTACTTGGGAAAAAATGACAATGGGATGTTGCTATTATCCGGAACATTGGAATGATTCGTTGTGGGACTCGGATTTATCGCGTATGAAAGAAACCGGCATCAGCGTCATCCGCATTGCTGAGTTTGCATGGAACAAGATTGAGCCGCGGGAAGGATTTTATGATTTCTCTTTCTTCGACCGTTTCCTTGATTTATGCCATTCCAAAGGAATGCACGTCATCTTCTCCACACCGACAGCGACGCCTCCTGCATGGCTGACCGAGCAATACCCGGAGGTTTTAAACAAACGGATAGACGGCGTGCCATACAGCCATGGCGGCAGACGGCATTATAATTATAATTCTCCTGTTTATTTGGATTTCTGTAGGAAAATCGTGACCCAGAGCGCCATGCACTATGCACCTCATCCGGCCGTTGTAGGCTGGCAGATTGACAATGAGCTAAACTGCGGCGTCAATGAATTCTACTCGGATGCCGACGACTGTGCTTTCCGCAGTTTTTTACAAGACAAATACCAAAGCTTAGACAATCTGAACGCCGCATGGGGAACGCTGTTCTGGAACCAGACATATACGGACTGGGAACAAGTCCATATCCCACGGCTAACGCCAAGCCAGGGCATTAATCCGCACATGCATCTAGATTACCATCGGTTTGTCGCAGAGAGCACATTCCGTTTCTGTCAGATGCAGTCGGAAATCATCAAACGCTATTGTAAACCGGGGGACTTTATCACCACAAACGGCATGTTCTTTCCGATTGACAATCACCGGATGGCCAAAGAATGCTTAACGGTTTATACCTTTGACTCCTATCCGAATTTCGCTTTCGGGCTAGATACACATCCGAAAGAAGACCCCCTAAACGACCGCTGGAATTCCAAGAGCCAGCATGAAGTCCGTTCCATCTGTCCCCATTATGGCATTATGGAGCAACAATCCGGCGCCGGCAGTTGGACAACAAGAATGGAAGGCCCTGCGCCACGACCTGGACAACTGACGCTCTGGGCAATGCAGAGCATCGCGCACGGCGCCGACTTCATCTCCTTCTTCCGTTGGCGTACTTGCACATTCGGAACAGAAATCTACTGGCATGGCATACTGGATTACGATAACAGAGATAATAGGAAATTGGCTGAAGTCAGGGAATTCTATCGCAAGATGCAGGCACTCGAGCCAATCTGCCACGCAGAGTATATCGCCTCTTTCGGGTTGCTCAAAGACTATGATAATATCTGGGACAGCAACGTCGATGTATGGCACAAACGGATTGCCTCCTATAGTGACAATGAAATCTTTGCTGCTGCCGAGCTTGCAAATCTGCCTTATGATATCCTTTACCTGCAAAAAGACAGCACGGTTTCCGAACTTTCGAAATACCCGGTGCTCGTCTATCCGCACCCGTTCATCATAGATGAGGAACGGGCTGCCTTGCTATCCGCATATGTGCAACAAGGCGGCACATTGATCATTGGCTGTCGCAGCGGCTTAAAAGATACAAATGGCATCTGCCGTATGCTCCCACAGCCTGGCCTTCTACAGGAGCTTAGCGGAACGGATGTCCGGGACTTCACTTATACAAGCCCTGCGGAGGAAGAAAGCTTCGCCCTCTGGGATGATCAGAAGCTGGATACGCCTATTTTCAACGATATCCTGACTGCCCTTCCCGGCACGAAAATACTGGCACGCTATGCTAATAGCTACTATGCCGGGGAAGCCGCCCTGACAGAACATCCCTACGGATTAGGAAAAACCCTGCACCTTGGCAGCGCCTTTTCCCGGGATTCCGTACCGAAACTGTTACAGTATGCAGGCGTCGTATCGCCTTTTACAGAACTGATAGACGCTGACGGACATGATGTGGAACTGACGCTCCGCAAAAGAGATGGGCGCACCTTCCTTTTCGTGCTGAATTTCCATGCAAACGAAGTTTCCTTTACGTTAAAGAAACCCATGCGCGAGCTCTATGGAGACAGAGATGTTAACGGAACCCTTACCCTGCCGCCATACGGGACGGGCGTTTACGAAGTCCTGCCATAAATTTTATAGGAACTATTAAAAGCGCTTCCTGACAAACAGATAAGATAAGACAAACGCCAGTCCTCCACAAGCGAGTATCGCGCTACCGCTTCCGATTATCTGCACCGGCGTCATATAACCCGGGAAGATTATGTTTATGACTGTGGACAATCCCATCAACATACCGATTCCACAAGCTAAGCTAATCATAAGGAATACATCGCTTCGTTCTTCCCCTCCTAAGAAAAACAAGGGGAAGAACGTTGCTCCCATGAACAAGCTGACACTGATCCCAACTACAAATATCATAAAAATATCTGTCGTTTTATCAAATGGATAGCCATGTAACAAGACAGAGAACACCACAACACACCCCGCAAACGCGGCTCCTGCAAGAAGCCATATAAGCTGGCTAAGATGAAGGCTTTTCACAATATCGGCTCTTCTGACAGGCGCAGCCAGCTTATGTTTGATCCATTTGGAAGCGCTCTCATTTCGTACGCTTGCGACCGAATTCAGGGAAAAGCCAACTATGGCCGATACCATATAGCCAATGATCAACGAATGGATTTCATTATCCATTGCAACGACGAAAATGCCAGTCCCGACCATGATGACCGAGAATACTTTCGCATTTGCATACATAGCATAGAAATTATTCCTCAAAAGGCCTCTCATACCAGTTCCCCCTTTACTAATAACAACATCATTTCATCAACTGACGCATGGTCTACCACAACGTCTTTGTATTTTTGTCCTGCTTCTTTCCCATCCTTTACCAGGACATCTATTTGATAGTCCCTTTTCCGGTATGCAAGCATATCTGTAGGCTCCATCGTAAGAAACTGGCTTTCTCTACAACGCAATATCGCATAACGATATGCCAAATCATTTTTGGACACGCTCATCATCAATTTTCCGTTATGAATAAATGTAATATAGTCCGCAACTTTTTCCAAATCACTTGTAATATGAGACGATAACAGAATGGAATGATTTTCTTCTTGCACAAAATCAAGCAAAATATCCAACATTTCATCGCGCATGACAGGGTCTAGCCCGCTTGTCGCTTCGTCTAAGACCAACAGCTCAGGATGATGTGACAGAGCAGCCGCAATAGCCAGTTTCATCGTCATGCCTTTGGAATAATGCTTGATTTTCTGATTCACTGGTAAAGCAAAATCTTCTAAATATTTATGGAATAAAACATTGTCCCACTGCACATAAAACCCTTCCATTACCTTCGCTAACTGCCTTGCCGTCCAAAAACCGGGAAAGTTGTCCCCGTCATAAACAACGCCGATTTTCTCACGTATGTCTGTATCCGCATCCGACATCTCCCTGCCAAAGAGTCTTACCTCCCCGCTGTCTTTTGCAATGGTATTTAAAATACAGTCTATGGTGGTCGTCTTACCCGCTCCGTTTTCCCCAACAAATCCCATGATAGCTCCATAGGGCAAAGAAAAAGAAAGATTGTCCAATGAAAAATCCGATCGGGGAAACGACTTCGAAACCTGATGCACCTCTAAAATATAATCCATTATAAAACCTGCCTTTCTCCTAATCTGTTATCTTTGAAAACCAAGACACAATAACCGGCACAAAGCTGCATGTAAAAAATGCATTACCCATCTAGTTGTCCTGATAGAACAATGCTAACAGTTCCGTCAGCTTCTCTAGGGAAATCCCGCTCGTCCGCCCGATTTGCGCGGCAGCCTGTAAATGTTCTTCAGCTATCATTTGCTGCTGTTCCTGATAAAAATCTTTATTCCGTGCCGATACAAAGCTTCCTCTGCCAACCGTAGTCTCTATGAATCCGTCTCTTTGTAAATCTTCATAAGCCTTCTGCACAGTGATGACACTTACATGAATGGATTTCGCCAGTGCGCGCATAGAGGGGATTGCATCGCCTGTCTGTAATTCACCGTTCATGATCATAGCTTTCACCTGCGACGTGATTTGTTCATATATCGGTTTATTGGCATTATTACTGATAATGATATCCACGGGTTTCACCTTTTCCTGCTAATCTTATTGGTCTTACAATATTACTGCTCTTATCATTTTTATTGGTCTTGCTGTTATTATCATTCTACTGCTCTTACTATTTACAACAAGTGTGCTTATTGTACTTAATGCATATGTACACTATAACATCTTTGTCATTTGTAGTCAACCCGCAAATCCAAATTGCGGTTTTCTGATATTTCCGATATACTATAAGAGCAATAGACTCGTGGCCTGCAATAGTCGGTGCGGGGTTACCTGATTGATTTCAAATAGAGGAAGGAATAATTATGAACCGATATGAAAAAACAAATCTACAGTGGAATGAAATACTAAAAAATGATAATTTAACAATTCCAGAAGGAAAAGACAGCGGGAATGAAGATATGAATAACAGTCTGTCGTGGCTGACAGAAAATGCTTCTTCTATTATTGATTTTGGATGTGCCAGCGGAAGCATGTTGTTTCTTTGCAGCCGCTACGGCACGACAAGCCATATCGGTATAGACCTCTCACCGCAGGGAATCGCCAACGCACGGACAAGAGCAAAACAAATGCCCGGTCAGCAGTTTACCTTTATCTGTGGCGGCGTGGATGCCCTATTATCAATAGAATCCGCTTCCATGGACGCTGGCATTTTATCCAATATCATTGATAATCTATACCCGGACGACGCACATAGTGTTCTTCGGGAAATGAAAAGAATCCTTAAGCCAAATGGCAAGCTATTGGTAAAAGTAAATTCCTATCTGACGCCGGCGCAAATAGAAGAATATGGCATTACGCCAATAGAAGGCAATCTGCTTGATGATGGACTATACTTATGGAATAATCCTACGGAAGAATGGGACAAAATCCTTAGCTCTTATTTCTGCATAAAGTATTACCAAAATATTTACTACGAAGAACATAATCAATACAATCGTTTATATCAGCTAATCAGGTAGCCTTCTGAAAGCCTATGAATGAATCGTTTCTGCACTATTTTATATCCTTACAGGTATCTATTTTTTATATATGTCTATATCTTACAATTATCTATATCTTATAGGTACCTGTCTTATATACAGTTATAATCAGTTATAATGAATCAACGCTCCGATTTTAAGATCGCATAATAACAAGCATCGCAAATCCCTTGATTATTCCAGTCGGAACTACGGAAAGTCCCTTCATATTTCATTCCGCACTTTTCCATGACTTTGCCCGAATGGGGATTTCTCGGGTCATACCTTGCTTCTATCCGCTTTGCGTCTACTACATCGAATAGAAAGTCGATAACCGCATTTAGCGCTTCTGACGTAATTCCTTGATGCCACCAGTTTCTTCCTATGCAATAACCAATATGAGCCTTTGAAGTCTTTTCATTTATATTCACTACTGCAATATCACCTATTGGCTCATCACCATTGCCTTTCACCACAATAGCCCAATGATAATAATCCTCATTAGCGTATTGATTGACCCAATCCCCTATTACATATTGGCTTACTTCTTGGCTCACATGAGGCGGCCATGTCAAATATCTTGTCACCTCTTCATCTGATGCCCAATTTCGGTACATCGCAGAGGCATCCTCGTTCACATATCTTCTTAGAATCAATTTTTCTGTTTCTAATTTCTGGGTTCCACAATGCTGCATAAGTTTGTCCTTTCTTTGCAAATATAGTATTATTTCTCTTCCTGTTATTTAGCCAAAACTGTTCCGCCCAGGCAGATTACATTGATTCAGTATATCATATAGCGCAACAATTTGTCCCTATTTTCTTTATTCCCATTTTATCTTCATGGAAATGCTTAAGCACAGCTTGATTAAAAACATAGTGCCTCTGACGATTAGCAGATTAGGATTGAAGCAGCGCATTAATATTAGATGTATATCTAATATTGTTATATTGACACACATCTAACTATATGTTATACCTTATATTAGATGATCATCTAATAATATATGAAGATAAGAGTAACATATAAAGAATCAAATCAAGAAAGGAGCATTCTTATAAAAATGGATACTAACACACCGCTCAAACCGCTGACGCCACCTAGTGAGATCAGCTACAAAGACATTTTAAAACAAAAAGAATACTTAAAAATCATTCTGGCAAGCCTCATTAACCGATTCGGTGATTCTATTGATGCTATTGCCTTTACCTGGCTCGTATATGCCCTGACAGGAAGCGCCACATGGTCCGCAATAATATTTGCTATCAACCAGCTTCCTTCCGTATTGCTACAGCCGTTTGCGGGCGCGCTGGTAGAGGGAATGAATAAAAAGAAACTGATGGTATATACCGATATTATCCGTGGCATCACGACTATTGGCCTTGTCATACTTTATCTTAACAATCATCTGTCTCCCTGGATGATGCTTCTTTTTACCTTGATCAATTCCTCTGTAGAAGCATTCCGGCTGCCTGCCGGCCTTGCGGTAATTCCGAGTATCTTAGATGAAAAATATTATACTTACGGCACTTCCTTAAATTCGACCTTAAGCACCGTCGTACAGATTATCGGCCTTGGCGCAGCAGGTATCATCATCGGTGCATTTGGCATCGGATGCGCTATTGCCATTGATGGCATTTCTTTCTTTGGCTCTGCGATTATCTTAAGTTTTCTGAATTTGCAGGAAGAGCATCTGCGCAAAGGCAAACTACAGGTAAAAGAATACATAACGACACTAAAAGAAGGAATATGGTATATCAAAAATCAACCGGTCATCCGCAATTTCTGTCTGCTCGCGTTTTTGCTCAACGCCATACTGACCCCACTGAATTCACTTCAAACTCCATTGATTTATGAAGTGCTGGGCGGAGGGAGCGAACTTCTAAGCGCTTTTTCATTTGCTTTTACTGTAGGCATGGGGATCGGCTCTTTTGTATATCCATTTCTATCTGATAAGCTTCCCATACGCATACAGTTTATCGGGTTTGGCATTCTCACCGGAATTGAAATGTATAGTTATACACTAGGAGAACGTTTCCGCTCCCACACGATTGCCATTTATGCCTTAACGATTATCGTTTCCCTCCTATTTGGCATGACAATCAGCATAATGCTAGCAGCGCTTAGCGTGCATTTCATAAAAGCAGTAAAACAAGAATATCTTGCCCGCGTCGGCTCCATCTTTAATGCAGGCGCCTGTGCCGCAACGCCCGCTGCGTCCCTGATCATCAGCATATTTACGGCTTTTATCCCTGTTGTACAAATTATTAGGATAAGCGCCCTTCTATGTGTTATAATATTTACAGTTTTGGCTATGATGCGTATCAGGCTAGAAGCAAATACTTCACCGAAGGATATCTAAGATTAGTTATCTTGTGTGAATAACACATTGGAGACAGAATATGTTACAGGAGATCAGTTCCGAACTTAATTATGTTACAGAGGGCATCGCACTATTACACCATATGGGGTCAGATAAGAGTTTCCCTGCCCTAAAAGAATCCCTTTGTAAAAAGTATGATATTACGTTTCACGCCGGTAATCAGAAATTTGACTTATTGACACAGATCGAACAAAATGCCCGCAACGTATTCCGGGAGGAAATGAAAGAAATCCAATATTATTTTTCCATATATGGCGCAAATGAATCTAAAAGTCCCAATGTAAGCTGTGCCGGCATGCTCACGCTTCTATGGCGGGACCACTCCAATAAATTCTTCAAAGATACAGAAGAAATCCGTGCTTACCTGGATAGCCTTTCCGAAGAAGACTACTGCGAAAAGTTCGGCGTAGAACTACAATTTTACAATGAAATCCTAAAAGATGAAAGTGAGATCCTCCCCATAAAAGAGCCCCTTGACATTATTTCCTATTTAATGAAAATGGAAGTTGCCGATGAAGAAAAATGGAAATTGCAGAAAATATTCTGTGATCGGGCAAAACACCGGGAAAAAGTTCTCTATTTCCTGGATAAAGCAATTACTAGCCTCAAAATGTTCCAGGCAGAACTAGACGAATTGGTTACTCAATTTATCCACTACTGGAACGAAATACTAAAAGATTATAGCATCGCCGCTTACATGCACAAAATTGCCATGGCAGACTTAGGCGAAAATCCTTTCGGGTTCTGCCTGTTTCCTTCTGTTATTGATTGCAATAAGATATCTATCAATATGGAATTGGAAACAGACGGAAGCTATAAACAACCCGATACTTACATTGTTGGCATCCTCTTTGGAGATGATTTCCAATTCTGGGCAAACCACACCAATGATGACAGGATTCATGCAAACTATGCGGCGCAAGTCCTGAAGCTGTTATCTGATAAAAGTAAATTTGAAATACTCTCCTACATCCGTGATAAAGAATCTTATGGCAGTGAGCTTGCCAAACATTTACATCTGACAACGCCCACAGTCTCTCATCATATGAATGCGCTCATTGCCGCGGAGCTGGTAACGATTAAACGCATAGAGAACCGCGTCTATTATCTTTCTAATAAAGAAAAAATAGAAGAGGTTCTCCGCTATTGCTGCAAAACATTGACCGGAAAAGATACGATATTGTAACAGGCATTCCCTTACGTCTAAATCTTACTTTAACCGATACCCTATATAAGAACGCACTGCCAATAGGGAAAACATCACAGCCTCGATCCCTGCAAAGATTAGCATTGCATATGGCACCCATAGGATCAAACTGCCTGCCTTTAAAAATTTGTACTCTACTGCTTCGTATAGGAAACCGTCAGGAGGGCAGATGCCATTTGACGGCAGTAAGCACCGCAGCCACAATACTATCCTGGAGGAATCGCTGAATAACAGGGAAAGGAACATCGGTGTAAGACAAACAATGAATCCAATCGTTAAAGTTGTCACGACATTCCTACAGTTAGACGAAAGGAACATAACAAAACTGATCGTAGCTATCAATGCCAATAAACAGGCAATCACAATGGCAATCTGTAAATCGCCCAAGCTCCAATTTGCCAGGTTCGTAATAGAGAATTCCATTTGCATGGACGTTTGTAAGCTCTCCCATCCGAAATAGGCATTTGAGATCAGTAGATAAAGCGTCATACAGATCATAAATAAGAAGACCGTAATCCCTGCCACTGCCACCAGCTTCACCACGCCTAACCGAAAACGCCCATGTTTGGTACAACGCAAGATATCATCTGCGCCCGTCTGGTAATCGGAAGAGAATACCGGCGCCGCAATGACAATCCCAATCAACAATAACAACATCGCCAGAAACCCTTCGTATTCGAGCGCATTGCTTGAATATCCCGGATAATATACATATGGCGTCTCCACATCCTGGTACATATCTAATGCCAGCTCTCCTATATCAGGATTGTCTTTCTGTTCCATTTTCATCAAAGACCCTAACCGTTCTACACAAGCTTCATAATACCCGTCAACCCGTTCAGGCTTAATTTCCATCAAGGACGGCGCTATTCCGTTCTCCCGATTGGCAAAAGCCTCTTTTACGCCTCCTAATAACGGTGAGAATGGGATAATCCGGTTGCTATAAACGCCCTCCGGGAGATCGTACGTTTCCGTCACACCGTATTCTTGCATAACAGCCTGATATTGCTCTACTGCCAAACGTACTTTTTCTGGCGTGATTACGCCCGTAATATCCGCACGGATCTCTTTCAGATAAGCAATTGCTTCTACTCCTTCTAATTCTACTTTCTTCCCTGTCTCATCATAATAAGTTGCATACTCATATGTCACTGGCAAATACGCCATCGCAACCGTCAAAAATAAGGCTGCTGCTATCAAAACGCAAGTCCGTTTTGATTTGATCACTTTTTTCATTTCTAATTGCAATATTCTCATCTGCTATCCTGCCTCTCTCTTACATCTCCGTCTTCTTCCCGCTTTCTTGCAACGCTTCCGGGAACAGCCATAGATACAAGTCTTCTAACCTTGCCTTCTCCGGTTGCGAGCCGCCAATCAACGGCTCATCGGATAAATACCGGATTGAAACATTCTTAGAATCTTCATTTTTGAGATTCACTATTTTGTATTTTCTCTCATAATCAGCCAATCTTTCAAGCGGGATGACACACCCCCAAACCTTTCCTTCCACTAAGTGAATCAATTCTTCGGTCGTCCCCACCGAAAGCAGCTTCCCGTCTTTCATGATGGCATTCTTCATCGCAATGTATTCTATATCCGAAACAATATGAGTGGAAATCAATACAATGCGTTCCTGGGCAAACTCGGATAAAAGATTCCGGAAGCGTACACGTTCTCCGGGATCAAGCCCACTTGTAGGCTCGTCCAGGATCAATACTTCCGGCTCATTGAGCAGCGCCTGCGCAATGCCTACCCGCCGCTTCATGCCGCCGGATAATTTACTGATCTTCTTATTCCTCACTTCATACAAAGTCATCTTATCCAAAAGCTCTTCTAATTTCTCTTTCGTGTCCTTTTTCGTAAGACCCTTTAGCGCCGCTACATATTCCAGATAATCTGTTACGTTAAATTCCGGGTAAAAACCAAATTCCTGTGGCAAATATCCGAAAATATCCCGATAAGATTCTTTTAGTACCTCTATTGGCACACCGTTATATAAGATCTTGCCGGTATCAGGTTTCATGATCCCTGCGACAATCCGCATAAGCGTAGTCTTACCTGCGCCGTTTGCCCCTAACAGTCCCCATACGCCCGGTCCCATATGCAAGGAAACATCTACAACAGCTTTCTTATCTTTATAGCTTTTCGAAATATGCTCAATTGACAATTCCATTTAAACTCATCCTTTCTATAGGTATCATATATCATATTCTAGGTGATTGTGAAACTCAAATTTGAAAACCGTTCGTTATACAAAATAGACAAATCGTCGCAGGGTCGCTTTCGCCCGTTTATCATATTCTTCTCGATGCTCCCCCAACTGCTATATTGCCAACTACGCATAAACATACGAAGAGCGACATAGGAAATAATGCATCTGTCCAATACAAAACACAAACAATACAAGGCATACGGCTGCCCAGCCTGCCGTAAAAGTCTGCGTAAAGAATGCCGGGTAAATCCTTCTTAGCAGAAAAAGCAGGCCAATAAGCGCACTGCCAAACCCAATGCTGCCGTTTAGGAATTTCTCGGCAGGCCAATGCCCAAGTAAATATAAGAATCCGCCTCCTGCTGCCAGAAAAGAAAGAAGAATGTATAATAGCGCACTCTCCATCCGCAATGCGGACCTCACCACCGTAACTCCTAATACGCCTCCTAGCATGGCAAGGTTCCCAATTCCAATAATACATATCCTTGCAAACAGCAAGCTTATCATGGAAAACCGACATACAAGCTCAACCTCATACATTGTATAGCGAACGGAACGATATAGTATTGGCGCCGCAGACATCATAAGAAGCACCGTCAGGCAACATAAGAAAAATGCCATATACGAAACATTCATTCGGAAATACCCGCTAAATGGAATCGTGAAAATACCATATAACAGAAAAAACAAGACGCCCTGCATAAACCAGATTTTCCATCCAACAAAGCTAACCTGCCGTTTCATGAAAGAGCCAAACCCAATCCGCTTACGGCGCCTTTTCTCTTCTACTATAGTGTCTAACAAGACACATGTTGTTTGTACCTGCTCATGATAATCCCCTGCGTCTTGTTTGCCGCCTTGCATCGCTTTTTTTACTTTTTCATGCATTTTCTCATTGATCAAGATAATCATCTCTCCCTTCTTCTCCCAGCTCTCTACGCAGTTTCTTCAGGGCGGAACGCAGCCTAGACTGCACAGTACGCAGCGGCAGGTTCATAATCTGAGCGATTTCCCGCATCGTCAGCTCCTGCCCATAACGCAAAAGCACAATCTCTTGTAGCTCACCGGGTAAGTTTCTCACCATCTGCCTAATCTGTAATCCGTCATCAACTGACTCATATCCGTCTTCCCGGTATGCCGGTTCCTTCGTCATCTGCTCATACCCTACGTCACTCATCCACTTCTTGCGTTGCATATCAATACAGGTATGCAACGCAATCTGATACAGAAAAGCCCTGAATTTCCCCCTGTGCACATAAGAATCAAAATGACGGATTGCCTTTAAAAACGTTTCCTGTGCCGCATCTTCCGCTAAAGACCTGTTCGGCGCATTCCATGCACAATAGCGCAATATTTCCGGATAATACATTGCTATCAGCTCTTGAGCCGCATCACTCTCTCCTTGTCCCATCCTCCTGAACAATTCATCTTCGCGCGTCAAAATGTTTCTCCTCCCACCAAGGATGCTATCCCATATTCTATGAAGAATTCTTCAAAAGACACCTTACTAAGCCCGCTACAAACTTTCATAATGGCATCTTATACAATATAACGAATCATCTCCTGACAAATGATTACGTCCATATAAAATAATTTCCCTATTTTCATCTGGCAACCGTACCAAGGCTCACCGCAATCGCTTTCTCTATCTCTTTCATCGTATCTGCGCCAATATTTCCACGATATTCTTCCAAGCGGCTTTTATCAATCGTTTTAATCTGTTCCAGGCATACTGTGCTCCTGCGCCGCAATCCAGAGAACCCACGCAGCCTGACATGGGTTGGCAACTGACGTTTCTGCTTAGATGTCAGAATGGCTACAATGGTCGTCGGCGCATGCTGGTTCCCAATATCATTCTGAATGACCAATACCGGCCTGCGCCCGCTCTGTTCACTGCCACGTGTTTTCTCTGCACTGTCCAGATCGGCGAAATAAATGTCCCCTCGCTTTAAAACCCTATTTGTCCTCTCACGCTCTAATGTTGTTCCCTTTTTTTCC
Source organism: uncultured Lachnospiraceae bacterium (assembly GCA_910578845.1). Taxonomy (GTDB): domain Bacteria; phylum Bacillota; class Clostridia; order Lachnospirales; family Lachnospiraceae; genus UBA3282. The sequence goes on from CAJTSL010000019.1 coordinate 44,182, forward strand.
ATACATGCCTCATTTCTTTCGACATTCCGGCACCAATTACTCTCCACATCCGTATGATAACAGATAGCATGTCCGATAAACCGGGCTATTACTATTTCAATGACGGCACATCAAAGCATAACAACATTCCAAATAGAAAAAATAAACGCACTAGGCGCAAAGGAAACAATTTCGAATAAAAAAATTATCTCACAATGTGCTTAGTGCATTTCTATCCAGTATCCATTCACTATTTTTTTACAATCTGAAAAGAAACTTGTACTACAAACAGATCCGCGTCAGTCTTCCATGAGAATTCTCCGCCACACGCCTCGGTGAAGCTCTGGGCAATAGACAGGCCTAATCCGCTGCCACCGTCGGTACGGCTCTTATCTCCCCTGGTAAAGCGTTCAGCGAAGTCTTTCTCTTTGTCAAACTCCATGAACGAAGCGTTCTTCACACTGGCAACCGCCATGGCGCCGTTGCCATCCGCTTGCAACGCCACATACACCCTGGATCCCGCAAGGGAATATTGTATGGCATTCTGGAAAAGGTTCTGGAATACCCGGTACATCCGCTGTCCATCGGCCATGATCATCACCGGTTCTTTGGGAATGTCCGTGCGGAAAGATACCGTACTGCTTTTGATCTGCTCTTCCATATCCGCCAGTGTCTGGCTCAAAAGTTTTCCAAAATCCAGCTCCTCCATATGCATGGGCAACTCCCCGGAAGCTGCCTTGCTCACCGCAAATACATCCTGTACCATATTTTTCAGCCTCTGGGACTTTTCGTCCAGGATCCGTACATAGTCCTTTACATGTTCAGACAGTCCTTCCTCCTGCTTTAAAAACTGCACATAACTGATGATCGAAGTCAGGGGAGTCTTAATATCATGGGATACATTCGCAATCAGCTCCACCTTCATTTTCTGGCTTTTCATCTGCTCCTCCACAGCTTTCTCCATACCATGGCGGATATCCTCTAACTCTGTCATAACGTTTTGCAGATCATGGCCCGCAAAATCCCCCTCGATACCCGTATAATTGCCATTCCGGATTTCACTGATACGATCGGAGATGGCTTCCATATCCCTTGCCGTTTCCATGTTTTTCTTGCCCATTAAATAGGCCAGGAAAAGGAAGATCACTGTAGCAATTACTGCCAAAAAGCCTAACGCCATTTCATTCCTGTAACTGCCGTTCCGCCAAAAAGCCGTCCCCATCACCAATAAAGCATAAAATACCGCTATGACAAATACCGATAGGCTCCTGTATGCCATTCTGCGTGCAAATGGCCAGCTTAAGCTTTTAATGGAAAACGTTTTATATAGCTTGCCAATAAGGCTTTTTCTCCAGACCTTTTTGTTATGCTTAAGGTCATTCACAATCAGCCAGATTCCCCAGAACAATACGACCCAAGTGATCGAAGGCGTATTCCTTAGTATCTCTCTGCCATACATGGGCAGATCCGCAAGGCCATAAGCAAAGCCATAGTCATAATATTCATAATCATAACAAAAAGCAATTGACAGTTCCTCCCAATAGCCATAATTGCTGCTTTTCATGAAAAATAAAACAGCCGCCAGTAATCCTAGAAACAAAATTACTTTACACTCTATCCATATTCTTCCCTGGATGGCCGCAATTTTCGCTTCCGTCTCTCTCCTGCTTTTTCTTCCCCAAAGCGCCACAAGGAGCATCGCTATGCCAAGAACAACATACATTGCCGCGTTCTCCAAAAGCTTCTCCCTTACCCGACAGTTATCGTACATCCAGTATAAAGAGTTATCATACCGAATGTATCCTACGGCATCATAGCTCCCTTCCATATATAGCACTGGTTCCTCAGCGGCCGCTATGGATATCCTCACCTTTTTTATGCTTTCATCCACTGGGAAGTTCACGTAGCCAGGAACATACCAGCGCGCGCTCTCTCCGTCTGACCATGAACTTTCTTCCCGGTAATAGCCGTCTCCGTAAATATCTTGCTCTATTCCGTCTTTGACAATCCTAACCTTTTCCCCGTCAAAGTACAGAAGGAAATTATATCCCTTTGGCGCTGTCATTTTGCCGTCCGCTAACAATTGCTCGGAATTGGCATATAGAGTCTCTCCGTCATAGGAAATTGTATATAGCAGATTCTTATCCCCTTTTATCCGGTCATGATATTTCTGGGCGGTTTTCTTTTTCTCCTCATCAGTAGGCTCTTTGTAACCATATTCTTGGACGATGTACACTTCACGCTGGAAATCCTCCAGCTCTTTCTGATATGCATCTATCTCCTCACGGTAAGCCGACGCTTCCTCATAGGCTCCCTCTTGCAAAAGCCGCTCCCACTCTTCCTCCATGTCTTCATAGATATCTTGCATATCATCCAGATTATCCTGATAAGCTTCCCATTCATCATTCCAGCCGCCAATCATTTCATCCCCATAATAGGTACAATAATAATCACCATCCATGCCATATCCCCATGACGTTTGGAGATCGCCGCCTACGGCCATAGCCAGGAAATTCCAGAAACACCCCGTAATATACTCCTGGAATCGGTAATTTTGCTGGTAATCTTCCTCGAATAGCTCATCCACCTGCCAGATTCCTACCCTGCTTGGCTTATTCTTCAGAATGTCTGCCATGCCTCCGAACGCCATACTGACGCCCAAGGCAAAAATTATAAAACTAATTGCATTTTTCCTGTTTTTCCATTTTGTATCCAATGCCCCACACCACCTTTATATATTCTGGCTCTTTCGGATTCAGCTCCAGCTTTTCGCGGATGCGCCTGATATGGACCATGACAGTATTCTCCGATACAAATGCCTCTTCTTCCCACACCCGGCGGTAAATTTCTTCCGCAGGGAACACCCGTCCCAGGTTGCGCATAAACAGATCTACGATCTTTGTCTCCGTAGCGGTAAGCTTGACCGCCTCCCCGTCCGCATAGATCACTTTCTCCTCCGTCTTATAGAGCAATCGGCCGTTTACGATCTCACTTGCCCTGCTCCGGGTGTGAATATCCCCTAAGCTAGTATATCTGCGCAGATGGCTCTTCACCCGTGCCGCAAGCTCTTGCGGATTGTATGGCTTCGCCACATAGTCATCTGCCCCCATAGACAGTCCCAGTACCTTATCGCTTTCTTCACCTTTTGCACTTAAGACAATAACGGGGATATTCTGCTTTTCCCTAATTCGCATCAGGGCAGAAAGGCCGTCCAGCTTCGGCATCATTACATCAATCAGCACCAGCTTCACCGGATGGACAAGAAGCATGTCTAACGCCTGCAAACCGTCATACGCCTTTAGCACTTCATAGCCTTCTCCCTCCAGCAAAATACCGATTGCTTTTACAATTTCTCTGTCATCATCCACTACCAGCACACACTCTCCCATGTTTTCTTCTTTCGCCTTCCTTTCCGTCATGAATATTATGCCAACTCTGCCCTGCATCATCCGCACGCTTCTATCTGCTGATAAAAGCTTCCTCCTTGAGCTATTGCCATCCTATCATCCTTTTTTTACAAAACTCCCAGTGAGTTTCTTACAAGTTTCTTACAATGTATCATAGCATCTTGGACAAAAAAGACAGAGACATCACATATGATACCTCTGTCCTTTTTGCCCGAATCATTCATTCCCTTTTTCATTCCTTGCCCATCATTTAAACGCCTCAAACCGCTCGCTGATAATCGCATACTGTTCTTTGATCTTCAAATAGAGTCCAATCGTATTTTCTTTCTCTTTCTCAAATGCCGTAATAACCTTATCATAATTCTTCATCAACGTATCTACGGCAGATTTATTGATCTTATTATTCGCTGCGTCTTCCGTCATAATCTTCTGGATTAAATCACTGCTGAACGAATCCTTATAACTCCGTTTCCCGTATAAAGCGCTTAAGATATCGGCTACTGCTACGATCTGCTGTGGCAAAGTAAGCTGGCTGCCGTTCAGGCCTCTATGATAACCGCTGCCGTCTAATTTCTCATGATGCCTCACCGCAATCTGTAACACCGCATCATCTACAATGCCCTCTAAGATCATTTCCGTAATCCTGACGTGCGCTTTCATAACCTTCATTTCTTCATCCGAAAGCCTGCCCGTAGACTCTAATATATTAATGGGAATCGCGATTTTACCAAGGTCATGCAGGAGCGCCCCATAATATAAATCACGTAAGTCTTTGCCACCAAGCCGCATCAATCTGCCGATCTGCTGTCCGAAATTAACCGTAGCTAGCGTATGTACCACTGTATGCTCACTTCTAAAATCAATCGTATAGACAAGCATCTCCAGGAAACCCTTTTTATACTGTTCGGAAAATGCCCTTTTGGCAAGCAGCTCCGCCAGTTCTTCTTTGTATTCTCCGTTGACCAGCTTCGTGGTGATGCCATACTTGGCTTCCGCCCTATGGAACAGATCCAAAGAGGCGCCGGAAAATTTAATATCCCGGTATCTGTTGAAATAATCCTTTTCCAGCTTTTCTTCTTTCAGATGCAAGAACGTGTCCATCTTATCCGCTATATTCAATATCTCGATAATATGTTTATAACGGCTCTGGATCAAGCCATAACGATTATAATCCAAATGGTGATACAAGACGATCTCCGCCTTATCATCCATCGGAGAAAGATATTTCAGGAAAAGGAAACCATAAATAGAATGCGGCCATAGATTCTGTGTCTCAAAGTCAGATACATTTTTTACATTTTCTTCTTTATATAAACCAATATCATGCAGAATCCCCAGCATTGTATAATCTACCAGTTCCTGCTCCGTATATTGTTGTTCGCATTCAAGCATTTTATACAATATGTACCCTGTAATCTCACCATGGTTCATAATCTTGCCATTGATGATGCCCAACGTTTTCCTGATAATCTCATAAACGTCTTTGCTGCTGATAACGCTCATTCCCTGCTACTTCCCTTCTGTCTCATACTATAATAGGTAATTGCGAGATCCTCTCTTCTACATCTTGCCCTTTGCCCTATATTATAATCTATATCTGGAAATTTTGCATTACAATTTTCGTTTCAAAAAACCACCAGGCAAACTAAAAATCCTGCGGACAGCTTTGACGCCCACAGGATTTTTACACACTCCCCAATTACTTAAATAAAGTATCTTCCTTTTCTTCTTGCGCTTCCTGTTCTCCTCCTGCGCTTTCAACATCTCCCAATAGATCTGTTTCCGTAGTTTCTCCTGTATTCTCAGCAATGTCAAGCCCGGACGTCTCATCGTCAATCTGCTGTTTCATCTGCTGTATCTTAGCGTCTTCCGCGATGGCACGCATGATCAGGTTCACATCCTCTGGTGAGAACATGCCAATTGCCTTCGCAAGATCGCCAAGATTGTCCCTATTGACAATCAAAGAGCCACCGCCAGAAAGCGAAACCCGGATACATTTACTCATGTCACTCGTATTGCCCAAACATAGCGCCTTGCGCTTCGTATCACATGTGAAAATAACTCCCTTATAGTTTATAACGCCATCCTTGGCCAGATAAGAATACGGCACGCCGTCATCCGGGCGATTATCTTTCAATGCCCGCTCCGCCGCAGAGCCAAACTCTGTCATAGCAAGCGCCATATTACGCCAGTCTTTTCGCTGGAACATAAAATCCTGCGAATTTTGTGCTCTTGCATCGCCATAGACGCTATTACGCGCACGATCCATCAAATCCTGATAACTGCCCATCATCTTATCGTTCCCGGATTTTCCCTGGGCATCTAAATGTGTCAGGAAAGCAAACATTTCCAACTCCGTTGCATTCTCAGGGTCAACACTGTTTACGTCCACGTTCACAAGAATCTCTGTCCCGCTTTCATTTGACATCCGGATCTGTACGACCGGATTATCGTCAGTGGACGAATCCGCATAGCGCGCGCAATACTTCATTCCATCCTCAAAACTGCCAAACCCGATGATCCCTGATGTCAGATGTTGGCTTGCCGACATGTTCCACACACGTTGCCCGTCCAAATATTGCCCGGTGCCATCCTGCTCCTCCACATTGTTTATCCATGCTTCACATATTTTCGCTACTTTATGATAGCCTGCCATATTGCCGTTTCTATACTGCAAATCCGCCCAATCTTGTAATACAGAATAATAATCGGCTTTCTCCTTTTCATCTTTCACAGGACAATTAAAATCGTCGAGATCTTCTATTTTCAAATACCCCTGACCTACCAGATACTTATTATACGCCTGTATTTCTTCGTAAGAAGCATCTCTTGGGTCAACCTTACTGCCATTTGCCATACCGTTCTGCATTGGAAAATAACCTGTATCATTCCTGTACGCAACTCCCGTTATTGCCATGTTCCTCTCCCCCTCACTCTTTTATGTCTTGTCTTTATATCTTGCTCATATCTTGAAAAAGCGACATAAGCAGTTCTTCTTCAATTTCCTCATTCTCCGTATCCCGAATGCCATCTTGTAAGCTTTCAAGCTCTTTAGCGGCATCCGCCTTCATCTGCTGTGCTTTCATCTGCTCAATTCGCTCACGGAGATCTTCCCTAATTGCGTCTAATTGCCCGTCTACGCCTTCCATCAGCTTATCCCACTGCGCCACGGAAAACTCAGAATTCCCGATCAGATATTTAGGCGGCCCGTTCTTAATACGCTCTTCCACAAACTCGTAGAAATCCTGCAAGGCCTCGGCCAATGTCAGCTCTTCCTCTTCTTCCTTTTCGGATTTGCCCTTTTCCCATGCTTCTATCGCCATCTGCTCAATCGGGTCTTTGCTGTCTTTCTCTAATTTATCTACATCCACTTCATATGCCAGATACGTCCCATCTTCATTCTTCCGCTCTATGTAGACGCTACGCTTTTCCGTATCCACTTGCGCCATCAGGCTAAAGCCTTCTTTGGCAAATACCTTTACCTGATCGCTCTCCCGATAAGAAATGCCACGCACCGCACATGCTGACACGGCGCCTACGCCCGTATTTCCACTTTCCGCCACGCCCGATATGCCTGTCTCTGCCTTCGCAGCCACATTGCGGTATGGATATGCCGTATTCGTTACTGTGCTTGCCGGATATGCCGCGCCCTCTTTTCCCTTTTCCGTCCCCGCTCTTTCATTCAGGTTCTGGGACAGCCTCTCATAAAAACCGCCGCCTTCTCTCGGATTTGCTTTGGCTTTGTTCGTATTCTCATAATAAGTCTGCTTGCCGATTCCGTTCACGTTCATATTTCATTCCTATGCCTTTCCCGCATCCTGCGATTTCTATGACAACGCTTTTTTCAATGCTTCCCTGCCACGTTTCAGATTCGTCTTCACCGTATTCTCCGGTATCTTACACAAATCTGCGATTTCCTTGATCGAATAACCTTCGTAATAGAAAAAGTAAAGACAGTCCCTATATTTCTCAGGAAGCTCCATTACCGCCCACAAAGTCTCATCCTCTTTCACAAAGGGCAGATGGAAACAATCTTTCTCCGACTCCGGTATTTTATCAATGCTAACCGTCGTGCTATGCCATTTGCTCTTCATGATATCTCTACAGATATTGACCGTTGCCCGGATGAACCACGCTCTCTCATGTTCCTCGTTCTCAAACTCCGGCTGATATTTCAACAATCTAACAAACACTTCCTGCGCTACGTCTTCCGCATCCGCGTGGCTCTTCATCTGCATGAATGCCACGCGGTACACAAGAGCATATTGTTCTTTGAAATAGTTTTCAAATATTTGTCTCGTCATATTTAGTCTTCTCGTGCCACTTGCCTGCCCCTGCTTTGCTATGGCATTCATCCGTCCCCTTCATTCATAATACGAATCAAACATGAGAAAAGTTTCAATTTATCAAAACTTTTGTCTCAAACAAAGCACACCTTTCAATTAGTTCCTGGAAACTCTTGTCATTCGTTGGCTCCTCATATGCTGTCATCGCCTTGTCCCAATCATCAAACCGGCAAATATAAACAGATATCGTAGAAATATCATGCCCGGAAATCGCATAAGCATTGTCTCCTTCATAGGGGATCTCCATGCCGTCCGCATCAAAGACAACCGTTGCCATTGCCTCTGTCGTCTTTTCTATTGTATTGACTGTCATTTCCACCGCCGAAAGCTCAATGCTCTCGATACCCAGCCCGGCCTCATTGGATTCGTTTACCGTAATCGTTTCCGCAGTTTCATCCGTCTGCGTAAGAGTCAGTTCAAAACGCCAGCTACCATCCTGGTACCAGTGCTGGTACACATTCGGATACCCCACCCATTCTCTTGGCAGGCTGTTGCGGTATTCCCCAACTTCCTCGTCTGTCATCTTAGAAAGCTCTTCATCACTCTTCATGCCTTCCGGGCGCGTAGGATTATTCAAAGTACCGATGATCTGCCTAATCTCCAATTTCATCTCAAACGGGTCAGGGATCGCATAATAATCCATCCATTCGTCCCACGTCAGATTATTAATCTCCGGATATTCTTCTCCCTTTGCATCCGCTTCGTCGATTGCCTGCGCATACTTACTGTCATCCACCGCAATGTTGGAAAAATCGATTCTCATAATCCCTATAAAAGTATGTGCATCCTCAAATTTTCCTTCAATCTTCCTTCTGGTCATTATAGGCTCTGGACGGAAAGAATATTTCTCTTCTGTCCTCACATCAAGCCATTGCGTGCCGCTTTCCACATACGCTGCCATTTCAGGGAACTCTTCCTCATTCTCGATACGGATGCCCACGAAAATCGCCTGATTGGAAATATACTGTTCTTCTAATGTCACGGTTATGCCCTCTGCCGTCACGCGATAAGGCGACTCCGTTTCCTCCAATGTCACGCCCGGCGTATCCCCATCGGACGATTCTCCATTTTTGTCTCTCTCATAGAGCGTTTCTGACTTTTCTTCCGGGATTTCGCCAAAACGGAATACATCCGCAACTTTGGCAAAAAGGCTCCCCAATATCGGTATCTCACTTGCCAGAACAGGATTCATGACGCAAAAGGCAAATGCCAGTACCAGGATCGCCGCCGCGCTGCTTAGCCCGAATAGCGCTTTTCTCCTGCCTCTTCCTATGCCCTTTCTGGCTCTTTTCTTCCTGCTTTGCTTTCTGATGATAGCGTACGCCTCTTCCATCTTACTATCAATCATATCACTGTCTGATAAATCTGCACCTAAAATCTCATATAATTTTCTATCAGAAATATTCTGCTGCATTTCTTTCCCTCCTATTCCTGTCCCAGTTCTACGCGAAGCTTTTCTTTCCCCCTATGAATCCTGCTTTTGACCGTATTTTCTTTCATGCCCAGGATCTTTGCTATTTCCCTGACTGTAAACTGTTCCCCAAAATATAACTGGAATATGGTTCTGCTTTCTTTCGGCAAGCTAAATAGCAGCTCACGGAATTCCACATCTGCCTTTTCCCTATCGTCCGCCCCAAGCGTCTCACAAAAGCCGTCATCCATGCTTGTCTTATTCTTATTGGCACGCCAGATTTTCGTACAATGATTGATTAAAATCCGCACAAGCCATGTCTTAAAGTGTTCTTCTTTTTGCAGCTTCCCTATATGCTCATATGCAGACAGGATCGCATCCTGTATGGCATCGGCAGCATCCTCGTCATTTCCCAGATAACCAAGCGCAACGCGTCTAAGTGTCATCTTACACTCTTCTATCAAAGAAATGAACGCATCTGCATCTCCATTCTTCGCCCGTTTTACTAATGTATCCATCCTCATCCTCCAAAGTATCACATTTTCACCGCGGTTTCTAAGTTAAAGCGCTTCCACTTGTACATTAGATACTGCAAACAGCATTTTCGTTGCATATAAAAATAAAAAAGCAGCGGACCTTTTCCTTTGTACGGATATGTCCACTGCTTATCTCCTCAATCAATCCAGATGCCAAAAATCTAGGCGCCAAAATGCGCTACCGGACAGACAAATCCGCATAAGGTCACTGTGGCGGATTACATTTGCCGCAAGGTTCTAGTCCTTTTGCCTTCGCCTGTCCTAATGTCACGGTAATATCACTTTTGTTTAAAGAATCACAGCCGGCAACATGGTATTTTGTGCCCGTCTTAGTAATATGCACCTCCATGCTGTCATAATCCGGCTGCGCAGACGGCACCTCTTCCTTTTGTTCCTCAACCGCTTCCTTGGCGGATGAGGCGCTGCTGCCTGTAGGCTCTCCTGCTTTCCAAGTCTCGCTCGGCGCACAGTTCCAGGTGATCTGTGTCCCATCCGAATATGCTATGATACTGCCTTGCTCATCGGTACGGAATACTTTTACGCCCATGCTCCTTAGCATGTTCAGGGTCTGGGCATGCGGGTGCCCGTATGCATTTCCCTCCTCACAGCTTATGACCGCCCAAGAAGGCTGCATAGCTGCCAGAAAATCCTGGGATGAGGATGACCTTGACCCATGATGCCCCACTTGGTATACGTCCGCCGAAATAGGAATTCCATTTCCCAAAATATCCGTCTCTGCTTCTTCTTCCGCGTCTCCTGAGAACAGAAAACGGTTTTCCCCATTCTCTAAAAGAATCGCAATAGAGGCGTCATTTGGGGACTGATATTCGCGGTTTGGCGCCAGGATCGTAAACTTTGCGCTGCCTAACGGATAAGATTCCCCTACTTTAGGCGTGACATAAGAAAGCCTTTTCTCATCCAGCGCCTGTATCAATTTCCGGTACGTACTATTATCTTTTTCGTAATCAGACATGAAAACTTTGTCAATCTCAAATTTCGTAATAATGACTGGCGCTGCACCTATATGGTCGGAATCGGGATGTGTCAGTATCAGATATTCCAATTTCTTCACGCCCTGTTTTTGCAGATAATTTTGGACTGCTGTCCCCTTAGAGCCATCCCCGGCATCGATTAACATCGCCTGATCGCCACATTTAATTAACGTAGCGTCACCCTGCCCCACATCTATGAAATGGACTTCCATGTCGGCTGTCTGCACAGCACTTTGGCTCATCATGGAAGAAGATTTTCCCTCCGATACCGCACCAACTGCCAGAAGCAATACGACTGCTGCAGCGGCAATGCTGATCCTTCTGATCCATGTCCTCATCTTGTCACGCCTGCTCCCTTAAAAATGATACACCAGATCCAGACAATCCGGCGTTCTTCCTTTGAAAAAGCTAATCCCTACGATTCTTAAGCGCTTTCCCGTACTACGAGTATACCATAAGCATACGGCAAAGTCTATTCTACATAGGAAGCTCCTCCATACCCATATCGTTTTCTATATTTTAAGAACATTGCTGCCGACAGGGCACCGCCTATCCTTTTGCACGCTTTTTCTTGCTTTTTTGCTCTGTATGGAGCATCATGTACCATACAGTAACAGTACGGTTAAGGAGATTATCCAAAATATGAATGAAAAAAATAAACTGCTTACAATCGGGCAATTTGCCTCCATGCACGGCATCAACAAAAAGACTCTGATGTGGTATGATGAAATCAATCTGTTCAAACCGGCTCTCATCGACCCGGAAAACGGATACCGCCTCTACAATTATCATCAGAGCCCGATCTTAGAGACCATCCTCCTGCTGCGGGAATTAGACGTCTCCATAAACGAGATACAGGATTTTATGAAAAACCGCTCTGCGGCAAGTTTAAAAAATCTCTTAGATGTAAAAATAGATGAATTGGAACATAATATCATGCATTTACAGGCAGTTAAGAAAACGCTGTGCAATCATAGCCAGTATATCGAAACGCTTATGACGATGGACTTGTCCCAGATCAATATCATTGAAAAAGAAGAACGCTGCCTGATCACGGTAGACATTGACAAGGATACCTCTTTCGAAAAAGAAGTAGAGATGATTACTGCCGAAACGACAAAATACAAGCTCGGGCGCCTCCATGAAGCCTCCTATGGCTCCATGCTCCCCGTTTCCAGCATCTTAAATGGGCGCTTTGGCGATTATTCCAAACTATTCATTGAAATTCCTTTCCTGACACAAAAAGAAGGCCTCCATATACAGCCCAGCGGGAAATATATCAGAGCCTTCCATAAAGGGACTTTTGACAAAATGCCCTTAAAATATCAGGAAATCCTGGATTATGCTAGAAAACAGGGCGTATCGCTTTCCGGTTATTCCTATGAGAAAGGAATTAACGAAAGCGTCATTGACAGAATTGAAGATTACATCGTACAGATCGAAATCCCCATCTGCGAATGAGCGCCTACAGTAACGGCGCCACAGCCTTCATCAAATATCCTGTTAATTTCAGCGTCCATTTTTCCTTGTGCAGCGTCTGCGTGGTAACCTGCCTGCACTTTGCAAGCGTATCCTGGAAATCCGCTTCTATCGCCGGGACGCAATCCGTCTCATACATATAAGTCGCGCACTCGAAATGATGATACAGGCTGCGATAATCCAGATTGATCGTCCCGACAACCGCTTCCCTCGAGTCACTGACAAACACTTTCGCATGGACGAATCCCGGCGTATATTCATATATTTTGACCCCTGACGCTAAAAGCGACGCATAATGTGTCTTCGCCAGCGCATAAGGGATCCGCTTATCCGGGATGCCGGGCAGGATCAATGCCACGTCAACGCCTCTCTCCGCTGCAAACTTTAAGGCAGCGCTTATTTCTTCATCCAGGATGAGATATGGCGTCATGATATGCACATATTCCAGGGAACGGTTAAGGATGTCCATATACACCCTTTCACCCAGCTTGTCATCATCCAGCGGACAGTCTCCATAAGGAATGACATATCCCCTCGCTCCATCCACCGGAAAAGAAGGATAAGAAAGGAAGCGTTTAAAATCAGTCTCCTTTTCGCCAATGCCCCACATCTGTAAGAACATCAGTGTAAAGCTTTTGACCGCTTCTCCTTTTAGCATAACCGCTGTATCTTTCCAATGTCCGAATTTAGATGTCTGGTTGATGTATTCATCCGAGAGGTTCACCCCGCCATTGAACGCCGTATGTCCGTCAATCACCAAAATTTTCCTATGGTCACGGAAATTATAATGCGTGGAGACAAAAGGCGATACCGGGGCGAAAACCTTACATTGAATGCCAAGCTTCCTTAATCGTTTCGGATAATCATGCGGCAAAAGGGCAAACTCACAGGCGCCATCATACATCATACGGACATCTACTCCCTCAGCGGCTTTTTTCGCAAGGATTTCCAACACCCTGCCCCACATGATCCCTTCATCGACAATGAAATATTCCATGAAAATAAAATGTTTCGCTTCCGCAAGCTGTTTCAACATCTCTTCAAATTTATGCTCCCCCAATGGAAAATAAGTAACGGACGTCTTCCCATATACCGGATGACAGCCGCTTCTATGCATATAATGCGATAGCGCCGCTACGCCACGGTTTTCTTCTAATAACTGCTCCATGACGGCCTGCTCCTGCGGGATGATTTCTTTCGTCCCTGTGATAATCTGGTCAACACGCGCCTTTAACGCCCGATGCCCGATATCGCTTTGTGTATATAAGAATAAAAGCACGCCAAATACCGGCAGGAGCATAATGACAATCAGCCAGGTGACTTTCGCTGTAGAATTGATTCTGCTGTTCAGAAGATATACCACCATGATAAAGGAAAACAACGCTGTCCCACCATAAATATGTGGCAAGAACTCCTTAAACCACTGAAAAGCGCTGAATAGTATCAGGACTTGCATGACTAAGAGCAAAAGCAGCAGCCCAAAGCGGCTGAAAATGGCATGGACCATGCCTTTCTGCCCTTTTTTCAACAAGTTAAGCCCCTTATTTTTGTAATCTATCTGCATGATTTATCCCCTTCGTATCTTATTTGCTTTTTCTCCTATTGATCCCTAATTCTTGCTCAACTTGCGAACTTTGGAACTAAGACGCTATCAGCATCAGCACAAATTCGCGATTGAAAAATCTGCACGGTATCAATTGTTATCATTATAAACCATACAGTAAGGGGACAGTCAACATAAACTTTATCCCTCTATCTCTTATATTCCCCTGGTTCTTATATTCCCCGGAAAATATGTCCGGCGCGCAGCGCAAGCGCCAGTGAAACAATGCCCGCAAATAACACGACCACATATTCGTACCCTTTGCACACCTCAAATAAGACGCCATACATTGCATTCCCAAACGGCTGCGCACACATCGAAACCGTCATCATCACTGCCATCACTTTTCCAATGAGGCGCGGAGGCGTCTGCGCCTGTACGAAGCTCATCATTTGTATCGTGAAAATCGTGGAAAACACCATGATTGTGAAACAACATGCCGTCATAATCAAATAATTAATCATCCCTGACGAAAATAGAAAAAGCCCTGCTCCTATCGGGAGCACACATATAGCTGCGGCAACTATCAGCTTCCCCGACTTCTGGATACACATCCTGCCCGCGAAGATCCCGCCGCAGATGCCACCGGCAAGCCCTCCGGCTGCCAGCGCGCCTTGTGCAAAGCCATATAATTTATTTGCCCATGCCGCTTCCAAATCCAACACTTCCGTTATCATATATGGCAACCCGACGATAATCATCGCCGATAGGAACAGATTGATGCCGCAGATGACAAGCAGGCCTTGCCCAATTGCCGGCTTTTCTCTCCGAATAAACCGGAGGCTTCCTGCAAAATCTGCTTTCACCATCGTCCATATGCCTCCCTCACTGCTTTGCTTCTCAAATGGTATATGGATGAAAATCTCCATAACCGCCGACAGGAAAAAGCATACGATACACACCCATAGCACCTTTTCCAATCCATAAACACTATACAAGACACCACCAAGCACCGGCCCAATTAGAGAGGCAAACGAGCTAACCATATTGACCACCGCATTAGCTGCCATAAGCTGCTCCTTTGCGACAAGCGCAGGAATGCTTGCCTGTACGGAAGGCTGATAAGCGCCTGCAATGCCATATAAAAGCATTAACGTTATCGTCAGCAAAAAGACAAGATTGACACTGCCCATAGCCAGAGAAAACAAGAGAATAAGCCCCGCTGTCAGGAAATCCAGCACGACCATCACGTTCCTCTTATTGACTCTGTCCGCAACGATACCGCCAACCGGTGATAGCAAAATCATAGGTATAAAAGCACAAGCTGTCACCGTGCCGTATAAAGCGGAGGAACCAGTTTGATTGAGCAAATATAACGGCAATGCAAACCGTACGACAGCATTCCCGAAGAGCGAAATAATCTGTCCGATAATGACTAGTGTAAAATCTTTTGAAAATAATTTCTTTTCCATAAAAACAATACCTCCCAATTCTCATACCAAACGTCGGTATGTATAATATTAAAATATTTCTGCCCTTAGGCAGGGCAGATGCTCCCGCTCCTAAGCTTCTTATAGGACCGCTTTCGGAACTTTATCTGTTTTTTTGGTAAATAGCCGCAAGTTGTATCAGGCGCTCCAGCATTTCATCATCCACAATATCCAAGCCAAATCCCTGCATCATCCGCTGAAAGACCTTCGCCTTACGTTCCGTCTTCTCCACAGTATCATCAAATATCATAGGGTTTAGCCAGATGTTCGCCGCTATGATAATCAACTCCGCAAGCTCTGCCGGTTCTTCTGTAGAAATAGTGCCATCTGCAATCCCTTGCTTAATAATCGGGCAAATATAGTTTGGCACAGCATCTTCTATCGTTTCCCGGAAAATGCTCATAAAAAGCCGCTGGTTATTGCCTAGATTTGGGGCAACTGTAAATATTTCATCCTGTACAGGCCGGAAAATTGACTCTTTAAAAATAGTCTTTAACTTCTCTCTCCCACTTAGATCACTTCTATCGCGGATTCTTGCTAACATCCTGTTAGATTCCTCTGTCATTTTATCCGTGACTGCCACCAGGATATCCTCTTTTGACTTAAAGTGATGATAAATAGCGCCTTTGCTAAGCCCTCCCAGATGTCCAATAATATCCTGGATGGAAGTATTCTCATAGCCTTTCTCCATAAAAAGCCGCAACGACGTATCTAATATTAAATTGACAGTTTCCTCCGGATGTTTATTCCTTGCCATATATGACGATACCTTTCTTTATTGCGCGCTATCCTCTACGCCACTACGCAGCGTGTTCGGATCATACCTCTACATTATCATACCGTTGGTATGTTTGTCAAATGCGAAAAAAGAAAACCATAAAATAAGAATGAAGCATCCAAAAATAATCAAAATGAACCACCCTAACCGCCAGATATTGTAATCCGGCCGGACATGCGTTATAATTCCTATATTGATAACAAACCGATTATCATCATTATTGTTTACCTCATTGCTGCGCTGCTTTTGGCTCAATCTGTTGATCCTACGCATGAAAAAGTTCGTGGCAAGCAACACGCAGACACAAACGCAGACACAAATTTTGCGATTAGAAATTTTAATTTTCAATCTTATCATAGGAATGAAGGAAGATACCAATGAAAAATTTTAACAACGATACGGAAAAAATAGAATTCTTAAGAAAATACAAATTACTGTCAGAAACTTCTACTGATGTATCGGGATTTTATTATTTCTACCCGGAAAGCGATACGCCAGTTAGCTGTGAAATCATCGGCTATGAAGATAAATTCGAGACATGGGCGGGCATTATCATCCAAATCATGCAGCCTACAGAGCAACAGATCACCATACATTCTGATTATCTCTTAGATATGAAAAAACGGGGACGCGCTTATCAGAAAACCAAAAACACCGACCCCGATACTACTTATATCGTACTTGACTTAGAGACAACAGGATTAAACTACAAGCAAGATGAAATCATTGAATTTGCTGCCATCAAATACCGCAATCAGGAATCCGAGACATTCCATGAACTGGTCAAGCCAACTGTTGCCATACCGGAAAACATTACCAATCTCACCGGTATTACTAACGAAATGGTACAAGACGTTTCTTCTATAGATGTCGTACTGCCAAAATTCCTGGAATTTATCGGCAGCCACAAATTAATCGGGCATAATATCAAGTCTTTCGATATCCTTTTTCTGAACAATGCATGCCGTACCCTGGGATTTTCTGGCATCCAAAATGAATTGGTTGATACATTGCCTCTCGCACGCAAAAAATTGCCTGGACTTGCCAATTATCAAATGGGGACAATCTGTAAGCATTACAACATCGATACTTCCGGCGCGCACCGGGCTTTGGAAGACTGCCGTATGTGCCATGCCTGTTACCAATACCTCACCGGCAAGTAAACAATCCCTAAAACCCAATCTATTCATTTGCTTCATCAGCTATGCTACGTGGAAAACCGATCCGAAAAATAAAAATGATAGAAAAAATACATAAACTATTGACCTTATACCAACTATACCCCTTATACTCATCTTAACAAGCAACCGAAAGGGGGAATATTTTCATTGAACATCAATGAGCTGGAACACCTGACAGGAATCACCAAACAGAATATCCGTTTCTATGAAAAGAAGGATTTGCTCCATCCTGCAAGAAATTCCGAAAATAACTACCGGGAATATTCGCAGGAAGATCTTACCACTCTGAAAATCATTAAGCTTCTTCGGAAACTGGATTTTTCTCTGGAAGATATCCATAAAGTCCTGTTAGATGAGATACCGCTTCATGAAATGCTAGAACAGCACCTCATAGAACTACAGGCAAGACAGCAGGAACTGAAAGCCTGCATTAATGTTTGTAAAGATCTTCTTGAGACAGATCCAGACTCTCTAGATCTAGAGGCGACGCTTACAAAAATGGATAGAATTGAACAAAATGGGGGTAAGTTTATGTCAATTATTGAAGATTATAAAAGATTTTCCACAGCAGCACGCAAACGACACTTTAGTTTCAAACCGGATTCCATGGTGATGAATGCCACGGAGTTCTCAGAAGCGCTATGCCAGTACGCCAAGGAGAATGATCAGAAACTGGTCATCCTGAAAGGCGGCATGTACCCGGTCTTTGAACTTGACGGCGTAGAATACACGGCGCAACGCGCCTTTGACCGCTTTGGGGCAACAATCCACTGTACAATCGCGCATCCTGAAGAAGACGACATGGCAGATATTCCGGAGAAAAGAAAAATACTTTACAGGATACTCAACGGGCCTTTTATCCTATTGCTGGTTATCTTCATCTTTATGGCGATCAGCAGACAGAGCGTAGGTTGGGCAGCTCTGGTAGCCGCTATGATTTTCCCATACCTGATCTGGATGTTCTGGATGTTTCCAAAGAACAAATAACGGCTCCTGGCGGTTTGTAAAGAGCATGATTTTGTCACAGATGTATCTCGGCAACGCTATACGTAGCGTTGCCGATTCATGATAAGAACCATACAATTCATTTTTTCGCTTTTGTTCATTATGAATAAAACGTTCTATTGCTACTTCCTCAGGCACCTCATCATCAGGATTGTTTGTGAAGCAATAAGTAACATCCATTGCATCTTCAAATTGTTTTGATGCATGAGGAAATACTTTTAATGCAAGTTGATATTTGTTGGCATTTCTTTTTTTAGGTTGCGGAAGACGCATTATAGATAATCGATAGCAATGTTGTGGATCAAGGTCTAATTTTCTACATAAACTATGCCTTTCGACTCTTACTAGCTCCTCATCTTCGATAGGTCTTACATCTGGCGGACATTGTTTTTGTAAAGCACTACAAAAAGCATTCATAAATCCATATCCGTTAGGATCAAAAACAATATCAAAATAATTTCTCAGCTTAGTAGGATCATACTCTAATACCCCAATGGAGTTTATATATAGTTCATACGTGTCATCCAAATCATGTTGTTTCATAAATAGGAGTCGAAGAAGTGCATATTGGGGGCAATAAGTTCGTTCTTCTTCGGTAATGGCATAAGCAGCAACAAAAAAAATATTACCGCGATACTTAAAAGAAAAAGGATACATATTAAAATGAAACTGACGCATTTCTTCACGAAGATATTTGTAACAACTTAAATCAAACCTGCTTGTACTCATATTTATATACCACCTTTCTGCTGTTAAATCATTCAAACGTGACTTCTTCCTCTGCTTTGACATAAATATCAATTTGTGTATGTACATCAAGTCTGGTTACTACCCATCCTCTCATCATACACATTTTTATAAAATCATCAATTCTGTTTTCGCCATTCATTTCTTTCAAAGTTACAACAACTCCAAACTGCAATCCTCTACCAGCTTTCGGATCAAGCCGTTCCTTTGTTTTAATACTCAGTCCCCACATGCCCGATTGATAAGCCTTACGTGGACGGCCATTTTCCTTCAATGCCTCACTAATATGCTTGACGTTATCCCACTTACGATACAACTTACGTGCATCTTCCTCGTAAATCGTATTGAGCCCTTCTTCTGCTTGTCTGTTATAGTCTATAGCTTTCAATACCGCTTTACCCTTCTGCTCCGCAATTCTTCCGAAATGAATATCCATCTCCGTTGATGTATAATCTACTCCTTGATTTCTATCACTTTGTGGAAAATATGCAAGCGTTACCTTTGCAAAGAAAGGATGTGCATTCACATCCTGTGGTACTGGTATATTGTAAGTATACACCTCATACTCATCAATGCTTCCCGACATAATAAATCTTATTTCATCCTCCTGGGAATATAAAATATCTTCAATCCTCTTCGGTACAATACCATACCCTTTTTCATATTTGATAGTATCTTGTCGATCCCATCCTGCGGCAGAATCGATTATCAAAGCTTTTGCTACTTCACGACTTAGTCCCATAACATGTATGAGATATGCCATTTTACGTGTTATCCAAGGTGCAGCAAAAGATGTCCCTGCTACAGTTGCTTTACCCAAAGGTTCACAAACTACGATTTTATCAGGACCATCTCCGCCATAGTAACAAACATCCGGTTTATAGAAAAACGATAGCACCGGACCTCTTCGGGTATAGGAAGCCGGTCTACCACTAAAATCCACAGCATTCACAACCAATGAATTCAGTGAATCTGCTGGTGCACCTATTTTGTTAACATCTGAATTTTTCTTTTTATTTGTACCCGCAACTACAAAAATAACATCATACTCATATTGAATTTTGTCCAACTCAGCTGCCTCTGGAGATATGAAATTTGCATCAATTTCCATTGCAGAACCTAATGATAAATTCCACACTTTTATAACGCGGTTTTTTCGGACAATATCACGAATTTGCTTCAATATTGCGAATGAACTAAATCTGCCTGCTGTAGCCACTCCAAAATGACGAACTCTAAAATTGCCACAATTATCTTGCAAGTTTGGATTAAATGACGGTCCATCGACAATAATTGATGTTACAGCAGTACCATGAAAATAATCTTCTGCATGTAATTCAATATCATCACTTATACATCTCTGATACTCTACCCAATCACCAAAATATACCCTTTTATCAAACTGGGTATCAATGACTCCTACAACCGGCTCATTTCCGGGTTTTCCAATAGTTAATTGTCCTTCATAACCCTTGCTATCTGTTATATCATAGTCAATCTCTGCAAAGTCCTTAACACTCATTGCAATCAAATAGGGAGCTTTGTCACATAAAATATCTATCTCTTCTTTTTCCATCCGTAAAGTTGTTTCATCTATCATTTTGGCATTAATCATATTTATGCCTAATTTGCTTAACAACGCTGCCGTGTCAACACCTGTTTTGTATATAGTTACAATTGATTGCTCACTTGCTGTTTTAGGAGCACGATCTATACGAAAGTCCTCTACATAAAAGCAGTCTACAAGTATTTTTAAAAAAGGATTTTTATGTATAATGCTATCATTGTATGTCCCCGGATTAATAAGTTCTGTATCATCGCTTGCTATGTTTCCATTGTAAAAGTTTTGAATCGTAGCTGCACATTTATCCAAAAGCCCTACCGATTTCTGCAAAGATTCAATAGACAAGAAATAAGTAAACACATGCTTTTGAACCCATTTATTCTCTTCGTTATAACCATATGAAAACTTTGAACCTCTTACAGATTCGTTCGGATGTTTTCCACCATCTGACAGTAATAATTGAAGGCGATTGCTCTTCGCAACAACTTTTCTGTAATGTACACTAACCAATGCTCCATTGATGGTCTTTTCTTGATTCCAGAACAAAAAAATATTTTGCAACTGATTTTTCAGCTTCAAAACATGCTCAACACTAACACTTTTCCCTTTCGGCAAATTAGTAGGCCCAAAACCACTTGGCGCTTTTCGTTTTTGAAACTGACCTTTTAATTGCAATATATTATTCATCTTCAATCATCTCCTTTAGTTCTCTGGCAACACTACTCTTCGGTTTTTTACTCAAAATCTCAATTTCTCTTACAGTAAAATTCTGTTCCTGCAATTTCTTGATATCTTCCGGCTTCTCACTGGTAACCATATAATATAATCTTCTGAAATAGTCAAGCTCATCATCCGGATTACTAAATGCAACTGCTGTCTTAATCAGATTTTTCAAATCTCCTGGATACGGTACTGGTGATAGCAGCACCATAATTTTTCTAAATAACCTAATATCTTTTTTAGCTAAATTAAATTTTGTTAAAAACTTATTCAAATACTCTTCTGCAATCTCCATCAAATCCGCTTTTGCATACCGGTTAAAATCGATAACGGAGTCAAAACGCCTTATCAGAGCTTTATCAAAGTATTCAAACAGATTGGTAGTAGCCACTAAAACAATTCTTTCATCCATACGATCCAAATTCTTAAGCAATGATGAAGTTACCCTTCCCATTTCGCGTAAATCATTGGCATTTGTTCTATCTAGCGCAACTGCATCTATTTCGTCAAATAGGACAACTACCTTTTCCGGGTGAACAAAACTATTTATTTCCTTAAATAATTCTGACATATTCTTCTGCGTCTGACCCATTTTACTATCAATGATAGAAGAAAAATCAACCATGTAAATTTCTCTTCCCAATATTCGAGCTAACTGCTTAACAGCCTCCGTTTTACCTGTTCCTGGTGCACCTTGAAAAAGGAATTTATTGATTCCCGCATTATGCGCTACCGCATGCACTATTCCTAATAAATCCTGTGTAATGTCATCTGGTAGCCACAAAGGATCACTTATTTTCTCTACTTTTTCAAACATTGCGAATTCATTCTCGCTCATTTGTGGAATAAAGGTATTCGCATCTGACATCAATGCCATAATATATTCTGCAAGCTGATAATCTCCTGCTTGATCAAAATCTTTTGCTATTTCATAAGCTTCGCTTCGAAAACCAGCATCATTACTCTCTGCATGATATTTAATCAAATTAATAACGTTCTTTTTTTTCATATGCTCCACTCCTAATTCTTCTTTGTTATATAAACGTTATATAAACACTTTAACATTGTGGGACAATTTTGTCAATATTGGGACAGTTTTATCTAATTTTATTGCTATTGCTGTTCTATTGAGCGTAGGAACAAACCTTCCAATAAAAAAGAAACCTGCATGGTTTCCCTATTATTGTT
>CAJTSL010000020.1 GCA_910578845.1 uncultured Lachnospiraceae bacterium
TTCCGGATAAACTACTATAAAAGCACTTTGCATTTAACGTGTTATCTGGTATAATGAAACAAAATAACAAATATTAACAAGAAAGGAATGAATTAAAATGCCATTAGTTACAACTACAGAAATGTTTAAAAAAGCATATGAAGGCGGTTATGCTATCGGTGCTTTTAACGTTAACAACATGGAAATCGTACAGGCCATCACTGAGGCTGCAGATGAATTGAAGTCCCCTATTATTTTACAGTGTTCCGCAGGTGCAAGAAAGTATGCGAAACATGCTTATCTTGTACATCTTGTACAGGCAGCGATCGAGGAGACTAATATTCCGATCGCGCTTCATCTTGACCATGGCGCAGACTTCGAAGTTTGTAAGTCATGTATTGATGGAGGCTTTACATCTGTTATGTATGATGGTTCTTCCCTTCCTTATGAAGAGAATATTAAGATTGCAAAACAGGTAGCAGATTATGCACATGATAAAGGCGTTGTCGTAGAGGCAGAGCTTGGTACGCTTGCAGGCGTTGAAGATGATGTTGCTGTTGAACATGGCTCTGAGTCTTACACACAGCCTGAACAGGTAGAAGATTTCGTTTCACGTACTGGCGTAGATTCTTTGGCAATCGCAATTGGTACAAGCCATGGCGCATACAAATTCAAACCTGGCCAGAAACCGCAGCTTCGTTTCGATATCCTGGATGAAGTATCGAAGAGACTTCCTGGATTCCCTATCGTATTGCACGGCGCTTCTTCTGTTCTGCCGAAATATGTTGATATTATCAATGCGAACGGTGGTAAGATGGAAGATGCAATCGGTATCCCGGAAGATATGCTCCGTCAGGCTGCTAAATCTGCCGTATGTAAGATTAATATCGATTCTGATTTACGTTTAGGCTTAACAGCAGGTATCAGAGAGCATATGGCTACTCATCCGGATCATTTCGATCCTAGACAGTATCTGACCGATGGCCGCGCTTATTGTAAAGAAGTTGTTGCTCACAAGATTAAGACAGTACTTGGTTCTGAAGGCAAAGCTTGAATAAGTGAAGCAAGGATGTAATAGGATAGTGTATTTATGAATGATAGAGGACTGTCTGTACAGACAGTCCTTTTCTTATGGAAAGGGCATGGGAAATAAAGTATTATGAGAAAAACATGGAATGTCAGGCTAGACGGGAGCGAGTATATCGTCGAAATCAAGAAGAATAAGCTTACCGTAAATGGTGCAGAACTGCCATTAAAGAATTATAGGAAGAAAACAGGTTTTACACATACAGAGTATGAAATCCCGATTGGGCATAAAAATGCGCTTCTGGTAATCGTAAGCATGGGAACGCCACAGCTTATTATTGATCAAAAAGATTATGAGACCGGAAAAGAATATGTGCCGGTCAAAATGCCGGCTTGGGGGTATCTTTTCTTGCTGCTACAGTGTTCATTGATGGTATTTAGCTTTACTGGTATGATCGTTGGCGGTGCGGTAGGCGGCGCTTTAGTGGGTGTAGGAATTGTATTGTCTATGTCTGTTGCCTGTAGCAACAATTTAAGCACAGTATCGAAGATATTGTATGATATCGTGATTTTCATTATGACTTTTTTGGTGCTATATGGGATTGGGTTTATGCTCAGAGGCCTATAAGAATCCCCTAAAAAGGGAGGATGCCAAGTAAACATTAGTTTACTTGGCATTTATTATGAAAAAGTATTAAATAATCTGTCTGTCTTGTGTTATCTCTGTTGTTATCTTATAAACTAAGTATATGCAAAAGAAATGTCTAAAGAATGTTGTGTAAGTGAAGTTTCTTTAAATTAAGTATGAACAATTTATGAACGGAGCTTTTGCTTCCTTGCCGGATATGCCTATCATAAATTGTCCATGATCTGAAGTCCCTATTCGTATTGTATGTAATTCGTATTGTATATATACTTTTTAGCATAAATAAAGAAGGCTCAAGTGAGCCTCCTTTATTGCTAGGGTTTTGGTATCAATCTACATCTGTTATATCCAAGATATCTGTGTTGTCATCTTCAAGATATCGGCGATATACAGGATGCCTGTCATACCTATAATAATTTCTTCATTTCGTCAGCAACAAACTGTACTTTAGTACCTACGATAACCTGTACAGATGTCTTGCCAGGTCTCATAACGCCGGCAATGCCTGCAGATTTAATCTTCTTCTCGTCTACCAGCGTATAATCCTTGATTTCCATACGAAGTCTTGTGATACAGTTATCAAGAGATGTTACATTTGCTTTGCCGCCTAAGCCTTCCAGAATGATGGATGCTACTTGTGCATAATCACTGTTGGAAAGAACTGCGCTCTTCTCTGCTTCTACATCATCGTCTTCACGACCTGGAGTCTTCAAATTGAATTTTACAATTGCAAAACGGAATACTACGTAGAATACAGCAAAGGCTGCCGGGCCAAGAATAAGGATCATCCATGTATTGGCTGCAGCGGGCAGTGATGCCGAGAATACAAGGTCTGTTGCTCCTGCGGAGAAGCTGAAGCCTGCCCTGAATCCTACTAATGAAACAATTACTGTAAAGATACCGTATAACAATGCGTAAATTACATACAGAACCGGTGCTAAGAACATGAAAGCGAATTCAAAAGGCTCTGTTACACCACAGACAAATGCACAGACTGCTGCGGAAGCTACCAGACCGATAGCAACTTTCTTCTTGCCTTCTTTAGCTGTATGGATCATAGCTAATGCTGCTCCAGGAATACCGAACATCATACAAGGGAAGAAACCGGACATGTACATACCAAGGCTCCAAGATACATCCGCGCTTGTCTTGCCTGCCCAGAAATGAGTCAGGTCACCAAGGCCAATCGTATCGAACCAGAATACGTTATTCAAAGCATGATGTAAACCTGTCGGAATCAATAATCTGTTTAAGAATGCGTAGATACCTGCACCTACCGGGCCAAGGCCTACGATTCCCTGTCCGATTGAAATCAATACACCGAATACAACCGGCCATACAAACAGCAGAACTGCTGAAGTAACAATGGATACTACACCTGAAATAATAGCTACGCAACGTTTGCCGCTGAAGAAAGACATCCAGTTTGGCAATTGCGTTGATTTAAACCTGTTATAGCACATTGCACCAATCACACCTGCAAGGATACCGATAAACGGATTGGCGATTTTATTAAATGCCAATGTCTTATTAATATCATCAGCGATTTTTGGCATTAATGTTGTAACTGTGCCTGTGGAAAGCAGATTGGTAATCATCAGCCATGATGCAAGTGCAGCTAAACCTGCCGTACCGTCATGGTCATCTGCCATACCTACGCCTACACCAATTACAAACAGGATTGCCATATTATCAATCAAGGCACCGCCCGCTTTTACCAGGAAAAATCCTACCATACCTAGGAAACCTGAAACTTCACCGCCCTGCATCGTTTCCGGACATAATGCATATCCGATACCCATCAGAATACCACAAATAGGCAGACATGCAACAGGAAGCATCAAAGACTTACCTAACTTTTGCAAAAACTTCATACATATTACCCCCTTATCGTTATTTGGTTCCGCCCCAGCCTCGGAACTAGACTTTTAATATATATATTCTATGGGACTAAGCCCCTGAATACCGTTACTAAATCTGGTACATTGCGATTATAAGTTCTCTTGGAAGAACTTCTCTAGCGCTTCCGCAGCAGTATCTTCATCCTCGCCCTCGATTTGGCACGTAACTTCCATGCCCTGTTTAATCCCAAGGCTCATGAGCATGATCAGCTTTCTCGCATCAGCACTCTTACCGCCACAAGTTAGAGTTACTTTACTCTGAAAAGCGCCAGCCTGTTTCACTAAAAGCCCTGCCGGCCTTGCATGTAACCCGATTGGATCCTGAATAACATATTGGAATTCTTTCATTTCGCTACCTCCTGTTAATTTGATGAAATATCCCGTACTGCTTTGCGTACCTTCAAGATAGCGGAAGCAGATACACTGAGTTCATCTACTCCCATATCAAGGAAAGTTTCTGTCAGATCGGTATCCGCTGCCAACTCGCCGCAGATCCCTGCCCAGATTCCTGCCTTATGCGCATTGTCCACTGTCATCTCTATCAGTTTCAATACCGCTGGATGATGAGTGTCGCAGGTGCTCTCTAATTTCTGGTTCTGTCTGTCTACCGCCAATGTGTACTGTGTTAAATCGTTGGTGCCTATGCTAAAGAAATCGACTTCTTTCGCAAGATCCTCTGAAATTAACGCTGCTGCCGGAGTCTCTACCATAATACCTAGTTCCACTTCGCCCAAAGCATATCCCATAGCCTGAAGATCTGTCTTAACCTGCTCCACTATCTCCTTAATCCGCCGTACCTCCGCCACCGATACGATCATTGGGAACATGATTGCGGCCTTGCCATATGCGGAGGCCCGATAGATGGCTCTAAGCTGTGTGATAAATATCTCTGGTCGTTCCAGACATATGCGGATGGCCCGATACCCTAATGCCGGGTTCTCTTCTTCATCCAAATTAAAATAATCTACTTTCTTATCTGCGCCGATGTCCAGCGTACGGATGATCACCTTTTTGCCTTCCATCTTCTCTAGCACAGCCTTGTAGCTGTTGTATTGTTCTTCTTCGGTAGGAAAACTATCCCTGCCCAGATATAAGAACTCACTTCGGAATAATCCGATTCCGCCTGCATCCGCCGCTAAAGCTGCTTCGGCGTCGCTTACATTGCCGATATTGGCGTAAATCTCTACCCGTCTTCCATCGCCAGTGACATTCTCTTTGCCCCGGAGCTGTTCCAAAGCTTCTAAATCAGCAACCCACTGGTTTTTCCGATGTATCATCTCATCGAGAAGTTCCTGCTCGGGATCAACGATAAATTCCCCGTTGAAGCCATCTACCACGCCCACTTTGCCGTTCCAATCTTCCACCGGTTTCATGGAAGTGTTGACCAATGCCGGAAGGTTCATGCTTCTGGCTAAGATCGCGGTGTGGGAATTAGATGAGCCTCGTAACGTCACAAAAGCAAGAATCTTGTTCTTATCCATTTTAATCGTTTCACTGGGCGTTAAATCGTCAGCCACTAATATGACCGGATCATCCGCCGGGATCCCGTCTTCGGCAATCCCCATAAGGATTCTGATTACCCGCTGTGAAATATCTTTAATGTCAACCGCTCTGGCTTTCATATATTCGTCATCCATGGAAGCAAATAGTTCAGCGAACTGATTCTGCGCCATCTCTACCGCATATTCCGCATTTATTCCATCCTGGATGGATGAATCTATAGCTTCGAGATAATCGTCATCTTCAAGCATCATCCTGTGGATATCAAAAATCATTGCATGATCCTCGCCCACATTGACAAGCGCTTCATCATAGAGTTTGGATAATTGCTCTTTGGCTGTCTCTACAGCCTTTTTGAAGCGACTGCTTTCGGCATCCGTATCAGAAATCTGGGTTTTGGTAATCTGGTAATCTTGCTTCTGATACCAGTAAATCCTGCCTACGGCGATACCCTTAAGCACACTTTTACCGATATATTTCTCCATTCCCAAGCCCCTTTCTATTTATGTAGTATCAAAACATCGTCACCCGATGCTACATCACGGGACTCTTCCATCTTGATCTCAGCAAAATCGTCCGAATTACAGATTACCATGGGTGTAATCACGTCATACCCTTCTGCTTTAATCTGTTCTATATCCGCTTCTAGCAGCAGATCTCCTTTTTTAACTTCCTGGCCTTCTTTCGCATGGATTGTAAAATGTTTCCCATTCAGCTTCACTGTATCAAGGCCTACATGAATTAGTATCTCTACGCCATCTTTGCTGGTGACTGCCGCAGCGTGCCCAGTGGGAAATACCGTTGAGACAACACCGTCCGCTGGTGCGTAGATCCGATTGTCCGTGGGAATGAGCGCTACCCCTTTGCCAAGTATCTCGTCGCTGAACGTAGGGTCGTTCACATCCTTAATGCTGACCAGCTTTCCTGCCACTGGTGCGCCGATCTTCAGATCATCCTTCCCAAATAAATTCTGAAATAACTTCATAAACTGCCCCCTCTCTTTTAAGATAAATTGATATTCTGCCTGTAACTATCAGCATGTATACAAATCCCGCATACGCTTGATGCTTAGCACCAGATATACTTTTTCTTCTGCTGTCATGTTACATTGGTACTTCTGTTCTATATACTTGCTCACACGGTCAATAATCTGGTAATCTTCCTGATAATTGTCTTTCACAAACTGATACAATGCTTCATCTTTCCGACCGCGGATAGGCTCTTCCGACACAAGCCTATTGACGAGTTGTTTTAAATCAGAGATTAAATGTCCTCTCGGATAATAGCCGGAGGGGGGGGCGATAATTTGGCTATCTATGATTTCCATCATCTCCCGCATCATCTGCACCATAACAAAAGTAGTCCCCATCTCCGTATTCAGTTCGCCATTGATAATATGAAGCGCAATGCTTGCCGCTTCGTCTTCGGCAAGCCGGCAATTCATCCTTTCTTCTATGAGTTCCAGCGCATATCTTCCGACGGAATACTCTAATGGATAGAATAGCTTTATCTCATCATATAACACCATGCTAAAGCCCATTCCTTCCCGGTGTCTGTTTATCGCAAAGCTGATATGATCTGTCAGCGTTAGATATACATTCTGGCCGAGCTCCAGTCCCAGGCTATCTCTCGCGTAAGAGATGATGTCTGTCGAGAGCCTGATATACTCTAACGGAAGCGAGCCAAGCAGTTCTTTGAAGTGTTCCTTGTCATCCATGTTCTCCAGCCGGAAAATCTTCTCAACTGTCGCATCATCGATCTCATTACCTGGCTTTTGCCCAAAGCCGATTCCTTTGCCCATGGCAATCAGCTCTACGCCCATACTATCTCTTGCGGAAATAATGTTATTATTGATTACTTTATCAATATACAATTTTACATCCTCATTGCTTTTGGGTTGATTATGTATCAGCTTAGAATTTCATAAGGCATAAAAAAACCAAATTTCATAATCTGACCGCATTGGTCAAACTACAAAATTTGGTTTTGCCCGCCTTTGTGCAGTAACAACCCAAAAATTTATAAAAAATTTATTAATTGCACTTATCATAACAATATGCACAATAAAAGTCAACACATTTTTTTAGTTTTTAGGAAAGTTGCGCAGAATTTTAGAATGGTTGGCTTATTCTCCACAAAACTTACACAAAAACATTGCACCTAGTTTATCGTTTTACGTCACATTGCTACAACGTCTGCTTGTAGTGTATTGGTAAAATAAGCCTGTTAATTATTTAATTGCTATATGGCCCCATAAAACGGGAACCATTTCGATGAATCATATGATCTGGTTCTGTTGCAATCCAAACCTCTGTTTCCCAGGCCAGCTCTTCCAAGCAATTGCGGTAGATGGCAGTATTTTCAAAAGCAGTAATGAAAATAGCTTTGCATAATTTTTGATAATCCGGGAATACTCATTGCTAATTTTATAGCCTCTTGTCGGATTGCTTGTATTGGAACCTGGTTTTGAATGAACGATAATCGAAGCTAAGAGTAGCCTGGCCAAATCTTTTCTTTTAATATCATCGTAGGAACCGCTGCTAATGTTTTCTTCAAAGTGCTTATTTTCATAAGCAATGATTTCGCGTGTAGTAAGTGAATATTCATTATTTGAATCTTTGATTTTCTTCCAGCCAGCCGATGTTCTTACATCTCCAACCGCTAAAAAAGCCATAGCCATTTTTTCTTTTTGTCGTTCAGTCAAATCATCAATCGGTACGCCAAGGGATTCAATGATTTGTAATGATTGCTGAATTAATTTCTGGATCTTTTCGGATTTCCGATGGAACGTTCGATAGTCAATTGTTGGCAGCTTCTTGTAATCCATTATGTTCTCCCTCCAAGTAATCAATAACCGCTTTTGCTAACTTATAAGAAAACATGGGCGGCACTGCATTTCCTATCTGTGTAAATTGGCTTTCTTCTGTTCCCATGAATTCAAACCAATCCGGAAAACCCTGCAAGCGTGCAGCTTCACGCACAGTGATCCGTCTTCTTCGCCCATCCGGAAGTTTGATCCTATGCATATCACTCGTAGAACCGGCAAGATTTCTACATGTTAGAGTCCGGGCAGGTTTATCGAGATGTAAATCCCTAGGATTTTTGCATTTAGAGGCAGCTTCATACTTAGCGATATATTTATCCATGGATGGAGTCAAAAAAGCGGCATTTTCCGGTATCTCCATTGCCATATGTCCCAGAGCCTCTCCGGCAGTGATTTTATAATCATTTGGCTGCGGAAATTTAAATTCACCCTGATGGCCTATCATTACCAATCTTTCCCTATTCTGTGCAACATCATAATGTGTTAACTGGAAAATGCGGTATTCCACCTTATAGCCTAGTTCACTGAATTGTTCAATAACGGATTGAAAATACTCCGTATTTTGTTCAGGAAGTCCCTTTACATTTTCACATAACCATATTTTAGGCTTTATACGACGGATAGCTGCGATAATTGCCGGGAAGCCATTCCTTGTATCATCTTTGCCTTTTTGTTTCCCACGTCTGCTAAATGGCTGACATGGTGGCCCGCCAATGATGATATCTGTATGAGGAAAAACTGAATTTTCATCTATTATAGTCTGGTAACATTCTGATTTTAGATTATGCCTATAAGTATTGCAACAACTTTCAACCATCTCATAGCCAATCGTTTTTATTCCGGCGGCTTCAAAGCCAAGTGACAGGCCGCCACATCCGGCGAACATATCAATTGCCTGATATCGTTGAACAGATGGGATACGGATTATCTCATTCAGATATTTTACATAGTCATTATATGGCTTTGGCATTATATAGCTCCATTTCCGCTGCTATATGCCATTCTCCATTGTTAGGCATTGGGTAAGCCTAAAGCTGTGAATAGCATTTACAGTAACTAAATTTATTATATATAAGAACATATGTTTTATCAAGCGCTATTTTGCGGCAATGCTCATAAGACAAGAAGTACGCATTCACTGCTAAGATATATAAATAGCCGCATATAAAAAACCACTCCGTACTTTGTCCAGAAAAGCGGAGTGGTTTTCTCTTAGATTGATCCCACTAATGGTCAACCCACTTATGTCTTAACATTTCTCTGGTTCCGGGTAGGTTTCGCCAAAAGTCTCTACCGTAACCGTATCTATGACTTGCGGCTCAATTGGGCGGTCGGAGAAATCGGTCTCAGTTTCCGCGATTTTGTTAACGGCATCCAACCCTTCTGTTACTTTCCCAAAAGCCGCATAAGCGCCGTCTAAATGGGGAGAATCTTTGTGCATGATGAAGAACTGGCTGCCAGCCGAATCGGGGTGCATGCTTCTCGCCATAGAGAGAACGCCTGCGGTATGTTTTAAATCATTGGGGAATCCGTTCTGCGCAAATTCGCCACGGATTGAATAACCCGGGCCACCCATGCCAGTGCCTTCCGGGTCACCGCCCTGTATCATAAAGTTTTTGATGACTCTGTGGAAAATAAGGCCGTCATAGAAATGTTTCTCGATTAAGCTGATAAAATTATGAACGGATACTGGTGCGATATCGGGATATAATTCTGCCTTGATAACGTCTCCGTTTTTCATAGTAAAGGTGACAATTGGATTTTGTGCCATAAATTTTGTTTCCTTTCTGTCCACACATATAGTTTGCGTTGGCTTTTGCAATATTATAGCGTATATTTCCTGTTTTGAAAAGAGTACAAATTGTCGATAAAAACATGTAATATATAGTCAAATGTAAAACAAAATAGAATGAGCTTAATAGAAAATAAAATAGAGGTAAATAGGGATGTTGGATAAAATTGTTTTTATAATCAATAAAGAGGATGCCAAGCAGGAAATGGAAGCGTTGCTTGGTGAGCTTCGCGAATGCCAGATAAAAGCTTTTTGGTTTGAGGCTTTTGATAGCAGCATAGATTTCTTTTTGCAGAATCTGTCGGCGGATGCGGCATGGGAAGATACCCTTTTTGTAACAGATGCGGCAAAAGACTATCAGATGTTGCGAAGGAACAACCGTCCTGTCGTCGTCTGGCTACACGAGCAGAACCGGGAGGAAACGTTCCCACAAGCGGAATATGCAATAGAAAATTTACATGAAATTGCATATCAATCATTAGAGCTTGCCTATCTGCGCCTGACCGGGCAGCCGTGGAAGATTGCCGAGACAAAGCGGTGTATCATCCGGGAGTCTGTGGTAGAAGATGTGGACAGCTTCTATGAAATCTATGCAGATGCGTCAATTACAGAATATATGGAAGACTTATATGCGGATAGGGATGAGGAGATTGCGTACTTGTACGATTATATCAAGAATGTCTACGCATTCTATGGTTACGGGATGTGGACGGTCTTAGAGAAGGAAAGCGGGCAAGTCATTGGCAGGGCAGGCATAAGCTTACGGGAAGGCTCTGAAATCCCGGAGCTTGGATTCATGATAGGCGTGGCGTGGCAGAGACAGGGATATGCGTATGAAGTTTGTCAGGCGGTTCTTGCCTATGGAGAGGAAGAACTGGATTTTCATTGCTTTCAGGCATTAGTGATGAAGGGGAATGAAAAATCGCGGAAGCTTTGTGAGAAATTGGGGTTTGCGTTTGTGGAAGATGTGGAGATGGATGGGACAATATACGAGAGGATGCTGAAGGAAACAAAGAAATTATAGAAGAATGCTGTTTTTGGTATTATAATATACATAGGGAAAAGCATCACATACGTCATAAGATCGGAGATTTGCCATGGAGATTAATACATTAGGCGCTGCTCTGTCCTTCTATAGGCAGAGGGAGAGCCTGCTGATGGAGCAAATATGCGATGGATTGTGTTCTCTTGCTACCCTTGGAAGGATTGAACAAGGCGAACGGATTGCGGATTCCCTGTTAGGCGAACTGCTCTTAGAGCGGATCGGGAAAGAAGTAGATCAATTTGAGCTGTTGCTCAATGACGAAGATTATGCGCTCATGCTTGCGAGGAGAAAGATACAGGATTGCATGCACATGCAGGATTATGGGAAGACGCGCAAGCTGATAGAAGATTACCGGGTTATGGAGCAGGGGCAATCCCATATTCATGAGCAGTTCTGTCTATATCATGAAATCATGATAGCCATTGCAGAGGGAATGAATGATGAGAAGATTGGCGAAATGGCGCGGCAGGCGTTACAGATGACAAAGACTTTGTCAGACCGGAAAGAGAAGGACGGACAGGCGTTATATACGCAGACAGAGATGAATCTGATAATATTATTGGCAGAATATGGATATCTAAATTCCGCAGATGAGGCAGAAAAAGAACTATGCAAATTATTGCGGTATGTGAAATTTTTCTGTACGGAGAGGCGGAAAGAAGAAACGGGCATTTCTATCATATGGAAACTGCTCGGGCTTATGGAAGAGCGCGGCGATAGGAAAAAGGCATTGGCATATATTGAGGAAGGGATTGCGCTGATATCTCAGGGGAGAGGGATTATAGGACTGGAAAAGCTGCATTTCCGAAAAGCGCAGATGCTCATGGAGCAATATGATGAAAGGACCGGGTGGTCAGAAAGGAAACAAACGATACAGAGGGAGTGCCTGATGGCATATTGTATATGCGAGGTGATGAGGCTTACCGAAGAGATGGAAGAAATCGAAAAATTCTGTGAGGAGAAGATGGCATGGCAAATTACAACGCTGGAGATATCATCAGATTGATGAGAACTGCGACAGGCATATCGCAGGAAGAGCTTAGCGATGGCATCTGTTCCGTGCAGACGTTATCGCGGATAGAGAATGGAAAACATAAAGTGAAGCAAAGCACATATGCGTTGCTCATGGCAAGGATGGGACGTGACACGAGGAAAAATTATGCGCTCTGTGCGGGCAGGAACATGGAGCTATTAGAAGAACGCATCCAGTTAGAGGATGCACTTGCTAAACATGATTATAAAGAAGCTGACAGATTTTTACGGATGTTGAAAAGGAAGATAGAGGATACGAAAATCAGTAGGCAGTATATACAACGGATGGAAGGGGTAATAGATTATTGCCTGGGAAGAATAGACGCACAAGAATATGTTAGAAAGATGGATGAGGCAATTCGTATAACAGTGCCGCACTATGAGAAATATTTACAAATAGAAAAGAAGGAACAAACCTACCCGTTTATGGAGTTAGAGGTGCTGACATTAATGAGCTTGGCGAATGCGTATGGTGATGCAGGAGAGCCGCTTAAAGGCGCTCAGTTGTACGATGCGCTTTTACTTGGTTTAGAAGAAGGATATATGGATATTGATAGTGTACGTAAATTGCAGATGCTAATTAGGAGAAATTATCTTAGGGTTTTGGAACAGTTGGGTAGATATCAGGAAGCATTAGAATCTGCCGAGGCATTGTTAAAGGATGTGATAAGAAATGATTATGGGCGAATGCTGCCGGTGCTATTAATTATTATATCGTGGGATATGAGAGAAATATGTAAAAATAATAAGAAAGATATAAAGAGTATACTGCCTGATATTAAGAAGATGCTGCGACAGGCATTTTATATTGCCGCAGCAAGAGATGATGAAGTTAATCTAAAGATAATACAGAAGTATTACTATGAATGTTTTTCGGAAGAGGTATGATAGAATATATGGAATCCGATTGTGTAGGATCGGGGTCATTCGCAACACAGTAATCTGGAACCACTAATGAATTCAATAATAGTAAGAAAATAATTGTTAATGTCAGTAAGTGCCTTTTCAATATAAATCGTTTTTTCATTTGTTTCAAATTTAGCCTCCCATTTGTCTTGTTTTATTTGTTACCTACTATAATAATAGAAGAAAACCAATAAGACCATGTCAAAACCGGAAATTATAATTTTCCAGTTTTGACATGGTCTTGCTGGTTTTGAGGTTATATAATGTATGCATGTTAAGCTTAATTAATTTAGAGAGAAAAATAAAGAAGTATACTTACATATCTGGCGAAACCGGATCCATGCTGGGATTATGTAGCGAAAACGGAGGCTTCTTAAATGAAAGCAAAAGAGCTAAAAAAATATCCCTTACAGATTGTCCTTATGACGATTACTTTCGTCATCAATATGACGCTCCCATTATTGTTCAGTTATCTGATTGACGATATCCTGGTGGGTGGTAATTTTGATATGTTGTGGCGATGGTTTGTCATCACTTTTATGATTGCAGTTGTCAGTATGGCGATGAAGTTTTTCTTTGCCAATTATACGCCGATTAAAATCGGCATACAAAATAGCTTTAAGCTTCAGGATAAGTCATTGAGAAACATTCTGAAGATGAACCAGACCATTTATTCCAAGAAAGATAAAGGGTATTATTATAATCTGTGTGAGAACAGCACGGGAGCTTATGGCGATTTGCATGAAGAGCTGTATTTGAACATGATCAGCAACATGATTTATATAATAGGCATGTTATTATTTGTGGCTTATGTCAATGTGGCATTTGGCATTTTCTTTGCCATCTATGGTGTCGTTTTGGTAATAGCTGTGACAAAGAGCGCGAAGCCACTTTATCATATGCAGAAGGATATCCTGGAAGTGCAAGACGTTTTCTTCATGAATATGCGTAATATCATTGAGAATAAAGGTGGTATTAATGCGCTCCATACGGAAGGATTTTTCCACAAAAAGTGTAAAAATGCCATCGCATCTTATGAAAAGCATGTATTGCGCTATCGTTTCTATGAATATCTGTGTAATTACCTTCCTGATATTGCCAACCAGATCTGCAATATCGGGTTTTTGTTCGTTGCCGGGGTGCTTGTCATGAAGGGGGAAATAACAGCAGGCGTACTGATTATGGGGTATCAATATATGGGATATTTCGCTACGCCGATCTCTATCGTCTGTAGTATCGCAATGCGTTACCGTTCCAGCAAAGTACATGTGGAGCGCGTTGATGATTTGGAAACCGATGCGTGCGCAGGCAAAGAGAACGAACCGCTTAAGCGAGAAAAGGAACTGCTTGTCAAGGCGGAGGATTTTGATTTCTATAAGGGAGAAAATGCGGAGGATTTCTTATACCATATTGATAAAATGGAGTTAAAGAGGAACGGGCTTTATGTCATCAAAGGGGAGAATGGCAGCGGTAAGAGCATGTTGTTGAATTTAATGCTTGGCAATGTCAGCGTTAACGATTCCAAAGGACGTATCTCTATCAATAAAGATATGGATGAAGCGGCGATGCTGACTTATCCGTTTTTTGCCATCAATGGCAGTTTTGACGATAATCTGTATGGCATTGCGGCGGACAAAGAGCTTGCCGAATTGTTACGGGTTGATTTTATGGATAAAGAGATCACCGCGAATCCGGCCAACCTAAGCTACGGGCAGCAGCAAAAGCTTGCCCTGATAAGGGTTTTCGGGACGGATGCGCCGATCTTGTTCTTAGATGAGCCGTTGTCGAATCTCGATGTGGAAACACAGGAGAAGGTGGTGCAACATATCGTGAAGCTAAAAGGACAAAAGAGTATTTTGGTAGTCATGCATAGTGATGAACTGGATGAAATGGCAGATGGCATCGTAGAGATACGGGATAGAAAGATGGGACTGCGTGGGTAGCCCCATCTTTTTATATGTGATGAACGGATCTTCCCAGCCGGCAGCCTGCCAAGAACTTGCATCCTTTCAGCCAAGGGATTTTACGACTTTACGGTGTGCTTTCAATTTCTTGATCGCCCAGTTATAATGGCTGGATGTGTTGCTGACGAAATAGGAGCCTAGAGGAGAGTTGCCAACCCAAGGGAAAACGCCTTTCGTAAATAGTTCTTCATTGGAGAATGTCTCTAGTAGCTGCATGGTTTTATGGTGTGATTCCCCAAGCATTTGCTTAGCGTCTTCTAAAGAAGTGTTCTGATGTTTCTTCCAAAGCTGCATATTCATGGTTCCGTATGTCTTCCATGTATAAGGCTTTGGAAGAAGTGGGATATTGTCGCCATTTTGATTAGACGTGATCCAGTGCAGGACGAGCTGATGCCACTCATAGAGATGCGTGAGCACATCCCGGAGGTTCTGGTCTCTTTTCCAGTGCGCTTCTTTTTTCGAGGGTTCCTCCCCGAATTGGAAAGGGGTTGTCAGTTCCTGTTCGGTCATAGTATCAATGAAAGCGAGTAAGCTTTCATAATTGGTAGCTGCTGCGTCTAACAGGTCAGCTTTGCTTGTCGGTCTTCCCATTTATATATTCCTCCTGTGTGGTTGCTAGATGCTTTGAACGCAGTCGGAAATCTGAGATTGCCGATGCATTTGAGATCAGTATATAACATAAATGCTGACAATATATGTCAGGTTTTATTGCAAATATGATTGATAGGAAATAAATCGTTGTAAGTATCATGATCACAGATGTTAATTTGTATACTTTTCCCAAATGTCTTTTGCCTGTCGTGCGAGCATGTCCCGGAGGAAGGCAGGTTCTAGGACTTCGATTTGCGTACCAAATGACAATAAGTATCCTATCAGCCATTCTCCCGGCGGGACTTTTGCGCAGGCGATCAAATCGCCGTTCTCTAGCCGTATTATCTGGTGTTCGTCGAATTCATCGTAAGCGCGGTAAGCGGCTTCTTTTGAAAAACGCAGCCGGACTTGTATAGAATGTTCTTCGCCTGTGCCATCGGGAGCGTTTTGCGCACTGCGTTGGGTCTCTTGTGGATAAGCAGTGGGAGGAAAAGTTTCTTCTAAAAGTGTATAACGGATAATCCGGCTTAATTTAAAAAGCCGGAAATCTTGTTTGGCCGTACAGAATGCTTTCAGATACCAATTCTTTGCTTTGTATAGGAGCTTTAGCGGATAGACAAGACGTTCCTCACAGGCACCGGATGAATTGGCATAGAGAATCCGCACGGCAGTGCAGGTGATGATCGCATGTTTCAGGGACTCGAATTTCTGATGATCTTGTGGTTTATCGCCCCAGCGGGAGAAATCTATTTCATACCAGTCATGGGCGGATGTCTGGAACAGTGCCGACAGTTTTTGCAGAGTATCTTGTGCATAGTCGGGGTTGGCGATAGAAAGGTTTTGGATGGCGGCTAGGATATCTTGCTTCTCATCATTAGATAAAATGGCCTTATCCAAAACGAAATTACTCATTAAATATATGCCGCCGTTTCGCCCTGGCTCGGCATAAACAGGGATGCCGGCTTCGCTTAGCGCGTCGATATCCCGGTATATGGTACGCACGGATACTTCTAATGCCGTAGCCAGTGCCGGTGCCGTAGTGCGCTCTTGATCGAGCAGTTGATAGAGGATTTGGAATAGTCGGCTTTCGCGCATAAGTATTGCTCCTCCCGCCTTTGGCGGCTCCTTTTTGTTTTACTTGGGATGAGCATATCATAATCTGTGATGGCGTTCAACTAGCAAATATACTATGCTCCATAAAACAGAATGAGATAACAGTATGATGATCGCAACCCATAAATCCTGCGACTGTCCGCTTAATATATCCATTAAAGCATAGAACGTAGCGCTTGACGGAAGTATATAAGATAGGTAAAAAACCGGGCTGCTTGGTGAAACTGTTATATATACAAGAATAGGCGGTGCAAGGAATACAATCATAATCATCTTAATATATACGAGTCCGATCATAAGCCCTTCTGAATGACGGCCAATATATAAGCCGATTAACGCTGCTATATAAGCGGATAGTATCATGATGATCATAAATGGGATGATCTGCATGGGATTTATTCTTATACAAATAAGCGCGGTAATGAGCGTCGATAGAAAGCCACCTATAAATCCCAGCGCTGTTTTCTGTATGATATATGTCTTTACTGACATAGGCAGGATTTGGTTAATGAACGATATGCCGTCTTCCTTTTCCCCTATCATGTTCATGGCATTGAAGGTACACCCCATAAACATGGCAGTTACTAAAGTAATTGCTATGAAAAGAGATTTTATACCGCTGTTGTCTGTTTTTAAAGGAATAAGTGTTGTTTTAGCGCCGGTAATATTTTCCCTATTCTGATAGAGGCTAGGAAGCGTATTTCCAATTATTTTATTGACCTCCAATTCATCGCCGGATAATAATGTATGAAGCCCATGACCATTTTCTAATACGCCAATCATTTGTGTGGACGGCTCATTGATTGCAATTTCCAATGCGTCCAAAGTCTCATATTCCGTATATGTTCCGATTTGCTCTAGCCACAAGACGATCTCCTCTGATAAATTGCCTTTCAACCCCGCAAAAGATGTGCCGCCAATATTCTGTAAACTGAGATCTGAAAGAAAATGAATCGCAATTCCCACAACAATAGGAAGTAAAAATGTCAGGATACACATTTTATCCCTACGGATATTTTTCATTTGATATTTTAAGCGCTCCATATGTTATCCCTCCTTTGCCATCTCACAAGATAGCGTTTTATGAGCCAGTAAAAATAATAGAATGATAACCACTGTACAGATAACGTAATAAGGCAGTTGATAGACTGGCATTCCAAAATAGGCAGATTTCATGGCAGTAAAGAGATGATACATTGGATGATAATCAATCCACGACCATTGGATATCCGTTTGCCCTGCAAGAAATACGGGAGTTGTAATAAAAATTGCTAATATTAAATAGAAGAGTGAAAACTGCTTGAAGTCAGGCAGGCGTACTGCGCAGAGAAAGCCAACCAAAGCCATAATCAATGACAATATGCCAGCCTGTATTAATACGCCTGGAAGTATCGTCATTCCGGCAGAAAAGCCGAGATTGATAAATGTCATCAATACTGTAAAAGCCATATCCGAAATGAAAAGCAATGTCAATTTCGATACAATGAAAGCAGATTTGCTGACCGGTAAAATTCCGTGTACGCGAATGACGCCCATTTGTTTTTCTTTAAATAGCATGGAGGCTAACCCTAAGAAACCGACTGCGGACAATTCAAAAAACAAAAATTCAGCGGTAATCTCCCTGCGGTTTTTCATCTCCTTGGTATTGGTGCCGATAATTTCCGATTGCTTGTCTATTCGGCTATTTAAAACAGCTTCTGCCCAAAGTTTACGGTAATGATCCGTTGTTGCCATTCCCGTAGAAAGCATATAAATTTCCGGCTCATCAGAAGAGAGATCAATGCCTACGGAATAGTTATCAGAACACAATTTTTCTAATGTTTCCCTGCTTTCTGTCACAGTGATATATTCCGATCTATTCTCCTGTTTATTCTGTGGGTCATATAAGTATACGGGATATATGTGCTGGTCTAATCCCACGTATATGAAATTAATATAACAGGAATAGAGGATAAGGGAACCTAAGGCAAGAAGAAAAAATTTACTGGAAAGCATAAGCCTGAAATCTTTTCTGAATAAATATAGAAATCCTTTCCACATCAGGACAACCCCCTTCCTGTATATTGGATAAACACATCTTCTAGCGTAGGCTCTTGTGTATGGATACTGATGATTTCGTCATGTAAAAAAGGAATGCCTGCGTCTAATTGTATTGCTTCAATTGTTCTGTCTTCTCTTTTTCCCTGATAAAGAAAACTGATGGCAACATGGTGCGAACTGTTCTTTTCTTTCAGATTTTTCGGTGTATCGAGGGCAACAATGCTACCGTTAGCTATAAAAGCCACCCGGTCGCACAATAAGTCGGCATCCGCCATATTGTGCGTTGTTAAGAACACTGTCGTTCCTTTTGCTCTCTCTTCCTGAATAATCTTGCGGAACAGGACTGTACCTGCCGGATCTAGCCCGCTTGTCGGTTCGTCAAGAAATAATACGGTTGGATTACTGATTAGAGCGCGTGCCATGCTAACACGTTGGCGCATACCTTTTGAATAAGAAGATACCGGTTTGTTCCAAAATTCTTTTTTTACTTCTAACAGATTCAACAATTCGTTGATATCTCTTATCCGTTCCGAGTTGTAAAAAGAAGCAAAATATTTTAAGTTTTCTATCGCGCTTAAATTTGTATAGAGATATGGAAATTCAAATAATACGCCTATTTCTTGAAAAAAATCTTGTGCGTTCACGGCTTTGGTTTCCTGCCCGAGCAGAGATACATGACCGCTATATCCTTTTAAGATACCTGTCAGAATTTTTTGAGTAGTAGATTTTCCGCTTCCGTTTGGGCCTAGAAAGCCAAAGATTTCACCGTCCTTTACATGAAAACTTAACCCTTGTAAAGCTTGTTTGTTCTTGTTGTAAGTATACTTTAAATTTTTCACATCAATCATCTGCATCACCCCATTTTTCCTTTTGCTTATCTTTCTTTTCCGATTCTCTTTGATTCCACCATTTCATGAATTTCACTTTCAGTGGGATAACAATCGCTATTGCTACAATAATGAAAATCCACCCATACCATTCCATACCTGAAAACATCATCG
This sequence comes from uncultured Lachnospiraceae bacterium, assembly GCA_910578845.1. Lineage (GTDB taxonomy): Bacteria > Bacillota > Clostridia > Lachnospirales > Lachnospiraceae > UBA3282. The sequence goes on from CAJTSL010000020.1 coordinate 19,361, forward strand.
TTCCTCCTTTATATGTGATTTCTGTGTATATAAAAAGTAAAAAAACGCAATGAAATTCATGTGTGATGGCTGTGAAATCGAAGTGAAATCTTCTGGGACAATGAAAAAGCTCTCTATTTCTGTCTCGAAATAAAGAGCTTGTAAACGAATATGGATATTTATTTCATGATTGGGATGGTAAAATAGAACGCTACACCGGCCTCTCTATTCTCTGCTCCAAAATCGAGATTTTGCATAGACAAAATCTGTGCGACAATGGCTAAGCCCAGTCCCGAGCCACTATATGCGGAATTTTTATGCCGATAAAACTTCGTCCATATTTTAGGAAGTTCTTCTTGGGCGATCTGCCTTCCTTCATTGTATATAGAAAAGAAAAGGTTCCCTTGTTGTTCGGTTAACGAAATCTTTAGAACGCCGCCAGATGTCACGTTTCTCTTTGCGTTGATGATCAGATTGCCTAATACTTGTTCCATGCGTTCTCTATCGCTGAATACATATACTTTATGTTCAGGTAATTCATATTGTAACGTAAAGTCTGTATCAGGCATATCAATTAAAAGCCGTCCGGCGACCGTTTCCAGAAATTCTACAAAATCAAATCTGGAAGGATGAAGCTTGATTGCGCCATTTTCCAGAGCAGATAAATCAAGCAAAGTTGTTATCAATTTGCTCATCCGCTCTGTTTCTGCTATGATGATTTCTGAATATTTCTGTTTTTTATCATCTTCTGTTTCATCTTGTATGCCCTCCGCATATGCCCGGATGATCCCTAAAGGTGTTTTCATTTCATGAGACAGACTATCAACCAGATCTTTACGCTCCTGTAATAAAACTCTTTCCTGTTCCACATCTTTTTCAAGCTGTTTATTCATTTCCTCTAATTTTGAAAATGCCTGCTGCAAGTTTTCTGCCATTGTATTTAAACTGTTAGATATATCGCCAAATTCATCATCACTTGTGATTGTACAGGGAGCGGAAAAATCTAATTGCGCCATTCTTTTGGCAGCGTTAGAAAGCTCTGTAATGGGGGAAGATATGAACCGTCCTAATAAATAATCTATGATGAGAACTAAAATGCTCACAAATAGAAGCCAAATGATAAGTGATAGATTCTCACCCAATGGGAACTCCATAGACAAGACATAAGATAATATCAATAATATGCCTGTTATTTTGGAAAGCATGATAATTTTCTTTCGCACAGTCCGTAAAGAAACTATTTTTTTCAACATGTTCATGGCGTTACCTCGAATTTATATCCTGAACGGATCAGGGTTGTGATATATTTTCCTGCGCTGCCTAATTTATGTCGTAAGGTCTTAATATGCGTATCAACGGTGCGGGTGTTCCCTTCAAAATCGTATCCCCAAATCCGGTTTAAAAGTTGTTCGCGGTTAAATACTTGTCCGGTATTGGCCATGAAAAAATAGAGCAATTCATATTCCTTATGCGTCAAGGTAATTTCCTGTCCGTCTACGAAAACACTATGTGAAGAAGGGATTATCGCAATTTTACCAGCGCTAATCGTACTCAATGGGCTGATGGAAGAGCGCCGGAGCAAGGCGTTTACTTTTGCCAGTAATACTTTTGGGCTAAATGGCTTGGTCATGTAATCGTCCACGCCATATTCATATCCCTTTAATTTATCACTTTCATCACCTTTGGCTGTTAGTATTATAATCGGTATGTTGCTCATTTCACGTGCAATTTTACAGACAGAAAATCCATCAAGATGTGGCATCATAATATCTAATATCATTAGATCCATAGGATTATTTTTCAAAAGCATTAAAGCGTCCACGCCATCGTCAGCAGTATAACAAGCATGGCCTCCCCGCTGAAGATATGTGACGATAATATTCTGCATGCTCTTTTCATCTTCGGCAATCAAAATATTTGCCATCAAAACCACCTCGCATTTTCCTATATTATAGACCTGTTTTCAAATTTTTTAGCTTTCTATATTTTCGTTTTTCGTAAGGTATATAAGCTTATGATGCTGAATCGTTTTTAAAAAGTCAAGAAAATATCTTGATAAATAAGCATTATGGAATTATTATAGGTTTATTATAAATCCGTGTATAACAGCCTGTAAAAGCAGAATTGCGTTGCATTTCTTGCGAAAGCAGCATTACAAGCCTGTTTTTGTGGGCATGATATATTAAAAGCCATAATTAAATTCATGTGCATAGAAAGGAGCGCTAAGATCAATATGAGAAAAACGAAAATCGTATGTACATTAGGACCTTCGACAGACAATGAGGATGTGTTACGGCAGTTGATGCTAGAGGGCATGAATGTTGCCAGATGTAATTTCTCGCATGGTGTTTATGAAGACCATAAGAAGCGGATGGACATGGTGAAGAAAATCCGTAAGGAAGTCAAAAAACCGGTCGCTATTTTGTTGGACACGAAAGGGCCGGAAGTGAGAGTGAAACAATTCAAAGACGGTAAAGTGACGTTAGAAGAGAACCAGCTATTTACATTGACTTCCGAAGACGTAGAAGGAACCGCGGAGAAAGTTTCCGTCACTTATAACCGCCTTTATGAAGACTTAGAAGTAGGCATGAAAGTGCTAATTGATGACGGCCTGATCGAGATGCGGGTAGAGAAAGTAGAGCAGACGAATATCGTGTGCCGTGTCATCAATGGAGGCGTTGTCTCCAATAATAAGGGGATTAATGTGCCGGATGTCAATTTGTCGATGCCTTATTTAAGCGAGAAAGACAGGGAGGACATTTTATTTGGGATTAGCCAGGACGTAGATTTCATTGCAGCGTCTTTCGTACAGAATAAAGAAGATATTTTACAGCTTCGCAGGCTGCTTGATAAAAATGGCGGCGAAGGGATTAAGATTATCGCTAAGATTGAGAATACGCAGGGCGTAGAGAATATCGACGAGATTATCGAAGTGTCAGACGGCATAATGATCGCCAGAGGTGATATGGGCGTTGAGATCCCTTATGAAGAGGTGCCTGTCATCCAGAAAATGATCATTAAGAAAGTATATCAATTAGGCAAACAGGTCATAACCGCTACGCAGATGTTAGAATCGATGATTAAGAACCCACGGCCTACGAGAGCGGAAGCAACGGATATTGCCAATGCCGTTTATGACGGAACAAGCGCGATCATGCTCTCTGGGGAAACGGCAGCAGGCGCATACCCGGTAGAGGCAGTGAAGACGATGGTGAGGATAGCGGAACGTACGGAGCAGGATGTTGATTACCGGAAACGGTTCTTCCATCATGACAGAAAGGCGAATCCGGACATTACAGATGCGATCTGCCATGCGACTTGCACGACAGCGCACGATTTGAATGCGAAGGCCATTGTGACGGTGACGAAGTCCGGGCGTTCGGCGAGGATGATTTCCGGTTACAGACCGGCAAGCGATATCATCGGGTGCGCTACTTCGGAAAAAGTATGCAGACAGATTAATCTTGCTTGGGGCGTGACGCCGATCCTGATCAAAGAAGAAAAGGACGTCTATGATTTGTTTGACAACGCGCTGATCGCAGCGGAGAAAATGAAATTACTGGAAAAGGGAGATTTGACAGTCATCACGTCAGGCGTGCCGATTGGGGTATCCGGGACGACCAATATGCTGAAGGTGCAGATTGTGTAGAGCGTGCTTCTAGGGTGGAAGCATTTGGGGTTTCGCGACTGCCTATTAAGGTATACGCTAGGCAATGAACAATGTCACCAACGGAATCGTAGCCAGGCTTAAAATGGTGGTCAGGATGATGCCTTGCGAAATGACAGACTCATCCACGTGAAGCTGCTTCGAGAGCATCAGGGGCATGTTTCCGGCGGGCACGGCAAGCATTAAGGCAGCGGAGTTGACAATTAACGGGTTTTTGACAAATATGCCGAGCAAAAGGGTCAATCCGATTGGCAGCAAGATCTGCCTGATGAGCGTGAAAACATAGAGCCTGCGGTTTGAGAAAATTTTCTTCGGTGCCATCTGTGCTACGGAGACGCCAAGCACCAGCATGGATAAAAAGGTAGTCGTACGCCCGGCACTGGACAGCGAAGAAGAAATAATGGTCGGTACATTAAAATCGGCAAGATAAAAGAATATTGTCAATACGGCGGAAACGGTTCCCGCATTGACAAGCTTATGGAAAATATTTTCGGAGCCGGCGGCTTCCTGGCCCGAAGCTCCCGCAGATAAAGCTTCCGTAGAACGCTGTTCTATGGAGGCTTTTCTTAATGTGGAGATGCCATAAGTATAAACGAGAATATTATAGACTAAGTTATTGAGCGATACGAAGATCAGGGCGCTTGTGCCAAGGACTGCGGAGACAAGCGGTATGCCAATGAACCCTACATTGCCAAAGACCGTTAACATCCGGTAGGAATACCGGCCCGGTTTGGGGACTCTTAATAGGAGCGGGATCAAATAGGCAGCCGCCAGCAAGGCTATATAAGAAATAAAAACGACGCCTAACCCTAGAGCCAGTTCAGAAAGGGAGGCTTTTGGCGCATCGTCGAAAGCAGAACAGATTAAAACAGCAGGGTTTGTGATATTGACAATCAAACCGGAAAGCTGTCTGGAAGTATCTTCGGAGAGCATCTTTTTACGGAAAAGGAAGATGCCTACCGTTATTAATATCATAATGATGACCATTTGTTCTAATACGACAGAAATGCTCATAATGTTATTTCGCTCCTTGCGCAGAAAATTATCAGGCAGAATAGGTCCGGCATTGCCGGATAAGCCTGCGTTTGTTATTGTACCATATTTTAAAAAAATAGGAAGAGGGTTAACAGAAGAAAAAAAATATTATATACTATGGTAAATGTGCAAAGATTGAGACGTGGCGGGGCAGCCACATAGAATGGAGGGCATATGCAGCAGTATATGATGGCGCTAGACCAGGGGACGACCAGCTCGAGGTGCATTCTTTTTGACAGAAGGGGAAGCATCTGTAGCATGGCGCAGAAAGAATTCACGCAGATTTATCCGCAGCCTGGATGGGTGGAACACAATCCGCGGGAAATATGGGCGTCCCAGATGGCAGTCGTGACAGAAGCGATGGCGAATATTGACGCGTCAGCGCAGGACATAGCCGGTATCGGCATTACGAACCAGCGTGAGACGACGATCGTATGGGAGAAGGCGACGGGCAAGCCGGTCTGTAATGCGATTGTCTGGCAGTGCAGAAGGACGGCGGAAGTAATAGATGCTTTAAAAGCGGAAGGTTATAGCGATATGATCCAGCAAAGGACAGGCCTGATACCGGACGCTTACTTTTCAGCCAGTAAAATTGCCTGGATCTTAGAACATGTAGAAGGCGCAAGGCAAAGAGCAGAGGCGGGAGAACTGTTATTTGGCACGGTGGATACCTGGCTGATCTGGAACCTGACGAAAGGCGCCGTGCATATAACAGACTATACGAATGCATCCCGTACGATGCTCTTTAATATACATGATCTGTGTTGGGACCAAGAGCTGCTCGATTTGTTCCGGATACCGGTGTGTATGATGCCCAAGGTAATGCCTTCCAGCTGCGTTTATGGCAAGACGGCAGTGGAAGTCTTGGGAAAGGAAGTGCCGATTGCGGGCGCCGCAGGAGACCAGCAGGCAGCGTTGTTCGGGCAATGTTGTTTTATGCCGGGACAAGTCAAGAATACTTATGGGACGGGGTGCTTCTTGCTTATGAATACAGGGAAGCAGGCGATTGCTTCTAAACATGGCCTTCTGACGACAATAGCGGCAGGTACGGGAGATGATATAGAATATGCATTAGAAGGAAGCGTGTTCGTGGCGGGCGCAGAGATCCAATGGCTGCGCGATAGCATGAGGATGATGCGGGACGCGGCACATTCCGAGCGGTACGCGCAGAGAGTAGAAGATACGAATGGCGTTTATATCGTGCCAGCCTTTGCAGGAATGGGGGCGCCTTATTGGAACCCATATGCAAGAGGGACGGTAGTCGGGATTACAAGAGGATGCCAGAAAGAACATTTTATCAGGGCGGCACTTGAGTCGATTGCTTATCAGACGATGGACGTATTGCAGGCGATGGAGGAAGACGCCGGTATGCCGTTACAAGAGCTGAAAGTAGATGGCGGCGCTAGCGCGAATAGTTTCCTGATGCAGTTTCAGTCGGACATTATCGGCGCATCCGTACACAGGCCAAGCTGCATTGAGACTACGGCGCTTGGAGCGGCATATCTGGCAGGGCTTGCGATCGGGTATTGGAAAGACCGGGAAGAAATATGCGCCAACTGGCAGTTGGATAAAAAGTTCGACGCCTCCATGGATGCCGGAAAGAGAGAAGAACTGATAAAAGGTTGGAAAAGAGCAGTAAAGTGCGCGCTTGCCTGGGCAGAAGGATAGGAAGAAAGACGTGAAAGGACAGGAAAGAATATGATCGTACAGAAATATAAGGATATGTTAAAGGGAAAATCTGTGATCCGGCAGTTGTCGGAATTTGCGGCTGCAAGGGGCAAGGAAATCGGCTATGAGAATGTGTTTGATTTCAGCCTGGGGAATCCTTCGGTACCGGTGCCGCAGGAACTGACGGATATTATGATGGATCTGTTGCAGAACTTAGACCCGATGGAGTTGCATGGCTATAGCCAGAGCCTGGGCATTCCATCGGTACGGGAGCAGGTAGCGCAGTCCTTAAATGAACGTTTTGGCATGCAGTATACAGGAAACCATATTTTCATGACGACGGGGGCAGCAGGCGCGATAGCCCATGCGATCAGATGCGTTACGGAGCCCGGGGACGAGATCCTTACTTTTGCCCCATATTTCCCGGAGTATCAGCCATATGTTAATCTAAGCGGCGCGCTTCTAAAAGTAGTCCCGGCAAATGTAGAGGATTTCCAGATCAATTTCGATGCTTTTGAGGAAATGCTGACAGAAAAGGTAATGGCGGTCTTGATCAATACACCGAACAACCCGTCCGGCGTAGTCTATACGGCAGAGACAATCCGGAAGCTTGCGGATATTATGACGGCGAAAGCGAAGGCATACGGTCATGATATTTTCCTGATATCAGACGAGCCATACAGGGAAATTGCTTTTGCGGGCGTTACTGTGCCATATCCGTCTGCTTTTTATGACAATTCGCTTTCCTGCTATTCTTTTTCCAAATCATTGTCGCTGCCGGGAGAGCGGATTGGCTATATCGCCGTGAACCCGGCGTGTACGGACGCAGAATACATTACGAATATGTGCGCGCAGATTTCAAGAGGGACGGGACACAACTGCCCGCCTTCGATGATCCAGCTTGCCGTTGCGAGAGCGCTTGACTTGACGGCGGATTTATCCGTATATGAGACGAATATGAAAATCTTATATAAAGAGCTTACGGATTTGGGATTTTCCTGCGTGAAGCCGGGAGGGACTTTCTACATGTTCCCTAAGGCGTTAGAAGAGGATGCGGTGGCATTTTGCCAGAAGGCGAAGAAATATGACTTAATTCTCGTGCCAAGCGATACGTTTGGCGTCCCAGGCTATTTTAGGATGGCGTATTGTATCGCGACAGAGAAGGTAGAACGTTCCCTGGCTGCATTTCGGGATTTTGTGCAGACAGAGTACCCCAGAATATAAGACAGACAATTTTTATAGAAAGAGGGAATATATATGTATCAAGCGGGACTTGTTCTGGAAGGCGGCGGCATGAAAGGGATTTATACTGCCGGCGTGCTGGATTTCTTTTTGGACAAAGAAATAGAATTCTCAAATTGCTATGGAGTTTCCGCAGGCGCATGCTGCTTATGCAGCTATCTTTCCAAACAGCGTAAGAGAGCGTATCATGTGAACGTCGATTATCTGGGACAGAAAGCGTATTGCAGTGTGGAGAGCCTGTTAAAGACCGGGGATTTATTTGGCGTTGACATGTGTTATGGATTGATCCCGGATTATCTGAACCCATACGATTATGAGGCTTTTGACCAGTATCAGGGCAAAGCGTATGCGGTCGTCACGAACATTAAAACGGGAGAGCCGGAGTATATGCAATTACAAGATATGCATAAGGATATTATCGCCGTACGGGCGTCTAGTTCTATGCCGTTAGTGTCCAGGAACGTGAAAATCGGCGAGGCGCTTTATCTGGACGGTGGGATTTCGGATTCTATTCCGATCAGGCGTTCGATGAAAGACGGAAACAGGAAAAATGTCATTGTGATGACAAAAGAGGATGGGTATGTCAGGCTCCCGGCAGGCGCGGAACTGGCGTTGGTGAAAGTGCGATATATGCGTTATCCGAAAATATATGAATTAATGCGGGAGAGGCATATTGCTTATAACGCAACGGTACAGTATATTGAGCAAATGCAAAAGCGGGGAGAAGTTTTCGTGATCCGCCCGAAACATAAAAGCGATGTAGGGAGAGTGGAAAAAGATAAGGCAAAACTGGATGCGCTTTATGAGGAAGGCTATAGGGACGCTGAAGAGAGCTATTTGGATTTGTTGGAATACTTGGATTAAAAAGGAGGCAAGGGTATGATAGAAATTTTAAAGGCAATATTATTCGGTATCGTAGAGGGCATTACAGAATGGCTTCCGATTAGCAGTACGGGACATATGATCTTATTGAATGAATTTGTGACGTTAGACGTCTCGGAGGAATTCTGGGAAATGTTCCTTGTGGTAATTCAGTTAGGGGCGATATTGGCAGTTGTGCTGCTTTTCTGGAACCAGATTTTTCCGTTTGGGGTGAAGCGCCATAATTTTAAGAGACGGGTTTGTATCAAAAAAGACATTTTCGTACTCTGGTTCAAAGTCCTGGTAGCGTGTGTCCCGGCGGCAGTCATTGGGCTGGCGTTTGACGATGTCTTCGACGCTCTTTTCTATAACCCATGGTGCGTCGCGGTTGCTTTAATTGTATTTGGCGTTGCTTTCATTCTGATTGAAGATCGGAACAAGAAAATGCAGCCTCATATTACCAGCCTGGAACAGATCACGTATAGGACTGCGTTGCTGATTGGCTTTTTCCAGTTGATTGCTGCCATCTTCCCGGGAACTTCACGTTCCGGCGCGACAATAGTAGGGGCGCTCTTAATTGGCGTATCAAGGACTGTGGCAGCCGAGTTCACCTTTGTGCTGGCGATTCCTGTCATGCTCGGGGCAAGCCTTTTGAAAGTCGTAAAATTTGGCTTCTCTTTTACCGGTATGGAGCTGACGATTTTGTTCGTAGGGATGATAGTTGCATTTTTGGTTTCCGTATTTGTCATCCGGTTCTTAATGAGCTATATCAAAAAACATGACTTCAAAGTGTTTGGATGGTATCGTATCATTTTGGGGATCATGGTACTGGCATATTTCATTTTTTAGCCGATTTTACAGCATTTCGCCTAGATAAAGGCAAGGAAATAGCGTAAGATTTGTGACAGTTTGTTGGTTGACAATACAGATAGGTTGGTTTAGAATTGCCTTATGACCGAAAGATAGTAGATAATCAGTAGATTATAACTATGTTATGCTAGATGATTGTTACGTATAAAGTGTAAAAGATGAATACATGGGAGGAGAATATTCATGGCAGAGGTAAAGAAAACAGCAGCGGCTAAATCAGCGGCAAAGGCTGCTAGCGCCGAAGCGAAAAGCGAGGAAGCAAAAACAGATGTAGCTGCGGCAAAAGAAACTTCTAAATCGACAAAGAAAACGACAGCAAAGAAGACTACAGCGAAGAAAGCAGCAAAAGAGACGACGGCAAAAGAAGCGACAGTAAAAGAAACTACGGCAAAGACGGCAGGAAGAAAAGCAGCGACAAAAGCAGTTGTCCATGTACAGTTTTCAGGGAAATCTTATACAACGGAAGATTGGGTAAAGAGCGCAAAAGATGTGTGGGAGTATGATCTGGACCGCAATCCGGAAGATTTTAAGTCAGTAGAGCTGTATGTGAAACCGGAAGAGAACAAAGTCTATTATGTAATAAACGGTGATGTGTCCGGAGATTTCAATATTTAATATTTCAATAGTTAGGAACAATTCTATCTAAAAGCAATTGGTATGAGCCTGATGTTTATGCTAATTGCTTTTTATATTTTTTTCATAATTTTTTTCCAAAGATATGTTGACAATTAAATAGTGAAGTGATAACTTATCACTAGAAGGTGTTAGCACTCTAATGAGTTGAGTGCTAACAAGATCCCTAAAGGATCCGCCAATACGGTGGTGCAGATCAATGGAGCTACAGGAGAAAATGGTATGCAGTTAGATGAAAGAAAATATAAAATATTGCAAGCCATTATCCGGAACTATTTAGAGACGGGTGAGCCGGTAGGAAGCAGAACGATTTCCAAATATACCGATTTGAATCTCAGTTCCGCAACCATTCGTAATGAAATGGCGGATTTAGAAGAGCTAGGATATATTTTGCAGCCCCATACTTCCGCAGGGCGTATCCCATCAGATAAAGGATACCGCTTATATGTAGATAAAATGATGGAAGAGAAGGAACGGGAAGTACAAGAGATGAAAGAAATGCTTCTAGAGAAGGAAGACAAAATGGATCATCTCTTGAAACAGGCGGCAAAGGTGCTTGCCAACAATACGGAATATGCGGCCATGGTATCAACGCCGCAATACCATCGTAGTAAGCTGAAATTCATTCAGCTCTCCCGTGTAGATGCGAACCAGGTGCTTGCAGTCATCGTGGTAGAAGGCAACGTCATCAAGAACTCTATGCTGGCAGTATCGGAGACTTTGAGCGACGAGACAATATTGAAATTAAATATTCTACTGAATACGCATTTAAACGGACTCTCTTTAGAAGAGATTAATTTGGGCATGATAGCGGCGATGAAACAACAGGCAGGCATCCATAGTGAAATCGTAGCAGGCGTCATAGACGCGGTCGCTGAAGCAATTAAAGCGGATGAGGATCTGGAAATTTATACGAGCGGCGCCAAGAACTTCTTCAAATATCCGGAGCTTTCTGATCATCAGCGGGCAAGCGAACTGATTACGACCTTTGAGGAGAAGCAGATCTTACACGAACTTGTGCAGGAGAATCTCTCAGATGAGAATACGGGGATCCAGGTTTATATCGGTAATGAGTCGCCGATCCAGGGCATGCGCGATTGTAGCGTCGTAACTGCGACATATGAACTGGATGCGGGCATGAAGGGAACGATTGGGATAATCGGGCCAAAGCGCATGGATTATGAGAAAGTGGTAAATAATCTGAAAATGCTGAAGAACCAGTTAGATGATTTATATAGGAAATAGCGGATTCGAACTGCATTGCTATGGCAAGCCAGAGTGCAGGGGGAAGGATCCTCACAAGAAAGAGAAATGGAATAAGAAAGGGATGAGAGCTGTGGCAGAGAAGGAAATAAACCAAGAGGCTTTGAATGAGGAAGAAAGGGCACAGGGAGCGGTAGAAGAAGCATCGGAGGAAAACGGCGCACCAGAGGAAGCAGCTAATACGGAAACGGAAGAAACCGGAGAGCAGGAATCTTCCAAGATATTCAAGAAAGAGAAAAAGAAAAAAGAAAAAGTAGATAAGAAACAGGATGCCTTGAAAGAGAAAATCGAGGAACTCGAAGACAGAGTGAAACGGCAGATGGCGGAATTCGATAATTTCCGTAAGCGAACGGAGAAAGAGAAAACAGCAATGTTTGAAACGGGCGCAAGGAGCGTCATTGAGAAAATCCTACCGGTTGTCGATAACTTTGAAAGAGGCCTTGCAGCCGTGCCAGAGAGCGATAAGGGCGGCGCGTTCGTACAGGGTATGGAAATGATCTACAAGCAGCTTATGACGGAATTAGAGGCAATTGATGTGAAACCGATTGAAGCAATTGGGCAGGAGTTCAATCCTGACTTCCACAACGCGGTCATGCAGGTAGAAAGCGAAGAATATGAAACTGGCATAATTGCGCAGGAATTACAAAAAGGGTATACTTACCGTGACAGTGTCGTAAGACATAGTATGGTAGCGGTTGTAGAATAATAGAAAATAAAAAGCAAGTAATGAAAAGTATCACAAAGCAAGATATATCATAACAGGAGGAAGAGATTATGAGTAAAATTATTGGTATTGATTTAGGAACAACGAATAGTTGTGTAGCAGTTATGGAAGGTGGAAAACCAGCCGTTATTGCAAATACAGAAGGCGCAAGAACGACACCGTCTGTTGTAGCGTTTACAAAGACAGGAGAGAGGCTTGTCGGAGAACCGGCGAAGCGTCAGGCTGTTACGAACGCAGATAAGACGATTGCATCTATCAAGAGAGACATGGGCACGGACAGAGGCCGCATGATTGATGACAAGAAATACTCTCCGCAGCAGATTTCCGCAATGATCTTACAGAAACTGAAAGCGGATGCAGAGAACTATCTTGGGGAAAAAGTAACGGAAGCCGTTATCACAGTACCTGCATACTTCAATGACGCGCAGAGACAGGCGACCAAAGATGCAGGTAAGATTGCAGGTTTAGATGTGAAGCGTATTATTAACGAGCCTACGGCAGCAGCGCTTGCTTATGGATTGGATAATGAAAAAGAGCAGAAAATCATGGTATACGACTTAGGCGGCGGTACCTTTGATGTTTCCTTAATCGAGATTGGGGATGGCGTTATTGAAGTATTGGCAACGAATGGTGATACGCATCTTGGCGGTGATGATTTCGACCAGAAGATCATTGACTGGATGTTAGCAGAATTCAAAGCGCAGGAAGGCGTTGACCTGTCAAATGATAAGATGGCGTTGCAGAGGCTCAAAGAGGCAGCGGAGAAAGCAAAGAAAGAATTGTCTTCCGCAACGACGACGAATATCAATCTGCCTTTCATTACGGCAACGGCAGAAGGACCGAAACACTTTGATATGAACCTTACAAGAGCGAAGTTTGACGAGCTGACACATGAGCTGGTAGAGCGAACAGCGATCCCGGTTCAGAATGCAATGAAAGATGCCGGATTGACAAATGGAGAACTTGGAAAAGTATTATTAGTAGGTGGCTCTACCCGTATTCCTGCGGTACAGGAAAAGGTAAAACAATTGACAGGGCACGAGCCGAATAAGAGCCTGAATCCTGATGAGTGTGTTGCGCTTGGCGCTTCCATCCAGGGTGGTAAGCTTGCCGGAGATGCAGGCGCAGGTGAGATCCTCTTACTGGATGTTACGCCGCTTTCTCTTTCCATTGAAACGATGGGTGGTGTCGCAACCAGGCTGATCGAGAGAAATACAACGATCCCGACAAAGAAGAGCCAGATCTTCTCAACAGCGGCTGATAACCAGACGGCAGTTGATATTAATGTCGTACAGGGTGAGAGACAGTTTGCTAAGGATAACAAGTCCCTTGGACAGTTCAGGCTAGATGGCATCCCGCCGGCAATGCGCGGTGTGCCGCAGATTGAAGTTACATTCGATATTGATGCCAACGGTATCGTTAATGTTTCTGCTAAGGATCTGGGAACAGGCAAGGAACAGCATATTACGATTACAGCAGGTTCTAATATGTCTGACGACGAAATCGACAGAGCTGTCAAAGAAGCTGCCGAATATGAAGCGCAGGATAAGAAGAGAAAAGAGGCAATTGATACAAGGAACGAAGCAGACTCCTTTGTATTCCAGACTGAGAAAGCATTGGGCGAGGTAGGCGATAAGATCGATGCTTCCGAGAAAGCCGGCGTGGAAGCAGACCTACAGGCAGTGAAAGATATCTTGGAGAAGACAAAAGATCAGGAGATGAGCGAGAGCCAGATCGATGAGCTGAAAGCAGCGAAAGAGAAGCTGACGAATTCTGCCCAGTCATTATTTACCAAGATGTATGAGAACATGCAACAGGCACAGGGCGGCCCGGATATGGGTGCAGCAGGCGCAGGCGCGCAGGGCAGCTCAGATATGGGAGCTACGGACGCGGCAGATGATGTTGTAGATGGAGATTATAGAGAAGTCTAAGAAAGGGCGAAAGGAAGTTCTAGGGTGCCGTTACGGCATCCGAGAACTTCTAAGTTTCGCCTATAAGAATGTCTAAAGGACATTCGAGGGCATTCTCATATAGTAACAGATAGGCGTGGAGGATTAGGGGCATGGCAGAACAGAAAAGGGATTATTATGAAGTTCTTGGCGTAGATAAAAATGCTGATGATGCGGCACTCAAAAAAGCATATAGAGTTCTGGCTAAGAAATATCATCCGGATATGAACCCCGGAGATGCGGACGCTGAGAAGAAATTCAAGGAAGCATCAGAAGCTTATGCAGTCTTAAGCGACCCTGAAAAAAGGAGACAGTATGACCAGTATGGCCATGCTGCTTTTGAGCAGGGCGCAGGCGGCGGTTTTGGCGGCTTTGATTTCAATAGCATGGACTTTAGCGATATTTTTGGTGATATTTTCGGGGATTTCTTTGGCGGAGGCCGTCGCGGGGGCAGAAACAACGGCCCGATGAAAGGCGCGAATATCCGTACCAGTGTACGCATTACGTTTGAGGAAGCGATTTTTGGCGTTGAGAAAGAAATAGAATTAACATTGAAAGACGAATGTATGACTTGCCATGGCAGTGGAGCGAAGCCTGGGACCAGTCCTGAGACTTGTTCGAAATGTGGAGGAAAAGGGCAGGTAGTGTTTACGCAGCAATCCTTCTTTGGCACGGTCAGGAATGTCCAGACCTGCCCGGATTGTCACGGCACCGGAAAAGTCATCAAAGAAAAGTGTACGGATTGCCGCGGGACAGGATATATTGCCAATAAGAAGAAAATCCAGGTATCCATCCCTGCCGGTATAGACAACGGACAGAGCGTAAGGATTAGAGATAAAGGCGAACCGGGGACGAACGGTGGGCCAAGAGGGGATTTGCTAGTAGAGGTAATTGTAGGGCGCCATCCGATTTTCCAGAGACAGGATTACAATATTTATTCCACAGTTCCCATGTCCTTTGCGATCGCGGCGCTTGGTGGTGAGATCCTGATAGATACGGTGGACGGCAAAGTCATATATGACGTGAAGCCGGGAACCCAAACGGATACGAAAGTCCGTTTAAAAGGCAAAGGCGTGCCATCCTTGCGCAGTAAGGACGTAAGGGGCGATCATTATGTCACGCTTGTAGTGCAAGTGCCGGATAAGCTGTCCCGTGAGGCAAAAGACCTCTTGAAACAGTTTGATGAACAGACGGGAGACAGCCTCAATGCGGCGAAGCAGCAGACCTCATCCGGAGGGGAAGAGCCGAAAGGGAAAAGGAGATTCCGTAAATAGATCATCATAAATGGATTAAAGTAAACAGATCAAATTAAGAAGATAAACAGAAACAGTATATGTGAGGCATATGGCATATAGGCAAATAAAAAATCTACCCACAATAAAGAGAAACAGATGTGGGTAGATTTTTCATTTAATAAATACCCGGATACAGCAAACATTATTTCCATTCTACGAATTCGCCGTATTCGTCCCAGATATCGCAGATCCAGGTCTTGCCTTGATTAAAGACGATTTCCTCACCGCTTTCGTCATAGAAGAGCGGCGGTGCAAAATCCCCATCGTTACGCTTCCACGTTCCCTTGATGACTTTTCCGCCAGTAAATACGACGGCCTCGCCTTCGCCATGGACATTGAAAGCAAGATAATCATGGTCGTCCCTGACTTCACCGTGGCAATACATCAGGATGACGTTCGATACCGTGATCTGCTCATTATTATACTCGTCTATCTGCGCCTTACCGTCCTGATAGCGGTAATAGAGGCCGTTGTCGTCATGGTATTCAAAATAAGGATGATAAGAGCCATAGCCGCTGGCGTTGCTGCCGGACTCGCCGCCAGGATAAATCAGCGTAGCGCTTTCGTTATCAGGATAATCAGCTTTGACGCCGTCTGCCGCGAATAAAAACGGACGTACATGGGCATCATCATAATTCCAGTCATATCCTAGCCTGTCCACTGCAGCTTTCAAGCCGTCGATTAACAAGTAACCGGTAAACTCTGTTGCGTAGCCCGGACGGCTGACCCTGCCGAATGCTTCGTCGGCCGGATTGTGAATGCCTGTGACAGCAGCGCTGACGTTATAAACTTCGGGACGGTTGATCAGTTCTTCCACGTAGGGCACAGCAAGACCCCAGTTACAGTAAATGGATTCGTATCCAGTTGCCATATAGACAAAATAGTCCCTAGAGCTTCTGACGGGGCCGATCCGTTCTAGGTTGTCGAAATTCTCAAATATTCCCATCAGACGGGTAATACGCCCTTCTACAGGAGCTTCATATATAATGCCTGCTTGGGAAATGCCATATTGAGGCATGGCAGGCTTGTTATTAGGGATCATAACGGCAATGGGCCTTCTATTGGCAATCTCTTCATCTGTCCATTCGCCGGTCAGGTAACTTTGGATTTGCCCGTTTACGGACACCCTTTCTTCGATAACGGTCGAATTGGTCATCGTTTCTTCCGGTTCTGCTTCTGCTTCTGTTTCTTCCGGCGCTACACTTTCCGGCCCTACGGGGATGACTTCCGGCTCTTTGATTTCCGATGTGGGTTCGGATCCGCATCCGCCGAGCAAGGACGAAAGGAGCAGACAGGAAGCTGTCAATAAAGCGATTTTTGTCTTACGCATCGTTTCCTCTCCATTCTGTATTCTCTTATTTCGTAAAAATCATGAAAATGTTTCTTTCATCATTCCCCATTATACCCGAAATTTGTTTGTCTGTATACTAGATAAATTACTGAAATACTTTCCAGACAAATCAGCAGGCTTTTGGGAATTGGAGAAAGGTTTTATTGCAAGGCAGTTCGTGTCGGTGTATTATTATGTTATGACAAAAAAAGGAGAACAACCATATGTATATTTCCAATGAAAACAGATATGACAATATGATTTATAACAGATGTGGGCGAAGCGGGCTGAAACTGCCGGCGATGTCATTAGGGATGTGGCATAATTTCGGCTCTGTCAATAATCTGGAAAATATGAAAAAAATTTTATTTACAGCGTTTGATCATGGCATTACGCATTTTGATTTAGCGAATAACTATGGGCCTGTTTATGGCAGTGCGGAATGCAGCATGGGACAGATCTTAAAATCTGATCTGATGCCTTACCGGGATGAAATGATTATTTCCACGAAAGCAGGTTACGATATGTGGAAAGGCCCATATGGTGATGGCGGTTCCAGGAAATACCTGACCGCTAGCCTGGATCAGTCCTTACAAAGATTAGGGTTAGATTATGTAGACATTTTCTATCATCACCGGCCAGACCCGGATACGCCGATAGAAGAGACCATGTATGCCCTCGACCAGATTGTGCGTTCCGGCAAAGCGCTATATGTGGGCATCTCTAATTATAAAAAAGAACAGGCGAAAGAAGCTTACCGGATTTTAAAAGAATTAAAGACACCCTTTATTATACACCAACCCTCTTATTCTATTCTGAATAGATGGATAGAAGAAGACGGGCTAAAGGATTTCCTATATGAAAATGGACTTGGATGTATTGCCTTTAGTCCTTTACAGCAAGGCATTCTGACGGGAAAATATTTGAACGGCATTCCGTCCGACTCCCGCATTGGCAATAAGAAGAGCCCATATCTTCATGAGGACGCCCTGAAACCGGAACTGCTGGATAAAGTAAGGAAACTGAATGAAATCGCTAAAGAGAGAGGACAGTCGCTGGCGCAAATGGCACTGGCATGGATTTTGAAAGACGGAAAAGTGACGTCTGTCCTGATCGGAGCAAGCAGACCGGAACAGATTTTGGACAATATCAAGGCGTTAGACAATATTGTATTCAGCGAGGAGGAACTGAAACGGATTGATGAGATCCAGAGGAGCTAAGCTGTAGATGCGGCGGATCGGTTTGTTTGAGAGCAGAGGGAAAGACTGGGTGATTGTACGATGAAATGGATGAAATTTAAAATAAAAACAGTGACGGAAGCGGAAGATATCATTATCAGCACACTTTATGATATTGGCTTGGAAGGAGCGCAGATAGAAGATAAAGTGCCGCTTAGCGCTTGGGAGAAGGAGCAGATGTTTGTCGATATCCCGCCTGCGCCGGCAGAGGACGACGGCATTGCTTATTTAAGCTTCTTCGTTGAGGAAGAGGACGGCAGACTGAAACGGAACGGAGAAATCACGGATCAAGAGACGATTTTGGGAGAAGTCAGGAGAGAGCTGGATGATCTGCGCCAATTCTTAGAGATTGGAGAAGGCACGGTAACGGTAGAAGAGACAGAGGACATTGACTGGATCAATAATTGGAAAGAATTTTTCCATCAGTTCTATATAGATGATCTGCTAGTGATTCCTTCCTGGGAAGAAGTAAAGGAAGAAGATAAGGACAAAAAGATTTTGCATATTGATCCAGGCACAGCATTTGGCACAGGGATGCACGAAACGACGCAGCTATGTATCCGCCAGATTAAGAAATTCCTGACGCCGGAGACGGTGATGTTAGACGTGGGGAGCGGGAGCGGCATCCTGGCTATGATCGCATTATTATACGGGGCGAAGAAAGTGGTCGGGACAGATCTTGACGTATGCGCTTTGGAAGCTGTCAGAGAGAATATGCAAGCAAACGGCATCCGGGAAGAAGATTTTACGATGATGATAGGCAATATCATTACCGATAAAGAAGTGCAGGACAAAGTCGGTTATCTATGTTATGATATCGTAGTGGCGAACATCCTTGCTGATGTCCTGGTTGGGCTTACGCCCGTTATCATCTCACAGATGAAGAAGGGCGGCATTTATATTACGTCCGGTATTATCAGGGAGAAAGAAGAGACTGTCGTAAATGCGGTCAAGGAAGCAGGGCTGGAAATAGTAGAGGTTACGTATCAGGGCGAGTGGGTATCAGTTACCGCCCGTAAGCCATGATAGGAAAAGCCAGGACAGTCGCAGGCGTGCTTGCTTTGGTATGGATGTGTGTCATTTTCGCCTTTTCCGCGCAAGAGAAGGAAGAGTCAAGTGCGGTAAGCGAGGCGTTTAGTTATCGGATGGTTAATTCCACCGGTATTTTGTTCCATCTACATTTAGATGAAGAAGAGCTTAGGCAAATTGCGGCGGCGATTGAGGGCGGCGTCAGGAAGGCAGCGCATATGACGGAATTTGGCATTCTGTCTGTGCTGGTTTATGTCTGGCTAGGGAAATGGGCGCTTGCAACGGGCAGAAAGATAACGATTGCGGCGCTAGTTGCTACGGTGTATGCCGCAAGCGATGAGTTCCATCAATTATGGGTGCCGGGCCGTGCCGGGACCATCGGTGATGTCATGATAGACGGCATCGGTGCGGTATTAGGAGCATGTATTTTCGTAGGAGTCAGGAAATGTATCATTTTTTTGTGGAACCGTCACAGATCAAAGGACATAAAATCATAATAACGGGCAGCGATGTGAACCATATTAAGAATGTGCTGCGGATGAAAGCCGGGGAAGAAATTGCAGTCAGCAATGGCATTGATGGGAAAGAGTACCGCTGTGGGATCACGGAATTTACGCAGGACGAAGTTATATGCGATCTGCGCTTCATTAAGGAAGATGGCGTAGAGCTGCCTTCGAAGATTTATCTTTTCCAGGGGCTTCCCAAAGCGGATAAAATGGAGCTGATCATACAGAAGGCGGTAGAGCTTGGCGCATATGAGATCATTCCGCTGGCAGCCAAAAGATCGGTTGTCAAGCTGGACGAGAAAAAAGCGAAGAACAGACAGCTTCGATGGCAGGGGATTGCCGAGGCGGCAGCGAAACAGAGCAAAAGAGCCGTGATTCCGCAGGTAAAGGAGCTAATGAGCATGCATGAAGCAGCCGCGTATGCGGAATCTATGGATGTGAAGCTGATCCCATATGAACTGGCTGATAATATGACGAAAACAAAAGAGCTGATCGGGAATGTGAAACCGGGTGAATCCGTGGCAATTTTCATCGGACCGGAGGGCGGGTTTGAAGAAAACGAGATTGCCGAGGCGCTAGAGAGTGGCATTTTGCCTATTACGCTTGGGAAAAGGATCCTTAGGACAGAGACGGCTGGGCTTGCGGTTTTATCGTGGCTGATGTATCATCTCGAGGAAGACGAGGCATAAGGGCCCTGCCTGGGACAAACTTTGAAATCAACATATCTATGCGGCACATTGCTCATGAAAGCCAATAATGATTAACAAATAATGTCAAATGGTGTCGATGCCTCATATACTACATTATAGGACGCAGGTGTGCCCATAAGTATATGGGCATGATGATAAAGAGGATAATAATAGGAGCTGTTTATGGAAGTATATTTGGATAACTCGGCTACGACCAGATGCTTTGATGAAGTAGCGCAGCTTATGATGAAAATAATGTGCAGGGATTATGGCAATCCTTCCAGCCTGCATCATAAGGGCGTGGAGGCAGAGTATTATGTACGATATGCGCGCGAGTCACTCGCGAAAATACTGAAAGCAGAAGACAAGGAAATTCTGTTCACGTCAGGAGGAACGGAAGCGGATAATATAGCCCTTATCGGTACGGCAATGGCCAACCACCGCTTGGGCAGGCACTTGATCACGACACAGATAGAGCATCCGGCTATTATGCAGACGATGAGATATTTGGAAAATCAGGGATTTCGTGTGACATACCTGCCGGTAGACCGGCAAGGCAAGATCCGTTTGGAAGATTTACAGAAAGCAATGACGAAGGACACGATCTTAGTCTCCATTATGCATACCAATAATGAAATCGGTACATTAGAACCGATAGCGGAAGCCGGAGAGCTGATTAAGCGGATCAATCCCGCGACGCTATTCCATGTGGATGCGGTACAGGGATTCGGCAAATGCAGGATCTATCCGTTCAGGATGAGAATCGACTTGCTATCAGTCAGTGCGCATAAGATTCACGGGCCAAAAGGCGTAGGATTCTTATATAAAAACCAGAAAGCAAAAGTCAATCCAATTATCTATGGCGGCGGCCAGCAGAAGGGAATGCGTTCCGGTACGGAAAATGTTCCGGGTATTGCCGGGCTTGCGAGAGCCGCGGAACTGATGTATGAAAATCTGGACGCTGACGTAGAGAGGCTATACGCTCTGCGGGAGATGTTCATCCGTGGCGTATCCGAGATCAAAGATATCAAAGTAAACGGATGCATGGGACGCGAAGGCGCTTCTCATATTGTGAGCCTGTCTGTTAGAGGCGTGCGCAGCGAGGTGTTGCTGCATGCGTTAGAGGATAAGAATATTTATGTGTCTGCGGGAAGCGCTTGTTCCTCTAACAAACCTCAGCCTTCCGAAACATTACGGGCGATCGGGATAGAAAAGGATTTGTTGGATTCCACGATACGCTTCAGTTTTTCTATTTTTACAACGGAAGACGAGATCCGTTATACAGTACAGACATTATGTGATATGATACCGGAATTAAGGCGTTATAAGAGACGTTGACGATACAAGATGTTATACAATTGCCCGTAAAGGATGTCGCATCATCGGATCACCAAAGGTGTTAGGATATGGATGCTGTTCTTGCGGGCAAAAGCCAAACAGGACAAAATGGAATAGATAAAGATGGGATAAGGAGAAGAGAAGGAGATATGTTCACATCGTTTTTGATTAAATATGCCGAGATCGGGGTAAAAGGGAAAAACAGATACCTTTTCGAAGATGCGCTTGTCAGACAGATTAAACATGTTCTGAAGAAATGCGAAGGCAGTTTCCAGGTACGGAAGACAGACGGCAGGATTTATGTAGATGCTGTTTCAAAATTTGATTATGAAGAGACCGTGGCATATTTGCAGAAAGTATTCGGGATTTCCGGTATTTGCCCAGTAGTTTCCGTAGAGGATGAAGGATTCGAGAAGTTAGGGGAGCGGGTAGTGAAATATTTAGACGAGGTCTACCCGGACAAGCATAAGACTTTTAAAGTAGTGGCAAGAAGGGCGAGAAAGAATTATCCGATGGACTCTATGGAGATCAATGCGCAGATGGGGGGCGTCATATTAGGCGCTTATCCGGAAATGAGAGTTGATGTCCATGAGCCGGATATTATGCTGCATATTGAGATACGGGACAAGATCTATATCTATTCGGAAATCATCCCGGGGCCGGGCGGCATGCCAGTGGGGACAGGCGGAAAGGCGATGCTCTTGCTTTCCGGCGGCATTGATTCTCCCGTAGCGGGCTATATGATCGCTAAACGCGGCGTCAAAATTGATGCGGTATATTTCCATGCACCGCCATACACAAGTGAGCGTGCGAAACAGAAAGTGGTTGATCTGGCGAAAAAGGTAGCGCAGTATACCGGGCCGATTTATTTGCATGTCATTAATTTTACCGATATCCAGATGTATATCTATGATCAGTGCCCGCACGATGAATTAACGATCATCATGCGCCGTTATATGATGCGGATTGCGGAGCATATTGCCAAAGAGACAGAATGCCTGGGGCTGATTACGGGGGAAAGCATTGGGCAGGTGGCATCCCAGACGATGCATAGCCTGCTTGCGACCAACGAAGTATGTGAGCTGCCGGTTTACAGGCCGTTAATCGGTTTTGATAAGATGGAAATTGTCGCTATATCCGAGAAGATTGATACGTATGAAACTTCGATCCTGCCTTATGAGGATTGCTGCACAATATTCGTGGCAAAGCATCCTGTTACGAAACCGAATCTGAAAATTATCAATAGACATGAGCAGAACCTGGAAGAAAAGATCGGAGAATTAGTACAGGCTGCACTAGAAACGGAAGAATTGATTATCGTTTCATAATGCAGCCTGCCAGTAAGTATTTACCTGCATGTTGGTTACATCAGATAAGGCTTCAGGGCTTCCATGATTTCGTCAGCGCCATCTTCAGTGTGGATATTCAGATCAATTGGTTTGGACAAGTCCAGACTGAAGATGCCCATGATGGATTTTGCATCAATCACATATCTGCCGGATACCAAATCAAAATCATAATCGAATTTTGTAATATCGTTTACAAAAGATTTAACCTTATCAATTGAATTTAATGATATTTGAACAGTTTTCATTAAGAATTGCCTCCTTTAGCTTTTTAAGATACTATTAGCTATAATACTATATGTTGGTGAGATAAAAGTCAATGATAAAAGAATACAAAATAATGAGAGGATTACTATGAAAAGTATAGCATTACATAATCTTGGCTGCAAAGTGAATGGTTATGAAATGGACGTTATGCAACAATTATTAGAAGAAAAAGGATATAAAATTGTACCATTTGATGAAGAGGCTGACATTTATATCATCAACACCTGCACAGTGACCAATATCGCAGACCAGAAAAGCAGACAGATGCTCCACCGTGCCAAGAAAAGAAACCCGGACGCCGTAGTGGTGGCGGCAGGGTGCTATGCACAGACCGGAAAAGACAAAGCGCTTATTGACCCTGCGGTTGATCTGCTGATTGGCAATAACCGCAAAAAAGATATTGCCGACATACTGGAAGAATTTCTGGAAGAGAGACAAAAGCCGGACTTTGTGCCAAGGAATAAGACATTGCACGGCAAGACGATCATTGATATCAATCATACGGACGAATATGAGGAAATGGCATTGCAGGGAAAGGATGCATGGGATTTTGAAAACCGCAGGCATACAAGAGCTTATATTAAAATCCAGGACGGCTGCAACCAGTTTTGCTCTTATTGTATCATCCCCTATGCGAGAGGACGGGTAAGGAGCCGGAAGGAAGAAGACATCTTGGCGGAAGTGGCGGAAATTGCCCGGAAGGGTTGCCAGGAAATTGTCCTGACGGGAATCCATATTAGCTCATATGGTATTGACAGAGGGGCATCGGAACTGTTAAGATTGCTGGATAAACTAAATACAGTGGATGGATTGCGGAGGATACGCTTAGGATCGCTGGAACCGGCGATTATGACCGAGCCATTTGTGAAGGGCATCAGTTCCCTTGAGAAAATCTGCCCACATTTTCATATATCCTTACAAAGCGGATGTGACGAGACGCTCCGTCGTATGAATAGACGCTATACGACAAGGGAATACTTGGAAAAAGTAGAGCTGCTTCGTGAGCATTTTACATGCCCTGCCATTACGACTGACGTGATTGTGGGCTTTCCGGGCGAGACAGAAGAAGAATTTGTATGTACGGAAGCTTTTCTGAAAGAAGCAAGTTTCTATGAAATGCATATTTTTAAATATTCGAGGAGACAAGGCACGCGGGCGGCATCCATGGAACAGCAAGTCCCTGATGCATGCAAGACAGAGCGCAGCGAAAGGCTATTGCGCTTAGGAGAGCAGATGTCCGGGGCGTACAGGCAAGGCTTCATAGGGAAAGATGCAGAAGTCTTATTCGAAGAAGCAAAAGAAATAGATGGCAGGATTTATCAGATCGGGCATACCCGCCAATATATAAAGGCTGCAAAAGAAACGACGCAGAATTTGAGCAATCATGTGGAAATGGGGAGGCTTACCGGATTTTTGAAGGATGATATATTGAATTTTATTGCCAGATAGAGTATGATAAACAGAAGATGGTTACGGATTTATGGGACGGCAATGCCAAGGATAAGAGAAAGGGACAGGGGTTATAAGCATGCAGGATTTGGAGAATACACAATATTTTAAAGTAGAGACAGAACCGGAAACGGGCGTAAAACTTGTCCTTTCAACAGTTTATGAAGCATTGACGGAGAAAGGCTACAATCCGGTCAATCAGATCGTAGGGTATATTATGTCCGGGGATCCTACTTATATTACCAGCCATAAAAGCGCGAGAAGCCTTATTATGAAAGTAGAACGGGACGAATTGGTGGAAGAAATGTTAAAAGAGTATATCAAGAAGTCTTTGCAGAAATAGGTTTTGGGGAGCGTTTTATGAGGATTATGGGTTTGGATTTTGGCTCTAAGACAGTTGGCGTAGCAATTAGCGATTCTCTATTGATTACGGCACAGGGCATAGAGATTATCAGAAGAACAGATGAGAATAAGTTACGGAAGACACTGGCGCGTATTGAAGAATTGATTGTTCAGTATGAGGTCAGTGAAATTGTTTTGGGATTGCCCAAGAATATGAACGATACGATTGGCGAACGTGCCGAATTGTCTATGGAATTTAAAGACAAGCTGGAACGCAGGTGCGGCCTGCCTGTCGTAATGTGGGATGAGAGACTGACGAGCGTGGCGGCTGAAAGAGCAATGATAGAAGCAGGGATCAGGCGGGAACATAGGAAAGAACATGTGGACAAGATTGCTGCTGTGTTTATATTACAGGGATATCTGGATTATTTGCAACATACGAAAAAGAACGGTTCCCAAAGCGATCCTACAGAACGGGAAGATTGAGGAAGGATATTGATGGAGAAGATTATTTTTCAGCCTGAGTCAGAAGACGCGGCGGAGTTTTATGTTTTAGAGCAGACCAGAATCGGAGGCATAGATTATATTCTGGTAACAGATACGGAAGACGGAGACGGAGAAGCTCTGATTTTACGGGATATGTCCCAATCCGATGAAGCGGATGCGCTTTATGAGATTGTGGAAGAAGATGAGGAACTGGATGCAGTTGCGGCTGTATTTGAAAATATGTTAGAAGATATTGAGTTATCTTAAAAATATGCAATTACATATAGCGTGGGATCCGGCGGCTTTTTGGCATTGGAGAAGAGACGATGGATGGGAATAGCGCGGAGGCATTTAATGCTGGGATTGCCCGAAGTCTTGGATAGAGCCACAAAGACGTTGATGGCACGTTATGACGATTGTAAAGAATGTGGAGGAAAATTGATTGAAGAAAAATGAACAGGGAAAAGCTTCTAGGCTGAAGGTGATTCCTTTAGGCGGCCTGGAGCAGATTGGGCTCAATATTACTGCCTTTGAATATGAAGACAGTATTATTGTAGTGGATTGCGGTTTGTCGTTTCCAGAAGATGAAATGCTGGGGATCGATCTTGTGATTCCGGATATTACTTATCTGCGGGATAATATCGAGAAAGTCAAAGGATTTATGATCACGCATGGACATGAGGACCACATCGGCGCGCTGCCGTATGTGTTAAAGGAAATCAATGTCCCGGTCTATGCAACGAAACTGACAATGGGCATTATTGAGAACAAGCTCAAAGAGCATGAGCTGATGAATGCGACGAAGCGGAAAGTCGTAAAATTTGGGCAGTCCATTAATCTGGGACAGTTTCGGATAGAATTCATTAAGACCAATCATAGCATTGTTGATGCTGCTGCGCTTGCGATTTATTCTCCGGCAGGCATTGTCGTGCATACGGGAGACTTTAAAGTTGATTATACGCCGGTATTCGGGGATGCCATTGATTTGCAGAGGTTTGCCGAAATTGGCAAAAAAGGCGTCCTGGCGTTGATGTGTGACAGCACCAATGCGGAACGGCATGGCTTTACACCGTCTGAGAAAACCGTCGGCAAGACGTTTGACTCACTTTTTGCCGAGCATAAAGATACCAGGATCATCATTGCGACATTTGCATCTAATGTGGACAGGGTGCAGCAGATCATCAATTCTGCGTATAAATTCGGCAGGAAAGTCGTCGTAGAAGGCCGCAGCATGGTGAACATCATTGAAACGGCATCAACTTTGGGATACTTGAACATTCCAGAGCAGACGTTAATTGATATTGAGCAGTTAAAGAACTATCCGAGCGAAAAAACAGCGATCATTACAACAGGCAGCCAGGGAGAGAGCATGGCGGCTCTTAGCCGTATGGCAAGTAATATACACCGGAAGATATCGATTGTGCCGGGTGATACCGTTATCTTCTCATCCAATCCGATACCGGGGAATGAGAAGGCGGTTACGAATGTCATCAATGAACTGTTGATGAAAGGGGCGGATGTGATTTTCCAGGATGTCCATGTTTCCGGACATGCTTGCCAGGAGGAGATTAAGCTGCTTTATACATTGCTGCATCCACGCTATGCCGTTCCGGTACACGGGGAATATAAGCATTTGAAAGCGCAGGCGAAAATTGCGAGTGAACTGGGCATTGATAAGGAGAATATCTTTATATTACATTCAGGAGATGTTCTGGAAATCAGTGAAGATCATGCCGAAGTGACGGGAAAAGTCCCGGTAGGAGCGATTCTTGTTGACGGGCTTGGCGTAGGGGACGTAGGAAATGTTGTTTTGCGGGATAGGCAGCATCTTGCGGAAGACGGCATTATTATCGTGGTATTGGCGTTAGATTCTTATAACAGCCAGTTAGTTTCAGGGCCTGATATCGTTTCCCGTGGTTTTGTCTATGTCAGGGAGTCGGATGAATTATTAGAAGAAGCGCGTCTCCTGGTAGACGGCGCCGTTATGGGATGCCTGGACAAAGGACAAACAGACTGGGGAAAATTAAAATCTACGATTAAGGATGTTTTGAGCGATTATGTCTGGAAGAAGACAAAGAGACGCCCGATGATACTTCCGATCATCATGGAAGTTTAGAAAGGAGCATGGTTGCAGACATGGTGGATGGCATTGTAACGGAAGCTGCAGAACGTTTTATAGAAGAAATCAGAAAATCGGATATTTATCAAGAGTATAATTTCCAGAAAGAAAAATTGAAGAAGCAGCCGATATTATTTGACAGAGTCGCCGAGTACAGACAGCGGAACTTTGAATTGCAGTCTAAGGCGCAGGGAGACGATCTGTTGGAGAAGTTAGATGCTTTTGAAAAAGAGTTTGAAGATTTCCGCGCCAATCCGTTGGTAGATGATTTCTTGCGGGCAGAGCTTGCATTTTGCCGTATGATGCAGGAAGTGAATGTGCGGATTACCGCAGCGCTTGATTTTGAATAAACTCTGGGCTTATGGCGCGGAGGGGAGGTTTTTTGCATGGATATAAAACAATTGGCGGCTTCCGCAATAGAGACAATTATTAAAATTGCGGTTGCAGTGTTTCTCATCTCGTTTGTTTATGAAACGGCGGTCAAGGCATATGATTATGGATATCGTGTCTTTGCGGAAGATCCGGTGACAGTCGGTGATGGCAGGACGATCAGTATCGCGGTAGAGCCGGATGATTCTGTGAGGGACATAGGGAAAAACCTGGAGGAAAAGGGATTGATCCGGGATGCGAATTTGTTTTTCGTGCAGGAGATGCTTTCGGAGTACCATGGCAAGATACAACCTGGCATCTATGACTTGAACACTTCTATGAAAAGCAGTGAAATGTTAGAGATCATGTCGGAGGAATCGGCAGAAGGCGAAGAAGAGAATAAGGGATCGACAGATAACGCACCGGTGGAAGATGCGGGAGAGGAAGGCACTGAAGACGCAAGTGCGCCCGAAGAAGGCGGGGAGGAAGCTGAGGGAGATAACGCAGCGGAAAATGACGAAGATGGCGCTGCCGGAAGCGAAACTGGTGAAACGGGCGGAGAAGGTGAATAAGCGGCAGCCGGTAACAGGCTATTAAGGATCGGGAAAGGTGCAAAAGGCAAGTTATGATAATAGATGAGCGTATGGTAGCATTTATCAATTCCCTGGAACCGGATGATACGCCGCTTTTAAGAGAAATAGAAAAGGAAGCGAAGGAAACCAATGTGCCGATTATCCGGACACAGACACAGAGCCTCATTAAATTCCTGCTGGCAGTGAAGAAGCCTATGTCAATTCTGGAAGTCGGCTGTGCCATTGGTTTTTCTGCGTTATTGATGAGCGAATATGCTCCGGCGGGATGTCAGATCGTAACCATGGAAAAGTATGAAAAAAGAATTCCTATTGCCAAAGAGAATTTCAAACGTGCTGGGAAAGAGCAAAGCATTACCCTGCTAGAAGGGGACGCGCTAGAGCTGCTCAAAGAGCTGGACGGCGCGTATGATCTCATATTCATGGATGCGGCTAAAGGACAGTATATCCATTTCCTGCCGGATGTTATGCGCCTTTTGGCAAAAGGCGGTATTTTGCTTTCAGATAATGTATTGCAGGATGGGGACATCATTGAGTCCCGCTATGCAGTGACAAGAAGGAATCGTACGATACATGCCCGTATGCGGGATTATTTGTATGAATTAAAGCACCATCCCCAATTAGAAACAGTAATTTTGCCAGTTGGGGATGGCGTTACATTGAGTGTTAAGAAGGACTAAGCGATACATAAAGATTTGGGAAAGAAAGGTATGGTTAGCGTTATGAGGAGACCGGAGCTGTTGATACCGGCGAGCAGCCTGGAAGTATTAAAGACCGCAGTGATGTTCGGAGCCGACGCGGTATACATAGGCGGAGAAGCATTTGGTCTGCGTGCCAAGGCGAAAAATTTTACGTCAGAAGAGATGGCGGAAGGAATTGCTTTTGCGCACGCGCATGGCGTACGTGTGCATGTGACCGCGAACATATTAGCGCACAATGCAGACCTTAACGGCGTAGCGAAATATTTCGAAGAACTAAAGGAAATGAAGCCGGATGCGCTGATTATTGCGGATCCGGGCATGTTCATGCTGGCAAGGCAAATCTGCCCGGAAATTGATATTCATGTGTCTACCCAGGCGAATAATACCAACTATATGACATACCTGTTCTGGCATGGACAGGGCGCAAAAAGAGTTGTTTCCGCAAGAGAGCTGTCCCTACAGGAAATCAAAGGGATTCGGGAGAAAATCCCTGATGATCTGGAAATAGAAAGCTTTATCCATGGAGCAATGTGCATTTCGTATTCGGGACGCTGCCTCCTTAGCAGCTACTTTACGGGAAGGGATGCTAACCATGGCGCGTGCACGCATCCGTGCCGGTGGAAATATGCTGTGGTGGAGGAGAAAAGGCCGGGAGAATATCTGCCTGTTTATGAAAATGAGAGAGGGACTTATATCTTTAATTCCAAAGATTTGTGTATGATAGAGCATATTCCGGAAATGTTGGATGCCGGGATTGACAGCTTCAAGATCGAAGGACGGATGAAGACGGCTCTCTATGTTGCGACAGTTGCGCGCACCTATCGTAAGGCCATTGACGATTGCTTAGAGTCGGAAGAAAAGTACCGTGCTAATATGGATTGGTATAAAGCGGAGATTGCCAAATGCACTTACCGTCAGTTTACGACAGGATTCTATTTCGGAAAGCCGGATGAGACGACACAGATTTATGATAATAATACGTATGTTAACGAATATGTCTATTTAGGCATTGTAGGTAGCCTCTTGCAAAGGGAAGGGGAGACTTGCGCACGGATTGAACAGCGGAATAAATTCAGCGTTGGAGACAAAATCGAGATCATGAAGCCGGACGGGAGGAATATTCCGGTATCTGTGCTGCATATGTATAAGGAAGACGGGGAAGCTGTGGAAAGCTGCCCGCATTCTAAACAAGTGATTGATGTGGCATTATCGCAGGCTCCTGCCCGCTATGATATTCTGCGGGTGAAAAATGAGGAATCCAATATTGTATAATATGAACAGTAAAAAGGAGAAAAATCACCTCATTTTTACAAAATCCACGAAATTTCATCAGAGGTATTGCATTTTAAAAGGAAATAGAGTATTTTAATAAAGGAGTTGAAAAACCGCTTCAAAAAGAATATAGAGTATTATGAACGAGGGTGTTCCAAAAAATCTTTTTTGGGACATTTTTTATTCCCGCGATTGGCTGGAAAATAAGAAAGGGAGAGGATGTAAGAAAATGAGTGAGATGTTTAATGTAGAAAAGATTTTTGGACAGAACCTATTTACCCTTGAAAAGATGAAAGAATGTCTGCCGAAACATGTATACAAAGAGGTTATGAAAATCATAGACCAGGGCGGCGAACTTTCTATGGACGCAGCGAATGTTGTCGCAAAAGCAATGAAAGACTGGGCAGTCGAACATGGTGCGACGCATTATACACATTGGTTCCAGCCTCTTACGGGCATTACGGCAGAAAAGCATGACGCTTTCGTCGCTCATCCTGATGAATCAGGACGGATGCTGACGGAGTTTTCCGGTAAAGAATTGATCAAAGGCGAGCCGGATGCTTCTTCTTTTCCGTCAGGAGGCTTGCGGGCAACGTTTGAAGCAAGGGGATATACAGCATGGGACATCACTTCTCCTGCGTTCCTGAAAGAATCCGCTTGTGGCGCGGTTCTCTGTATCCCTACCGCATTTTGCTCCTATACGGGTGAAGCATTGGATAAGAAAACGCCCCTTTTGCGCTCCATGGAAGCATTGAGTGAGCAGGCGCTTAGAATTGTCAGATTATTTGGCAATACAGGGGCGACAAAAGTAGTGGCGTCTGTAGGAGCGGAGCAGGAATATTTCTTGGTAGACGAGGGGCTGTTCATGAAGAGGACAGATTTAATGTTTGCCGGGCGTACGCTATTTGGGGCGCCAGCGCCAAAAGGACAGGAAATGGAAGACCATTACTTTGGCGTGATCAGGGAACGTGTCGGCGCCTATATGAAAGATTTGAATGAAGAACTTTGGAAACTGGGAGTTACAGCCAAGACGCAGCATAATGAAGTGGCTCCTGCACAGCATGAGCTGGCGCCGATTTATGAAACGGCTAATATTGCGGTAGACCATAACCAGATTGTCATGGAGACAATGAAGCGTGTGGCGATTAAGCATGGCATGAGATGCCTGCTCCATGAAAAGCCGTACGCAGGCGTCAATGGTTCCGGCAAACATGATAACTGGTCTATTACAACGGATAATGGCGTGAACTTGTTAGATCCGGGAGAAACGCCGAATGAGAATATCCAGTTCTTATTAGTGTTAGCCTGCATTATGAAAGCAGTGGATACACATGCTGATTTGCTCCGCCAGTCTGCTTCCGATGTTGGGAACGACCATAGATTAGGCGCCAATGAAGCGCCTCCGGCAATTATGTCCATTTTCCTTGGAGAACAGCTAGAAGATGTAGTAAGCCAGTTGATTGAGACCGGTTTTGCTACTTCTGTCAAAGAAGGCGGTAAGCTGCTTACCGGCGTAAAAACATTGCCTGATTTCCAGAAAGATGCCACGGACCGGAACCGGACTTCGCCGTTTGCGTTTACAGGGAATAAATTTGAGTTCCGTATGGTCGGCTCATCCGATTCCATTGCAAGCCCGAATACGACTTTGAATGCGATAGTAGCGGAAAGCTTCTGTGAAGCGGCAGACAGATTGGAAAAAGCGGAAAATCTGGAAATTGCCATTCATGATTTGATTAAAGAATATATGACCAAGCACCAGAGAATTATTTTCAACGGGAATGGATACGCTGATGAATGGGTCGAGGAAGCAGAGAAGAGAGGACTTCCGAATATCAAATCCATGATTGAAGCGGCAGAAACCCTTACGACGGATAAGGCAGTCAGGCTCTTCGAGAAATTTGGCATCTTCACAAAAGTCGAATTGGAATCCCGGGAAGAGATTATCTATGAGACTTACGCAAAGACAATTAATATTGAGGCACTGACGATGATCGATATGGCAGGCAAGCAGATTATCCCGGCAGTGGTCAAATACACGAAGATGCTTGCAGATACAGTCAATGCTGTCAAAGAAGCGGGTGCGGATGCAACGATGCAGAGGGCGCTTCTTAAGGAAGTCTGTGCAAACTTAGCTGTGATGCAGGCGGCGCTTGCCGAATTGAAGAAAGTGGAAGCAGAGGCATCAGCAATGGAAAATGCGAGAGAGCAGGCATTTTATTATAAAGATACAGTGAAAGTGGCAATGGAGAAGCTTCGTAAACCGGCAGATGAATTGGAAATGGTTGTTGATAAAGACATTTGGCCGATCCCGACTTACGGGGAATTAATGTTTGAAATTTAATGGATGGGGAAAAGAGATGGACAGGAAGGCTATTTTCTGTTCATCTCTTATAAAGGGGAAGCGAATAGAAGGTGCAAGGAAAGTGAATGGAAAGCGCAAGGGAAGCGAATAGAAAGCATAAAAAAGAAAAAATTTTAAAAAATTTAAAAATAGTACTTGCCAAATAAGAAAAGATACTGTATAATTCAAAATTGTAATGCTGATGGGCTATCGCCAAACGGTAAGGCAACGGACTCTGACTCCGTCATTTCAAGGTTCGAATCCTTGTAGCCCAGCTATAAAGCCTTGGCGAAGTAATTCGCTAAGGTTTTTATTTTATATTGTTCCATTATGAAGAAGGAAGGCATTGGCATGTATACTTTTCAAAGCAGGATACGCTATAGCGAAGTAGGCATAGACGGCAATCTGACATTAGAGTCATTGCTTGATTATTTTCAGGATGCCTCCACGTTTCATTCCGAAGACATTGGCCTTGGCGTTGTGTATTTACAGGAACGCCATCTGGCATGGGTGCTTTCGGCATGGCAGATTGTAGTGGAACGGTATCCGCATTTATGTGAGAATGTGATAATCGGCACGCTACCTTATGATTTCAAAGGGTTTATCGGGTACCGTAATTTCTGGATGGATACGGAAGCGGGAGAACGCCTTGCCTATGCAAATTCTGTCTGGACATTGATGGATATGGAGAAAAAGATCCCTGCGAGGCCGCCTGCCGAGATGATAGAAGGTTATGCCATAGAGGACAGACTGGATATGGATTATGCGCCAAGGAAGATTGCAGTGCCATCGGATGGTGAGCTATACGAGGCAAGGCAAGTTAAGGCACATCATTTAGATACAAACGGACATGTGAACAACGGACAATATGTAAGAATGGCAATGGATTATATACCGGACGGCTTTTCCATCCGGCAGTTACGCGCCGAATATAAGAAGCAGGCGGTGCTGCATGATACGGTGATCCCGGCGGTAGCGGTAAATCCGGATAAAACACTTTTTACGATATCCCTTAACGGCAAAGACGACATGCCATATAGTATTGTAGAGCTGACAGGAGCAGTCAAGGCCAGATAAAAGGCATTTTCCGACGATTGGATTTGAGAGCCTGCTAGAGCAGACAGATGGGAGTAAAGATGATAGCATTAGGTGAGATACAGACGTTAACAATTGTGAAAAAGGTAGATTTTGGCGTGTACTTAGCGGACAGCGAGCAACCAGAGGAAAAGGTCTTGCTGCCGATCAAGCAGGTGCCTGTAGGAGCCGGGATTGGGGATTCGTTAGAGGTGTTCATTTACCGGGATTCCAAAGACCGTCTGATTGCAACGACGAATAGGCCGAAACTGACTTTGGGCGGCGTTGCAAGGCTGCGGGTGGTGCAGACCGGGCAGATTGGCGCTTTCCTGGATTGGGGGCTAGAGAAAGACTTGCTGCTCCCTTTTAAGCAACAGACGAAAAAGGTAAGAGAGGGAGAAGAATGCCTGGCAGCGCTCTACATTGATAAGAGCAGTAGATTATGCGCTACTATGAATGTCTATCCATATTTGCAAAAGGACAGCTCATATCAGAAAGATGATAAAGTGAGCGGGACAGTATATGAGATCAGCAACAATTTTGGCGCTTTTGTAGCAGTGGATGATCAGTATTCAGCGTTGATCCCGAAGCAGGAACTGTATGGGGAAATCCATGTGGGAGATACTGTTAACGCAAGAGTCACTGAAGTAAAAGAAGACGGCAAGCTAAGCTTAAGCATTCGGGAGAAGGCATATTTGCAGATTGGCCAGGATGCGGAGAAAATACTGCAGATCATTGACAGCTTCGATGGTGTGCTTCCTTTTTCGGATAAAGCGTCTCCGGAGACGATCAGACGAGAGACACAGATGAGTAAGAATGAATTTAAAAGAGCAGTCGGGCATTTATTGAAAGAACGGAAAATCATCATCGGAGAGAAGTCGATCCGAAGGGTGTAAGATCCGTTACGGCAGCGGGGCATTTCCCTGTTGCTATCTCTACTGTTGCCAGAAAATATGCCTGTGGAACAGCGTTTATTACAGTAAACTGCTCTGACATGGAGGCAAAATTATTATGAAAGTAGAACATATTAAAAGTATTGATGAATTCTTGAAAGTCATAGATAGTTGTAGCGGGAAAGTCGAGCTGGTGACAGCCGAAGGCGATAGGCTGAATTTGAAATCGAAGCTTTCCCAATATGTATCATTAGCAAGTATTTTCTCCGATGAGACGATAGAGGGGCTTGAGATAATTGCTTATGAATCGGAGGATACGGCAAAATTGGTTGCATTTATGCAGAGAGGTTAAATGGCGGATGAATAGTAAAAAAGTAAACTGGCTCTTTTTATGTCTTATTTTGATAGATATTGCCTGGCTGGCATTTGTCGTGATATTCATTATTGCTTTGCAGAAACCCTTTAACTTGCCGATCGCGGCAAACTTTATACTCAATCAGAT
Organism: uncultured Lachnospiraceae bacterium; assembly: GCA_910578845.1. GTDB lineage: Bacteria > Bacillota > Clostridia > Lachnospirales > Lachnospiraceae > UBA3282. The sequence goes on from CAJTSL010000020.1 coordinate 54,428, forward strand.
GTTCATCGTTGTGCCGACTATGCTTTTCCTCTTGGCATCAAAACGAAAGACGGAAAGCGGCAATTTGAATGAAATGCTGGGATTCCATAAAATAAAAGTATCCTCTTTTTTCATGATCATATTATTCACATTTCTGATTATGCCAATGTCTATAGCGCTTAATGCTATTTCTATGTTATTCGTAGAGAACACGGTCAACGCCATAAGCGGTGACATCTTACAGATGCCGTTCCTTCTCATGCTGTTTTTAATCGGGATCTTTGGCCCGTTTTGTGAGGAACTGGTCTTTCGTGGCGCAATTTTCCATGGTTATCAGAGATCAGGAGCAGTCATTGGGGCAATCATTTGGTCCGCAGTACTGTTTGGCCTGATGCATTTGAATTTTAATCAGGCTGCTTATGCGGTTGCGCTTGGGTTTATGTTCGGATTGCTGGTGGAAGCGACAGGCAGCCTATGGTCTTCGGTGATTGCGCATATGGTTTTCAATTCGCAGCAGGTTTGCACGATGTATCTTTCAGAATATTTTATGCCAGGAACATATGAATCTTCTGATAATATGCTGACGCAGGATCTATTGCTTGGCGCGATCGGGCCGTACCTGATCATTGCAGTCATTGCGACATCAATTGCATTTTGCGTGTTATTCTGGCTTGCGAAAAATGAAAACAGGGAAGTTAACTGGCGGTATCTATGGAAAAGAGATAAAGAGGCAAAGAGCGCTTTTGTCAGTGCGCCGCTTATTGTTGCGATCATCATCAGCCTTGCTTATATGGTCTTTAGTTGGGCCGCATCGCGCTGATTAGATGAGTCATAAGTGAAGGATATGGAGATGTGTTTTTTGGACAACTAGATTGGAAAATATAAAACGCCACTGTCTAAGACAGTGACGTTTTATATCGCAGTTATTAAACATACATATCGAAATTTGCTCCGACGCTTGGATTGACGGAGAGTTCCATTGCGGCAGCGTCTATCATATCGGTAATTTGGGTTCCGGTACTAGAAGCAGCGTCGAGCGATTTGCTTAACATTGCTACACCGAAAGCTGAATTTACCTGAGATGCTGACATTGCCATAGATAATCCTGCAATATCCATAGTAACGACCACCTTTCTAAGTTTCATCTGCTTCTAATAGTATAGCACAATAGATGTTGGAAATCTATATGTAAATAGGATTAAGAAGTAGAGGCAGTTTATGCTCTACTTTTTTGTATAGTTTGTCCAATGGTAATATATGGGAAATCATTACAATTTATTTAAAAAATACACAAAAATTTTAGGAATTGAGGTAGATTTTTTTGTTAAAATAGATTAAAATAGGAATCAAATGCTGAATTTTATAGAAAAACGCGATTAACGTGTTGTACAATTTGCTAAATGAATTGCAAGCCGGCTGTAAGAGAGGGTATAAACATTTGTGTAAAGGGGTTGATGCATTATGATTTCAAATCAGATTTTACAAAATACAATAGAAGGGCTCAAAGCGATTACAAGGATAGAATTATGTGTAATGGACATTGATGGGAAAGCGGTAGCCATGACAGCGGATGAAATGGAGAAGTGCGGGAAGCCAGTGGCGGAATTCGCAAAGTCGCCGGCAGATTCCCAGGAGATACAGGGGTATCAGTTTTTCAAGATATTTGACGAGCAGCAATTAGAATATATTTTGGTTGCCGGGGGCATCGGGGAAGATGTTTACATGGTGGGCAAGATGTCAGCATTCCAGATACAGAATCTGTTAGTGGCATATAAAGAGAGATTTGACAAAGATAATTTTATTAAGAATCTTCTATTAGATAATCTGTTATTGGTGGACATATACAGCCGTGCCAAGAAGCTGCATATCCAGACAGATAACAAAAGAGTGGCAATGATTATTGAGACAGAAAATGCCAAGGACAATAATGTATTGGAAATCATGCGGACCTATTTTAGCAGTAACAGTAAAGACTTCATTACGGCTGTTGATGAGAATAATGTCATTGTTGTGAAAGACTTGTCGGAGGGAGATTGCAGTAAGGAGATCGATAAGGCAGCAGCAAGCATAGCAGCTTTTTTGGAAAAAGAACATATGAGGAACGTAAGGATTGCCTACGGAACCATCGTAAGTGAAATCAAAGAAGTGAGCCGTTCCTTTAAAGAAGCAAAGATGGCACTGGATGTCGGCAAGATCTTTTTCGGGGAAAGAAATATCATTGCATATAGTGAACTGGGGATTGGGCGCTTGATTTACCAATTGCCGATTCCTCTTTGTAAAATGTTCATCAAAGAGATTTTTGACGGCAAGAGCCCGGATGAATTTGATGAAGAAACACTGACGACTATTAATAAGTTCTTTGAAAACAGTCTGAATGTGTCGGAGACATCCAGACAGCTTTTTATCCATAGGAATACGCTTGTTTATCGTCTGGATAAGTTACAAAAGAGCACCGGCCTGGATTTGAGGGTGTTTGAAGATGCGATCACCTTTAAAATTGCGCTCATGGTCGTAAAGTATATGAAGTATATGGAAAATTTTGAGTACTAATAAAACTGATAGGCTGAAAGAAAGGCATGGTATTACAGTGGGAGAGAAAAAAGGTAATTACAGAGGGGAGAGAGCAGGAATGTCTGCTAGAGGAAGGCGGAGAAGGGCATCTTCAGATAGTAATGAGATCATTACGTTAACGGATGTATGTAAAGCCTATTCAACAGGGGCGCCGGCATTAAAGGATGTGAACCTTCGTATCAATAAAGGCGAGTTTGTTTTTATTGTAGGTGACAGCGGCTCAGGGAAATCTACGTTAATTAAGCTATTATTAAGGGAATTGACGATCACAAGCGGTTATATCAACGTCATGGGGTATGACCTGACGAAAATAAAACATCGGAAAATACCGAAATTCAGGCGTAATATCGGTATTGTCTTTCAGGATTTCCGTCTATTGAAGGATAGAAATGTCTATGAAAATGTCGCTTTTGCCCAGAGGATCATACAAAAATCCAATAAAGAGATTAAGAAAAATGTGCCAAGTATTTTGGCAATCGTGGGGCTGGCGGGCAAGTATAAGGCGAAACCGAAGCAGCTTTCCGGTGGCGAGCAGCAAAGGGTCGCATTAGCAAGAGCGCTTGTCAATAAGCCTACGGTTTTGCTTGCGGACGAGCCGACCGGAAACCTGGATCCGAAAAACTCGTGGGAAATCATGAAACTGTTAGAACAGATTAATGAAAATGGCACGACAGTCCTTGTGGTTACACATAACAGGGAAATTGTCAATGCGATGCAGAAAAGGGTCATTACGCTAAAGCGGGGCGTGATTGTCAGCGACGAAGAAAAGGGAGGATATATTGATGAGGATTAATACGTTATTTTATACGCTTCGTCAGGGATTCCGGAATATTTTCCGGAATAAATGGTTTACGCTTGCCTCAATCGCTACCATAAGCGCCTGTCTTTTCTTATTTGGCTTGTTTTATGCGATTGTCGCTAATTTCCAGAATATTGTCAAAAATGCGGAGCAGGGCGTGTCCGTCTCGGTGTTTTTTGATTCTGGATTAGAGGATAGCAGGATCCAGGAAATCGGAGAGATGATCGCAAGGCGTACGGAAGTATCAAATGTGCATTTTGTATCGGCTGATGAAGCTTGGGAGAGCTTTAAGGCAGATTATTTGGGAGAGTATGCGGATGGCTTTACGGAGAACCCGCTGGCGGATTCCGCCAATTATCAGATATACCTGAATGACGTTTCCATGCAGTCAGCATTGGTTACTTATTTAGAATCCATATCCGGCGTAAGGAAGGTTAACCGTTCCGAGATAACGGCAACTACCCTGACAGGCGTCAATGCACTAGTAGCCTATGTTTCTGTAGGCATTATAGCGATTCTGCTCGCAGTGTCCATCTTCCTGATCAGTAATACGGTAATGATTGGTATTTCCGTCAGGAAAGAAGAAATCAATATTATGAAATATATCGGCGCAACGGATTTTTTTGTCAGGTCGCCGTTTGTCATTGAAGGCATGCTGATCGGCTTAATTGGCGCAGCGATTCCTTTGGGCATAATCTATGTTTTGTATAATATCGTGATGGAATATATATTAGAGAGATTTTCAATGCTTTCACAGCTCTTAAGCTTTCTGACGGTAACAGAGATTTTCAATGTACTGATTCCGGTTTCTCTGGGAATCGGTGTAGGAATTGGTTTCTTAGGGAGTATCACTACAGTTAGGAAACATCTTCGCGTCTAGTTTCAGAAGATGGTGCGTCATTGGTTTAGAAAGGCAGCAGATAAATGAAATTTTGGAAAAAATTAGTATGTGTGCTCATTTGCATAGGGATTGTCTTGCTATTTCCTGATGGAAAGGCTGAAGCGACTACGAATGACAGTATCCGTGAAAAAGAGGCGGAGATTGCCGAAGCCAAAAAAGAGGTCGAGTCATTAAAATCCAGTTTGACGGATGTGGAAAAACTGAAAAAAGAGTTAGAACAGTCTAAAAGTGACCTGAATGCTTATGTTACGCAATTGGATACACAGCTTAACAGCATCCAGGCGAAAATAGACGAGTACACGAATCTGATTGCAGAAAAGGAAAGAGAGATAGAAATTACAACAGAAGAGCTAAACGCAGCTATCGCAAGGCAGGAAGAGCAATATGCGGCGATGAAGACACGGATTAAGTTTATGTATGAGCAGGGAGACGCGCTGTATATGGAGCTCATATTCTCGGCGACCAGCTTGTCAGATACGCTCAATAAGGCAGATTATGTAGAAGCGTTATCTGCATATGACAGGGCGCAGCTAGACGAATACGTGCAAACAAGAGAACTGATAGCGCTTTGTAAAGAAGAGCTAGAGAGTGAAAAAGAAGTTCTAAATGAAGCAAAGCTTGCTGTGGAGGCAGAGGAGAAGGCGGTCAGCGATTTGATATCGGAGAAGGAAGCGCAGATTGTATCCGTTTCTTCCGATATATCCACGAAAGAAGCAGCCATAAAAGAATATGAAGATATGATAGCTTCGGAAAACGCTGAAATCGCTGCTCTTGAGAAAGCTGTTGCGGAAGAAAAGGCGCGGCTTGCAGCGGAAAATGCAAAAGCCAGGATTTATGACGGCGGTATGTTCACATGGCCATGCCCAGGCTATAAGAGGATTTCTGATGATTATGGAAACCGTATGCATCCTACGTTGGGCATTGAGAAGTTCCATAATGGATTGGATATGGCGGCAGCTTCTGGTACGCCGATCCTTGCGGCATATGATGGAGATGTAGTCGCAGCGGCTTATAGTTCTTCCATGGGCAATTATATTATGATTGATCATGGCGGTGGCCTGTATACAATTTATATGCATTCTTCTGCGCTATATGTCTCAAAAGGGCAGTCTGTTTCTAAGGGACAGACGATTGCGGCAGTCGGCAGTACCGGACGCTCAACAGGTCCTCACTTACATTTTGGCGTCCGCTTGAACGGTAATTATGTCAGTCCTTGGAATTATTTAAAGTAAACGGAGATGAATGATTTTGGATAATTGTGGATATAGTAGTAATAACGAAATGAATCAGGGAGCACCGAATAACTTGTATCCAAATAAACCGCAGCAGGAACAAAATCAGACAAAAGGCATGTTTCTTGTCGGTCTGCTGACCGGTGTAGTGATTAGCGCCCTTACGGCAAGCTGTATTTATATTGGCATACGGATCACTAATTCCTGGCAGATTAATAGAGCAAGACAGGCAAGCGCCAATGGCATGGCGCCGGATAGCGTCATCAACGATGATACCATTGCCAAGCTCGAAGCGATAGAAGATGTCATTGCGAAATACTATTTTCAGGAAGAAGATATCCATACGGATGAAATGATAGAAGGAATGTATGCCGGTATGGTAGCGTCTCTGGGAGACCCATATTCGACATATTACACAGCGGAAGAGTGGAAGCTGATGATGCAGGATAGCGAAGGGATTTATTTCGGCATCGGGGCATACATTCAATTAGATAAGACAACCGGATTTGGTAAAATTAACGGTGTTATAGAGAACACGCCTGCACAGGAAGCCGGTTTGCGAGAAGATGATATTATTTATATGATAGATGGTGAAATTGCCCAAGGGTTGGAATTGACTGAGATCGTTTCAAGGATCAAAGGCGAAGAAGGCACGACGGTACATTTGACCATTTACCGGGAAGGGGAAGAAGATTATCTGGAATTCGATGTTGTCAGGATGCAGATTGAATCTCCCACGGTCGAGTATGAAATGCTGGATAACGGGATTGGCTATATCCAGATTACGGAATTTGATGATGTTACGGTAGACCAGTTTACAGAAGCTCTTGCCGTTGTCAAGGGATCTGGCGCTACAGGCCTGATCTTGGATTTACGTAGTAACCCTGGAGGAAGCCTGTCTGCAGTTGTGGATATCGCAAGGCAGATTTTACCGGAAGGGCTGATTGTATATACGGAAGACCGTGACGGAGAACGGATTGAATATGACTGTGGAGGAGAAAATGAATGGAAATTGCCATTAGTCGTATTAGTAAACGGTAATTCTGCAAGCGCATCGGAGATCCTTGCGGGTGCTATCAAAGATTATGGGATCGGGACTTTAATTGGTACGACAACATTTGGAAAAGGTATCGTACAACGGATATTGCCTCTTACGGATGGCACGGCATTGAAATTGACGGTTAGCGCTTATTATACACCTAAAGGGAACAATATCCATAATATTGGCATTGAGCCCGATATCGTATGCGAGTACGATAGGGATGCATTCTATGATGATGGGATAGATAACCAGTTAGAGCGGGCAAAAGAAGAAATTCAGAAAATGATCGGATAAAAAGAAAGAACGATAAATTGTGCCTGGGTGTGGAAACTGCACGGGGGATGAAAGGATTAAGATACGAATGAGGAAGATTGGGCGTACAAGACAGCATATCAGATATGTATCCTGTATGATAGCGGCAGTGATAGGCCTGCTGCAGCCATGTGCAGCTTTGGCAGTAGAGGAAGCGAATACAGAAGTGGTCCAAGAGGAAGGGACAGAAGAAGGCGCAAGTGAAGGGAATGCAGTAAATTATATTACGGCTTTCGAGAAGTTAGCAGAAGAGGATGCATATTTTCCTTGCATGTATAAACCTAGTTTGGAAGAATTGGTAAGTGCTTTTCCGGAAACTCTTTCTGTTTGGATAGACGAAGGTGCAACTCTTCTGGAGCTGGAAGTGACTTGGGATTGCGAAGAGGATTTTGATGCTACGTTAGCCGAGTCATATGTTTTTTATCCCCAATGGGATGACGTGTCCTATCCGATTGCCGATTCGGTGAAGGATAATATAGAAATCCCATTGATTAGGGTGGAAGTACCGTCAGGAAATAATGTAATCAGTAATTTAGAAGAAGCGAAGAATGGATTGCAGGGGATCTTGCAAAGGAAGAACATTCTTGCGCTTGTTTATTTATGCGATAAATATGAAGTAAAACAGGAACCTTCTTATGATAGCGGAACCATCCATACAGTAGTATGCGGACAGTCGGTACAAATTATAGACGTAGAGCCAAATGCGTACGGTTCTGTTTGGTATCAAGTTTTATTCTATCGGAATGAAACGGCATATAAAGGGTATATAGAGAAAGAATATTTGGCTACATCTGATGAGGATTTTGCAGAGTGGGAGAATACTTATCTGGATTTATCAGCACTCCCTTCAACGATGACATCTGATGATGGCTATCCGGATGTAGACCAATTCCCGGCATCTTATCAGAATGCGTTGTATGCATTGAAGCAGAAACATCCCAATTGGATTTTTGTCAGGATGGATACAGGAATAGATTGGGCAACTGCTATTGAAAAAGAATTGGGCGATAAGAGCTTAGTGCCTTCAAAAAGCTCGGGTTCCTGGCAAAACGGTACATACGGACAGGGATGGAGCTATGCTTCGGAGGGGATCCTAAAGTATTATATGGATCCCAGGAACTTCCTTACTGATCCGGAAATATTCCAATTTGAACAATTGACGTTTAACAGCTCCTATCATACCACGACCGCTGTACAGGAAGTTTTGAAGAACTCTTTTATGTCCTCTACGATCCCCGGGGATAGCCAGACTTATGCCCAAGCATTTACGGGAATCGGACAGAATCTGGGTGTCAGCCCCTTCCATCTTGCATCAAGAGTATTGCAGGAACAGGGGACAAAAGGAAGCTCGGCGCTCATATCCGGTACTTATGCGGGATATGAAGGATACTACAATTATTTCAATGTAGGCGCTTCGGGAAAGACTGATAAAGAAGTTGTCCAAAGTGGTTTAAAAAGAGCGATTTCGGAAGGCTGGAACACACGGTACAAATCTTTGTATGGTGGCGCGGCAATTATAGGGGCGAAATACATATTACAAGGACAGGATACTCTATATTTGGAGAAATTCAATGTCTCTAATGGAGGATATCCGAACTTCACGCATCAATATATGCAGAACATACAGGCGCCGAGTTCGGAGTCCGTTAATATCCGTAAGGCATATAATAATGCGGGCGCTTTAGAAAATAGTTTTGTCTTTAAGATACCTGTTTATTTGAATATGCCGGCGTCGGCATGCTCTAAACCAGAAACGACGGATGCCATTACATTGGACAAAACGGCTATAGACAGTTTGGAAGTCAATAAAACAGTTGTTTTGATCCCTTATGTCAATGGATCGAAAGTAGATTACGTTAGTAATATGACATTTGCCAGCAGCAATCCTACGGTGGCGGATGTGGACAGCCAAGGAAAGGTGACTGCGAAATCACCGGGAACAACAACGATTAGCTGTACCAGGAAAGGCGCAAATACGGCGACTTGTACGGTAACAGTCATTAAGGCGAATCCTACGGTATCTACGCCTGTCTTGTCACCGCGTACTTATCAGGATGGGTTAAAATTGTCGGATATTGCGTTGCCGGATGGATGGGAATGGACAAACGCAGGTACGAAGATCGGTGTAGGTACGTTTTCTTATCCTGCGTTGTATACGCCGGAAGATACAACAAAGTATAATACTGTGACCAAAGAGATCAGTTTCACGATAACGAAAGCAATTCCTAATTGCCAGATGCCGGAGAAATTAGAAGCAAAGACAGGCATGGTCTTAGGAGAGATAGAGCTTCCGAATGGATTTACATGGGAAAGCAATGTGGAGACGGAATTGAAAGAAGCTGGGGAATTCACATTCTATGTTTCTTACAATCCGGATGAAAAGAATTATTATACGGTAGAACATATACCGATTATTGTACATGTGATCAAATCGAAAGATGATCAAGATGACAACAACGGTAATACGTCGAGCGGAAGTACGTCAAGTGGCAGTACGTCGAGCGGAAGTACGTCAAGTGGCAGTACGTCAAGCGGGAGTACGTCGAACGGAAGTACCTCGAGCGGAAGTACGTCAAGCGGAAGTACCTCGAGCGGGAGTACGTCAAGCGGAAGTACATCAAGCGGGAGCACGTCGAACGGAAGTACATCAAGCGGAAGTACGTCGAACGGAAGTACATCAATAAATACGACCTCGTCAAGTGCGTCATCTTCTGTGCCGGGGAACCAAGTTCCGGTAGGGAACGGGACGAATGGCAATGCTACAGATCAAAATGCGGAGACGGGAGAAAATACGAATAACGGCGACTCCAGCTATGATAATACAGATAACAATAGTACAGGTAATACTGCTACACCTAATGGGAATGCAGATAATAGTAATATAGGCAATAGCAACACAGTAAACAATTCTGTTAATAATAATGCAACCGATCATACAACGAACACAGGCAACCAGAATCCTTCTAATGGGAATACGACGGCTGGCAGTGGCACTGTAATCGGAAAGGCGAACAATACTGGATCAAATAGCATTATAAGTGAAAGCACTCCTGTAGGTGAAAATACAGGCAATACAAATGAACCGGCTCAAAATGACGAGGTTCAAGACGATTCTCAAACAACGGGTGAAGAAGCTGTTTTTAGGCCGTCTGTAACGATGCAAATGGAAGATACGACAATCCTGACTGTAGAGAAATTGCAGATGGCAAAAGAACAGAACTTTAACTTAGTGCTGAATATGGGAAACCATGCGACGTGGAGCATAAATGTGGATTCAGTGGACGTTTCCGCGCTTTCGGATGTAGACATGGGAATTGAACTGGGAACGGAAAATATTCCTGCAGATTTGATTGCTGCCATTTTAAATGGGAATAAGTACCTGGAATTTACACTGTATCATGATGGTTTGTTTGGCTTCGGTCCGGTTTTAAATATTGCGTTAGACCCATCGAACAATGGAAGATATGCTAATCTGTTTTATTATAACTCTGAGATAGAGGAATTGGAATTTATAGATGCAGTCGTTATAAATGCAGATGGCATTGCTTCCTTCCAGATGGATCATGCTTCCTGTTATGTGATTATCGTGAGCGATTCTTCTATGGAAGGCGTGCCAATTACTGATGAATCCGTAAATCCTATCGCGAAGTGGATAGTGATAATTGTCATTGTCTGTATGGTATTGCTTGTTATTGGTGGTGGAATATTCTTCTATAAGAGCAGGGAAGACGATGAAGAGGAAGCTGAGGACGAAGAAGACGATGAAGAGGAAGCGGATTTAGACAACGATTTCGAGGATATAGAAGAAATTGACGGTGGAGAAGAGGAAGAAGAGGACTCAGATGAGGAAGAGTACTTGGATGAAGAAGAAGGCTTAGACGAGGAAGAGTACTTGGATGAAGAAGGCTTAGACGAGGAAGAGTACTTGGATGAAGAAGAGGACTTAGAGGAGGAAGAGTACGCAGATGATAAAGAGTCCTTAGCAGAAGAGGGCAGTTTAGATGTTATAGAAATAAAAAAGGCTAGGGAAATAGAGGAAAAGGCGCCTCATAAACCGGGACATAAGCCAGAACTACAGATAATCACGCTAAAGAAACCGGTGGATACAAAGCCAGAGCGTGTTGAAGATGGCAGTGCAGAAGACGACTGGATAGAAGACGAGGACTGGCAGGAACCGGACAAACCTCAAAAGGAGCAGATAGAGAGATTTGCGGATGATCATGCAGAAGACGACTGGATAGACGATGATGAGTGGAATATCGAGAATGACTGGATGGATGACGCTGAGTGGGAAAGGAAGAAAGGACAAGAACAGAAAAGAAATAAGTAAGACGGTAAGCTAGCTATTCCTTAATAGAAGATAAGCTAGGGCTTGCGAAGCACCAAAAAGATTCCATCCGATGCTAGGATATGGCACGGATGGAATTTTTAAATGGACTTTTAGGAATGTATATAGTATTAGTTAATTGCGAAACTCAAGTTTGAAAGCCGTCCGGTGTGCAAATAGAAGCGTCTCCAGAGGGAGTCGCATCTATAGACAAATCGTCGCAG
>CAJTSL010000021.1:0-46503 GCA_910578845.1 uncultured Lachnospiraceae bacterium
ATCATACAGGTTTGCTCCAGTTTTGTATAGGTACTCACTATCTACCGTATACTTTTGAACAGTCAAATCCCGGATTAAAAGCATAAAAGTTCTTTTCGTTCAGTCGATCCTGCACAATCCTTAGGGCTTCACCGAAACGCTGAAAGTGAACAATTTCCCTTGCACGTAGGAATTTAATTGGCTCACAGATTTCCTGATCGTGAATAAGCCTTAAGATATTATCGTATGTTGTTCTTGCTTTTTGTTCTGCCGCCATATCCTCCATCAAATCAGTAATGATATCCCCTTTTGATTGGAACTCACAGGCATTAAATGGAACGCCTCCTGCGGCTTGTGGCCATATACCGACGGTATGGTCCACATAATAATTGGCGAAGCCAGATTTCTCGATTTCTTCCATTGATAAGTCTTTGGTAAGTTGGTGGACGATTGTTGCGACCATTTCAAGATGTGCGAGTTCTTCCGTGCCGATATCCGTCAATACACTCGCCACCTCGCGGTAGGGTGCTGCATAGCGCTGTGACAAATAACGCATGGATGCGCCCATTTCACCATCGGGTCCGCCGTATTGGCTGATGATGACCTGCGCCAGCATCGCGTTAGGGCTTGTAATGTTTACCGGAAATTGTAGTCTTTTTTCATAATTCCACATTAATTGCAGCCTCCTTCCCATGGCATAGGTGATGTTGCCCAAACCCATTCTTTTGCAGAAGATGCATTTGCCGTATCGACGGTAAGCGGTTCATATTTGGAAGCATATTCACGCATCGCCTGATTTTTCATATGGGCATAATGTTTGAGGTACTCGACAGCTTCTGAGTCGTCTGGATGTGTATCAAGATAGAGATTCATTTCGACAATGACAAAACTGATAAGATCAATCTGATGAAGCAGCCTAGCCTGCTCATTACGGAAATTATTCATCATTTACAGCATCTCCTTCCTTCAAAAGGTTTGTTCAATTCCGGGAAGATAGTTCCGCATAAAAGCGCTTCGTCCAAATCCTCATAGATATTGGTCAGGCGCTGCCATGGCACATATGCCATGGCGACCGGAAATCTATCGAAATCTTCCTTAAAGTTATAATCTTTCATTTTCATAAATTCCCTTTCTGTTATTTCCAGCCAGATTGGTGTGGAGAAGCATTCCTGCCTGAAAATTTATTTAAAAGATTCATAATGATTTTGATAATATAATATGATATAATTGGTATCGTGTGTTTTGAAAAATTATTTTGAAAACACATTTTTTTCACAATATGGTAAAACAATGGACACAGAAGGTATTTATGATAGATAGTCAGAATATGGCAAAAGGGGGACATACCTTTGATAAAAGTGGAAAACCTGACAAAGAAATATGGAGAGCAAACTGCGGTAGACAATTTGTCTTTTTCCGTAGAAAAAGGACAGATTTATGGCTTCTTAGGCCCGAATGGCGCTGGTAAGACGACAACGATGAACATTATGACCGGTTATCTTGCCGCTACGAGGGGCACAGTAACGATAAATGGTTACGATATCATGGAACAACCGGAACAGGCAAAGAAATGTATCGGCTATCTGCCAGAGATCCCGCCATTATACCCTGATATGACAGTGCTTGAATATTTACGCTTCGTAGCAGAACTAAAAAAAATATCCAAGAAAGAACGATTGCCACATATCCAGGAAGTGATGCAGAGAATCGGGATCACGGATGTTGAAGGGCGTTTGATCAAAAATCTTTCTAAGGGATACAAGCAAAGAGTCGGATTGGCTCAAGCGCTCATTGGCTATCCTGATGTCATTATCTTGGACGAGCCTATGGTTGGCTTAGATCCCAAACAGATTATCGAGATTCGTACACTGATCAAGCAATTATCGAAGAAGCATACCATTCTTTTAAGTTCTCATATTTTGTCTGAAGTCAATACGATATGCGACCATATCCTGATCCTGTCTCATGGCAGGCTGGCAGCAAGCGGCTCTCCTAAAGAGCTACAGAAATTAATGCGAAAATCAACGGAAATTGAAGTGACCGCTCTGGGGAATGAGGAAACAGCACAAGAGGTCTTTGGCGCAATGGTGCAGATTGCCTCCTTTGATTTCTTAGATTCTACGGAAGAGGGCAGTATTACGGCGAAAATCGTGACTAAGGATAATGCGGATATCAGAAAAGAGCTTTCCGTTGCGCTGACAAATGCAGGCATGCCCGTACTGTCCATGAAAAAGCTTGAAAAGTCGTTGGAAGATATTTTTTTGCAGCTTACCGAATCTGAGGAAGGGGTTGGGAGAGAAGCTGCTGAGGAAGAATCGGCTATAGACGATGACGGTAAGAAACCGGATAGGATAGAGGGACAGAAGGAAGTCGAGGAGGAGAAAGATGAACGCGATATATAAAAGAGAGGTAAAATCATATTTTCATTCTTTTATCGGATGGCTGTTCCTTGCGGCAATGCTTCTGATGATGGGCATTTACTTTACTTTTTATAATATATTAAATGGCTATCCCAATATTTCTTATGTTTTGCAAGGCGTTGTATTTCTGTTTCTGTTCGCGTTCCCGATCTTAACAATGAGAAGTTTTGCCGAAGAGCGGAAATTGAAAACGGACCAGTTAATCTTAACTGCGCCTATATCTATCGGGAAGATTGTGCTTGGAAAATATCTCGCATTATTGACTGTTTTTGTTATCCCGATAGTAGTTGCTAGCATTGCAATTGTAGTTCTATCTTTTTTTGGCGATTTTCAGGTGGGGGTATCCTTTACAGCGCTATTTGGCTTTTTCTTATATGGTGCGCTTGGACTGGCAATCGGTATTTTTGTGTCATCTCTTACGGAAAGCATTGTTATTTCGGCTGTCCTTACTTTTATCGTATTATTCCTTGGATATGTCATGCCAGGGATTTGCAGCATGGCATCCCCAACTGGGAACATGCTCACCAAAATCTTAAGTGCATTTGATACGATTAGTAGGTTTGACAGAATGCTGATTGGCAGCTTTTATGTACCTTCAGCCGTTTATTTTCTTTCCCTGTCATTGCTTTTCTTGTTCTTCACGGTACAATCCATTGAAAAACGCAGATACAGCATATCGGGCAACGGCTGGAAGCCTTATGCTTTTCAATATGGAATGACAGTCACCACCATAGCCTTGACTGTAATAGTCAATATTTTGGTGGGCCACTTACCGGAGCGGATGATTTCTTTTGATGTTACTTCCAATAGATTATATACTTTGACCGAAGATACTAAGGACTTTGTCGCAGGCCTCATAGAAGATATTACGATATATGCACTTGTGAATGAGGAATACAAAGATAATAATCTCGATACAACATTGCGTAAAATAGAAGATCTGTCAGACAATGTGAAGGTCATTTATGTTGACCCGGCTACAAATCCCCGCTTTTATGCCAATTACACGGAAACGGAGCCAAGCTCTAACAGCTTAATTGTCACGGGGCCTGCCAGAAGCAGGGTAATCGACTATAACGATATTTACGCATATGAGTATTATTCTTATTATGAATACCAGATTACCGGTTATGACGGGGAAGGGCAGATCATCGCGGCAATGACATACGTTGCGACTGACGATATGCCTAAGATCTATGTCATAGACGGTCATGAAGAGTTAGCCTTAGAAGGCGAATTTTCACAGACGATCCAGAAAAAGAATATTGCTTATGAAACGCTTTCTCTTCTGCAAACAGATGCCATTCCTGAGGATGCCCAGGCGATTATCATTAATGCGCCGGTCCGGGATTATTCGGAAGATGATGTCGATAAGATCCTTGCCTATTTAGAAAAAGGCGGGAATATGATCCTCATTACGGCATGGACAGACGAAGCGCTCCCAAATTTTGAACGGCTGTTAGATTATTATGGTGTGTCGCTTACTGACGGGATTATCTTGGAAAGTGACAAAGATAAATATTATGCCGAGATCCCATATTTCCTGTTCCCACAGATCGCTTATGATGAGATAACAGAGAGTGTCTATGAGACGTCCGTTTTTATGCCATATGCGCAAGGGCTTTTATATGATGAAGCGGCATCCAATGATGTTTTATATACATTGTTGCTTTCCTCTAGTGCAAATTCATACAGTAAAGCTTATCAAGATGCTGATTTTGAAATCATGACCGACTTTAAGAAAGCGCAAGGCGATAAGGAAGGGCCTTTTGCCATGGCTCTAAAGGCATCAAAGTCTACGGAGAGCGGGATGGCGTCTAATGCTGTTTTCGTTGCTTCGGAATTATTTTTCACTCAGGATGCTGACAGTATCGTCCCTGGGAATAACGTCAAATTTTTCGGCGGCATGATCGATGCATTCGTAGAGCACAAAAGCTCTATCCTGATCCCGGTCAAATATTATTCCACAGCATTGTCTTTTACGACAAATGCCGTGACGATCGTTGGCACGTTGTCCATTCTGGCCATACCGGTAAGTTGCCTCATCGTCGGTTTCGTGATTTGGTGGCGCCGCAGAAAAAAATAGCGGGAAATAGCTTCGGCTATAGGAGTTGACTTCCCTGAAAGTTTGTGTAAAAATAGTGTGAGAAAGATATAAGATATTCGGAAACAATGTATCAACATACTGATAGGGAAAGGTTATTAGAATATGAGAGGGATAGACACACAAGTTCGGAAAAACAGGCGCCGGATATTCAAAGAAGTAGCAAATCTGGCTTATCATTCGGATAATTTAAAAGATGATATAGAAGCGCTGCCATATAAAATCGTAGACTACGATGAATCAGAATATGAAAGCATCTACCGGGAGCGTGCCATTGTACGTGAACGGATCAGGCTTGCAATGGGACTGTCTCTTCGTCCGGAGAATCAGCCGGTGCATCTGACACAAGGCTTAGAAGAGAGCAATATCTCAGAGAAATATTATGAGCCTCCCTTGATGCAGGTCATTCCTTCCGCATGTAATGCCTGTCCTGAGAACCGTTACGAAGTGACTGACAAATGTATGGGATGCGTGGCGCATCCGTGCCGGGAAGTATGCCCTAAAGGCGCGATTACCATGAAGAGCGGAAAATCCGTGATCGACCAGGAGAAGTGTATCAGGTGCGGTAAGTGTAAAGCGATATGCCCTTACGATGCCATTTCCCATCAGGTCAGGCCCTGTGCCGGCGCTTGTGGCGTTAATGCGATCAAGAACGATGAAAAAGGCAGGGCAGTCATTGATAATGAGATCTGTGTTTCCTGTGGGCAGTGTATGGTAAACTGTCCCTTTGGCGCGATCGCAGATAAATCACAGATTTTCCAATTAATCCGCGCCCTACAGTCCGGGCAAATGATCATTGCCCAGGTTGCGCCTGCTTTTGCGGGACAATTTGGGGCAGATGTCAGCCCAGACATGTTAAAGACAGCATTGAAAGAGCTTGGCTTTTATGATGTATATGAAACGGCAATCGGCGCAGATATGGGCGCGCTGGCGGAAGCAGAACATTACGCGAAAGAAGTGGCGACAGGCAATCTGCCTTTTAGCCTGACTTCTTGTTGCCCTTCGTGGTCCGTGTTAGCGAAAAAGTTTTTCCCGGAGACCATCGACAAGATATCAAATGCCTTAACGCCTATGGTAGCAACGGCAAGAATCATCAAAGAAGAACATCCAGACGCTAAAGTAGTCTTCATTGGGCCTTGTGCCTCCAAGAAATTGGAAGCTTCGAGGCGGACAATCCGCTCCGATGTGGATTTTGTCATTACCTTTGAAGAGCTTGCCGGTATGTTTGAAGCAAAGGGCATATTATTGAAAGAGATCAAGGCGCTAGACCAATTGAACGGAGCAACTGGCGCAGGACGCGGTTACGGCGTTGCAGGCGGTGTCGCGAGCGCGATCGAGGAATGTGTCAGGGAATATTACCCTGATATAGAAGTCAATATCGAACATGCAGAGAGCCTTTCTGAATGTAAGAAAATGCTCATGCTCGCCAAAGCAGGAAAGAAAAACGGCTGCCTGATTGAAGGAATGGCATGTCCAGGCGGTTGTATTGCCGGTGCAGGGACCAATATCGCGATCCCGCAGGCGGCTAAAGCCGTTGGCAATTTCAAAGCCGCTGCTAAAGAACAGATCCCCCGGAAATAAGGATCCAAAAAAGGTCGCTTTCGCTACATTGCACAATTGGGCTTTGAAAAATAGGAGTTTCGCAAACACCTAAATTATATACAGTAACAGTGAGGAGATAAAACAATGCAGAAAATAAGGACCCGATACGCTCCTAGTCCGACAGGGCGTATGCATGTGGGAAATTTACGGACGGCGCTTTATGCATATCTGATCGCCAAACATGAGGATGGTGATTTTATTCTAAGAATTGAGGACACAGACCAGGAACGTTATGTAGAAGGCGCTGTGGAAATCATCAACCGTACTTTAGACAAGACCGGTCTTATTCCCGATGAAGGGCCGGATCAGGATAAAGGATATGGTCCTTATGTACAAAGCGAAAGACAGGCTGCGGGAATTTACCTGCAATATGCCAGACAATTGATCGAGAAGGGTGAGGCCTATTATTGTTTCTGTGATAAAGAAAGGCTCTCTACGCTTACAAGGGAGATAGCGGGAAAAGAAATCAATATTTATGATAAGCACTGCCTCCATCTGTCCAAAGAAGAGATCGAAGAGAATTTAAAGGCGGGGAAGCCTTATGTCATCAGACAGAATAATCCGACTGAAGGCTGTACGGTATTCCATGACGACATATATGGCGATATATCGGTGGATAATGCAGAATTAGACGATATGATACTGATAAAATCGGATGGTTTCCCCACATACAATTTTGCGAATGTGGTAGATGACCATTTAATGGGCATTACCCATGTGGTACGAGGCAACGAATATCTGTCTTCTTCTCCGAAATACAATCGGCTCTATGAAGCTTTTGGATGGGAAATTCCCAAGTATGTCCATTGTCCTCTCATTACAGATGAGGAGCACCAGAAGTTATCGAAGCGCTGTGGGCATTCATCATACGAGGATTTGATTGAGCAAGGCTTCTTGTCAGAAGCGGTTGTTAATTTTGTAGCGCTGCTTGGCTGGTGCCCGGAAGGGACAAAGGAAATTTTCACATTAAGCGAGCTTGCTGCCCAATTTGATTATCATCATATTTCAAAGTCTCCGGCGGTATTTGATTATACCAAGTTAAAATGGATGAACGGTGAATATATGAAAGCAATGGATTCCGACAAATTCTATCAGATGGCAGAGCCTTATTTGAAAGAAGCAATCCACAAAGACTTAGATCTTAAGAAGATTGCGGAAATGGTAAAGACAAGAATTGAAATTTTCCCGGACATCAAAGAGCTTGTTGATTTCTTTGACGTGCTTCCAGAATATGATGTGCAGATGTATACCCATAAGAAAATGAAGACAAGCTGTGAATCTTCTTTAGAAGTGCTGACAGAGCTATTGCCGGTCCTAGAAGCGCAGGAAGACTATAGTAACGATGCGCTATACCAGGCATTGACAGAATATGTCGCGAAGAAGGGCTGTAAGAATGGGTATGTCATGTGGCCGATCCGTACGGCGGTTTCCGGCAAACAAATGACGCCCGCGGGCGCGACAGAGATTATGGAGATCTTAGGCAAAGAAGAATCCCTTAATCGGATCAGGAAGGGGATTGAAAAGTTACAGAATGCCTGAATTTACAACCAATCCAATACAACAAGAAGCAATTTCATTTACTGCCGGGGCTATGCAAGTCCTTGCTGGCCCCGGCAGCGGCAAGACATTTGTCATTACCAGGCGGATCCGTTATCTTATAGAAAACTATAATGTGGAGCCATCGAAGATCTTAGTGATCACATTTACAAAAGCGGCTGCCAAAGAAATGCAGCAACGGTTCGAGAAATTGACAGCACAAACAAGAGCTCCCGTCCATTTTGGCACATTTCATGCAATCTTTTATCATATCCTTAGACAGACTGCTAAATATCGCAATTTTACCTTAATTACAGAAACGGAAAAGAGAAAACTGCTATTACAGATATTGCATATGCCCGTTTCCCAGCTCTTTGTAGGCAATGAAAAAACGGAATATCTAATCCGTACAATCAGCCAGATCAAAAATAACGGTGAATCGTTCGCACAGATTCCTTGCGATTTGTATACCAAAGAAGAAATCCGGGCAATTTATCATCAATATAACGAATATCTTGCAGAACTTGAGAAAATGGACTTTGATGATATGGGACTTCTATGCCTGAAATTATTTCAGGAACATCCAGATATGGTTTCCAAATGGCAAGAGCAGTACCGCTATATTATGGTAGATGAATTTCAGGATATTAACTGGATGCAATATCAAATTGTCCGTGCTATCGCGCATCCTCACAACAATCTGTTCATCGTAGGAGATGACGACCAGTCTATCTATGGGTTTCGGGGGGCGAAACCCGATATCATGAGGCAGTTTATGGCAGATTATCCTAACGCAAAGCAAGTATTGTTAGACAGAAACTATCGTTGTCATGAACAGATTGTCAAGAAGTCCCTGCAAGTCATTGCACCAAACAAAAACCGTTTCGTAAAAGTAATCCATGCGGTACATCGAGACGGCGAGGGGGTCATTTTACATCCCTTTCCTGACCAGGACCAAGAATATGAAGCATTCATCCAAATGTTAAAAGATTTGGCTCAAAATACAGTGCCGGAAGAGTTATCCCATATAGCCATCATATATCGCACGAATTATGAATGTTCTCTGCTTGCTGAAAAACTGCTCTTACATGAAATCCCTTTCCTGATGAAAGAACCGGTACAGAGCCGGTATGATCATTTTGTCATTAAGGATCTGCTTGCCTATCTGGAATTTGCAAACGGGAACAGGCGCAGGGAAATTTTTCATTTATTCATGAACAGGCCATTGCGCTATTTGAAGAAAGACAGCGCCAGAAAGGAGAATGTCTTCTTAGACGAATTATTGCAATATTATGAGAATGATCCGGTGATGCAAAAGACAGCACATAAGCTTTTCTATGATTTAGAGAAAATAGCGAAAATGCGCCCATCCACCGCAATCCGTTATATCAGGCAGGTCATCGGATATGACGCTTATATCAAAGAACAATATGATAAAAACACGAGTGATAAGCTCTTACAGATAGCGGATGATTTCCAGACGCTTGCAAAAGGCTATCAAGTGTTTTGGGAATTAACTGACTATATCAGTCAATTCCGGAAGAATATGAAAGAAAAACAACAGAAGCGGGACTTCGATAGCGTATCGCCAAAGCCCAATGGCATTTGCCTGATGACAATGCATGCCTCTAAAGGGTTAGAATTCGATACGGTTTATCTGCCGGATGTCATTGAGGGGAAAATCCCCTCCCGCCAGTCGTCTTCTTTTGAAGCAATAGAAGAAGAACGGCGCATGTTCTATGTGGCAATGACAAGGGCGAAAAAGGAATTACATATATTGTATTGCGATCAAGAAGAGGGGCGCAACAAGCCATCGCGCTTTTTAGAACCGATACTGGGCAATCAAAGACCCCGCTGCAAGTAACGGGGTATCAAACTTGCAGCGCTACAGAGCAGCGGGGGCTTTGACCCTCGCGGCAGTCGCCAAATGTCTGCAAGCAGCCACTTGGCTCGTTGCTCGCATGAATAAAGCCAGAAAATGAGAAGAACCGCTATTGCGGCTCTTCTTCCTCTTCCATATCTATCATTTCATCAAACTCGACCGTATCCAAATATTCATCGAAAGCGTCGCCAACAGCCTCATATTCCTCATCATCGTCAATATATTCTAAGACCGGCTCTTGTTCAGGATGCTCTTCGTCCTCAAAATAACGATAAAACCATACTTCACCATTATCGTTCTGGCCCTGCTCATTGAGCGGCAGTAACACAATATAATCCGAGCCGGCGACAGTAAGGATCGTCACAACAGCACATGTAACGTGAGCGCCGTCTTCCAAATCTAAATCTACGGTCATCTCTTCAGAAGTATTTTCTTTTTGCATCGCAAATTTCCCCTTTCTCACTCAATATGAAATTTGGTATCACAATACTTTTATTTTACAGAAAACTGAGGATAGAATCAATGAAAAAATCATTTTTTATATATTTTGTAAGGGTATGGTAAAAAAATGTTATTCATGGTATACTAATTAGACATCATTTCAACAGCAAAAAAAGGAAATACCCGGAGGTTTACATGCAAAAAACTTTTAATGTGGCTGCTTCGTCAATCTATCCTTTAGGCGTATACTTTTTACCGGAAGGCTTACATATTTCTGCAGAATGCACCAAAAAGACAGACTGTGGCATCCTTCTATTTGATAAAAGAAATAAGAATGGCATAAGAATCCCTTTCCCGGCTGAGAACAGAATAGGGAATGTGTATACTATGTTGTTGAAAGGATATCAGGATAAAGAATGTTCGTATCTTTTCTATGAAGGCGAGGAGCTTTTTCAAGATCCCTATGCATACGAATTAATAAATGAACGGAAATATGGTGAAGACAGAGAAGTCCCGGCGCGTTGCAAAGCGCTCTGTCATGCTTATGACTGGGAAAACGATAAAGCGCCGCTGATCCCGTTTGAAGATAGCATATTCTATTTATTGCATGTACGTGGCTTTACAAAGCACCGTTCTTCCGGTGTGCGGGCGAAAGGCACCTATGCCGGCATCATAGAGAAAATCCCTTATTTGACAGAGCTTGGCGTCACTGCCGTTTTATTAATGCCGTCTTATGAATTTAATGAGATACTGCCTGAGGAAGAGCCAATGCGCAGCATGGAACAGGCACTCATTTCCTATAAAGATCCTTTGCCGCATAAAGAAGACAAGTCTTTCCGCATCAATTATTGGGGATATCAGGAAGGGTTGTATTTTTTGCCCAAATATGCTTATGCTGCCCAAAAAGATGCCGTAACAGAATTTAAAGATATGGTAAAGGCATTGCATGCAAATGGGATAGAAGTCATGATGCAGTTCTATTTCCCGCCTACAATGGGTTATTTGAAAATGTTGGTCATCTTAAAATATTGGGTATTGGAATATCATATTGACGGATTCCATCTGATGGGTGTCGATATCCCGATACAGAGCCTTAGCCAGGATCCCTTGCTTGCAGATACAAAACTACTTAGTGAAACGAATTGCCCAGTTTATCATTCACAAGGCCAATTTAGTGAGACATATGATAAAAACCGGAATTTTGGACATATGAATGATTCGTTTTTATATGATATCCGTAAATTCCTAAAAGGCGATGCCAATATGATAAACCGTTTCCTGCATCTTTGCAGGGAAAACCCAGCCGAACATGGAGTCGTTAATTATATTGCAAAACAGGATGGGTTCCGGCTGTATGACCTGGTTTCCTATGACAAGAAGCATAATGAAAAAAATGGGGAAAACAACCAGGATGGAAATGCCTATAATAATAGCTGGAATTGTGGCATAGAGGGAAAGACCAGAAAGAAAAGCGTCCTTGACCTGCGGATGCGACAGATGAAGAATGCTTTAGTTTTTGTTATGCTGTCCCAGGGAACGCCGCTTCTCTATAGTGGCGATGAATTTGCTAATTCACAGGAAGGCAATAATAATCCTTATTGCCAGGATAATGCGATCTGTTGGATTAAGTGGAACCAGACGAAAATGGGAGAAGAGCTTCTTGCGTTTGCAAAAGACCTGATCCGCTTCCGGAAAGAAAATCCGATCCTTCATAGCAAGAAGCCACTTCGTGGGATGGATTATCTTTCCTGCGGGTACCCGGATATTTCTTTCCATGGGCAAGACGCATGGAGGCCGCAGATGGAGAACGATAGCCATAGCATTGGCATCATGTATTGTTGCCGCTATGCACAGACGTCAACCGAGGCGGATGATTCTTTTCTTTATTTTGGGATCAACATGCATTGGCAGCCTTATTTGTTCGGCCTACCCCAGATGCCTAATGAAAAGGAATGGGGCTTGCTCTTAGCGACAGCGCCTACAGAGCAGATCAAAGAAACTACGGAAACAGAGTCTGGCGGCATTCAAAAGATTTTGGTCCCGCCACGGACAATTGTCATATATGGGACTAGGAAGAAACAGGTCAGTCCCGATAAGAAAAAGGGCAGAGCCAGAAAGCGCGTTGGCAATGAGTAAAGCTTGGAAACATTTTAAGACAGTCACATATCATAAATACTTGGTGATGCAGGGGTGTTTCAAAGTAGGCCTCTACAAGCAAGGTATCTTGCATGATTTATCCAAATATAGCCCAACGGAATTTCTTGTCGGAGCAAAGTATTATCAGGGCGACAGAAGCCCTAATAATGCAGAGCGCGAAGCGATCGGCTATTCTTCCTCATGGCTGCACCATAAAGGCAGGAATAAGCATCACTATGAATATTGGATTGATTATAGTACAAAAGCAATTCCTGGCGGCATGGCGCCTGCGCCAATGCCCAATAAATATATTGTTGAAATGCTGATGGACAGGATTGCAGCATGTAAAGTATATCATGGAGAGCGCTATACCACGAGAGCGCCGCTTGCATATTATGAGCTTGGGAAAGACAAAGCGCCGCTCCATAGATCGACTAGGAGAAAACTGGAATTCTTGCTCCATATGTTGGATGAGCGGGGAGAAGAGCAAACATTCCGGTATATACGGAGGCATATTCTAAAAAAATAAAGTGCAGTAGCAGATTATTTCCTTTTGCATAAAATATTTTATGAGAAAAAGGAGAGGAAGCTATTGATTTATGAACACATGGATTATTTTATTATTTTTGTTATGCTGTAATCCGTCTGGCTGTGGCTGTTCCCAGAATAACGGCATGAACCGTCGTTGTAGGGATTTCGGGTGTGACAATGATTTTGACAGAGACAGAGATCGGGGACGTGGCAGAGGCTGCGATTGTGACCACGATCATGATCATGGCCATGATTGCAAGGATTCAAAGTTTGAACCAAGATTCGATGCAAGGCCATTTTCCGATAGGGAAACTTGTGGCTGTGAAGAGAATCATAACTAATTATCAGGGGCATTCATATGATGTGGATGCCCTTTTTATATCTCTGTCCACGCTACACGAGATTTCATGATTGACGAATATCCGCCTCAATGATAAACTTATCTTTGAAATCGCATATTCTTGCGTTCGTATCATATTCATTCATGAGGAGGCACATATTATGATAGATGGAAATAAAGTACTATTCAGCGGCATGCAAGCTACCGGGACTCTGACTCTTGGGAATTATTTGGGCGCTTTGAAGAACTGGCTGACGCTTAGCGATGAGTACCAGTGTTTCTATTCGGTAGTTGACCTGCATTCCATTACCATCAGGCAAGATGCTGCTGAACTCCGTAAACGTGCCAGGAATCTGCTGACGCTCTATATTGCGGCAGGGCTTGACCCCGAGAAGAATTGCATTTATTACCAGTCCCATGTTTCCGGTCATGCAGAATTATCATGGATTTTAAACTGTTTTACCTATATGGGCGAGCTCAACCGTATGACCCAGTATAAAGATAAAGCCGCAAAGCATGCGGACAATATTAATGCAGGGCTTTTTACGTATCCCGTTTTGATGGCGGCAGACATTTTGTTATACCAGGCGGATGTTGTCCCAGTTGGCAAAGACCAAATGCAACATTTAGAGATTACAAGAGATATTGCCCAGCGCTTCAATGCAATATACGGGGACGTTTTCACAATCCCGGAACCATTCATCGGGAAGACGGGCGCAAGCATCAAGTCGCTACAAAATCCTGATAAAAAAATGTCTAAATCCGATGAAAACATGAATGCCAGCATCTATTTGATGGATGATGCCGATACGATCATTCGTAAATTTAAACGCGCTGTAACCGATTCAGAAGGCTGTGTCCGGTACTGTGATGAACAGCCAGGCATCCGTAATCTGATTGACATTTATTGTGCATGTACCGGAAGGACGCCACAAGAGACAGAGAAGGAATTTGAAGGAAAAGGCTATGGCGATTTCAAGATCGCGGTTGGGGAATCTGTTGTCGATATTTTGAAACCGCTTCAACAACGCTTCGAGGAATTGAGCAAAGATAAAACATATATAGACGGCATCATCAAGACAAATGCCGAAAAAGCAAGTTATTATGCGAACAAGACATTGCGCAAGGTGCAGAAGAAAGTAGGATTCCCGGAGAAAGTACGCTAAACAGCGCTTCTCCGGCATATATCATCCTAGAAAGACATCCGTAAAATAACCTGCTGCGGAGACCGGCTCGCCACCTTGCATCAGATGTGCGGTGTCACCCATTGACTGTACCCGGAAAACAGCTTTGCCAGGCATCCGTTCTTCGGCAGCCAATACCGTTATAGAAGTCGGGGCAAGATAGAACCCATGAAATAATACGACGGGAGATATGCCAAGCAAATGGCTCAACATAACACAGGTAACTCCCAAATGGCAGAAAAAGATAATTGTCTCATTTTGCTGTTTAGGAGTTTCTTTATGCTCCGTTACATAAAAATTATGATGCTTCTGATAACCATACTTTGCCAAAATACCATCTATGCCTGCGCAGACTTCATCATAAGCGGGCGCCAGTTCTGGATTGGAACGATAGATTTGCGTATTTTTCCATTCTTTCTTATCATACATTTCTTCCATTTCCGTCCAATATTCCGGCATAAAATCCCATGGGACGCCATGTCTGCCTGTTGTCGGGTCATCAATCATATAAGCGAATTCTTGTAACCACGGATAGGTAACTGCTTCCCGCCCAAGACGCGCCAGAGAATAAGACGCCGTTTCCTGTGCCCGTCCAAGCGGGGAACAGAAGATTTCGGTAATGTTCTCCCAGGAAGAAACTCGCTCTGATAACAAAGCAGCTTCCCGCCGCCCTTTCTCTGTCAGGCTATCATGCTGATAATCCGGATCCCCATGTCTGATAAATATAATTCTCATCATAAACCTCCATTTTTATTAGACTTTTGTACACTATGTGATATTTGCCGATACACTGCAATGTTATTCTAGCATACCTTTGCATTTTGTTGAAGTTTAAAAGTTTACTAATTTTTTATTAGTGTTCCCGCTATATATGGTATATAATAACATAATACGATATGGCATTAGACATCGTAGAAACGGAGGATGACTATATGTTTAATGGGAGAAAAGCTAATCCAGGGAAAATGGAAAATTTTCCGGGGAAGATGAAGAAAACAACGACGATTGTAAAGATCATTATTGTGGCGTTACTGTTATTTATTGTGGCGGGAAATTGCTATTATACGATCCAGGAGGAAGAACAGGCAGTAGTTTGTACTTTTGGCTCACCTAAAGCGGTCACGACACCGGGACTGCATTTTAAGATCCCTTTCATACAATCGGTAACGAAAGTGAACACAACGATTAAGGGGTTTTCAATTGGCTATACGCTTGAAGACGAAGGCGTTGTTGACGACGCCATGATGATAACTTCTGATTATAATTTTATTAATGTAGATTTTTATGTGGCATATCGTGTCATTGACCCGGTCAAAGCATTATATGCATCGGAAGATCCGGTGGAGATATTGAAAAATATTGCCCAGAACTGTATCAGGACAACAATAGGCTCTTATACAGTAGACAGTGTCCTTACAACCGGCAAGAACGAGATTCAGGCGAACATTACGCAGATGATTCTAGAAAAACTGGAATCTTATGATATTGGCATACAATTAATCAATATCACGATCCAGGATGCTGAACCACCAACGGAAGAAGTCAGCAATGCCTTCAAAGAAGTAGAGACAGCAAAGCAAGGCAAAGAAACCGCTTTGAACAATGCTAATAAATACCGTAATGAACAGATCCCCAAAGCAGAAGCAAAATCTGACCAGATTTTGCAAAATGCTGAAGCAACAAAGCAGGAACGGATCAATGAGGCCAACGGGCAGGTGGCAAGGTTCAATTCTATGTACGAAGAATATGTCAAATATCCGGAAGTAACGAAGAAGAGAATGTTCTATGAAGCAATGGAGAATGTCCTTCCTGACGTAAAAGTTGTCATTGAAAGCGCTAACGGCACAACCAGCACGGTATTGCCTTTAGACAGCTTTGTATCGGAGAGCAACTCTTCTATGAACGATGATACGGCGCAGGCTGCGGATGATGCTGCAACAGAGGAGGAATAAAGATGATAAACAATCAAAATGAGACGAATCAGTCCAATGTGGAATATGAAAGATTTAATTCGGACGGTACCCAAAAAGGCAGGAAAAAAGCGAAAAAGCCAAAAGGTTTCATCGTGTTCATCCTTTTTGTCGCGTTCGCCATTTTACTGGGGAACAGCATGGTCATTACCAAAGAGAACCAATACAAACTAATCAGGCAATTTGGCCGTGTACAACGGGTAATCTCCCAGGCAGGATTAAGTTTTAAAGCGCCGTTCATAGAATCGATCGATACCATACCTAATGAACTGCTTCTATATGACCTGCCGGCTTCGGATGTCATTACATCTGACAAAAAGTCGATGATAGTAGACAGTTATGTTTTATGGCAGATCAATGATCCCTTGAAATTTGCGCAGACCCTTAGCTGTTCCGTGTCAAATGCAGAGAGGCGTATTGATACGATTGTTTATAATGCTACCAAAAATACTATCTCCAATATGAAACAGGACGAAGTCATTATGAGCCGTGATGGTAAAATGACGATTACGGTAGAGGCCGAGCAAAATGAGAGTACCAGTAACGATATCAAACTGCCGGAAGAAACGAAGGAAGTCATAGAGATTACCTCTTTGACAGAAGAGATCATGGCGCAGATTAATCATGTAGAAGAACAGTATGGCATTGAGATCGTAACGGTAGAGGTGAAGAAATTAGATTTACCGGATGACAACAAGCAGGCAGTCTATACCCGTATGATTTCCGAACGAGAGAATATTGCCGCACAATATACCGCAGAAGGTGCATCGCAGGCGAAGATGATAGAGAACACGACCGATAAAGAAGTTGCGATCATGATTTCTGATGCTGAGGCAGAAGCGGAAGCGATCATTGCCCAGGGAGAGGCCGAATATATGCGTATCCTTTCCGCCGCGTATGCGGATCCGGAGAAAACAGATTTCTATTCGTTTGTCAGGGCGCTAGACGCTTTGAAAGCCAGCATGACTGGCGACAATAAGACCATTATTCTTTCGGATGATTCTCCGATTGCGCAAATCTTTAACGGGCGATATTAGGAGGAAGCCATGGATATCAATGCTTTTTTTGCAAAACTAGACCAGTATTTTGCCAACAACCGGATAGAAGAAGTATCGCCTTTTCTATGCGCATCATTAGAAAAGGCAAAAGAGGAAGAAGATTATGGCGCATACATTTCTATCTGCAATGAAATGATTGGCTTTTATAGGAGTGTTTCGGAGTTTAAAAAGGCGTTTGACGCTGCGGAAGACGTGCTTCTTTTGATGGAAGAATTGCAGCTAGACCATTCTGAGCATTTTGCGACTACCTTGCTCAATACAGCGACCGCATATCGTGCGGCAGGTAATTTTAAGCAGGCATATGTTTATTACAAACAGGCTTTGCAGATTTACGAAGGATTGATTGCGCCAGGCGATTACCGTTATGCCGGCTTATATAATAACATGAGCATTTTGTTAGAGAAAATGGAGCGTAACGAAGAGGCGATTAACTATGCCGAAAAGGCGCTCTCCATTATTGAAACGTTGGAAAACGGGGAAATGGAGACGGCTACCACTTTAACGAATCTTGCATTGCTTTATTTTAAAGTCTCTGATTATCAAAAGGCACAACGGTTATTAGAACGTGCGCTCTTCCTATTTGAACAAAAAGGCGATGTGACAGACGCGCATTATAGCGGTGCGCTGGCAGGCGTCGGAGAAGCTTATTATCATATGCAGGAATATGATAAGGCGTTGGCAGCCTATGAAAAGGCTTTGACGGAAGTAGAAAAGCACTTTGGCAAGAACATGAGCTATGCCGTTTTATGTGAAAACTGTGCCGCTATCTGTGGAATATTGCAAAAGATGGACAAACAGAAGTCCTATTTGGAAGAAGCAGCACATATTAAAGAAAAGGCATGATTGTAAGTATGAACGGATTGACGTTATCACGAAAATATTATGAAGCTTATGGGAAACCCATGTTGGCAAAATTCCCACAATTAGAAAAAGAGTTTGCAGTTGGCTTGGTTGGCAGAGGTTCTGAATGCTTTGGCTTTGATGATGAGATTTCTAGAGACCATGATTTTGGCCCATCCTTCTGTATCTGGCTGCGTAGAGAGATTTATGAGCAGTATGCCGGCGAAGTACAAGCCGCTTATGATGCCATGCCTCGGGAATTCATGGGATTTTCCGGCAGAAACATGGAAGAGTCTGGGACGGGCAGGGTAGGCGTCTTATGTATCGAAGATTTTTACTATGGCATTCTTGGGATGGATCATGTGCCGGTATCTTATCAGGAGTGGCTTGCTTTGCAGGATGAAAATCTGGCGACCGCAACAAACGGAGAGGTCTTTGAAGACCGGTTAGGTGTCTTTACAGGCATTCGGGAAGGATTGCTCTCTTATTATCCCGAGGATGTACGGATCAAGAAAATTGTCGCGCGGATGGCAAGAGCCGCACGGGCAGGACAATACAATTATGCAAGAGCGATGTTCCGCGGTGAAAGAGTGGCTGCGGAACTGTTTTTGCATGAATTTATCAAAGAAGTAATGTCATTAGTGTATTTATTGAATAAAAAATATGCGCCGTTCACAAAATGGCTGCATAAAGGCATGAAAACACTTCCTACCTGCGCCGAAATCGCGGATATGATAAATCTTTTCTATCAGATTCAGGAACCGGAAGCGGCATGGGCACAGATTACATCGAAAGATGCTACATTTTTGAATACAAATGATGGAAGAGTCCTGATCATTGAGGCAATTTGCAATATCATTGTACAGGTGTTACAGGAGCAGGGCTTATCGACAGTAGAAGATAATTTCTTACAATCTCATTTACGCTCTGTAACGGAGCGAATACAGGACGGCGCCATTAGAAATATGCAGTATTTGGACGGAGGCGCGCTATGACAAAAGCGGATCTTGTTTTTTTATCCGGGATATTGGCTATTTCTCTATTGGCGCTCTTTTTATTCCCTTTGTTTTATACGAAAGGGGGATATGCAGAAATTTCATATAACGGAACCGTGCTGGTACAGGTCCCTCTAACGGCAAAAGAAGAAAAATGCTATCTTATTGCCAGCAATCCGGCATTATCGCCAGACTATGGACAAGATGGAGCAAAAGAGGCACAGCCTGTGCTTGTGGAACTGCAAAAAGAGGATGCCGGTACATGGGAAATGGCAGCGGAAGAACAAGCTGCATTGCAACAGGACAATGATTATAATATTTTTTTATGCCAAGACGGCAAAGTGAGGATGCTTATCAGCAATTGTCCTGACCAGATCTGTGTGCACCATAACGCAGTTTCGGCGACAGGAGAGAATATCATCTGTTTGCCTCATAAAATGATGATAGAGATCATAGGTAGTAAAGAACAGGCTTTGGACGGGGTAGCATATTGATGGAGAGAAAAACGGTATTTCTTGGCTTCTTATTGGCATTGTCCATGTTATTATCTTATATCGAATCCATATTGCCTTTTGCCATTGGGATTCCCGGTATCAAACTAGGGCTTCCCAATCTTATTGTTGTGCTGTTAATGTATCTGTATGGCGCCAAAGAGGCCTTGGCTGTCAATTTGTCACGGATTCTGCTTTCCGGGTTTCTGTTCGGGAATCTTTATGCCATTCTCTACGCCATGACAGGCGCAGCTTGTAGCTTTTGCATCATGTTGCTAATGCGGCAGCGAAAATGCTTTTCCGTTATTGGCGTCAGTATCGGTGGCGGCATTTTCCATAATATCGGACAGATGCTGATTGCCTCATTTGTCGTGGAATCTTTTGCACCGGTATTTTATCTGCCTGTTTTACTCATAGCAGGCGCATTGACAGGGTTTGTGATTGGCATGGTGAGCATCCGGGTTTTACCATATATACAGAGATTTCATAAAGATAACATTTCCTAAAGGGAGGATGCAAGATGTATGCATATTTAAAAGGCACGGTAGAAGAAGTCACAGAAGATAATCTGATACTGGAAGTTAATCAGATTGGCTATAATATTAAAATATCTGCAAGGACGATGAATGCGATAAATGGCATTGGCAGTTTTGTGAAGATATATACCTATACGCTTGTCAGAGAAGATGCCTTCCAGCTATACGGTTTTATCAGCAAAGACGATCTGGAGATCTTCAGGAAGCTGATCACTGTCAACGGTATCGGCCCAAAAGGCGGGCTTGCCATTCTTTCCGTTATGAGCGCGGACGAATTGCGTTTCGCAGTCCTCTCCGGGGACGCCAAAGCAATTGCGAAAGCTCCCGGCGTGGGCGCAAAAACGGCAGAGCGTGTCATTCTAGACCTAAAAGATAAGGTTTCCATAGAGGAGGCATTATCCCCGAAAGAAAACATTCTCCTATCTTCATTGGCAGATGATGACATGGGAAATAAGAAAAACGAGGCGACCGAGGCGCTCATTGCGCTTGGCTATTCCGCTTCTGATGCTTTAAGAGCCGTCAAGCAGGTAATGGTCTCGGAAGAAACCAATGTTGAGGATATCCTAAAGGCATCTTTAAAATACTTATTATAATCTACCACTATATTGTTGTGCTATCAGGAAACAACTATAATAAATTGGATTGATTTGTTGCATATATAGAAGTATAATGATATGCAGTGGTAGTATCATGTTACAAGTATGTGGCCATCAAATCTATGTTGGGGGACAATTACATATGAAGTGGAATTTATTAATGAAACCGAAGAAGAAGTCATTACAGGAAATAATCTATGTTTTGCTTCTTCTAGTTGCCATGATGATCGCCTTCCAGTGGTATGCGGTACAGAACAGTAAACGTATGGAAGAGCGTAACAAAAACTATGCGGCAGACGCTGCAAGACAGACGGCCAATCGGATAGATGATGAATTGATCAATGCGTTAAGCCTGATCAATGCGTATACCTTTTTTCTGGAAAAGAGTATGACGGAACCGATGGTATCGTTAGAAACGCTTGCTGAAATGGAATCCGCTTCCCGTTTCGACGCAGTGCTTTTTACAGATATTAACGGCGTTGATTATACTTCTGACGGACGGAAGTCTGAGGTCAAAGACCGTATCTTCTATACGGAGGGCATAAAGGGTAACAGTGATGTAGCTGTCATTCCCGACCCTCATTTTTTTGATGAAAAGATGGCTTGTTTTTATGCCCCAGTGCGGTTTGACGGAGAAATCATCGGGGTTCTTAGGGGCGCATATCTGGCAAAAGAGTATTTGCATAATATGCTCGCTACGACTTATTTTGGCGAGAATGCAGATGTATTCCTATGTATGCCAAGTGGTGAAGTCATCGCCAGTTCAGATACGAAGTCGTATGACAGGGAACTGCTTTCCATGTTATTAGAATCCAATGTCATAGATGAAAAAACGGCGATAAGCGCAAGAGAAATCTTCCAAAATGGTGGGGAAGGCTCCTTCATCTGTGATTATAAAAGCAAAATAGATAATATTTGCGTCATCTCTCTGCCAAAGAGCGGTTTTGTGCTAGTGCAGGCGTTTCCGGTCAAAGTGACGCAGAGCATGATACATTCGGAAAATCTTGTCGGCATCTGTTTCGAAGCTATGCTGATCGGCTTATTCTTTATCTATATTATCTCCCTGATCATCCGGGCAGGACGGGAGAAGAAAATGCTGGCACGGGAAAACCGGGAAATGGGTTATATCATAAGTGGTATCAATACGCTCTTTACCCGCTTTACAATGGTGGACTTAGAAGCGGACACATATCAGTATCTGGCAGGTACAAGACCGGAAAAAGTAGGTCTGGAGGCTTTCGGCCCATATGAAGATTTTGCTGCGCATTTATGTTCCATTCTGATTGAAGAGGAAGATAAACTTAAATTTGCCGCGCAGATCAACCGGAATGCTATTATCACAGCATTGGAAGATCATAATGATCTTCGTTTTGAATGTTATGTCTTACGTGATGGCAAGCCAGAATGGGAGCATGCCAATATTATTTGTCTGGAAAGAAAAGACGGTAAAGCATGTAAAGTCCTCTTTACCCGTCAGAATATTACCAAGATCAAAGAGCAAGAGCTTCGTATCCAGGCTGAAATGTCCCTTGCTACCCGTAAGGAAAGGCAATATAAGATAGCAGTTACTTCAAATGCTATTAGCACATATGAATTCAATCTGACGAAAGATTTGATTGAAGAAGATATTATCTGCACAATCAATGGAGAGAAAACATCCTTGTTGGAAAGAACAGGCATGGTAGCGCCATGTAAAGCTTCCGAATGGATGGAGAATAGCAAACGTTATGTGTTAGAAGAATCTCTGGATGATTATTCCGCGATTGTCAATCTGGAACATCTTAGGGAGAGATATGAAAAAGGCGATACAGAAGTCATTGCCATGTACTGGGGCAAAGACCCTGCCGGAGAGGAAATGTGCCTACGGCAATCTTTTGTCATGACATGTGATTATCAAACGAACGATATCATTGTCATGGTCGTGACCAAAGACATTACGGATACAGTCAAGAAACAAAGAGCGCAGACACTGGCGTTACAAGACGCGTTGATGCAGGCACAGCATGCGAATAGAGCAAAGACTACCTTCCTTTCCAATATGTCGCATGATATCCGTACGCCAATGAATGCCATCATTGGGTTTACGACAATTGCTGTCAGTCATATTAATAACACCGACCAGGTGCGGGACTGTCTGCAAAAAGTCCTTTCTTCCAGCAATCATTTGCTTAGTCTGATCAATGATATCCTGGATATGAGCAGGATTGAAAGCGGTAAGGTACAGATCAAAGAACAGGAATGCAATATTTCCGAACTGATGCATAATTTGGTCAATATCATCCAGCCGCAAGTAAAGGCAAAGCAATTGGAACTCTTCATTGATACTTTTGAAGTCGCAAATGAAGATGTCATTGCAGACGCCCTGAAATTGAACCAGGTATTCATCAATTTATTGAGCAATGCCGTAAAATATACGCCTGCGGGAGGCAGCATTTCTTTCCGTATCATGCAGAAAACTACGTTCCGTCATGGATATGGCGACTATATCTTTATCATCAAAGATAACGGTATCGGTATGTCCAAAGAATTTGTGGAACATGTATTTGAGCCGTTTGAAAGAGAAGCCAGTACGACAAAGACAGGCATTGAAGGCACAGGGCTTGGCATGGCGATTACCAGGAACATAGTCGAGATGATGAATGGCGAAATCCATGTAGAGAGCGAACTTGGCAAAGGCTCCACTTTTACAGTGTCGCTTACTTTGAAATTGCAGGATGTCGAGAAGAATGCAGAACAAATCAAAGAACTGCATGGCCTGCGATCCCTTGTTGTCGATGATGACTTCAATATCTGTGACAGTGTGAGCAAAATGCTCAAACAATTAGGCATGCGTGCTGAGTGGACGACATCTGGCAGGGAGGCGGCATATCGTGCCAAAATCGCATATGAGGAAGGCGATTCTTACCACACCTATATCATTGATTGGCAGATGCCTGAAACAAGCGGTATCGAAACAGCCAAGAAAATCCGTAAAGCAGTCGGGGAAGAGGCTCCTATCATTATCCTGACCGCTTATGACTGGACGGACATTGAAGAAGAGGCAAAACAGGCAGGCGTTACAGCATTCTGCGCTAAGCCGCTCTTTATGTCTGATTTAAAATCGGCGTTGCTTGCAGCCAATAACCTATTGGATAAAGGAAATGAGGTAGCTTCCTGGACATTAGAAGATTTCAGCGGGAAACGCATCCTTCTTGTAGAAGATATTGAATTGAACCGTGAAATAGCAGAATTCATCCTCACAGAAACCGGATTCATCGTGGAATCTGCACCGGATGGGACAGATGCAGTAGCCATGGTGAACACATCTGAAGAGAACTATTATGATGCTATCTTAATGGATGTGCAGATGCCGATTATGAACGGGTATGAAGCGACAAGAACCATCAGGGCGCTTCCTAGAAAAGATGTTAAGAAGATGCCGATCATTGCTATGACAGCAAATGCATTGGAAGAAGATAAAGAAGCTGCCCTGAAGAACGGCATGAATGCTCATATTGCCAAACCAATTGATGTGGAGCTTTTCATGGAAGTGCTAGGTCATTTTCTAAAGTAATGTACAAAAAACTAAATGAGGCAAACAAAGATGGCAAACAGAGTGATAGAAACGAATCTCACGGAAGAAGATACCAAAATAGAAGGCTCTTTACGCCCGCAGACGTTAGATGATTATATCGGGCAGTCCAAGATCAAAGAAAACCTGAAAATTTATATCAAGGCAGCCAAACAGCGCCAAGACTCCCTGGACCATGCCTTATTCTATGGACCGCCCGGACTTGGCAAAACAACGCTTGCCGGCATCATTGCCAATGAAATGGGCGTTAATATGAAAGTCACAAGCGGGCCTGCTATTGAAAAACCGGGGGAAATGGCAGCGATTTTAAATAATTTACAAGAAGGGGATATCCTCTTCGTAGATGAAATCCATAGGCTGAACAGGCAAGTAGAAGAAGTGCTCTACCCGGCTATGGAAGACTTCGCAATTGATATTATGATCGGGAAAGGCGCCTCTGCAAGATCTATCCGCCTGGATTTACCACATTTTACATTAATTGGCGCTACGACTAGGGCAGGACTTTTAACGGCGCCTCTACGGGACAGATTTGGTGTTATTCATCATCTGGAATTTTATTCTGTTGAAGAATTAGCGTTGATCATTCTCCATTCGGCGCAGATCTTACATGTTGCTATAGAGAAAAACGGCGCAACGGAACTGGCAAGGCGAAGCAGAGGCACTCCGCGCCTTGCCAACCGTATCTTAAAAAGAGTCCGCGATTTTGCCCAAGTAAAATACGACGGTATCATCACAGAACAAGTGGCATGCACAGCCTTAGATTTATTAGAAGTCGATAAGATGGGATTAGACCATATTGATAGGAATATACTTTTGACAATGATTGATAAATTCAAAGGCGGCCCGGTGGGCCTAGAGACGTTGGCAGCCGCGATTGGCGAAGATGCCGGGACATTAGAAGATGTCTATGAACCTTATTTGTTAAAAAGCGGTTTTTTAAATAGAACGCCGAGAGGGCGCATCGTAACGGATACAGCATATCATCATTTAGGACTTGAAATTCCTTCGTAAGCCATATATAATAGATATTGTATAGACACATTTCTTTAGGCGGCATATTTTGTATAGGAGGGAAATCCCCAATGTCAGCGAAAACAGATACGGAAGTCATTATCGGCGGAAAAGTCTTTACGCTAAGCGGTTATGAAAGTGAAGAGTATTTACAAAAAGTGGCTTCGTATATTAACAATAAGGTAACTGAATATGGTAAGGTTGACAGTTTTAGAAGGCAGCCGCTTGATACACAGAACGTCTTGATGCAACTGAATATTGCTGATGATTATTTTAAAGCAAGACAGCAGATTGGGCTTTTAGAAGAAGAATTAAAAGGCAAAGAAAAAGAATTGTATGATTTGAAGCATGAGCTGATTGCGTCCCAGATCAAATTAGAAAATACAGAGAGAACTGTCAAGAACCTGCAAAGCGAAGCAAATGAAAATGCAAAGAAAATCGTCCGTCTGGAAACAGAATTAAAGGAATTGAAGAAATAAAGCACATTGGCTGTCTTTTTAAGGCAGCTTTTTCTGTCCAAATGCATCTTTTCAGAAAAGGAATCGCCATTATGATGGATAAAAAAGTAGAATTATTAGCGCCTGCGGGTAATTACCAGGCATTGGTCGGTGCAATCAACGCTGGCGCTGACGCCATATATCTCGGCGGAGAGAAATTTAGCGCGCGGGCTTATGCTGCCAACTTTACAGACGAAGAAATAGTAAAAGCGCTTCATTATGCCCATATTTGGGGCAAGAAATTATATTTGGCAGTCAATACGCTCGTAAAAGAGCGGGAATTTTCTCTGTTATATGATTATATCAGCCCATTTTATGAAGCCGGTCTAGACGGTGTCATCATCCAGGATCTGGGTGTATGGCATTATATGCGGGAAATGTTTCCTGCGCTCGCGCTTCATGCCAGCACGCAGATGGCAATTACCGGGGAAATGGGCGCTATGTTTCTGAAACAAGAAGGCGCTTCCCGTATTGTCCCTGCGAGAGAGTTGTCCCTTACCGAAATCAAAAATATCAAACAAAAGACAGCGTTAGAATTAGAATGTTTCATTCATGGCGCCATGTGCTATAGTTATTCCGGTCAGTGCCTCTTTAGCAGCATATTAGGTGGCAGAAGCGGCAACCGGGGCAGATGTGCCCAGCCATGCAGGCTGCCTTATCACGTCCTGTTGTCTGCGGACGAACCGGTACAGCGTGGCAGCGAGTTTTATCCTTTAAGCTTAAAGGATATGTGTACGATTGAATTTATTCCAAAGCTGATTCAGGCAGGGATCGATTCTTTTAAGATTGAAGGCAGAATGAAAAAACCGGAATATGTTGCCGGTGTTACGGCAATCTATCGGAAATATATTGACGCTTATTATCAAAACGGCGAAGATGCGTATCTTGTCACACGGGAAGATATGGACAAGCTGCGCAAATTATATATCCGCACCGAACTACAGACTGGCTATTATGACAAGCATAACGGCAAAGACATGATAACGCTAGGTCAGCCGGGGTATCAGGGCGCTGATGATAATTTGTTACAGGAAATTGCCGAAGCGTATCTGAAAGAAGAGAAGACATATCCGGTATCCATGCATGGTATTTTCCGCATTGGAGAACCTGCTTGTCTATCTCTGGAAAGTGGAAACATACGTGCGACCGTTTACGGGCATCTTGTAGAGCCAGCGCAAAAGCGGCCACTGACAAAAGAAGATATATTGAAACAACTGCATAAGACCGGCAATTCTTATTTTCGTATAACCGAAGATAATATTACGATGGATGACCATATTTTTATGCCGGTCGGACAGATCAATGAGCTACGCAGAAGCGCTGCCATGAGTTTTGCACAAGAACTTTCTAAAGCTTATGGATTGACGTTAAAACGTATCGTTGATATGCAAGATCCCTTGCAAGACAGGCCAAAAACGCCCCAAATATATGAAAAGCCAACAGGGAGTGCGACAACATCCCCTCAGCTTCATGTCATGGTATGTACCCATGCACAATTAGAAGCGGTCTGTCAATATACATGTGATAGAGTTTATATTGACAGTGACTACTATATACAGGAATTTGACCAAATTAGTCGCTTGCTAGAACAAAACGGCATACTTGCAATATATCTTGCACTGCCTTATGTCGTCCGTGCCAAAGATGTAGCTTATTTTCAGGAATTATACACGTTACTACATGCTTCCGTTAGCGTGAAAGGGTTCCTTGTCCGTAACCTAGAGTCTGTTTTCTGGGTCCGTTCCCTATCGGAAGATTACGAGCTTGTGACAGATACTGGCTTGTATTGTTATAATGCGCAAGCCGCACGATTCTTCGAGCAGTTTAGCAAGGAATGTTATCTGCCATATGAACTCAATAATAAGGAGTGCCGGGGGTTGTTACCGCAAACGGCACCTAAAATGTCGGTCGTTGTTTATGGCACAATCCCAATGATGGTTTCCGCAAACTGTGTCAGAAAGACAACTGATATGTGCCAAAAAGAAAAGAAAAGCCAAAAGAGTTATCTGAGAGACAGATACCACACAGTATTCCCTGTCTTATGTAACTGTAATCATTGTTATAATATTATTTATAATTCATTGCCTTATTCTTTGCATCAAAAGCAAGAAGAACTTTGTAAACTTGGCGTTTTCTCTTTCCGTCTGGACTTTGTGTGGGAAGATCAGGAACAGGTGAAAGAAATATTAGATTATTATACAGGGAAACGCAATGTCTTTCCTGTTTCGGACTATACAACCGGTCACTATAAAAGAGGCGTAGAATAATTTTATGGAGCTTTACATTACAGAGATTTCCAAGTATTTAATTACATTACTGCTCGCACTATATACAATAGAATGTTTCCTTGCTTTTTGCTTTTCAGATGAGAGCAAAAGAAATGGCATCTACATTAGGCAGAACATTTGGATGTTTTTTGTTCATTTTTCTTGTTTTCTAGTCATTTGTTTTGAAACAGGGAAGATAGATTATCTGTTTTTCTATATTTTCCAACAAATATTGTTATTCGCTACAGTCATGTTATTCCGTATGATATATCCTAAAGGGAACCGGCTGCTTATCAATAATATGTGTATGCTTTTAAGCATTGGCTTTATCATCTTGACAAGGCTTTCCTATGAAAAAGCGATCAAACAGTTTTTCATTGTAACGGTTTCTATCGCCATCGGTATGG
The DNA here is from genome assembly GCA_910578845.1 of uncultured Lachnospiraceae bacterium. GTDB lineage: Bacteria > Bacillota > Clostridia > Lachnospirales > Lachnospiraceae > UBA3282. The sequence continues at coordinate 28,395 of CAJTSL010000021.1, forward strand.
CGATCCCATATTTCTTGCAGAGACTGGCTTTTTTGAAAAACCTCACATGGGTATATGCGATTGTCGGCATTGGCGCTTTAGGCATCGTATTGACATTGGGCTCCGTTACACATGGATCCAAGATTTCCTATTCGGTCGGGGGCATTGCCTTTCAGCCATCCGAATTTGTCAAGATCCTTTTTGTGTTTTTCTTAGCAAGCGCTCTATATGAAACTAATGATATCCTGCGGGTTATGCTGACAGCGATTATTGCTGGCATTCATGTGCTGATCCTGGTAGCCTCCAAAGATTTAGGAAGCGCGCTTATTTTCTTCATTGTATATATTTTCATGGTATATATTGCTACGAGGAACGTCCTTTATTTTCTCCTTGGCGCCATAGGCGGCAGTGCGGCGGCTGTTTTTGCTTATCAGTTCTTTGCCCATGTCCAGGTACGTGTACAAGCATGGAAAGACCCTTGGAGCTGTATCGATGACGCCGGATATCAGATTACCCAGTCATTATTTGCTATTAGCAGCGGCGGTTGGTTCGGATTAGGGCTTTTTCAGGGAAATCCTACGGCAATCCCCTTTGTCGAAGCCGACTTCGTGTTCTCGGCGGTAGCGGAAGAACTTGGCATTGCCTTTGCTATGTGTACGATCCTGATTAGCATTAGCTGCTTTATCATGACCATGCGTATTTCCATGAAGCTAAAAGGACGGTTTTATCAGCTAATTGCTTTTGGGCTGGGGATTACTTATATTTTCCAAGTCTTTTTGACAATTGGCGGCGGTACGAAATTTATCCCGATGACCGGGATCACGCTGCCATTCATTAGTTATGGCGGAAGTTCCGTACTGACAACATTAATCATGTTTTTCACAATAGAAGGATTATATATAATCGGACAGGATGAAGGAGCGAAAAGTGTCAGAAGAAAAAAAGAAAATCCCGGGAAAAGCGTACCATACAAAAAAGCAACAAGAAGAGCGGAAGAAGACGAATAAACATATCCAATGTGTTACGGGCCTTTTTATTGCATTATTTTTGTGCATGATGGGGTATACTTGCTATTATGCGATGACGAATAAGCAGGAGATGATCAACAACAGTTATAACAGCAGACAGGAGATGTTGATCACACAAAATACCCGAGGCATGATTTATGCAAATGACAGGCAGATATTGGCGCAGACTGTGACCGATGCCCAAGGGAAGGAACAGCGGGAATACCCATTTGGGAATATGTTCGCGCATGTGGTCGGTTATGCGTCCCATGGTAGATTTGGTGTGGAAGCAGAGACGAACTATTACCTGATCCAATCGAATGCGAAGCTATCGGATAAAGTGGCAAGCGAAGTCTCTGGCGTTAAATATCCGGGTGATAGCGTCATTACTACTTTGGATGTCAGCTTGCAAGAAGTTGCTTATCAATCGCTTGGCGCTTATAAAGGCGCGATCATCGTCTCGGAACCTGCCACGGGCAAGATCCTTGCCATGGTATCCAAGCCAGATTTTAACCCGAATGAAATTGATCAAATCTGGAATGATATGTTGGAGGACACAGAAAGCGGCAGATTGTTAAATCGTGCAACACAAGGATTGTATCCGCCTGGATCTACGTTTAAGATTGTCACGGCGCTCGAATATATCAAGGAAAATCCCGATAGCTACCAAGATTATTCTTATCAGTGCAATGGCAGGTTCGCATCAGGCACGGATGTGATCAATTGTTTCCATGGTATATCGCACGGAGGCGAAGACTTTATAAAGTCGTTCGCCAAGTCCTGTAACGCTTCCTTTGCCAATATAAGCGTGTCCCTGGACAAGGCAAGTTATCATGAGACGTTATCGGATTTATTGTTTAATACGGAGCTTCCCGTTACTTTTTCTTATAACAAGAGCAAGGTAACTGTGGATGAGAGCACCTCAGACAGCGATGTCATGCAGGCATCCATCGGACAGGGAACTGATCAGATCACGCCGCTTCATATGAACATGATCACAAGCGCCATTGCCAACAACGGTGTGCTGATGAAGCCTTATTTAATTGATTATGTTGAAAATTATAACGGAAACATCATCAAACAGTTCTCTCCTGGCGCTTATGGCAATATCATGTCCGAAGAAGAAGCGGACGCTTTAACGGAATTGATGGTGCAAGTCGTGGAAACCGGAACGGCAACCAAGCTCAAAGGTCTTTCTTATACGGCGGCAGGGAAAACGGGCTCCGCGGAATATAATAGCGTCAAAACCGATTCCCACGCATGGTTTACTGGTTTTGCGCCAGTAGAGGATCCACAAATATGTGTAACGATTATTATTGAGGGGGCAGGCTCCGGCGGCGATTACGCAGTGCCGATTGCAAGGCGGATATTCAACGCCTATCTGGATGGAGGGAGCGAGTCATGATTGAGGCGATAAGCTGTGGAGGTGTCGTGATCTTCCGTGGTAAAATCCTGCTTTTATATAAAAATTTCCATAGTAAATACGAAGGATGGGTACTTCCCAAAGGAACGGTAGAAGCAGGTGAAGAACATAAGGAAACGGCAATCCGTGAAGTGCTAGAAGAAACAGGCGCCAAAGCAAAGATTGTAAAATACATTGGCACAAGCGGCTATACTTTTGCCGTGCCGGAAGATATCGTGGAAAAGGAAGTACACTGGTATCTTATGATGGCGGACAGTTATTACAGTAAGCCGCAACGGGAAGAATATTTTACGGATTCCGGTTATTATAAATATCATGAAGCGTTTCATTTGCTAAAATATGCAAACGAAAGACAGATCTTAGAAAAAGCATACAGCGAGTATATGGAATTAAAAAGAAATAATCTTTGGGGACATCGGAAATACTAGTTTCTTTTTTGGCTCTAACGGGTTATAATACGAATATATGTCTAAAATATAAAGGAGGTATTCTATGAAAGCATCTTCAATGGATACACATATGGGCAATATTGCGATTGATCATGAAGTCATTGCGCAATATGCCGGCGCTGTAGCAATGGAATGTTTCGGCATTGTCGGTATGGCAGGCATGAGCGTAAAAGATGGTATTGTAAAATTATTGAAAAAGGAAAGTATGACCCGTGGGATACAGGTAGTACTGAAAAACAATAAATTAACGTTGGATTTCCACGTCATTGTCTCTTATGGCGTCAGTATCCTCGCCGTAGCGGATAATCTGATTGACAGTGTAAAATATAAGGTAGAAGAATTTACCGGAGTGGAAATTGAAAAAATCAACATCTTCGTAGAAGGTGTGAAAGTGATTGACTGAGGGAGGATATGAGGTGGCTTCAAATAATATAGACGCTAAGATGGTTGCGAAAATGTTCCTGGCAGGCGCAAAAAATCTGGAAAGCAAGAAAGAATGGATTAATGAATTAAACGTATTCCCGGTGCCGGACGGAGATACCGGAACGAATATGACTCTGACAATTATGTCTGCGGCTAAGGAGGTTTCCGTATTATACGATATGGGCACCATAGATATGCCGTCTTTATGTAAAGCAATTTCTTCCGGTTCCTTGCGGGGGGCAAGGGGCAATTCCGGTGTTATCCTGTCCCAGTTGTTCAGAGGTTTTACAAAAGGCATAAAATCATCTGAAGAAATAACCGTCTCCGTCCTCGCAGATGCTTTTGAAAAAGCAGTAGAGACCGCCTATAAGGCAGTTATGAAGCCAAAGGAAGGCACTATATTGACGGTAGCAAGAGGCGGTGCCGAAAAAGCAAGAGAGCTGGCTGACGCAGGTGTGGAAGACCTCGCGGACTTCTTGGATCAGATTATCAGGCATGCAGACGAAGTATTGAACCAGACTCCCGACCTGCTTCCTGTATTAAAGCAGGCTGGCGTTGTAGACTCTGGCGGCCAGGGTCTTATGCAGGTTTTAAAAGGCGCTTATGATGCCTACCTTGGAAAAGAAATTGATTTTACGATTTCTACCGATGTATCCCATGGAAGCGGGCAGAGAATGTCCCCGAATCTGGATGCACAGGCAAACGCAGAAATCAAATTCGGTTACTGTACGGAATTTATCATTATGCTCAATAAAGTATTTAACATCAAGATGGAAATGGATTTTAAAGAATACCTGGAATCCATTGGGGATTCTATTGTAGTAGTCGCTGATGATGATGTGGTTAAGGTGCATGTACATACCAATGACCCTGGGCTTGCGATTCAAAAGGCATTGAAGTATGGCGCGCTTTCCAACATGAAAATTGACAATATGCGATTAGAGCATCAAGAGAAGTTATTTAAGATGTCTACAGAAAATAAAGCGGCAAAAGAAGTAACCGTGGAGAAAGCAGAAGAACCCAAAAAAGAAGTCGGCTTCATTGCCGTTTCAGCAGGCGAAGGGATCAATGAAATTTTGAGAGGGCTTGGCGTGGATTATATCATCGAGGGTGGCCAGACGATGAATCCGAGCACGGAAGATATGCTCCAGGCGATCGAACAGGTCAACGCCGATCATATTTTCATCCTGCCAAATAATAAAAATATCATTCTCGCCGCGAATCAAGCACAGACGTTGGTGGAAGATAAAAACATCATTGTCATCCCGACTAAAACAATACCGCAAGGTATTACCGCGATCATCAATTATGTCCCGGGGCTGTCGGTTGCAGAGAATACACAGACAATGACAGAAGAGATCAAACACGTGCATACGGGACAGGTCACTTATGCCGTAAGAGATACTACGATTGACGATAAGGAGATCAAACAAGGTGATTTCATGGGCATTGGTGATAAAGGCATTCTTTCCGTAGGCAGTGTCATGAAAGATGTTACCTTGAAAATGATCGATGAAATGATGTCGGATGAATCAGAATTGATCAGTATTTATTATGGCGCAGATGTTAGCGAAGAAGACGCCGGCGAAATCCGTAACGAAGTGGAAACAAAATATAGCAGTTGTGATATAGAGCTACAGCAGGGCGGACAGCCGATTTATTATTATATCGTCTCTGTCGAATAGGTTGAAAAATCTTTGATTGTTCAACCGCGAATTTATGCTGACGCTGATAGCGTCTTGGCTCCAAAGTTTGCAAGCTGAGAGAAAGGCATGACTATTAGGTTGAAAAACAGATGAACATTACTGCATTAAAAGGAATTGGAGAAAAGACTTCCAGGTTATTTGCAAAGCTTGGCATAACGACAACAGAAGAACTGCTCCGTTATTATCCGAAGGATTATGACAAAATGCAGGAACCCGTCGCGATTGCAAACGCAAGCATCGGGGAGCGGATCGCTGTCCGCGGGACCATTACCGGAAATATGGCGCTTACGCGTGTAAGGAACCTGAATATCCTGAATTTCGTGATACAGGATGCATCTGGCAGCATACAGATGACTTATTTTAATATGCCATATTTGAAAAACACTTTAAAGAAAAATACTTTCTATATTTTCCGTGGGCAGCTATTACAAAAAGGAAACAAACTGGTCATGGAGCAGGCACAGATTTATAAGCCGGAAGAATATGTAAAGCTTTTAGACCGTTTGATCCCTAAATACGTATTGACAAAAGGCCTCAGCAATAATGCTATAACGAAAGCGGTAACGCAGGCGTTAGCCGTCTCGGCTCCGGAAGAAGAATATCTGCCAGAGGCGCTTATAGAGCGCCATCAGCTCATTCCGAGACAGGAGGCCATCGTGCGGATGCATTTCCCACAAGATAAAGAAATGCTCCTTATAGCTCGTAAAAGACTTGTTTTTGATGAATTTTTTCTTTTCATTTTGATGTTACGACGGATGAGATCGACGTATAGCGAACTGCCAAACGCCCACAAAATGATTGAAACCGCCGATACCAAACGGTTGGTAGAAGCGCTTCCATACAGGCTGACAAATGCACAACAAAAAGTCTTTGCTGAGATCAAAGAGGATCTATGCGGCGAGGCCATGATGAACAGATTAGTACAGGGAGACGTAGGTTCGGGGAAAACGATACTTGCGTTTCTTTCTCTGCTCATGTGTTCATCAAACGGATATCAGGGTGCTATGATGGCGCCTACAGAAGTGTTGGCAAAACAACATTTCGAATCGCTCATGCAATTAAAAGACACCTATGCCCTGCGGATCCATCCTGTTCTTTTAACAGGCTCTACGCCTGCAAAAGACAGGAAAATCATCTATGAAAAAATCAAAAATGGGGAATCGGATATTATCATCGGTACCCATGCTTTAATTCAAGAAAAAGTAAATTACCACAAGCTTGCTTTAGTCATTACCGATGAACAGCATCGTTTTGGCGTCAGGCAACGGGAAATGCTTGCACAAAAGGGAGAGTCTGTCCATGTCCTAGTGATGAGTGCAACGCCAATCCCAAGGACGCTTGCGATTATTTTATATGGAGATTTACATATTTCCGTGTTAGATGAATTACCAGCCAATAGGCTCCCGATTAAAAACTGTGTCGTAGGCACATCTTACCGTGATACAGCTTACCGTTTTATTGAAAAGGAAGTACATGCGGGCAGGCAGGCATATATTATCTGTCCGATGGTAGAAGAAGGCGAAATGGATGAACTAGAAGATGTCATGTCTTACACGGCAAAGCTAAAAGCGCTCATGCCGCCATCCATTCAAATCGCTGCGCTGCATGGGAAAATGAAACCGGCAGAGAAAAACCGGATCATGGAAGAATTCGAAGCGCACCATATTGATGTCCTCGTATCCACTACAGTAATTGAAGTCGGCATCAATGTGCCCAATGCCACCGTTATGATGGTAGAGAATGCCGAGCGCTTCGGGCTTGCCGGCCTGCATCAGCTCCGCGGGCGTGTAGGGCGTGGCGCTCACCAGTCTTACTGTATTTTCATCAGTACATCGGATAATAAGGCAACTATGGATCGGTTGAAGATTCTAAATGAATCCAATGATGGTTTTTACATTTCCGCCCAAGACTTAAAATTACGCGGGCCAGGTGATCTGTTCGGCATCCGGCAGAGCGGTATCTTAGAATTTGCGGTAGGAGATGTTTTTACGGATGCTTCCCTCTTGGCAACTGCCAGTGAGGAAGCAGATAAGATCTTGCTAAACGACCCGGAGCTAAGCAAGCAGGAACATTTGCGATTGCGGGAAGTTTTGGAGACATCGGCTGCAAATGCGATTGACTTTAGGTCAATCTAAACGTAAACTTATGGAAAGTAAATGATGGAGGGACGGCAATATGTCGAAAATTGCTATTGTTACTGACAGTAACAGCGGAATTACACAGGCGGAAGCGAAAGAGATGGGAATATCTGTACTGCCAATGCCATTTATGATTGATGAAGAAACTTATTATGAGGACATTACCTTATCTCAGCCGGCGTTCTATGAGAAGCTGGCTGCTGGCGCCAATGTCGTAACAAGCCAGCCTACACCGGAATCTGTTTTGAATTTATGGGACGAACTGTTAAAAGAAAATGATGAGATCGTGCATATCCCGATGTCCAGCGGCCTAAGCGGCTCTTGCCAAAGCGCCATGATGCTGGCAGAAGATTATGAAGGTAAGGTTCAGGTTGTCAATAACCAAAGGATCTCTATTACGCAAAGGCAATCCATATTAGACGCGCTCAGATTAGCCGATCAGGGCATGAATGCCGCTAAAATCAAAGAAACTTTAGAACAGGATAAGTTTAATTCCAGCATCTATATTATGTTAGATACCTTATATTACCTAAAGAAGGGCGGGCGGATCACACCGGCTGCGGCTGCGCTTGGTACAATTCTCAAATTGAAGCCCGTTTTACAGATCCAAGGAGAGAAACTAGATGCATTTGCCAAGGCGCGTACGACAGGCCAGGGCAAAACCATTATGATCAATGCAATCAGAAATGATATGAATAACCGCTTCGGGGGCGCAACTCCTGATAATATGGAACTGATGATGGCATATACGTATGATTTGGAAGCCGCGAACCATTTTAAAGCAGAAGTCGAGGAAGCATTCCCTGGTTTTCCTATTTTCATGGCGCCGCTTTCCTTAAGCGTTGCCTGCCATATCGGGCCCGGTTCGCTTGCCGTTGCCTGCTGTAAGAAAATGAAATAATGAAACAGGAGCACTAGGATTCAACATATAGAAGACCCAATATAGGAAAGGCATGAGACACCCATGGGGAAACCAACAGATTCCAACGTTTTGGAAACAGTACCGTCTTTAGAGAATGAAAGAGCAAGACAATATGATTTTATCCAAAAGGCTCGTATCTATGTAAATGCATTAGAGAAACAGCTTAGCCATAAACCGCTTTGTTTCGTACAGACATTTGGCTGTCAGATGAACGCCAGGGATTCCGAAAAACTTGCTGGCATTTTATTACAGATCGGATATGAAATGACTGATGCAGAAGAAGATGCGGATTTTGTCATCTATAATACATGCACTGTCAGAGACAATGCGAATCAGCGGGTATATGGCAGATTAGGGTATCTTGGCAGCATGAAAAAGAAAAAGCCGCATTTGAAAATCGCCTTATGCGGCTGCATGATGCAGGAGCAAGCTGTAATAGATAAAATCAGAAAAAGCTATCGTTTTGTAGATTTGATTTTTGGCACGCACAATATTTTTAAATTTGCCGAACTGATTGTAACGATGTTTGAAAACGGAAAAAGCAATGGAGGCATGATCGTAGATATCTGGCAGGAAACGGACCAGATTGTCGAAGATTTGCCGATCAGCCGTAAATACCCATATAAGTCGGGGATTAATATCATGTTTGGCTGTAATAACTTCTGTAGCTATTGTATCGTGCCATATGTCAGAGGACGGGAGCGCAGCAGAAAACCAGAGGAAATTCTGGCAGAAATCGAAAAGCTTGCCGCAGACGGCGTTGTTGAAATTATGCTGCTTGGACAAAACGTCAATTCTTATGGGAAAAATCTGGAAACGCCCATAACATTTGCGCAATTATTACAAGAAATTGAAAAAATCGAAGGCATTCGGAGAATCCGTTTCATGACGTCACATCCTAAAGATTTGTCTGATGAACTGATAAACGTCATGAAAAACTCCCAGAAAATATGCAGGCATCTCCATCTTCCGCTGCAATCAGGCTCAGATGCAATCTTAAAGCAGATGAACAGACGTTATACAAAGGCTGATTATCTGGCTCTTGTGGAGAAAATTAAGACCGCGATGCCAGACATTGCGATCACAACTGACATCATCGTAGGATTTCCAGGCGAAACGACCAAAGATGTGGAGGAAACGATTGATGTCGTCAGAAAAGTACAGTATGACAACGCTTTTACTTTTATCTATTCCAAGCGGACAGGAACCCCTGCCGCAGCAATGGACAATCAGGTGCCTGAAGAACTTGTCAAAGAAAACTTTGATAAGCTGTTGCGCATCGTGCAAGATACCGCTAAAGAAAGGGCGCTTTTATTACAGGGACAGGTTATGGAAGCGTTAGTAGAAGATCTCAATGAACAGGATCCTTCGCTTGTCACTGGACGGCTCTCAAACAATATGCTGGTACATTTTAAAGGTGACGCCTCCTACATAGGGAAGCTCATGAAAGTCTCGTTAGATGGATGCCACGGTTTCTATTATACCGGACATCGCTTAGATGAATGATTATAAGCATTTTGTGCCACGTAGCTTAAGCAAGGCGTAGACTGACGGGATCAGGATATACAAACGAAAAAATAAGAAAGACGGTTAAAAACATGGCTGAATTAACTCCCATGATGCAACAATATATGGAAACCAAAAAGGAATACCCCGATTGTATTCTTTTTTATCGTCTCGGAGATTTCTATGAAATGTTCTTTGACGATGCCCTGACAGCGTCCAAAGAATTGGAAATTACGTTAACAGGAAGAAGCTGCGGGCAAGAAGAACGCGCGCCTATGTGCGGCGTTCCTTACCACGCTGTGGACGGGTATTTGAGCAGACTAGTCGCAAAAGGCTATAAAGTCGCCATTTGTGAACAGACAGAAGATCCCAGGGAGGCCAAAGGCCTTGTGAAAAGAGAAGTGACCAGAATCGTAACGCCCGGGACCAATCTGGATATCCAGGCAATGGATGATTCTAGGAATAACTATTTACTCTGCGTCGCATACCTGCCGGAAAAAACAGGCATTTCCATTGCCGATGTCACTACAGGGGATTATTATCTGACAGAAGTAGAAGATATCCGGAAATTACAAGATGAAATCAATAAATATGCGCCTTCAGAAGTTATCTGTAATGAAGCTTTCCTTGTCAGCGGATTTGATTTAGACGGCTTAAAAAACCGCCTTGGCACTGCGGTCTATGCTCTGGGGAATCATTATTTTGATGAGGAGTCCTGTAGGAAATGTCTGGCAAAACATTTCCATGTCTCTTCCCTGCTCGGTCTGGGGATAGAAGAGTTTCCGGTCGGCATCCTTGCCGCGGGCGCTCTTTTACAATATCTCTATGAAACACAGATGACATCGTTAGAGCATTTTACGCATCTGAATCCGTATGTCACGAATAAATTCATGCTATTAGACAGTGCCACTAGAAGGAATCTGGAATTATTAGAAACATTGCGGGAGAAGCAGAAGAAAGGCTCTTTGCTAGGCGTCCTCGATAAGACCAAGACGGCAATGGGCGGCAGATTGCTCCGGAAATATATGGAACAGCCATTGATCGATAAACAGGATATTGAAAACCGCTTGGACGCAGTGGAAGAACTCTGCAAGAATAGTATGTTGCGCGATGAATTAAGAGAGTATTTAACGCCCATCTATGATTTGGAGCGACTGCTTGGAAAAGTCAGTTACCGGACGGCAAATCCACGCGATTTGATCGCTTTTCGTTCTTCGCTGGAAATGTTGCCTTCGATCAAGACCATCCTGCGAGATGCCAACACATCGTTGTTAACGGAATTAGAGGTACAGATAGACGATTTATCCGACTTATTTCATCTTATCAACAGCGCTATTGTAGACGAGCCACCGCTTGCCGTCAAAGAAGGCGGCATTATTAAAGAAGGCTTCCGCGAGCAGATAGATGAGCTGCGTACCGCAAAGACAGAAGGCAAGAATTGGCTTGTCGCTTTGGAGAATGAAGATAAAGAACGCACTGGCATCAAGAACTTACGGATTAAATATAATAAGGTATTTGGCTACTATTTCGAAGTGACCAATTCCTATAAAGAACTGGTACCCGAAGACTATATCAGGAAGCAGACGCTTGCTAATGCGGAGCGCTATACGACGCCCCGCTTAAAAGAACTGGAAGATACGATCCTAAACGCGGAAGATAAGCTCTGTTCCTTGGAATATGATACTTTCTGCGAAATCAGGGAAACGATTGCTGCCGGCATCGAAAGAATCCAGCAGACGGCAAGGGCAATCGCAGGCCTTGATGTGCTGGCTTCCTTTTCTTTTGTAGCAGAACGTAACCATTACGTCAGGCCGGCGTTAAACGAGAAAGGCATAATTGATATTAAAGACGGCAGGCATCCTGTGGTAGAGCAGATGATCCCTAATGATATGTTCATTGCCAATGACACCTTTCTGGACAACAATAAACATTGTATCGCTGTCATAACCGGCCCAAACATGGCGGGAAAATCAACCTATATGCGGCAGACGGCATTGATAGTCTTGCTTTCTCAGATAGGCTCTTTTGTCCCTGCCGCTAAAGCAAATGTTGGCATTGTGGATAGAATCTTCACAAGGGTAGGCGCATCCGATGACTTAGCCAGCGGACAGTCTACTTTTATGGTAGAAATGAATGAAGTTGCTAATATCTTACGAAATGCAACTTCTAAAAGCCTTCTTGTCTTAGATGAAATCGGGCGCGGCACCTCTACATTTGACGGTTTGAGCATCGCCTGGGCAGTCATAGAGCATATCAGCAACCGTAAAATCCTGGGCGCAAAGACGCTTTTTGCCACGCATTATCATGAGCTGACAGAATTAGAAGGCAAAATGGACAATGTCAATAATTATTGCATTGCCGTGAAGGAAAAAGGCGACGATATCGTATTCTTGCGAAAAATCATAAAGGGCGGCGCTGATAAAAGTTACGGTATCCAGGTCGCTAAGCTTGCGGGCGTTCCCGATATGGTCATAGACAGAGCGAAAGAGATCGTAGAGCAGCTAAGCGACAATGATATTACTGAGAAGGTGCAGCGAATTGAAGTTAACGTCAAAAACGAAAAAACAAAACCTGTAAAATACGACGAAATAGATTTAGAACAGATCTCCTTATTCGACACTGTAAAAGACGAAGATGTCGTCAAGGAACTGGTAGAAATTGATATCACGAATTTAACGCCGATGGATGCCTTAAACACATTGTACCGGCTGCAAAATAAGCTGAAAAACCGCTGGTAAGGGGACGCAGGCAAATGCAGATAAATATTCTTGACAATCAGACAATTGATAAGATCGCGGCAGGAGAAGTGGTAGAACGACCGGCAAGCGTTGTGAAAGAACTTGTGGAAAACGCCATTGATTCCGGTGCTGATGCAATCACAGTAGAAATCAAGGACGGTGGCATTTCTTTCATTCGTGTAACAGATAATGGCGATGGCATTGAGAAATCACAGATCAGAAATGCCTTTCTGCGCCATGCCACAAGCAAGATTTTATCAGCGGATGATCTGACTGACTTGGTCAGTCTGGGGTTCCGAGGGGAAGCGCTTGCCAGTATTGCTGCGGTTTCGATGGTAGAAGCAATATCCAAAACAAAAGAGGAACTGACTGGTATCCGTTATGTCATCGAGGGAGGCGTTGAAAAGGAAGCAGAAGAAATCGGCGCGCCAAACGGCACAACGGTGCTTGTCCGCAATCTTTTCTATAATACGCCAGCACGCAAGAAATTCTTAAAGCAGCCGCAAACGGAAGGCTCCTATGTCGCGGATCTGATGGAACATCTTGCGCTGTCGCATCCGCAGATATCCTTTCACTTCATTATCAATAACCAAAACCGTTTCCATACCTCGGGCGGGAATGATCTGAAAGAGATCATATACCGCATTTACGGCAAAGACATTACAAAGGAACTCAAAGAAATCCATGAATCAGGCGACGGATTTTCTATCAACGGTTTTCTGGGGAAACCGGTCATTAACCGCTCCAACCGCAATTATGAGCTTTTCTATATAAACGGTAGGTTTATCAAAAGCAACTTAATCAGCAAAGCTATCGAAGCTGGCTACAAAGAATATCTGATGCAGCACAAATTTCCTTTCTGTGTATTGCATTTTACAATTGATACAAAGAGGATTGATGTCAATGTGCATCCCACCAAAATGGACGTTAGGATTGCCGGAGGCCAGGAATTTTACGAGCAGGTAAGCGCGATTATTTATGAATGCCTGCATAAGCAGGAATTTATTCTGGAAATGACACTTGCACAGCCAGCTCCTGTTTCGCCTAAACCAAAAGCGTCTGCCAAAACATCTGTTCCCGAGCCTTTTGAAGCAAAACGGATTGCTGCGGAGAAGACCATGATGAGGCAAGAACTCTCTAAAGAACCGTCAAAAGAGATGCCTATAGAAGCCTCAAATGAGATGCCTCCGTCTAAGGAACCCTTAAAAGAGATGCCTATAAATCCGTCTAAAGAGTCCTTAAAGGAGCCGCTTGTACCATCTCCAACAGCTATTAGCCTAAATGAACCCGTCCATTATACAGCGCAGATGACATCATCCGGACAGGCTAAGCTTCCCGGACAGGCTTCACTGGCAACGCCAGTACAGGCAGATCGGATCGTGGCTAAGCAGCCGGCTCCAGTGCAGGCTGATGAGGCCATTACTAAGCAGCTAACTTCTGTGCAAGCTGATGAAATCATTATTAAGCAGCCAACTTCTGTGCAGGCTGATGAAACCATTGCTAAGCAACCGGCTCCAGTGCAGGCTGATGAGGCTATTCCTAAACAGCCGCCTCTTGCTGGACAGATACCGTCTGCGCCCAAAATAGAGCAATACAATTTATTTGATGACAAGCTCCTTTCTGCAAAAGCGAGAGAGCACTATGAAATCATCGGGCAGTTGTTCGATACCTACTGGTTGGTCTCTTATCAGGACAAATTGATGATCATCGACCAGCATGCCGCGCATGAAAAAGTAAAATATGAGCGATTTCTCAAACAATTTCATGAAAATCATATTCTTTCACAGAACCTAAACCCGCCAATTGTCATTACGTTAAGCGGGAAAGAGAAGGCTTGTCTGATGCAAAATATCGCGCATTTTACCGCCCTTGGGTTTGCGTTGGAAGAATTCGGGGGAAATGATTATGCATTAAGCAGTGTGCCTTTGGATTTATTCGGATATGGGGAAGCCGATTTTTTCTATGAAATACTAGATGAGCTTATGGCAGAAAATGTTACTAAGACCCCCGATGGGATCCGTATGAAAATTGCTACGGCAGCATGCAAAGCGGCAGTCAAAGGCAACATGAAACTGACAAGGGCAGAAGCGTCGGCGCTCATTGATGAACTGCTTTCTCTGGAAAACCCTTATAACTGCCCGCACGGCAGACCAACCATTATTTCTATGAGCAAATATGAATTGGAGAAAAAATTTAAAAGAATCGTATGAGTGATAAAAAACCGCTGATCATCTTAACAGGGCCAACCGCAGTAGGGAAAAGCGCCCTTTCCGTAAAACTTGCGAAAGCAATTGACGGAGAGATTATTTCGGCTGATTCCATGCAAGTATACCGGCATATGGATATCGGCTCCGCCAAAATTACACATATGGAAATGGAGGGCATCCCCCATTATCTGATCGATATATTAGAGCCAAGCGATGACTTCAATGTTGTGCGTTTCCAAACGTTAGCCAAAGAAGCGATACAGCATATATATGCCAAAGGTAAAATCCCTATTTTAGCTGGTGGTACAGGATTCTATATCCAATCAGTGCTTTACGACATTGATTTTACTGAGACAGCCGACGATGGCCCGTTACGGGAACAGCTAGAAGAGTTTGTGCGCAAAGAAGGCGCTGAGGCTTTATTTGAAAGGCTCCGCCGTATTGACGCTAAGTCCTGTGAAACACTACATCCGCATAATGTCAAACGAGTCATCCGCGCCATAGAATTTTATGAAAAGACTGGCGGGAAACGGATCTCGGAGCATAATGAAAGAGAACATGGAAAGGAATCCCCTTACTGTTTTCTCTATTTTGTGCTACACGATGAGAGAGCGACGTTATATGAAAGGATCAACAAGCGGGTTGATACTATGCTTGCGAACGGCCTTGTAGACGAAGTAATGCGCCTAAAAGACATGGGCTGTGACAAAAGCCTTGTATCCATGCAGGGCCTAGGCTATAAAGAAATACTTGAGTATCTGGATGGGGCATGCTCTTTAGAAGATGCCGTATATCGTATCAAACGGGATACGAGACACTTCGCCAAAAGGCAGTTGACTTGGTTCCGCAGGGAACGGGATGTTACATGGATTTCCAGACAGGACTTTAAGACGGATGCACAGATCCTCGCCCATATGTTGTCTTTGCTTTCGGAAAAAGAAATAATGTAAGAAGAACGAAAACTTATATAGGTTAGCGTAAGTTAGTGTAAAGAGGAGGCATCAGAATCACTATGAAAAATGAGAATACGTACCAAAATCTTAAAATCTCCCAACAATTGAAAGAACACTATGCCATGTTTGGCATCTCTGAACAGACACTTGCTTTTGGCAATGAAATTCTTTCTGCTCTGGAAGAAAGGTTCCGCCAGATAGATGAAACAGCCGAATACAATCAATTGAAAGTCATCCGTGCCATGCAGGAATGCCATGTTAGCGAAGCCTGCCTGATGGGAACGACAGGATATGGCTATAACGATCTGGGCAGGGATACCTTAGAAGAAGTCTATGCCAAAATCTTTCATACGCAGGATGCGCTAGTTCGCCCGCAGATTACCTGTGGCACGCATGCGCTTGCTCTAGCCCTCATGAGCAATCTGCGCCCCGGTGACGAACTGTTGTCTCCGGTAGGGAAACCATATGACACGCTAGAAGAAGTCATCGGGATCCGTGACGCAAAAGGCTCCTTAAAAGAATATGGTATCGCATATAGACAGGTGGATTTAACTTCTGATGGCAGTTTTGATTATGAAGCCATAAGGCAGGCGGTCAATGAGAAGACAAAGGTAGTGACAATCCAGCGCTCCAAAGGCTACCAGACTAGGCCGACGCTTTCCGTGGCACAAATTGGGGAGCTGATCGCTTTTGTAAAGAAGGTAAAACCGGATGTTATCTGCATGGTCGATAATTGTTACGGGGAATTTGTTGAAACAATAGAGCCCAGTGATGTTGGCGCAGACATGACAGTCGGCTCTTTGATCAAAAATCCTGGCGGCGGCCTGGCTCCTATCGGCGGATATATCGCCGGGAAAAAGGACTGCATCGAAAACGCGGCATATCGCCTGACTTCTCCAGGACTTGGCAAAGAAGTAGGCGCTTCGCTCGGCGTCATGGGTTCCTTTTACCAAGGGCTGTTCCTTGCGCCGACTGTCACGGCAAGCGCCTTAAAAGGCGCTATCTTTGCTGCGAACATCTATGAGAAAATTGGCTTTCCCGTTATTCCTAATGGCACGGAAAGCCGCCATGATATTATCCAGGCCGTCACACTGGGTTCTCCCGAAGGCGTCATCGCCTTTTGCCAGGGAATCCAGGCTGCCGCTTCTGTAGATAGCTTTGTGACGCCTGAGCCATGGGATATGCCTGGCTATGACGCCAAAGTCATTATGGCGGCTGGCGCTTTTGTCTCCGGTTCTTCTATCGAGCTTAGTGCCGATGGCCCGATTGTGCCGCCTTATGCGGTTTATTTCCAAGGCGGATTGACATGGCAGCACGCGAAGCTGGGGATTCTGAAGTCTTTGCAGAACCTGATAGATCAGGGGATTGTCGGTGAAAATTTCCGGCAATGTCATATTGATTTAAGATAGTTTTCATATTTTTTTAAGATTTAAGGAATTGAAAAATATGGTAAATTTTGTATACATGAAAAAAGGATTGTGATAAAATATCCATAATGAAACCAAAACCTGTGCGATAGGAGAGAATTGCTGTCAGGAAAGAGGTTGAATGAAATTAGTGAAGTATGAGAACAATGATAATAATGCAATGCAAAATCTTCCATATGAGAAATTTATTTCCTATGGAGCGGATACCTTAACGGATTCCGAACTGCTTGCAATCATCATACGGACCGGGACACATCATATGAGTGCTAAAGAGCTAAGCGAAGAAGTTTTAAAAGCCACCGGTAAGTATGGTAACGGCCTGTTAGGGTTATATCATATCCCGATACAGGAATTAATGCAGGTAAAAGGCATTGGCAAAGTCAAGGCGATAAAATTGAAAGCGCTTGCAGAGCTGTGTACAAGAATGGCGCAGACAAAGGCAAAGAAACGCCTTTCTTTTATAGACCCTTGTTCTGTCGCCGATTATTATATGGAACGCTTCCGGCACGAAACAGTAGAGCATATCTTGCTGCTACTGTTTGATTCAGGTATGCACTTATTGGAAGAACAGCTTCTTTCAACGGGGACGGCAAACGCTTCTCTTTTATCGCCAAGAGAAGTTTATATCTGTGCATTCCGTTCTCAGGCGACACATATGATATTGCTGCATAACCATCCTGGCGGCAATCCGGCGCCAAGTAATAACGATATCAAAATTACCGACCGGATCTTAGCGATCGGGAAAACCATTGATATTTTTTTGCTAGACCATATTATCATTGGCGATAACAATTATTTCAGTTTTAAAGAAAGCAGGCTAATCAGTTAAAAAGGGAATGTTGAAAGGAGTAATTTACCTTGGCAAATAACGCATTTGGAATTGATTTGGGAACCAGTAATATCAAAATATATAATCGGGCAGACGACAGCGTCATGGTAGAGAAGAACATGATCGCAATTGAGAACAAACGAACACTATTTGCCTATGGAAATTCTGCATTTGAAATGTATGAAAAAACCCCCGGCAACATCCATATTACCTATCCGTTAAATAACGGCGTCATTGCAGATATCAAGAATATGGAGACGCTTATCAAATATTTCATGATAGATTTGATGAAAGGCAGCATGCGGCCCGCCGATTACTTTATTGCTGTCCCATGGGATGTGACAGAAGTGGAAAAGCTTGCTTTTAAAGATTTGATCAAAGATTCCGATGTCAAAGCAAAGA
>CAJTSL010000021.1:46513-53506 GCA_910578845.1 uncultured Lachnospiraceae bacterium
GTGGTAGATAAAGCGGTTGCTGACGGCCTTGGACTTGGCATTGACGTGAAAAACTCCCAAGGTGTCCTTGTAGTCAATGTCGGTTTCGATACAACGGAAATCTCTATCCTTTCCCTCGGCGGGATCGTGCTTAGCAAATTGATCAAGGTAGGCGGCAAGAAATTTGACGAAGCCATCAAAAACGCCATCCGTAGAGAATATAGCCTGATCATCGGCGGGAAAACGGCAGAGAATGTTAAAATGGCATTGCAGGAATTAGAAGCACAAAACTGTGGCGCTACCGTGTATGGCCGTGACATTGTGACCGGTCTGCCCGTAGAGCGTGAAATTCCGATCTCCTTAGTTGATGAATGTATGACGGAACATTTCAATACCATTATTGACAATATCAAAGTAATCTTGGAACGGACGCCTCCGGAACTTGCCGCAGATATTTACAGAAACGGGGTCTATTTGACCGGCGGCGCATCCCAGGTCAACAAACTGGCGCAGCTTATGAGCAAAGGGACAGGCTTAAAAGTAAATGTCTCTGAGCATCCGATAGAGAGCGTCGCTTTAGGGCTTGCCAAAATCATAAACGACGATAATTATAAATCAGTGGCTTATGCAATAGAAGGAATGAGTAAATGAGTCCAATTATAAAAAGAAAGGGAGAAAAATTTACTTTACCGAGTAAATATCTCCTTTTCATTTTAACGATTTTATGTACCGGGATGGTACTGCTTACTTTTCACACGACAATTTTCAGCGGGCCTTTGGGCATGGTCGCAGGCTATACGATCGTACCGTTCCAGGAGGGCATCAGCGCGGCAGGGAGTTTTTTGCGCAGCCGCTCGGAAGAGCTTGGACAGATCAGGGATCTGATTGCCGAAAATGAGTCGCTAAGAACCCAGGTTGATGAACTGACAATCGAAAATACTAGATTACAACAGGATCGTTATGAGCTGACAAACTTACGTGAATTGTACAATCTTGATTCCCAATATGATGAATATGACAAAATCGGTGCCAGGATCATTGCACGAGATGCCGGCAACTGGTTTTATTCTTTTGTCATTAATAAAGGCACGGATGACGGCATCGTCGTAGATATGAATGTCATGGCAGGAAGCGGCCTGGTAGGGCGCATTGTTGACACCGGGCCGAACTGGTCGAAAGTCAAAGCGCTTATTGCGGATGATTCTAATGTGAGCGCCATGGTGCTTTCTAGCTCTGATAATATGATTGTCACTGGCGATCTGAAACTATATGCATCCGGTGTCATTTCTTTTGAGCAGTTAATCGACCGCGACGATGTCGTTGTGGAAGGCGACAAAATTGTGACTTCCAATATCAGCGACAAATATTTGCCGGGAATCTTAATCGGTTATATCAGTTCCATTAACAGGGATGCCAATAACCTGACGAAATCAGGGTACATTACACCGGCAGTGGATTTTGAGCACCTAGAAGAGGTTCTTGTCGTTTTAGAGCTTAAGCAGACAGTCGAATAGTGAGAGCAGCCTCATGAATCCGAGAGAAAGGCATAGGTATTGTTGTGCGACGTATCATTGCGACTTCTTTTTTAATCTTCATATGTTTTCTGTTACAGTGCACAGTATTTAGAGCACTCGCCTTTAGCGGTATCGTCCCGAATTTATTAATTGTGCTGACGGCTTCTTTTGGATTTATGCGTGGAGAGAAGACAGGCCTTCTGATCGGCTTTTTCAGCGGTCTGCTCATAGATATCTTTTTCGGTTCTGTCATTGGCTTTTATGCGCTGCTATATATGTATATTGGTTATATGAACGGAAAATTCAGCGCCATCTTTTATCCGGAAGATATTAAACTGCCGATTACGTTGATTTTATGTAGTGACTTTTTTTATGGATTCGTTTGTTATATCATTCTTTTCTTATTACGTGGGAAATTTGATCTAACTTATTATCTGGTGCATATTATTCTGCCGGAGATTGTTTATACGGTTGTTGTGACATTGTTTCTATATCCAGTCATTTTATGGATAAACCGCAGTTTGGAGCGAAGGGAAAAGCGAGGCGAGAAGAAGTTTGTTTGAAGATTTATGGGAACATCTTAAAGAAAATATATTCAATATGGTGACCTCTAGGCTGCTTGTTCTTGTCATAGTTTTGTTTGGACTGGGCGGATATCTTATTTATACTATTTTTCAGTTACAAATTGTCAATGGAGAAGAATACTTTAATAATTTCCAATTAAAGATCACAAAGACAAGAACGATCGAATCGACAAGAGGAAATATATATGCCAGAAATGGTGAGTTACTTGCTTATAACGAGCTTGCCTATTCTGTGACGATTGAAGATGTTTATGAATCAGGGCGGGAGAAAAATGCTAATCTGAATAACACAATTCATGAGCTGATCCAAATCATTGAAAGAAACGGCGATTCCATTATCAATGATTTCAATATTGTATTGGATAGCAGCAATAATTACCGTTTTAATCTAGAAGGGACCCAGCTTCTCCGTTTCCTTGCAGATGTATATGGTTATGCCTTAATAGGGGATCTAAAAGAGAAGGAAGCAAGTGCGACACCGGACGAAGTGATGAAATATCTTTGTTCGACTGCCCGCTACGGTATTGGCAATTATACGGATAAATCTGACAAAAATAGCTTTAAGGAAGGGCTTGGCTATACCAAAGAAGAAGTTTTGAAGATCCTGACCGTACGGTATGCCATGAGCGCTAATAGTTACCAGAAATATATCGCGACCACAGTAGCTAACAATGTTTCGGAAGAAACGGTTGCTGTTGTCATGGAGAATGCCGACGTGCTTGACGGCGTGGACATTGCCGAAGGAACGATCCGCAAATACAATGACAGCATTTATTTTGCACAGATCCTTGGTTATACAGGAAAAGTCTCCAATGAAGAATTAAAAGAGCTACAAACCGAAAACCCACAATATGATTTGAATGATACGGTCGGAAAATCCGGGATTGAATCCTCCATGGAAACATTGCTACAGGGTAAGAAGGGGTCCGAAACGATCTATGTTGACAATGTGGGAAAAGTTATCGAGACAAGTAACCGGATAGAACCTGTTGCCGGGAAAGATGTTTGGCTGACAATAGACCCTGATTTGCAGATTGCGTCATATCATATCCTGGAAGCTAAAATTGCCAGCATTTTACTGAAAAAAATCCAGAATATTAAAGAATATACGCCATCGGAACATTCCAGCAGTTCGAATATCATGATTCCTATTTATGATGTCTATTTTGCTTGTTTTAACAACAATGTGATTGATACAAGCCATTTTTCTTCCAAATTCGCTGGTGAAACAGAAAGCGCCGTATGGGAGTCTTATTTGGCTAAGAAAGACCGGATTTTCGAAGAGCTAAGGACAGAGCTGACAGAAACGCGAACGCCCTACAATGCGCTGCCAAAAGAATATCAAGTATACGAAAGTTTTATCGTTTCTATGCTCTATGAGAATAATATTATCATGCAAAGTGAAGTGGACAAAGACGATGAGACTTATATCGCCTGGACGAAAGAGGAAGTCATCAGCTTAAGTGAATATTTAAATTATGTTATTGCCAAAAACTGGGTAGATGTATCCAAATTAGACATCGTGTCCCAATATTCGGATTCCCAGGAAATTTATGCTAAAATCCTCAGCTATATCTTTGAGAAATTAGATGTCGATGCAGACTTTGAAAAGCGGATCTACCGTTATATGATCAACAATGACGAGTTAACCGGCAGGCAGATCTGTTATCTTTTATTGGAACAAAATATTGTCAGCGTTGAGGCGGATGAATTAGAGAAATTTGAGAAAGGCTCAATTTCTCCCTATACTTTTATGATGAACAGGATTGAACACCTAGACATTACGCCAGCGCAGCTTGCGCTTGAACCGTATTCCGGCTCTATTGTTATAACTGATGTGAATACAGGAGATGTGCTTGCGCTTGTCTCTTATCCAAGTTACGATAATAATAGAATGGCAAATGGCGTCGATGCCAATTATTTCGCGGTTCTTCATAATGATTTGTCGCGTCCGCTGTTAAATTATGCGACACAACAAAGAACGGCTCCCGGATCCACTTTTAAAATGGTCTCCGCGACAGCCGCGCTGATGGAAGATATCGTTGATACGACAGATACGATAACCTGTGTCGGTACATTTGATAAAATCTCGCCAGAGCCAAGGTGCTGGATCGCTGCCAGCGGTGGCATGCATGGCTCTTTGAATGTTGCTGGCGGCATCCAGCATTCCTGTAACTGGTATTTCTACGAAGTGGGATACAGGCTTGGTATTGTAGGCAATTCTTATAACAGCGAGGTCGGCCTGAACATGCTTGGCAAATATGCCGATATGTACGGTCTTTCGGAGACCTCCGGCGTAGAGATAGAAGAGTATGAACCGGAAATATCTGACTTAGACTCCGTCCGTTCTGCAATCGGCCAGGGAACCAATAACTTTACGACAGTTTCGCTTGCGCGATATGTTACAACTGTCGCAAACGGCGGAACATGCTATAATTTAACATTAATAGATAAGATTATGGATCATAACGGAGAAAATGTCGAAGAAAACCATGCGGAGGTACGCAATCAGATTGACATGGATGAATCTTACTGGGATGCGATCCACTTAGGTATGCGCAGGGTAGTAGAAGGAAAATCTTACTATTCAGATTTAGGCGTTAATGTCGCTGGAAAAACGGGAACCGCACAGGAAAGCACCTCGCATCCCAACCACGCGCTCTTCGTCAGTTTTGCTCCTTATGAGGATCCGGAAATCTGTGTCGTTGTCCGTGTGGCAAACGGTTACACATCCGATTATGCCGCACAGGTTGCAAGAGAAGTCTATAAATATTACTATGGCCTTGCAGAGGAGAGCGAAATTATTACAGGTACTGCTGGTACGCTCGAAGGCGGTGCTATTAACAATGATTAATGATAAAAGATTTAGCTTATAACAGAAAGAACGGTGGATCGTAATGAAAAATTCAGTTATTATTAAAAGTTTTCCCAATGGCTTGTCTCTTTACTTGGATAATGAGATGCCATTTAGCGCCCTGCTAGATGAAATCGCTCTAAAATTCAAAGAATCAGCCCATTTTTTCAAAGACGCTACCATGGGAATCTCTTTTGAGGGCAGAGTATTGGAGCCAGAAGAAGAACGGATGATTTTAGATGTTATTTCCGCAAATTCTTCTTTGAATATTGTCTGCATCATTGGAAAAGACGATGAAACGAACCAAAACTATGTCCGTGCCCTGCAACAGCTTATTTTCCGTCAGGAAGAAATGGAAAATGCCGGACAATTCTACAAAGGCACATTAAAAGACGGCCAGATTTTAGAAACAGAGAACAGCATCATTATTTTAGGGGATGTCTATCCTGGGGCATGCATCATTTCAAAAAAAGACATTGTCATCCTTGGGGGGCTATACGGACAAGCTTATGCTGGCGGGAGCGGCCTGGACGGACATTTTGTCGTTGCGCTTGAAATGTCACCGGAAAAATTAAAAATAGGTGAATTCAAATACAAAACATCAGAGAAACAAAGCAAATGGTCTATCAAGCCAAAAGTACAGCCCAAAATTGCTTATGCAAAAGACGGACGTGTCATTATGGAAACAATTACGAAAGAATTACTGAATGCCCTGCCAATCTAAACTTATAAAAACATAAACTTATGGACATTCAGGGGACGATAACGATTCATTTAGGAGGTTTTAAGCATGAGTGAAGTAATTGTCGTCACATCAGGGAAAGGCGGAGTAGGAAAGACCACTACATCCGCAAACGTTGGTACAGGTCTTGCTGCAATGGGCAAAAAGGTAATTCTGATTGATACGGATATCGGCCTGCGCAATCTAGATGTCGTTATGGGACTAGAGAGCCGGATTGTCTATAATCTGGTCGATGTCGTAGAAGGGAACTGCCGCATCAAACAGGCGCTTGTAAGAGATAAGCGTTATCCTACCTTATTCCTTCTGCCATCCGCACAGACGCGGGATAAAAGCGCAGTCAATCCTGCCCAGATGGTGAAAATGATAACCCATTTAAGAGACCAGTTCGATTATATCATCCTCGATTGCCCTGCCGGTATTGAGCAGGGATTCCAGAATGCCATTGCCGGCGCTGACAGAGCGTTAGTTGTCACTACGCCCGAAGTCTCTGCGATCCGCGATGCAGACCGAATCATCGGGTTGCTAGAAGCGAATGAGATACAGAAGATTGATCTGATTATCAACAGAATCCGATACGATATGATCAGAAGAGGAGATATGATGTCTTCCGATGATGTCGTAGATATTCTGTCCATCCCCTTGCTTGGTCTTGTACCGGATGATGAAAATGTCGTCATTGCCACGAATCAAGGCGAGCCATTAGTCGGAAGCAATACACTTGCGGGACAGGCATATCAGAATATTTGTTACAGAGTGAGCGGAAAAGAAGTTCCTTTTCTGGATTTTGAAAGAGGCATTTCCTTCTGGACGAAGATATCTGGTATTTTTCATCGAAGTTAGGGGGGATAAAATTGTTTAAAAATATATTGAAACGAAAAAGTTCCAGGGAAATTGCTAAAGACCGGTTGAAAATACTGCTCATCTCCGATCGGGTGAATTGTTCACCGGAAATGATGGAAATGATAAAAAATGATATCGCAAAAGTAATTTCAAAATATATGAAAATTGATGCCCAAAGTATGGAAATCCAGATTACCAAGACAAGCGGCAAAGGAAGAAACTTAAAAAACCCTACGCTTTATGCCAATATTCCCATTCTGGATTTACATACATTGAAAAATTAAATCATGAAGATTAGCTGATCAGATAAAATGATGATGGGAAAGGAGCCGACATATGATAAAGCAATATCGCATCAGGGATTATGATTTCAAATTGATTCTTTTTGTCGTATCACTGACTGTGATTGGGATATTCGCGATCGGCAGCGCCAAAGAATCTGTGCAGACGCGACAGCTTGCCGGGTTTGTATTCGGTATG
>CAJTSL010000021.1:53516-60320 GCA_910578845.1 uncultured Lachnospiraceae bacterium
TGGTAGTCATCTCGCTTTTCGATTATTCCGTTATCCTTCGTTTTTATTGGCTTATGTATATCGTTAATATGGTCCTGCTCATCCTTGTCCAGGAAATGGGTAAAAATATCAATAATGCACAAAGATGGCTCAATATTTTCGGTATCCAATTCCAGCCGTCGGAGACTGCGAAGATTTTACTGATTCTATTTTTTGCACAGCTTATTATGAAACATCAGGAAGAAATGGGTTCTTTGCGCTTTATCATATTTTGCGTGTTTCTCATTGTCTTTCCGCTTTATTCTATCTATAAGCAGCCGGATTTATCTACCAGTATCATGGTTGTCGTCGTCTTCTGTGTCATGCTGTTCGTTGGTGGGCTGCATTGGAAATATGTCCTGACGGTTCTTGCCATTGCCATTCCGGCGTTCATCATTTTGTTGAGCATCATCTTACAGCCGGAACAGGATATCATTCCGGATTATCAACAGACCAGGATCCTTTCCTGGCTCTATCCGGAAGATTATGCCAATGCGGAAGCATATCAGCAGCTTAATTCGGAAATGGCAATCGGTTCCGGACAGCTTTATGGAAAAGGTTACAAGACAAATGAGATCAGTTCTGTAAAAAATGGCAATTTTATTTCCGAGCCACAGACAGACTTTATTTTTGCGGTAATCGGAGAAGAATTTGGTTTCGTTGGCGGCTGTGTTGTAATTGTATTATTGATTTTCATCGCAATAGAATGTATTATGATAGCTAGGAGGGCAAAAGATTTAGCTGGGACGATTATCGCTGCGGGGGTAGGTGCGCTAATCGGATTCCAGGGACTTCTCAATATTGCTGTCGCCACCGGCGCCAGCCCAAATACCGGTATTCCCCTTCCCTTTGTCAGCTACGGTCTTACTTCTTTGGTAAGCTCCTATATTGGGATAGGGTTTGTACTAAATGTAAGGTTACAATGCAGAAAATGAGACAGAATATTACAACTTAGTGGGGGCATTATCATGAACATTGCACTGATTGCACATGATGCAAAGAAAAAACTGATGCAGAATTTCTGCATCGCTTATCGGGGGATTTTAAGCAAAAACGAATTGTACGCAACAGGCACTACGGGAAGGCTGATCGAAGAAGTTACAAATCTGACGATCCATAAGCATCTTGCCGGGCATTTAGGCGGAGAGCAGCAGCTAGGCGCTCAAATTGAACACAACCAGATTGATTTGTGTATTTTCTTAAGGGATCCGTTAAATCCGAAATCACATGAACCGGATGTCAACAATGTGCTACGGCTTTGTGATATGCATAATATTCCTTTGGCGACCAATCTGGCATCTGCGGAACTATTAATAAAATCGCTGGACAGAGGAGATTTAGAGTGGCGTGAAATGTACAAATAAACAGACTACTATACAAGAGCGAAAAAACTTTCGGCCATCAGGCATTATCCGGAAAACGATGGTATATGCCTTTTTGTGCATGCTTATTTATACTATGACAGGATGTGGCCAAGCTTCGTATGATATGCCATACGATAGCAGTTATCCCGTCAGCAGTTTCCAGCTTGTACAAATTGACGATATCCAGACTGCGACGCCTTTTGCGTCTGACATCTGTGTTGTCAGCGGTGATATTGCCAATCCAGACATTTCTATATCCGATGTAGGCTCTGCGGCGCTGTTTGATATGAACGGGTTAGAGACACTATATGCCAAGAATCCAAACGAGCAAGTCCATCCGGCAAGCCTGACGAAAGTCATGACCGCATTGGTAGCGTTAAAACACGGTTCTCCCGACCAGCTTTTAGTCGCATCGGAAAATGTGAAGATCACCGAATCCGGCGCCCAGTTATGTGGCCTAAAACCGGGAGATTCCATGACTTTGGAGCAAGCGCTGCATATCCTATTGCTGTATTCAGCCAATGACGCCGCAGTCATGATTGCCGAAGGCGTTGGCGGCGGCTCTATGGAAAACTTTATAGAATTAATGAATGAGGAAGCCAAAGCGCTTGGTGCGACCAACTGTCATTTTACCAATCCGCATGGGTTGACACAAGAAGACCATTATGTGACATCATATGACTTATATCTTATATTTGAAGAAGCTCTAAAATATGAATTATTCAAGGAAATCATCCAGATGACCACTTATTCGACTACTTATACAGGCAGTGATGGCAAAGAATATTCGATGGAAATAAAGAACACAAACCAATATTTAAATGGCAATTATGCAGCACCGGAGAATATTACAGTGATTGGCGGCAAAACAGGAACCACGAAAGCCGCAGGCCATTGCTTGATCTTACTTTCTAAGAACAGTAACGGGAAACCATATATCTCTGTCATTATGAGCGCAGACAGTACCGAGAATTTATATCTGAAAATGAACGATTTATTAAAAGCAACCCATTAATGCGTTATAGCCACACGCTCACATGATATGGCAGACGTGCCGCTATATGATATCGGTGTCTTGTCAATCTTTTAGCAATATGTGAAATTATAGTTGTCTTTTTATGCGTTTTCACTTATAATATGTAGTAGTAGAACGAGTATCGTATATACATGAATTTTACTTTAGGAGGGTTTACAATGGTTCAATTAATCGTAGGCAGGAAAGGGAAAGGCAAGACAAAACAGTTATTGGATAAAGTAAATGCAGAAGTAAAAGATATTGCAGGAAATGTCGTTTACCTTGACAAGAGCACGAAGCATATGTTCGAATTGAACAATAAGATCAGATTAATTAATGTTGCTGATTATATGATTACGAACAGTGATGGATTCTTAGGATTTATTTGTGGCATCATTTCTCAGGATCATGATTTACAACAAATGTACTTTGACAGTTTTCTGGATATTGCCTGTCTGAATGAAACTGGAATTGACGGTGTGCTTGATAAGCTGGAAGCTATCAGTACAAAATTTAATGTTGATTTTGTTTTGAGCGTTTCCACGGACGAACATGAATTATCCGAAAATGCAAAATCTAAGGTTATTATTTCATTATAGAATTTAATCATTTATACATAATTATGCAAAATCTGTGAAAAGAAGAATTCCATAAAAACCTCGGATGTCCGGGGTTTTTCATTTGTTACAAAAAAGGAGGGCATACTTTGGCAGGTTCCGGAAATAACATAACGAAATACAGACGTCCGATTAACCTGAATATCGGCATGATTATTTTCGCGGCTATTTTTGTTTATGTTGTTATCTGTATATTCATGTACTTTTCGACAAAACATATTGTCGGATATGAGGTAAAAGAAGGGTCGCTTTCTTCCGATAATATGTATAAAGGCATTGCTATCCGTACGGAAAAGATCGTTCCTAGTAACAGCGCCGGATACACCAACTACTATGCAAGGGAAGGCGAGCGTGTCGCTGTAGGCAATCTTGTTTATACAGTTGATCAGACCGGTAAATTATCGGATTATATGAGAGCAAATGAAACCGGAGAGAATTCTCTGTCCAGCAAAGATCTTGCCGAATTAAAATCTGAGATAGAAACTTTTGCCAACGGCTTTGGCCGGACAAACTTCTCCGATATCTATAATTTCAAATACAGCATACAGGGTACAGTCATCAAGCTTGCCAATTATAATATATTAGAAAATGCGAATGCATTGAATGCCAATGCCAATACCGCATTGATCAATTATTATACCGCTGTGGAAAGCGGGATTGTCATATACTCCATAGATGGGTATGAGGCATATACGCTACAGGATATGAAAGCGGAATATTTCGACCAGAAAAATTATGAGAAAAAACATCTTCTCAACAATGAGCTTGTCGCCGCAGGAGATCCTGTTTATAAGCTTTCTACCGATGAAGACTGGTCCATTGTCATTCAGGTTGATGCAGAACTTGCACAACATTTAATGGATGAAGTCTATGTGGAAGTCAAATTCCTCAAAAACCAATATACTTCATGGGGACTGGTAGATTCCTATACCAATGAAGAAGGCGATACGTTCGTTTCCCTGACCTTTACCAATTCCATGGTAACATTTTGCTCGGAACGTTTCATTGATATCGAACTACTGCTAGAAGATGAAACAGGATTAAAAATACCAAATTCAGCAATAGTAGAAAAAGAGTTCTTCATCGTTCCGAAAGAATATGTCACGCAGGGCGGCAATAGCGGCTCTTATGGAGTTTTATTGGAGACCTATGACGAAGATGGCAATGTAACGACCGAGTTCGTAGAAACTACGATTTATGAAGAGACGGAAACAGAATACTATCTCGATGATATCGTGCTAAGAAGCGGCAGCCATCTGATCAAGCCTGATTCAACAGAGAAATATGCCGTCAGTAGAATCGGCTCCTTACAGGGTGTTTATAATATCAATAAAGGTTATGCTGATTTTAAGCAAATTATTATTCTGGCGCATAATGATGAATACTCAATCGTAAAGTCCAATACGACATATGGCCTCAATGTATATGACTATATCGTATTGGATGCCGAAACAGTCAATGATAATGACTTTATCTATGAATAATGCAAAGGCAGTAGTGGAGGAGAGACATGATTGCTGATCATATAAAAATGGTTGAAGATAAGATAGTGGCCGCATGTAAGGATAGCGGCCGGAACGTAGAGGACGTAACATTAATCGCCGTAAGCAAGACAAAGCCCGTCCCAGCATTGCAGGAAGCTTATGATTATGGCTGCCGCGATTTCGGAGAGAATAAAGTGCAAGAGCTTGTGGACAAATTTGACAAGCTCCCCAAAGATATCCGCTGGCACATGATCGGGCATTTACAGCGCAATAAAGTAAAATATATCGTAGATAAGGCATATCTGATCCACAGTGTGGATTCCTTTCGGCTGGCACAAGAAATCAGCAAAGAAGCTGCCAAAAAGGAAATCACCGTATCCATCCTCATCGAGGTCAATGTTGCAAATGAAGAATCGAAATTCGGGGTTCGCTGTGAGGACGTTCAGCAAATAATAGAAGATATTTCCGAATTGCCCAACCTTCGTATAAGAGGCCTTATGACAATAGCACCATATGTAGAAAATGCAGAAGAAAACAGACAATATTTTGAAAAATTACGGCAAATATATGTTGACATAAAAAGTAAAAACATTGATAATGTTTATATGGAAGTTCTTTCTATGGGCATGACCGGAGACTATGAAGTGGCTGTCAGTGAGGGCGCTACATATGTAAGAGTGGGCACAGGTATATTTGGGGAACGTGTGTATGCCGGTTAGAATGGAGGATGCAACATATGAGTGTTATGGATAAGTTTTTGAATGCAATGAAACTGAATGATGAAGAAGATGATTTCTATGATGACGATTACTATGATGAACCGGAACCGGTGAAAAAATCACTGCCGATAAAGGAAGAAACAGTAATTGAAGAAGATAAAACAATTAAAAAAGTAACGCCGAAAGTAACACCGATGCGTCAGATGCGGAAAATGTCAGATGCAGGCATGGAAGTATGTGTCATTAAGCCAACTACTGTGGAAGACGCCAGGGAAATCACCGAAACGCTCTTAGCAAACCGGACTGTTGTATTGAATCTGGAAGGATTGGATGTTGAAATCGCACAGCGGATCATAGATTTTACATCAGGGTCCTGTTTTGCGATTAGCGGGAACTTACAGAAAATATCTCATTACATATTTATCATTACACCTGCAAGTGTTGATATTTCCGGTGATTTTCAGGAAATTTTATCCGGCTCTTTTGATGTTCCGATTAATAAAGGAATTTGATTTTGGATTTCATTGTCAGAAAACTTCCTGTCAGCAGCGTCAGGAAGTTTTTTTCATATTAATCCCCATGTCAGAGCAGTTTACTGCGATGACATGCGATCAAGGCATATCCCCGGCTCTGACTCAAATTGCAGATTGAAAAATCGTGCCGATGCAATGATTTTTCAACCTAATCCCTCATTCTTGCTCAACTTACAAATTTGGGAACCAAGGCGCTATCAGCGTCGGCACAAATTACGGATTGAAAATTAATGCTGCAACATGATTTTTCAACCTAATCCCCACAACAAATATTCAGAAAAGGACAAGAATACAATGGCTAACAGACTACCAATTCTTTATGAAAAAAAAACTTGTTACGATATCGTCTTTGCATCAGACTTTGGCGGATTATTAGAGGAACTACAGGATCTTGGCATAGAAGACCGTCAAATTGCGATAATTGCAGATTCTAATACAGCCTCCTTATACGGTGAAGAAGTAAAATCGCTCCTTACAAATAATTGCCGGAAAGTAATCCTTTATCATTTTCCCGCCGGAGAAGAACATAAGACATTGGATACCGTGAAGGATATCTATCGGACTTTAATATTAGAAAAATATGACAGAAAAGATTTGCTAATAGCGTTAGGTGGCGGTGTAGTCGGTGATATGACTGGATATACCGCAGCAACCTATCTTCGCGGCATAGATTTCATACAGGTTCCGACGACGTTGCTCGCACAGGCTGACAGCAGCATCGGTGGCAAGACCGGGGTGGATTTCGATGGCTATAAGAATATGGTAGGCGCATTTTATATGCCCAAGCTCGTCTATATGAATATCGCTACCCTAAAGACATTAGACGATAGGCAATTTTTCTCTGGTTTTGCAGAAATCATGAAACACGGCCTGATCAAAGACGCTGCTTTCTATGAATGGCTGCTTGACAATATGTATGAAATACAAGACAGAGATTTGGGCATTTTAGAAGAAATGGTCATCAAAAGCTGCATGATCAAGAAACTTGTCGTAGAAAAAGACCCGAAAGAAAAAGGGGATCGCGCTTTGCTTAATTTCGGACATACAATCGGAC
>CAJTSL010000021.1:60330-62400 GCA_910578845.1 uncultured Lachnospiraceae bacterium
TCCATGGCGAATGTGTCGCGCTTGGCGCCGTTGCCGCTGCTTTCATTTCTTGGAAGCATAATTGGCTGTCTATGGAAGAATACTATGAAATCCGGGATATGTTCGTGCCATTTAACCTGCCAATCAGTATTGACGATATCGAGCCAGAAGAAATCCTTGCCCTGACGAAATCAGATAAGAAAATGAGCGCCGGACAAATCCGTTTCATTCTCCTCAAGAAAGTCGGCAAGGCAGTCATTGATATGAATGTTACCGATGAAGACATTTTAAATGCAATCAAAGAAATCCATTTTAGTGAAGAAGATGAAAAGGCTTAAACGATATGAAACTCCAATATGATATCCATAAAAAGAAAAAACGCAAAATGCTTGCGCTTGACGTACTGTCCATAGTTCTCTTGATCCTATTTGACCAGTACACCAAGCATCTTGCCGTTATCCATTTAAAAGACAAGCAGGCATTCAAACTGATCGACGGCGTATTAGAGTTAAATTATCTGGAAAACAAAGGCGCTGCTTTTGGCATGCTGCAAAACCAAGGTGTATTCTTCGTTTTCGTTGCCATTATCGTCCTTAGCGTGATTGCCTACATTTTATATAAAACGCCTAATTCCAAGAAATATCATGCCATGCACGTACTGCTCTCCTTGATAGCCGCAGGTGCTATTGGCAATATGATCGACCGCATCCGCTTAGATTATGTAGTAGATTTCATCTATATTGTTTTGATTAATTTCCCGATTTTCAATGTGGCTGATATGTATGTATCTTTTGCTACCGTGATACTTGTTTTTGTTCTTTTGTTCTATTATAAAGAAAGTGACTTAAGCTTCATCGGCTATAACCAGAAAAAAATCCGGGAACTAAAATAACAATGTAAGGTACTAGATAAAAAATAGCAGATAAAATAAGGGATAAGAATCAAAAGAATAAGAGATAAGAAACAAAAATTAAGAGATAAGAAACAAAAATTAAGAGATAATAAAAGAAAGATAAAAATAAAAGTTAGAATGGAGGGATATAAATGAAAGATTTTGTCTACAGAATTCCTCCGGAAGACGAAGAAGAGCGGATCGATAAATGGATCAGCAATACCTTACAGTCCCTATCCCGTTCTTATATCCAAAAGCTGATAAAAGACAACTTAGTTTTTGTCAACGATAAGCCACAAAAGGCGAGCTACCGGGTAAAAGCAGACGAGGAAATCCGCTTCCAGATACCAGATGCCGCTAAGCCTTCTATCCCTGCCGAGGACATTCCGCTTTCTATTTTATATGAAGATGAAGATATCCTTATCGTGGATAAGCCAAAAGGCATGGTTGTGCATCCTGCACCAGGACATTATTGTGGCACACTAGTAAATGCTGTCATGTTCCATTGCCAGGAGCATTTATCCGGTATCGGTGGCATCATGCGCCCCGGCATTGTCCATCGCATTGATAAGGATACAACTGGCTCCCTTATCATCTGCAAAAACGATATTGCGCACCAAAACATAAGCGCCCAACTGAAAGCGCATACCATTACCCGTAAATACCGTGCCATTGTATATGGATATATGCCAGACCCAGAAGGCTGTATCGATGCGCCCATAGGCAGGGATCCGAAAGAACGCAAGAAAATGGCAGTCACTGCGAACGGTAAGCCTGCCATTACCCATTATAAAGTATTAAAATCCAGCAAAGAGTATAGTTACTTAGAATGTCAGCTAGAAACAGGGCGGACACATCAAATCCGTGTACATATGGCGTCTATCGGGCATCCTTTGCTTGGGGATAGCGTCTATGGAAGAAACAAATCCCCTTTCCACTTAACTGGCCAGACATTGCATGCCATGACCATAGGATTTCTGCATCCTTCCAGTGGAAAATATCTGGAAGTAGAAGCTCCTTTGCCGGAGTATTTTACCCATCTCTTATCAATTCTAAACTTTTGCTAAAATTTTCATAAATTTCTGATTGTTTTTTTGATTGAAATGTGATAGACTTTATACTATGTTTGGTTTATTGCACGGGGATTAGATTGAAAAATCATGCTGATGCAATGATTTTTCAATCTACAATTTGAGTCA
>CAJTSL010000022.1:0-217 GCA_910578845.1 uncultured Lachnospiraceae bacterium
ATTTTATGCCCCTCGTCGCTGTTTAGCATTTCATTCCACTGTTTCTGGAAATTTTCCAGAAATTCTGATGGCACCATGGCAAAGACTCTCTGGATGGTATCATGGGATGGTATCCCGTTTGGGAGTTCCAGATAATTGCGCAGGAATTTTTCATGTTCCTTTCCGAATACTTCCATTTCTACCCAGTCGTCTGCATTTGCGAGCATTGCAAAAAAGA
>CAJTSL010000022.1:227-59391 GCA_910578845.1 uncultured Lachnospiraceae bacterium
GTACTTACATAGTCTAAAAGTGCTTTCATAAACCAACCCATCCTTTTTTCTTTGATTATACCAAAAGATGGATGAAGTGTTCATAATTTATTCATTCATGCGTTTGTCGTGACCTGCTAAAGCAATTGATAAACTCCAACCTCGTCATTTTCAAATACAACTTTCCCCTTATTCTCGGGACAATAGAACGCTGGCGATAAGCTTTTCGTTTGGATCACATATTGAATCCCGGAATCACGAAATTCATCAATTTTTGCATCATCTCCGGCAAAAAGCGCTATAACCGTTATATCATCCATCTCATAATAACTCACATTACGTTCTGTAAAAGCATATATAACCGCTTGATCCTCTATACTTTGAATCCCATCGGATAATATAATGGCATCCTTACTTGCATTCTCCCTGATCCATTGATATGCTTGGCACTCATCGTACGATATGATACTATGCGCATACAATTCTGGCCTTTCTGCCGCATCAGGATTGCCCCAATTATGCATTCCCCTTACAAAAAACTCATAAAACCGATGTTGGAATTCCCCAATAGCCGAAAAAGAAATAACCGTTCCAAAAAAGATTATGAATAAAACTAATTGCTTTCTGTCAGATATATGGCTTGTGAAAATTTTGTCTAACAAGCATCCGGTCAATAAAGCAGAAAAAGGAAAGACTGTCAATGCAAAATACATTTCCGAATGTCCATAGAATATAATCACATAGCTTAATGTCAAGCCTACCATTGTTGTAAACAGTAAAAGAATGTGTTCCATTCTTACTGTTTTGTGAATAATTGCATATATCATAAAGATAAAAGTTGGTATGACAGTCCAAGGATTAATCAATATAAGCTTTTTCATGTAAGAAAGCATCCACCTGGCAGCCGAACGGACAAATTCCAGCAATTGTATGCCCTTTGTCTCTGCTTCACCTACTGATTCGCTTATTTGCTCTGCTCCGTAGCTTATTAGCGCTGCATCATCACTAAAACTTTGTGCTGTAGACCTTAAGTACATATAGAGCAAGCCAAATACGATTACAGAAAAGACGGCGTAAACAATAGCCATTTTTCTTTGCTTTTTATAGAAGAACCAATATAAGCAAGCAAAACATATCCCGCTTACAATAATCGCTCCTGACGCGCCTTTTGTTCCTGTGCAACATATTAAGAAACACAGCATGATTATTAGATTATTACGATCAAACTCTTCATTGAGTTGTACTAGAATAAGCGATATTATCATTACGCCAAAACTTTGCGCTATATGATATGACATAGGAACCAAATAGATATGCCAAATATAAGTAACCAAAGATTTATCTTCAATCCCCGTAGAAAAAAGAATGAATAGCAGCGCCAAAACTTTTGCTTTTTTGTTCTTTATCATTCTATTGACCAGAACATATGATGATAAACCTAAGAAAATAGATGATTCTATATAAGAATAACATGCTGCCATTCTCATCGCCGGAATACCAGTGACACTCGAAACCACAGCCTGCTGAAGCGCCCCTAAATAATGATAACGGTAGCTTTGTACTACAGATTTAAAGTCACTTCCCTTTAACATTATGATATTTCTTACCCAATGTAAAAAATCACCTTCATAACAATTGCTCCCTCCATTATAAGGAGCCTTCCATCTTAAAGAAAAAACTATAAATGATACCAGAAATACTGATAATGTTGCACATATCCATAATATATTATCTGCTTTTTCATTAACATCATGTAAGCCAGATTTTTTTAAATGGCAAATAATAATTATAATTGCAGCGATCCCCGATAGAAGGAAAGCTGCTCTTACAAAACTTTGTCCAACAGTCAGCATCACCAATGCATAAAGAAACATGGTAAAGACATACCCTATTGCATAAGAAAATAAAACCTTCTCAATTGTTTTCAAGTTTCTGACAGGCAATAAAATCATAATTGCTATGCCAGGGAAAAAAATACAGAAACATTGGAATACTAAAAAAATAAGTAACTCAGGTACAAAAATCTGATTTCCTATCCCTGTTATTATTGTCATTAATATCATCAGAAATATGAGTATCCAATACTCTTTATAGCGATTATATATTTTAGGGCATATATTCATCCTTTTCTCCTTCATGTATAAGTCTATTAAAGATTCCTATCCTTATTGGCTATTAAGTAGAGGAATTTTTTTTGTGAAGATATTGTCCCCTGAAAAAGCACCTCTACACTATAATTTTCTTTCATTTCCCCAAGTTCTAGATCCGATACAAGAAAGCAAAACTGTGCATTTTCATAAATAGTATCTTCTACAATCGCCAAGTTTACTTTGGGGCTATCTTCCTTTTCTAGATAATGTGCTGCCACCACATTCATTACTTCACTTATGTTCTCTTCCAAAGGCCTATTTTCAGTCTTCCGAAATACCTTAACGCCTATTCTGGTAAAATTACGGGCAATATACCCCTGATCTTCCAAAGAAACGAAAGCCGTCATACTGTTAAACGAAAAATTATGGTTTTTAGAAAAAACATAACGTGCCAGGAAATTACATATATGCACCCATATAAGATAGGTAAAAGACTCTCCGTCAAACGGATAACGATAAAAATATGGATGTTCTATTATTCCTTTTTGTATCAGCCCATTATAATCATAATTTAGCCTTTTTTCTAATTCCGAAATACCGGCCTTCTGGACCCATTTTTTATAATCTTCTTTCGCTATCTGTAGGACGATATACCTATCGCCTTTTGCCACTAGAAAAGTAGCTCTGTGCTTTCCTCCAAGCAAGTTAAAGTACCCTGCTTCATTCCATTCCGCTCTCGGCGCATTTCGAACAAAAAAGTCTTTATCCAATTCATACGCCATATCCATATTATGAAATACATCCAGTCTATTGTGAACTACATTTTGCTTCCATCTTTCCGTTATTTTAATTTCTCCCGTATTTTGGGCAGCTTCACAACAGAAGGAAACATAATCCTCTATTCCTCTTTCTGCATCACTATTACTACACAAAAAAGACTGAAACAAACCAATATGTGGGAACATCGCCAAAATAGGGATATTGGCCCATATCGATTCCTTTGTCGTTGCCTTATTCGCATAGATCAAACAAACTGGCACTTTTGCCCATATCCACCCATCCTGCTCCCTTACAAATGCCCAATCATCGCTTTGGTAATTGAAAATATTTCTTGTTTCGGGAATATCAAATAATTTCCTTATTTCATTATTTAACAGGCAATCATAACACTCACTGATCCTCTTTTCATCTTTCGAGCCATTTCCCATCAAAACAGTATACGGCTTGTATAGGATATTCTTTATCCCATATCCTACTAGTTTACTGGCAATTTTGCTATGCTCAAAAACATTTTTTACCGCTATGATCACAATGCAATCCAATTTATGTATGCCTTCTATATCTTCTATAGATGAAACCACTTGTTTTCCATAAAGTTCTGTCAGTTCGTCTGCTCTTTTATCTATAAACGATATAATGTCAATTTTATTTTTTTTTAATATATCAAATATGATTTTTCCACTGGTCGCAGCACCATATATAATGACTTTACTATTTTCGTTTAAAGAGAACATACGCTTTTTTCCTCCATCTGAATGACTAAATATTCCTTTTCGCCATCAAAATTTTCCCCAATTCTCTTGTACGTGAGTCCCTTCCGTAATATCTTCTCATGGAGCATTCCATGTTTCCTTAACTTTATGATATATCTTGACGCACGTACACCTGCAAAATCATCTATACATTCTTCATCTACAATGGCAACATCCAAACCTAATAACGCTCCGATGCTTGTCTCAATTTTCATGCTATTTCCATACTGGAATAAATCACATAGCTGCATAGCAAAATCATATTTCTCTGCTTTCTCAATATCAATGCATTGTTTAGAACCTATGCGGCAACAATATCGTGCTATATACCCGGCATCATTTAAATTTGTATAAACGCGGCTGCCATCGATATCCTTTTTTCTTAACGCACTGCAAATTATTGCATTCATTTTTCTCCAAGAAAGAGAAGTCTCCGCCTCAACCAAATGCGTAGACTCGCTCATGAAAGACTTTGAAATATTATCAAGCATTTTCAAATAAATCTTGTCAGCTTCTAAGACTTTAACCGGAATATCCCATATGCCCTTATAATACATATAAGTTGCTCTATGGTGCCCATCTATAATATTAAAATATCCCTTCGGGTTCCATGTTACAGTAGGTGCAGAATCATAGAATAATTCCCGGTTAATCCCAAAAGACTTCTCATATATCTGAAACAATGTATATCTGTCTTTTAAGACACGCTTCTTTTCTGCTTCGTTATGTCCGCTCAAATCACTTATCTGCGTGCTAAGATAATCTGTACAATCGCCGCATCCTTTATCCAAATACTGGTACAATTGCAGATAATGCTTCATATTACCTATATTTTCTCCGGATGTTTGTAAAACCTTCTTCCGTTTAAGGTACTCTGAATCATTCAGATTTTCTATCGGTATCTCAAAATTTTCCTCTGAAAATAAAAGCTCTACCGGCAAATATACCAGATCTCCGTTCAATCCCTGATAGGCCGGTTTTTCCACAATTTCCCTATATTCCGGTACTGCATGTACGAAAATCCTGTCTTCCAGAATATCATTGAACACAGTCCTCATTTGCGACATTAATTCTATATTGCCCATCGTCGTCATTGGTATATATATAATCTTTGTAAATCCCATCTTATTCAAATATTTCGCAATCATTTCATGTTGAACGGCATTCCACAATGAAATGATTATGATCTCATTTTCCGGACAACCCGAATACTCTTCTGGATGTACGACCTGGAAAATGTGATTCTTAACTGTAACCGAGCCTAGACCCGCCGCTTTCTGGTCTAAGATTGCTTTTACATGAAAACCATTTTCGTAAAATAATTCCGCAAGTTTTTTCCCTCTCTCGCCGGCTCCATAAATTATTATGTCCTCTTTCCCAGTTAAGTTAAATGACATCTTCTTAATCCTCAGATTTCAATTTTATCTACACATTCTCTTATTTCATGAATTCTGGCTTTTAAATCTTCTTGATGTTTTGGCTTTATTTCTTCACTTACCTTTTCCAAATAAGTATATTTATCACGAATAAACTGATTCAAGTTCTCAATTTTAAAAAACTGTGTATGCTTCGATATAGAATCTTTATAAATACGTCTTAACCTGTTTACCGTTTCCATGTTTTCCTTATCCATATATAAAGGCATCAAGAAGTCTATTTCACTTTCTCCCGGCATTCCGTCTCTATATACATGTTCTGCTAACAGCACTCTCCAAATCGTATATAAATAATCGCAAGCTGACATTCCTTCTTCGATCTCCAACCTAGCAAGCCTATTGCCTACTCCAGCCACAATATGTGATATTAGCACTCGTTTCTCCATAACATTTGCTAACTTTTCTTCTAATTCACTTATTTCTTTTAAATTACTTCCCGACTTGTTATTATCCAGATAGCAAAAGATCCCCGAATAATAGGTAAGCCCTCCTCTTGCATGTTCTTTCGTCAACGGGATGTTTTTATAAGCAGCGCCGCTTTCATAAAAAGAAGTATTGTTAAGTTCAATTGTTTTGATTGCGTCCTCTATATCCCATCCCCAGAAGTCAAATCCGTAACCGACAATGTCATGAATTGCTGCGATCTTCTTCCCCATTCGGTTCTTAAACACGAACATTAAATCCAAATCACTGTTTTTCCTTGAAATATCAATATCCAAGCTACCTCGAAATGACCAGAATAAGACCCGCACACCGTACATTTCTTCACAGGATGCCAATTTCTTTTCTATCATGTTTTTCATTCTTAAACTTAGTTCCATCATAAGACCTCTATCTGACTTCATCTAAAATAGATTTTTCCAACAACAACTGACTATTATCTTGCTTTTCTACCAAAAAATCATGTCTTATTAAGTCGCCATTCACAATAGCATCTACAGGATATATAAAATCCTGCTTATACCAATTCGCGTAGTGCTCTTCTACTCTTCTTCTGCTTGACTTTTCACGGTAACTATTTTTCCATTTCTGGAATACGGCAACGTCTTCTTTGCTAATCTCACAGATTTCATAGATTTTCTGTAAATCAACCAACTTCATCCGTGACTTACGCTCCCAAATATTCTCCATATACCATTCGTATACAATAGACCATATCAAGTAATCTACCGGCACTTTACAGTCATTTTCTTCCAGAAATATAGAATAATCATTATTCCCGCAGAAAATATCTTTTGCACTGATCTCATTAAAGCTTATGCACTTACCAACTTTTTTCAATTTATCATTGCCAAAATTATCTGTAAAAGCCTTTGTATATAAATCTGGACAATCTTCTCCTTTTTCTGCCAAGAATTCCTTAATCTGCTTAAAACATTGATATATATGCTGGCAATATTTCTCTGCTGATGCACCGCTATGCCTTGCCCTGACCATGACATCGCTTAATTTTCTCTGTAAGCTTATGCCCTCTCCCTTAATAGCGTATTCCATACCGTTAACCGTATAATATGCATCCTGGATGATGGAAGTATACTGAAAAGTTTCATCCGGCATACTGCCAAGCAACTTACAGTAACTCATTGGCGATAACTCTCCTTTTTGAGAAATTTCAACAAGGAAAGCATTGGCAAAGTCCTGAACAATGCCCTCCCTTTGTAAAGTCTCAAACATTTCTCTTTCGTCAAATAATTCAAAACGGTCCCAACCGGTTTCCTCACTTCTTCCACCGTACAGCATGTACTTTAAGCTGTCATCCGTGAAGATCTCCGTCGGGAAAATATTATCGGGAAAAGGATAATAAAATTTATAATGACATAATCCGCATTTCTCTATCATCATCTCTAATTCCCGCTTAGTAGGAGTATATATCACGTCATATCCATCAAAATTATCTAATCCCACAAAGAATTTGTTTGAATAATCCTCGATCGCGCCTGAAAAATATTTTATCCCCAATCTGTTCTCCGTTGCCAGTAAGATTATTCCCTCATCTTTTAACATTTCCATTAAATGAGCAAAAAAGTGCTGATATGGGTTTTCTGCCCCGATATATTTTTTTACATACCCAAAAATATCATGGATAACAATATAATCAAATTTCTTCCGATAAGGAAGGTTCATATAATTATCATGGATAACTTCCAAATTCTGTATGTTTTCAAATCTTTTCTTAATAATCTCAGCCCTGTTTTGCTTCTTTTCTACCGTGTAAACTTTTTTTGCTCTTTTACATAATAATCCCGTTAATGCTCCTACTCCACCGCCAATTTCTAAAATCTCTGCCCCTTCCTTGAAAGGATACCATGCCAGCAAAAACTGCCTGTCTATATAGAGATGTTCGAATTCTTCCTTGCTTATCTGATCCCATGGCATATCTGCTTCACCATATGTCTCAATCAGACCTGCAATATTTTTCTCTAAATCATCCTCTGCCTTCGAACAAAACCCAATCTCATCATTCATGAACTCAATATTTAACTTGGCCATAGCTCTTCCTTTCAAGCTTCTCCATTCCCACTTCCATGAAATGCAGATACGCTCTTTTATTCTTCTATCCGCTTCAAAATCTCTGCCGCGGCATCATCAATATTATCCGTTGTATTTGCTGAGAGGCTTTCACAATTTTGGCATAACCCAATGCAGTCCTTCTTCTTATGCAGGTGCAGCCTCTGGTACTCTCTCAAACGCTTCCCAGTCCATATATGGGCAATGCTTTCTTCCTTTAAATCCCCTAATACATACTCTGTTTTCCAATCAACACAACATAAATGTGCAACGCCTTTATCGTTTATCACCATTGTCGTAAAAAGGAAAGGACAAACTTGCTTTTGCTCTAATTTCTGTCCATATGTCCCTTGATGTGCATTGACAACATGGTCATTTATATTGGTATCCTGCCAAAGCGTAGCCGATATCGTCTCTATAAAGATCTCATCGCAAATATTCCCAAATAACTGATAAAAATTATCTTTTTCCTCTTCCGTATATCCAATATCACTATACTTAAGAAATAATTTACAAGTTCCTTTATTACGATAAAAATGTTCTATAGCATGTCTGAATTCGTCAAATTTTATATCATATTGGCACGCTGTCCGGTATTGCTCTTCATTAATCCCGTTAACGGATATATTCAATATGTCTAACCCGGCGTCGATAAGGCCCTGGTTCATTTCTTCATTCAGCAAAGTCCCGTTGGTCGTAATTTCAATGAATTCGGCAACTCTTGCATCTTTTGCATACTTTACCATTTTGCAGACATCTGGGTTCAGCAAAGGCTCTCCTACCTTAAATAGCCGTAGCTTCTTCACTTTGTACTCGCCCCAGCTATTTCTCATATCATCTATGATTTGGGTGAACAGCTCATATGGCATATAACCAAACCGGACATCTGCTTTCTTAATCGCATCAATATCTGAATGAAAACAGAAATTACACTTTAAGTTGCAAGCACTACAAATATCAACCTGCACGGAAAATGGCGCCTCTAGCGGTATGACTTCTCCTAGATTGACTCTTTTTTGAGAATATATTTTCCCTCTTTTGATTGCCTTCATATTTTAGACCTGTCTTTCTATACATTATAAATATCACTCTTATAACAATCCATATGTCCTTTTATCCACTCAATCGTTTCTGCGATTCCCTGCGAGAACGTATATGCCGGCTGCCAGCCTGTCAGTCTCTTGATTTTCTCATGGGAGCCAAGCAACCTGTTCACTTCGCTCTTCTCCGGACGGAGCCGCTGCTCGTCGCAAATAATCTTCGCTTTCGGGTTGATCTGCCCGATGATTTCATTCGCCAGTTCCCCTATGGAGATTTCCTGCTGTGTCGCAATATTAATTTCTTCTCCGATTGTCCGATCTGACTCCGCGATCGCAATAAACCCTGCTGCCGTATCTTTTACATAGTTAAAATCCCTTGTCGGCGTTAAGGAGCCGAGCCGGATTTCCTCTTTGCCCGACAATAGCTGCGTAATAATCGTAGGAATGACCGCTCTTGCAGACTGTCTTGGGCCGTACGTATTAAAAGGCCTGACAATCGAAACCGGCAGATCAAAGCTCCTATAGAAGCTTTCCGCCAGCCTGTCCGCTCCTATCTTCGTCGCTGAATACGGAGACTGTCCCTGGAACGGATGGTTCTCGTCAATCGGCACATATTTCGCCGTGCCATAGACTTCTGACGTTGATGTGACCAAGACTTTCTCTGTCCCTAAATCCCTGGCCGCCTGTAGCACATTCAAAGTCCCTTTGATATTCGTATCTACATAGGAATCCGGCGAGTGATAGCTAAAAGGAATCGCAATCAGCGCTGCCAGGTGGAAGACAACGTCCACGCCTTTTAGCGCCTCACGCACGCCATTCGGATCCCGTACGTCGCCGCAGAATACCTCTATCTGCTCTAATTTCTCCTTTGGCAGCGTATCCAGCCATCCCCATGTATTAAAAGAATTATACAATGTAAAAGCTTTTACTTCATAGCCTTTTTCTAACAGACTTTCTGTCAGATGGCTTCCGATAAAGCCGTCTGCCCCTGTAACCAAAACCTTTTTCACGTTCTAAACTCCTTATCATAAAACTCTTTCTTTAAATCAATGCCTTTATCCAGGCTTTGACGAATCGTCTCCACGATTCTATCCGACGTGCGCACGCCTTCGTAAGGATTTTCCGCCTTAGCCGCTATTTTCTGAAACTCTGGTGACAGCGCCCTAGCCAACGCAGCTTCTATTTCCCGGGCGCCGTTCCCACAGCTTAGAACCGATTCCGCACAAATCCTGCCCTTCTGTCTATCGCCGATATTCACCGTCGGGAGCCCGAAAGAAGGCGCCTCTATGATACCGCTGGAAGAATTGCCCACGACTGCGCAGCAAAACTGCAATGCGCTCAAATATTTTAACTGCCCAAGCGAGGTATATGCCCTGCATCTGTCTTCATTTTCTTTCACGAAATCATCTATCATAGCGTTGATGACCCTGCCATCCGTATCG
The DNA here is from genome assembly GCA_910578845.1 of uncultured Lachnospiraceae bacterium. GTDB lineage: Bacteria > Bacillota > Clostridia > Lachnospirales > Lachnospiraceae > UBA3282. The sequence goes on from CAJTSL010000022.1 coordinate 10,255, forward strand.
GAGTTCGCCTTTGTAAAGATGACAGAAAGCTCCTTGTGCCTGTCTATAACGTCTAATAAATTCCTGAACTGTCCTTCCGAAGTCATCTTCTCCAACGTAACAGGATGATAAGTGACCATAATGGCAGCATCGGTAAACCGAAAATCAATTGCTTTCTCTAATGCCTCTTTCGATAGCAATTGTACTGTTCTGGCATTTTCAATTCCCAACGCACCGACATGAAAGACAGTCTGTGGGGGTTCACCTAACTGAATGACCCGCTGTCTGTACCTTTCTGTCGCCGTAAAATGCAAGTGGCTCATCTTCGTTATCGAATGCCGGATCGATTCATCAATCGCGCCGCCTGTCAGTTCCCCTCCATGGATATGCGCGATTGGTATCCTTGCGACCATGGCAGCCGATGCCGCCATGAACATCTCATACCGATCCCCCAGAATAACAACGATATCCGGTCGATGTGCCTCGAAATAATCCGCGAACCCAAGCAAAGCCACGCCCATGGACTTCGTGACGCCGACGGTCGTATCCGACGAAAGAAGCATTTCCACCTTCGCCGTAATGGGATAGCCATCCTCTTCAATTTCCCGGTATGTCAAGCCAAACTCCGTTGATAAATGCATGCCTGTCACAACAAGCTGCAATTCCATTTCATCCGACCGATGCACTTTATCCATCACTGGTTTAAGCAAACCATATTCCGCCCGTGTCCCTGTTACAATACATACTTTTTTCATATCTCTATCAACTCGTCTGTTTGAAAGTCTCTTTTGGCCTTCTTGCCAATGATCGCGTTCCAATTCATCGGGGAGATCCCGGTTCCCGGTCTTTTCGTCGCCAGATTGTCTTCCGTGAACACTTCTCCCCTTGCTATATCATGCTTTGCCACAATGCTTTTCCTTGCAACGGCAATATTCTTTTGCTCCGACTGCGAAGGTTCTTTCCTTCCATCGCCCAGTGCCATCTCGATATTCCTGATCGCACTGACCATTTCCCGTAATTCGCCCGGCTCCAGGCTCGCCTTATGATCCGGCCCTTCCATTGTCTTGTCCAATGTAAAATGTTTCTCTATCACTGTCGCGCCCAATGCCGCAGCGGCAACCGGCACTACAATCCCTTCCGTATGATCCGAATATCCTACGCTTACTCCAAGCTCATCCTTTAACGTCAGCATCGCTTTTAAATTAACATCCGCATATGGCGTCGGATATTCTGTATTGCAATGTAATACGGTAATCTCCCGGGTCCCGTTCTCCCGCAGGACGACAAGCGCTGCCTTTACTTCATCCAGCGTGCTCATTCCAGTAGACAGGATCACGCTCCTCTCTGTTTTACCTACCTCGCGAAGCAGCGGGTAATTGGTAATCTCACCGGAAGGGACTTTCACGATAGGCATCCCACATCCTACCAAATAATGTAAGCTATCCATATCAAACGGCGTAGAAAGGAACATAATCTCTTTCTCTCTACAGTACGACATCAATTGTTCATGCATGTCTGACGTTAATTCCAGCTTCTTTAACATCGCAAGCTGAGACTCTTCCCTATCCGTCGTCTCCATCTGATATGCCGCTTTTCCGGCGTCTTTACAGACAAGGTTTTCCGCTTTAAACGTCTGGAACTTAACTGCGTCCGCTCCTGCCTTAACCGCTGCATCAATTAACCGCATGGCAGTCTCGAGACTGCCATTATGATTCACGCCGGCTTCCGCAATGATAAATATTTTCTTCATAGTTTCCTTAACCTATCTCTCGCTATTACGTCACTCCGGCTCCATGCCATATAGCCGTCCTTTATATTCTTCCTGATTACCGTGCCTGCGCCTACAACGCAATCGCTCCCAATTGTCTTTCCTTGGATCACTGTTGCATTTGCGCCAATAAAAGAAGATCGTCCCACACTAACATCCCCGCACAAGACGCTGCCTACCGATACATGAGAGAAATCTCCTACCTGACAGCCGTGTTCGATAATCGCTCCTGTATTGAGAATACACATCCTGCCTATGGAAGCATTGGTATTGACGATTGCTCCCTTGCCAATAAAGGTTCCCTCACCTATACATGCATCATGTGATACAACTGCCGAAGGATCACAAATAACAGGGAAAGAAAAACCGATTTGTTTTAAATCCATCCACAGCTTCTCTCTGATGGCAGATTTGTTGGGCTCTCCCAAATATCCGATCCCTAATGCCACATGCCTTATCCCGCTTTGGAAGATCCGTTCCAGGTCATTATCATTTCCGATGACAGGATATTTCCCATCCGCTGTCCCCAGCGTCTCATTGACAATATATCCCGCGATTTCATATTTCTTTTCTCTTTCCAATAGATCTACAAGGCTGCATGCATGCCCGCCTTTGCCTATGATAATGATTCTTTCCATTTACATTTCCTTATATCGCTTTATTTTTCCCTGATCATCAGCTCTTTAAACTCATCCTCGGATAAGAACGGATACATATCCTGGAGCGCGGGTGTCAACATTTTACCGTCTTTATCCAGACGGGACATTACTTTCGGCGTTATCGGATCGTCAAATTTCTGCTCAATATCAAGCAGAACCCTTTCCTTACTGGAAACAAGCCATTTAACTGACTCCTCAACCTGCTTATTAGAACTACATTTCCCATATACGAAACCAAATGTTTCTGCTACTTTACGAAAATCAGGGAAGCTTACCCCCGTATCAGGTGTACACCCTATATATGTCCCGTTGAAGAAATTCTTGCTGGTCTGCCTGATTGCAGCATATCCGTCATTGGAAAATATGACAATATGGATGGGTAAATCGTATTGGACAATGGTCTGCAATTCCTGCAAATTCATCATAAAGCTTCCGTCGCCTGTAATACAGTACACCTTTTTCCCCGATGCGATTGCCCCGCCAATGGCTGCGGGCACATCGTATCCCATAGAGCCGCATGTATAATTTGTCAAAACCCTTTGCTCCGGATACCGGACACCAGTTTGTAATTTAGCCGAACTGGCAGTATTATTGCCCAATGCCAGGACACTGTCTTTCTCCTCATACTTACGGAAGGTCTCCCAGAAGTAATACGAACATACTCTGTCATCCTGATCAATGCCCTGTGTCGCTTCGAATGGGGAGAAACGGTTCCTTAGCATATCACAATAAGAAAGCCATTCTTGCGGTGCATGTATCTCGCAGTCCGCATGTAACATCTTTGTCATGGCGTCCCGTAAGTCCGCATGGATAAATTGTGCAATATGCAATCCCGGCTTTTTGCCCTCTTCAGCGTCCGCATCGATCATTATGATTTTCGCCGAAGGCGCAAACCCTTCCAGATTGAATCCCGTCTGGCGGAATCCCAGACTATTGCCCAATGTTACGATCACGTCTGCATTCTGTAAAATAAAGTTGCCTACCCTGGGTCCTATATTTCCCGAATTCCCATAGAAAAGAGGGTGTTCTGTATAAAAATTATCCGCTACCCAAGATCCTCCGATGGCGGGTATCCCCATTTTATGAATCAGCTCTTCGAACAATTCCCGTGTGTGGCTGCTGATAATACCGGAACCGATTAAGATACACGGTCGCATAGCTCCACGTAAGGTGGCAAGCATCTTCTCTATCTCTTCCTGCCTTGCTACAGGCGTTGCCGGCAAGATCTCTTCCTCACCGTATAATTCGCTTTCTTCTACCCTGGCATTCTGGATATCCTGCGGTACATCTATCCAGACCGGTCCCCTTCTTCCTTCCATAGCGATATGGATCGCCTTGATCAATTCTCTTCTTACTGCTAAAGGGTCGGTAAGCATAACCGCATATTTGGTCATATTTTTCACGGTAGGAAGGATCTCAAATTCCTGGATGCCCCGGTACCGGAGCTTTAACCCAGACTTTGGGACGGATATTTCATACCGAACCTGCCCGGATAGCACGATCATGGGCAAGCTGTCCTGCCATGCGCCCATCACGCCAGTCAGCGTATTCGTAGCGCCCGGCCCTGATGTTACACAGACCGCCGCCATCTTCCCGCTATATCTCGCATAAGCCTCCGCAGCCATAGCGGAAGCCTGTTCATGATGGTTAAAATACTTATGCATCTTCTCACAGACCAAAAGCGCATTGTCTAAATGCATCGCGCCACCGCCTACCACAGCAAAGCAATTATCAATCCCATATTCCACTAAGGTATCCATTATAATGTCTGCTACTCTTCTAATCATCGTTACCGCTCCATATCCCGTCTATCAATGCCGGCATTCTTCTTATGCTAACCTTTACAATTCCGTTTATGCAAAATCTTAAACTTTCCCACTCTATATCAAACATTAAGGCTCTTCTTCATCTTCTCTAATTCTTCTAATTGGCCCATATCCATATACGCGGATTCTTCCACAATATATACGCCAATCTTCTTCCCGTTCTCCTTAGCCAAATCAATCAACGCCGGAAAAGCGATCTCTTCATTATGTGGCATCAGCTTTATCAGCTCTTCATTCACCACATACATTCCTGTATTAATCAGATAATTCAGTTCCGGTTTCTCATGGCTTCCCAGATATTCCTGCTTCTCGTCACATGAGACTACGCCATATGGCACTATATGGTGATATTTCGCCGCAACTATGGTAATAAAATTATTTTCTTTCTGATGGTAACTGTATATTTCACTATAGTCGGCATCCACAATAATATCGCAGTTTACCAGGAAAAAATCCTGATCAATCTGTCCATCGAGCAAATACAGGCCGCCGCCCGTCCCTAAAGGCTTGTCCTCTTCAATATAGATCAGATTACACCCCTTTTGTGCGTTATCGAAGTATGCCCGTATCATATTCTTTTTATGATTGATAATCAGATAGAAGTTTTCACATCCAAAATCCATGAAGCTGTTGATAATACGCTCTGAAATCGGGATCTCGCCAATTGGGATCAAAGCTTTTGGCAAAATCTGGGTATAGGGATATAACCTTGTCCCTTTCCCGCCAGCCATCATGACGACTGGACAGCTTAAGCTTTGCTTCCGTCTAATCCGCCTGCCATTTCGAAAAATAATTTCCACTACTTCATGATTATAATTGACAATCGGAATAGAATAGACCTCTTTTGCTCCAAAAATGTCCTCTATCTTTTCCTTTTCATAACGGATCAAAAATGTAGGATTATAATTTGCAATGTGTTTCACAGGTAAATTGACATTGCCTTCATGTAGCGCATAACGCCTCACATCGCCATCCGATATAGATGCCGCCAGTTTTCCTTTACTAATGACATAAATGACTTTACAACGGACTTTTTCCAGCCGCTCAACTGCATCCCTGATGCTAGAGCCTTCCTCAATTAAGATATCTTCTAACTGCATATTCTCACCCATAGATCAAAGAATAAGTATCAATATCGCTTTGATGCTCCTTATACCATACATATAATTTCCCAACCGCCGTCTTCATATCCGTATATTCCAAATCCGGTATCTCCCGCATAATCCGTTCATTGCATGCGGTATATTCATTGGCGAATCCTTCCTGGCAAACAATGATCTCTTGTTTCTCTTCCGCTGCCTCATTGACAAGATGTGCCAAGCTAAGCAAGTCAATCTTTTCTCCGCGAACGGCATTATAGACATGATAGTGGGGATTTTCCAGTTTCATAAAGCGTTCTAACATCTGGCAGAAATCATCTATCCATAAATAATCAAAGTAACAGTTCTTTCTCATGGACAAGGGCAATCCCTTTATAGATTTGCAACATAAATTAGAAATGTATTTTGTCTTCCAATATTCATATTTGCCGAAAATCCCAAATAGGCGCAGATTATAAATATTCTCACTTGCTTCTATCATCCGGTTCACGGTATATTTCATGAGTCCGTACTGGTCAATCGGTGTTGTCCGTGTCTTCAGTTCCTCTTCTGTCACCATTTGGATCGGGTACCTTTTGTCATATTCAGCCCCAGAACCGGTATAAATCATCTTCCCATATAAGGCCGAATATTTATAGAAGTTCGTAAAAATCCGTAGATTATATTCTAATATTTTAGTCCCGTCTTTGCTCTTATCCGCTCCATCTCCATAAACCGCAAAATGAAGGATGACATCATAGTGGTTTTGCTCTAGATGGGCTCTCACTTTATCTTCGTCTATACAATTAAGCTCCGTACTGGTAGGCGCATAAACGTCGTAGCCTTTGTGGCCTAAATATTCTTTTACGTTCCTGCCTACAAAACCGGAACCGCCTGTTAATAAGATTTTCATATGCTATTTAGTCCTTCCGCCTTTCGGATTCTCGTATTATTTATCAAAGTATATATTCTATTTAAGTATATTACAATCATATAGGGATTGCAATCTGGATTGGCTCCAATAACTATGAAAACCAGCATATGCCTTTTACCCAAGTCCTCCATATAATCCATGGTTATATACTTCTACATGCTCGTACTTTCCCCCATTAAGCAAATATGCAAACTGAGCACCGCCTCCAATGCAACTATAAAGGCAATCGCACTGTGACAGAATATATACTTCTGAAAGATATTCTTCTGATCTTTCTCTTACAGTGCTTCCTGCAAATTCTATTTTACGCTGATCTGCTTCATATACGGGATTATCATTTTCAAAGAAATGAAGCAATCTTCTCTCCATATAATAACAACGCTGTCCAAAATGAGCAATGAATTTATTAAGGTATTCCCTATCGTCACTAGAAACAAATATCCGCTCGCATCCCCATTTCTTCATTTTCATATTTACAATATCAATCAGTTCCTCGCATGTAGGTTGTTCTGGATGATTATTATAAAGAGCCTCATTTCTCATCATTCCCGCCCGCAATCCTGCTCTTATGCCAATGCCCAAAACTTTCTGACTACCTTCAAACAATTTTTTTATTTCTGCTTCAATTCTGTTTGTTAGTTCCTTATTAAGCCGGATATATGATGTAATGACTTTATTCCAACGCAATAATTCCTTTCTATCATCTATTGGAAACATATGATTCCAATCTGGCCTTTTAACCTTAAATACACCATCTACCAGCACAATGACATGTTTGCTTTGATATACTTCTTCCAATGTATATTGGTTAACCGGCTGCTCATAATAATACTCCCAAGGATTCTCTGATCCTTTCTTGTCTTCATTTTGCCATAAGGGCATATAATTTTTTTGCAAATCAATAACGGGAATATAATTCCTTTTTATCGCATACTCTAGAAAAGGTAGTATATATAAAATTACGCTATATATCCCCATCTCCTTCGTACTACATGTAATCACAAAAAAAGTCTTATCTTTATTCTTTTCACCATAACAGAAATGTGTTTTGTTCGTCAGATATTTCTTGATTCTTCTGCATTCTACAGAAACCGCTATGGACGCCCTATGCAATCTACCAAAAATGAATTCATAAAGCGTTACAATAACCTGATTTTTCTTTAAAAAATTTTTTATCTGATTCATATAGGTTCCTTATTTTTCATGAAAAAACATAATAAAGTTTCTATCTAATTATCCCACTCTTTCACAAATACAGGATCAATCTCATATTTACTACCATAATGTTCTTTGCTTTTTATCAAACCTTCGTTTAAATATGTCCCTAATTCGGCTGTGGCAATCCCCCATGATACCTTCTTATACCCTTTTTTCCTCATTTCTACTAGCATCACATAATACATATAGGTCATTGGGCTAAGTTGGTTATACTGCGGATCTGCGCATAGATATTGCGCATGTGCAACACCTGTCTGTTGAAAATAAAACATCATAGAGCCTGCAAGCATATGCCCATCCTCGAACATTCCATAACATTCGCATTCTTCAGACAGCCTATTTGTCTGAAAATCATATATTTCATCAACCGTATGAACTGGCGTTTTTCCATATTTACTTAAAGTAATTTCCAGCAAATGGTGAAACCGCATTATTTCTTCATACGTAGTCAATTTCCTATAATACGCATCGCGCTTCTGGCTGTTATGCACATTTGTCCTCTTCCCCTGAGAAAACTCTGATAGAATATCTTCATTATAGTTTTCTAAATCAACATATAAATTTAATTCGATAAAGGACTGGTAGTTCCGATAATAAAAACAATATTGCATTAAATCTATATCCTCTTTTGCAAACATGCTTGGTGTCTGCTTTAATATAGCCTTTCCAAAACCGTCCTTTTTCCATGCATTCTCTAGCGCATCTATGATATCAATAACATGCAAAGCTTTATAATGCTTCCTGCCAATAATAATCCCTCCGTAAGTACTTCCTCCATGTGATAACAATATTTTCCTACCTTTTTCTTCTTTAAGGCATGCTGGACAGACTGCTATTAAATGTTGCTTATGATCAAATACCAAATAAGAAGCATCTATAAATCTTTGGGGCGGATGATAATTTAAAAATCTTCTCGTTTGTAGAAAAGTCCCATTAACAGACTCCTCCATTACAAATTTATCCCATATTTCTTGATCATTTTCACTATAAGCAATCACTTCATACATACTTTATTCGCTGCTCCCTATGTTTCTTATTTTATATCATTATTCTTTCTACAATTGACATATATTTCACTACCCAAATTAGGCATATATTTAGACATATGATATAACCCATCTAATATTTCTTCTTGAATGATTCCGTTTTCCAGCATCTGATACATCTGTGCATGCGTAAAGGGCTTTACGAAATAGCTGCCTTGCTCTATCACTACCATATTATTTTTCTTAATTTCATCAGCCAAACTTTCAATATCAAAAGTACTATTTTGTTGCAATGTCTTATTTCTCTCCGACAGATTATGAATATCAGAAATCATCCCACATTCAAACGCAATTAACCGATGCATGGAATTGGCATTAGGGACATTCACATGAACCACTGTTTCGTTATTACAAATTCTCCTAATTGCATGAAGCAAGCCTCTTGGGTTTTCCACCTCGTGCAACAAGCTAGAGCATATTATCATATCATACTGGGGTTCTAATTCTTCGACTACTTCTTCTATTGTTCCGTTAATGCATAACACATCTCTTGTTTCTTTCGCTATTTTTTTAGCAGCTCCATAAAATTCCTTGGATGGTTCAACAACTGTATATCGAATGCCTTTCGTATACTGAAAAAGCGGCTCATAACCACAGCCAATTTCCAGTATATTTGTCGGCTTATATCGCTCAATTTGCTCTAAGATCAGCTTTCTTCTATATTTTACTTGATAATCCTCAAAGCTAGGAATCGCGTATTCCGTTGTATATTCATCAATATTTCTCATATATCGTCTCCTGCTATATTATACCATTTATGTTTTATCTACCAGATTATACTTTTTTCTTAATTAATTATCATATAAATTCTTCAGGCGCAGGCAATAAACCTGCGCCTATTATATCGTAGTTTCTGACCATAGTCAATCAATGCGCCACTACATAGAAAACCCGCGATGCCAAATAATCTGTTTTACCGTCTTAGTAAAGAAAGCTCCCCATCCTCTCCTTGCGTAATGACAACAGAATCTAACACCTCTCTGTAATTGTTATCATATACTACAATATTCAGTCCATTCTGTTTTAAGCAATGTTCTACGCCACCAATTATTATTCCGCACTTTTCACCGCTGTTGATCTCATATGCTTCCACACGATCCGTATGCCCTCTAAACGTTCCCTGACAGTTTTCCTCTAAAGTATCATCCGCCATAAAAAGATTTGTTTTTCCCGAATAAACTCGTATGACATTTGCGGTACTATTACGTGGGATTTCCCATAAATCCAGTATAGCATCTATTTGCGCATTAGGCGAGAACGCTTCTCCCTGTGCAGCTACAAGCACTGTATAATTCTCGTTAACCGCCTTTGCACACCATTCGTATGGATTATCAATGTTTTCTAATGATAACCCATCCGTATACGCCAGATTCTCAGCTACTATCTCTTCTTCAATTTTATCCTTTTCAGCGCTCTCCTTCTGCCTGAAAGCTTCATACATTTCATCCCATTCATCATTACCAGTCTCATTCCGTTTATCTACAAGCGCATATTTCTCCTGAATATATCTTCCTAGAAAACGCGTATATTTCTCAGCTCCGTAGACATCCACATGATCTTTATCGCAAAAGTCCGTTGCAAAATCTATGCCTATCTCCTCATAATGTTCGTTTGCATTTAAATAATCAAACCCATAGGATGTGATCAGATCTTTCATAGTATTATACAACATCTGATGTTCCTTTGTAATCCAATAGGGAGAAATGACGAATAAAACATCCAAATCCTCTTCCTGACAATACTCTAATAAAGCGACCAGCGTATCCCTGCTACCCTTTGCCAATTCCGCTCTTTCCTCAGTCATAAAGCCTTCCGGCTCACCTAATATCTCGTGAAACGGATATAACAGCCATCCGTTATACTGTGCTGTTCCTCTGTTATCAGATAGTTTCCAACGTTCGGGAGCTTTCAATACTTCTGTATTCGTATGATATTTCGCTATGTCAAAATACAGGGACAGCACATGGTTCTCTTCTGTTACCGTCCTATTTGCTAAATACTCGTGGACCATTCTCCAACGGTTCCATGAATAATCCATAGAATCCGTAATATACCGGATTTCAGCTTCCGCAACGCCTTCTGACCAATACTGAAAGGAACGAAGGCCAACTACAAACAATTGTGGTTCCTGCGTTTTCCTAATTTCCCTGATATTGCCTAATATGGCTTCTGCCGGAATGGAGTTCGTTGCATAATTATAGGATTTAAAACCATACTCTGCCCACGCTCTAGGTGGCTCCCAATACACAAATCCTTCACTCCCGCTAACATACACCATGTCCAGAGCCGCTTCCTCTTTGATGCCTATGATACGGTTCCTATTATATATTTCGCTGCTGTCGCCGGCTCCAGCGCTTCGGAATAAATATGTTATATTTAAAAACAAACGAACTGCCAGGGCGCAGAAGACCAGAAAAGATATAAGCTGTATCCATTTTTTCTCATATATCCATCTTGCTAATTTTTCTCTCATCTCATTTGCCCTCTTAAAACCTCTGATATATGAATTCCGCTGCATTATATGCCGGCCCGTACTTCCCTAATATAAGCACAAGTGCAAACAGGCCAAGCCAGATAAACCATCTAAATACAAAAAGCTGTTTTGCCATCCACTCCCGTGCAAACCCATACCGCTCCCGCAAAATAGCCACAATCAACAGGATGAGCACTGCCACTATCATAACATTTATATCTTGATGTGTTATACCAAACTCTTTTACCGAACCATTGAAGAATATCCATGGATTACATGTCTCTTCCTGAAAAATCTCTTTTAATCCGACAATGAACGCTACTCCTTCGCCTATAGATGGCGCCCTGAAAAATGTCGCTCCGACAGCATAAATAAGATAAGTGCGTATAGATTGGACTAGATGCCAACTAAACGTATCCTCCGGAATACGGAAAAAAGAATTTGCTTTCCTAAATAAAGGCGCGCAAAGCTCTCCCAGCATTAACAGCACCCAGTACCATAAACTGACGCCTATTACATATTTAAACGCCCCATGCCATAATCCCATGACCATCCACAGAACAAACATGCCTACTGCTGTAGCCAGGAATTTCCCTATCCTTTTGCCAAATTTCTTCTTTGTAAATTTTGAAAACCTGACCATGATCTTGCATTTTAAGAGCGGATAAAGCACATAGTCCTTCGCCCATGTCCCTAATGTAATATGCCAACGTTGCCAAAATTCCTGCGCTGTCCTAGAGAAAAACGGCGAATTAAAATTCTCCGGTAATTTTATGCCAAATATCTCCGCCGTACCGATGACAATATCCATACAGCCGGAAAAATCTGCATACATCTGTACCGGAAACAATAAGAGCGCCACCCAACGCCAAAAACCAGTGAATTCATTCAGATTTCCCCATATCCCATTTACAATCAGTCCTGCCCGCTCTGCCAATACCAATTTTTTGAAAAATCCCCATAGAATCCGCTGCGCGCCAAAAGAAACGTTCCTATACGAAAAGCGATGTTTTTCATACAGCGTCTCTAATTGATGATATCTGCTAATTGGCCCTGTCGTCATCTGTGGGAAGAAACATACAAAAAGGAATAATTTACATGGATTTTTCTGAGGCTTAACATTTTCCCAATAACAGTCTAGAATATAGCCGATTACCTGTAGCGTATAATATCCCATTCCCAGCGAGGCAACATAGGGCATCAGGTTATTTCCATCAGGCAGTGGCTTAAAAATGCCAAGACGGTAAGAGAGAGAAACCCATATATCAGTTCCTTTCAATACAAACCATAAGAGCAGATTGATGAAGACCGCTATTATGCCAAGCACAATTGCGATTTTTCTTCCCTTTTGCTCCTTTGCCCGTGCGCTCGCCGCATAATTGGTCGCTACGTAAGCCGCCATGGTGGAAACAAGCAAATAAATAACCGTATATGGCTCCGCCGCCATAAAATAGAAAATGAAACTCATAATCAAGAGTTCAATCCACTGCCAGGATTTGGGCAGAATATAATACAATACGCCCCCTAGAAAAACCATTAACAGATAACTAAATGATGTAATCGACATATCAATCTTTCGTCCTATCTGATCTCATTCTAATTTTGTCTCCGGCCAGTACTAACAAAACACTAAACAATATGGAAACTACATAATACAGCACAATACCTCTGCCAGACAAATATGCTTCTCCCATCACATTGCTAAGGATTGTCTTGACAGGCCAATGCATCAGAAATAATACCATGCTTAATTCGCCTAACGCACGGGGCACTGTCAGCTTACTTGTATAACTACATCCGGAAACAAGCGCACATGTTCCAATAATGAAGGCGAAAACTATCAGCTTATTATTTCCCGTATTATTGCCAGTACAAGCAATAGTAAGAACAAAACTTCCCACTTCAAGCAATGTTACCGCAATATCAAACCGCTTTCCACTTCTATGTTTCTTAATAAGCTCACTGATCCCATAGACAAAAACCCCTAGCCAAAGACATACAAACGCCCGAAGAAGGTCATGAGGCCAGTCCCGTTTACAAATAACACCAACATATCCATAGTATAGTGCTGCTAATACCCATGACAAATACCCCAGATACCATTTATGCATTTTTCTAAAAGATAACATAAACGTAAAGAGCGGAAACACAAGAAACATAGCCGACAGATACCATATAGGAGCAAGATTGGCCTCTACTAATCCGCTCGAAGAAAGAAGCGTTAACTCACAGATCATGTTCTCAATCACAAATAACAAATGGCGTTTTCCTAAAAATCCTATTGACATATAAACAGATATATAGTCACAAACGTATTCCAACAGTACTGCTATCCCTACATAAGGCATAATGCGCTTAAACTTACATAAAGTATATGTAATTGCTTCAGATGCGCTCTCTACAAGCGATTCCTCCTCCCTTGCCGCATAATGCCTCATTGTATAATAGCCGGAAAGAATAAAGAAGAATTCCACATAAATCCAGGAAGTCGCAAAAGGAGCGCTAATATATAAGTGATTCACCATAATTAAAAGGATAAATATAAGACGATAAATATCCACCATTCCGTTCCTTTTCAATGCGCTGTCTCTCCTTATCATAATAATATCAGCCATCAACTTGTTGGCTGATACCTTTTCGTCCAATATATATAAACCTTAAAAAAAAGTTTGTCTTTAACACAATGCCTGTAGAAATAAATTGATGGCGCTTATATTTTAGCATTTTCATAAAAAACTTTCAATAATGAAAAATCTATGTTATATTCAAGTATAGTAAATATCCAGATTTTTATACGTTATGGAGGATTTCATAAAATATCATGTTAATTGAAATTAGAAAAGTATTTGACGCCATTCATAAATTAAGATTTATCTTATCGCCTGAGCAAAAGGTTTATTGCGTGATTGTATTCTTCATGGCTCTCATATCAGCATTCTTTGAATTATTAGGGATATCTATCGTCATTCCCTTGCTGATGGCAATTATATCAGTTGACCAATTAAAAGCAAATGAAATGCTCTCACCAATTTTAGATTTTTTTCATCTCTCAACCGATAAGCAAATTATCTTATTCCTATGTACTTGTATTGCCTTAATTTATGTCGCTAAAAATGCATTTACCATATTATATACTTGGACAAGCGCCAAATTTGCCAATAAAATCAGAAGAGAATTATCTTTAGATATATTTAAAGCATATATCGCGCAAGGTTATACCTACTTTGTCAATAATAATTCCTCTAAAATATTAAGAGGCATTGGCAGCGACCCCCAAAGCGTACAGACCATTATATCCAATATGTTCTTATTAACAGTCCGGATAATCACTGTAATATGCATCGTTATCTTTATTATCATACAAACGCCCGAAATGGCGCTAGTATTGATTGTACTGGCACTTTTTAGTTTTAGCATATCAGAGATAATCTTCAAAAACAGACTGAAACAAAGCGGCATTGAACAGCGAGAGTATTCACATATGGCTCGTCAAGCATCTCTTGAAGCGATACAGGGAAGCAAAGAAATATTTGTTATGAACAGACAAAATTACTTTACAGATGAATACCTCCGTTGCATGAGTAAATATGATAATGCATGCGTCAGGCAAAATGTTGGTGCGGCTGCGCCGACCAATATTTTGGAAGCAGTCTGTGTTGTCGGTGTCATATTCGTCGTAGCGTTCCAGATTTTTAGCGCAACCGATACCAATCTCCTAATCACTAAATTAGGCACAGTTGCTGTCGCATCATTTCGTGTTCTTCCCTATCTGGGTTCTATTCTAGGCTGTGTCAACACCATCATATTCAATGCGCCCGGTCTTGTGTATGCATATGATACCTTATATGAAGTAAGAGAGCTTAAAAGAAAAGAATCATCGCCTACTTCGGATGCAATAATAAACGTCAGATTCCAAAATGAGATCCGTATGTCCCATATCACGTTTTCTTATTCCGCAGAAGGCGGAAAAGTGCTAAACGATTTAGATATGGTCATCCAAAAAGGGACTTCTGTCGGCCTAATCGGTACATCCGGGGCGGGAAAGACTACTTTGTCAGACCTTATCCTGGCATTGTATAAGCCTCAAAGCGGAACCATCCAAATGGACGGTATCGATATCAATGATATTGGTACCCAGTGGCACTATATCACCGGTTATGTCCCACAATCTGTTTACTTAGCCGATTCTTCCATCAGAAGAAATGTCGCTTTCGGCATCAGGGAATCCGAAATAGATGATGAAAAAGTCTGGAAAGCCTTAGAAATGGCACAATTGAAGCCATTTGTAGAAACACTGAAAAACGGTCTTGAAACACAAGTCGGTGAGTGGGGCGTAAAATTCTCCGGTGGGCAACGGCAAAGAATCGCTATTGCAAGGGCATTATATAGCGACCCCGATATCCTGATTATGGATGAGGCGACCGCTGCCCTTGATAATGAAACAGAGCAGGCTGTCATGGAATCCATAGAAGCATTACAGGGGATCAAAACCTTGATTATCGTGGCTCACAGATTAACGACTATTAGGAAATGTGACAAAATCTATGAAATTGCAAATGGCAAAGCCATTTTACGCAGCCATGAAGAGATCTTTGGAAAGGAAGCAAAACACTGATATGTCAAAAGAAGTAGGCCTGTTCATCATATATAATCACAGATATGACGCTAATATTGAAAAGCTGGAGAAAATATACGGTTGCCGCTTTTCTAATATTTACCATATCATGCCGTTTTATAACGGAGACAAGGAAAATGTCATTCCTGTCTATGAATGTTCCTTCCGTTTCCAAGGATATGTCACGCAGGCGATACAGCTTATCCAGAAACGTTTCGATCAATATTTCTTCATTGCGGATGACCTTATCCTCAATCCGGCAATTAATGAGACAAACTATCAAGAATGGTTCCATTTGAATGGTAAAAATGCGTTTATTACTTTCACAAAGCCTTTACGGGAAATGGGTGGTTGGGCAATTAATAGGCGTTTTATGGATCCACTTCCTAAGTTCGAGTGGTATAGCGGCACTCTTTGGGAAAAAGAGATTATGCCATCAGAACAGGCATATGACATCGCCAAACAAAAAGGATATGACAAAACACAATTCCTTGTCGATATCCCTATGATATGGGGCGCCCGGAAGAAACTAAAGCAATATCCGCGCCTCATTGTCCTATTTTTCAAGATACTGCTCTTAGGGAAACAGCAATGCCCTTATCCCGTTTTTGGCGGGTACAGTGATATATTCATTATCCCCGGAGAAAAAATAAAAGAAGTCTCCCATATGCTCGGCGTCTTTGCCGCCATGGGCCTATTCGTGGAAATGGCAATCCCTACAGCATTGCAGCTTCTGTGTGAAAGCGTCACGGAAGTGAAAGACTTAAGCTCTGCATACGGCAAAAGCCTATGGTCGATAACGGACAAGCAATCAGTCAACACCCAATATAACTATCAATACAAAACATTAGAAGATAATTGGGACAAGGACTGCCTATATATACATCCTGTCAAATTATCTAAATGGGATGTGTAAAAGCGCAAGCTAAACAGCTTGCGCTCCTTTATAAAATCTCATTCGATAACAGCAGGCTTTTCTCAACCACCACATCTGAATTATAATGCTGATGTTCTCCCCATCTACCCAAGCCATATATGCCACTGGCAAAAGACCATCTTAACAGCTTGTCCATAAACTGCGGTTTGCCGATCGTGTTGAGCGGATATGCATATTCATTCATATGACAGAAAAGGCTCTTTTCGCCCATACCAGATATACGCTCTTTATTTGTCTCTGTCCAATATCCCTTGCTATTCGGGCAGAAGTTATGCCGGACAAGAATCCTATGATAAGGCAGGCTAGGATCAGGATAATAAACCCAATGTGCCGTACTGTCAATTTCCTCAGGGAAATATTCTACCTGAATGGAACTATGCCGCAGCATTTTTATCCCTTGTAGCAGCTCCTCCGGCATCCCTATGATTTCTTCGAAAGATGTCCATGGAACCGTAGTAACGATCTTCTCCGCCTGATAGCTCTCCTGGCCACTTTTACCACGACTGACCGTCACTGTTTTGGTATGACAATCCATAGATTGTGCCTTTACCCCATATACCATATGTTCCTTCACGTTTTCCGCCATTCTAAGCCACAGCTCGCCATATCCATATTTCTTGGGATAATAGAATTTCGCATGAGCCGGCTGCTTCCCAAAAGCCTGATGCGTCAGACAGGAGCGCAATGTCTCTTCGAAACTGACATCTGGCAGCTTCTCTAGCCAATAAGTGCCAAGCAACTCCAAATCTGTGCCAAACATTTTCTGATTGTAAGGAATCATATAATCTTTTGCGATTTTCTCACCAAGTTTCCAATAAATCCACTCTGTAAACTTCTCGGGTTTTTCCTTCCCTATATTACATCCCGCCACAGCTATGGATTTCAAATAGGCAACCTGATCCTCTAATTTCATTTGCCAGATATTTGCCTCTATCGGACTATTGATCACATTCCCGTTCACCACGATCCGGCTGTCTCTTTCATAAATATCCCATTCCTCTTGTGGCATAAATTGAAAGAGAAAATCATTAACATGCTTTTTCCTGACATCAAGGAAATGTCCGCCGCCTATATCAAGCGGAGCGTTGTCCACTATAGCAGAACGGCATAGACCACCTGCTTCCTTTTCCCTTTCAATAACAAGGAAACTATCTATACCATTCATTTTTAATTGATTGGCAATGGTAAGTCCCGAAGGGCCTGCACCCAAAATCAGATATTTTACTTTCTCCATGTTTCTTAACTCTTTTCTTTCCTAATTCTTCTCTTTCTTAACTCTTTTTTCCCCAGCGCTTTTCTTGGCTCCGTATTTTAGCTTTAAAAGCCTTTCCACATTTTGAGTCCCGAACACGGTATAAAAGAAATATGTTTTCATCTTTGCGCTATATTCTCTTCTAATATCCTTCCAAAAATGACATCTGATTAATACTAGTAATATCCTAAGCCGGATTTTTATCTCCTGTACCTTAAAATCATTGCGGTTCTCACATTTCCACAAATTCTCCAACATGACAAATAGCGATTTTAATTCATAAAAACTTGCATATGGCATGAGTTCAGGATATTTTTGTTGACACATACGATAGATATTCCTTCCTATCGCAATCGTCTGATAACGCTTTAGGCTATACTGGTTCCCTGTAATGCCATCCTGTCGTTTGATATAGTGATAGATGACTTTGTTGAGCAATACTACATCATTGCTCACATCCAGAAGCCTCGGCAATATTTCCATATCTTCGTTGATAATGCCTTTTTTATATCTGATATCCTGGAACAGACTAGCTCTAAAAAGCTTATCACAGCTTGTTTCCATTATAGATCTTTCAGAACCGAACAAATCCCGAAAAGCCTCTTTTTTCGTGAAACGCCTACGCTCCGGGATCATATGGATGAAATCGTTCCCCTTTACGTCTGTTGTGACAATCCCACCTTCCACAATCGACACATTTTCATCCTGCATTTCCGCCATCATAGCTTCGTAAGTATCCAGTTCGATATAATCGTCTCCGTCAACGAAAGAATAAATCTCCCCTTTTGCAACCGCAATCCCCGCATTTCTCGCATCCGAAAGGCCACCGTTTTCTTTATGCACTACCCTTATCCTGGAATCCGTTTTTGACAACTCATCACATAATTCTCCTGTCCCGTCAGTAGAGCCATCATCCACGAGAATAATCTCTAAATCAGAGTATGTTTGACCTATTATAGACTGAACACAGTGTTCGAGATATGGTGATACATTATACGCCGGTATGATAACTGAAATCATGTTTATCTCCATTTACTGAAATCTTGTAAGGAATTCATCAATATCGTTGAAATATTTCCCGTTGCGCTCAAACCAGTCACAATCATGTTCCCACCATTTAATCCTTGACAACGCTTCTACTTGCTCCGGTGTGAACCGATAGCGTATCACATGTGCCGGCACGCCTCCTACAATGGCATATGGTTCTACGTCCTTCGTTACGACGGCGCCAGCTCCAATCACTGCCCCATCGCCAATTCTAATCCCACTTTTGATAAATGCCCCATTGCCTATCCAGACATCATTCCCTATGATGACAGAATATCCATTTTCATCACTTTTAAGGTCTTCATAATAATTTTCGTCTACGAATGTTTTAAGGATATGCTTTTTCCGATAAAAACAAGGTGAAACAGACACCATATGAATTGGATGTTCGAACAACCTAATATTGACATTTGACCCAATTGCACAGAATCTTCCTACTTTGACATTTTTTAAAACACTCTTCTCATGAACATAGGACCCAAGCCCAAATTCGCAGCCAGATAGCTCTCCCGCCACATAATTATTCCCTTCAAAGCTACAGTTGCGGCTGACAATACTGGTTTTTGTAAAAACAACATGATTTGCTTTATTTTTCTTTCTATATTGATATTGCAAGAATCTTTCGTATAACTTATCTACTATTTTCATTCCAACCTCCAATACCTGATTTACATAGATGGCAAAGCAGGCGTTAAAATCAGTTGGTGCTTTATACAGTTTCTCTCATAGCATTTGCATTAAACTTTAGTATATGAGAGAAATGCATTATAATCCCTGATATAATCTTCCTCATTATAGAAATCCGAAGCAAGAACCATAAGAACAGCATCATCAGAGAAATCAAACATTTCTCTCCACATATTATTAGCTACATACAGACCTTCATACGGTTTTTCAAGAGGTACTATTTTTTTCTCTTTCCCATCATCCAATAAAATCTTACAGCTCCCATGTATACATACCAATATCTGTTCCAGAGATTTATGCGCATGTTTACCACGTACTACACCCTCTACAGTATCATACATATAATATACCCGCTTAATTGCGAAAGGAATATCTTTATCCTCTTCTAATGCAACAAGCTGCCCCCGTTCGTCTCCATGTGGCTGAAATACATATTTTATAACCTGCATACATTCTCCTTTAGCGAAACAAATTAATCTTCTCTATGATAAAAGACACTTCTTCATCTGATAATCCATAATACATCGGTATACTTAATTCTGTCTTGGAAATCTCTTCTGCAATCGGCAGTTCACCTGCTTTGATGTTTAAATCCACATATGCCTTCTGTAAATGAATCGGAATAGGATAATGCTTATTGGTCATAATACCAAAAGACGATAAATAATCTGCAAGCTCATCTCTTCTTTCACTACGAATGGCAAAAATATGCCAAACCGGTTCTACGTCCTCTATGATATATGGCAATATGATGTTTTCATTTTCAATTTCCTCCATATACCTCTTGGCAATCTGGCATCGCGCTTTATTCATACGTTCTAAATATGGCAGTTTTACACGCAGAAATGCCGCTTGGATTTCATCCAGCCTGGAATTGTGTCCTTGATAAATATGATGGTATTTATAATCAGAACCATAATTCCCTAGCGCGCGTATTTTTCCAGCAACTTCTTCATGATTAGTCACGACTGCTCCCGCATCACCTAAAGCGCCCAGGTTTTTCCCCGGATAGAAACTGAAACCGGAGACATCACCAATATTCCCGACCTTCTTCCCATGATAAACTGCTCCATGCGCCTGCGCACAGTCTTCTATGACCATCAAGTTATTTTTTTCTGCAATAGACATTACGTTTTCCATTTCTGCCGGTTGTCCATATAAATGCACCGGTATAACAGCTTTTGTCCTTGCTGTGATTTTCTCTGTCATCCGTCCAGTATCTATATTGTATGTGCGAATATCAGGTTCCACAAATACAGGCTTTGCTCCTACATAAGTAACCGCAAGCGCTGTAGCAATATATGTATTAGAAGGAACTAATACTTCATCGCCTGTCCCAATGCCAAGTGCTTTTAACGATAACATCAAAGCATCCAATCCATTTCCACAGCCAACACAATATTTTGTGCCACAATATGCTGCAAATTCCTGCTCAAATTTTATGCCTTCTTCTCCACTTATATACCAGCTTGCAGCATAGACCCTTTCAAAAGCTTCATGGAGTTCTTTATTCAATTCTTCTTCAATCGGTTTGAAAGAGACAAATGGTATCATAATGCTTCACATTCCCCTTAATGTATCTTATTAAAAAGTGCAATCATATACTTACGATAATAGCCTACTAGTTGCTTCCATCCTATCGTGTGCCAGTTCTCTTTAATAAAAGGATATAGTTTCTCTTTTAATATTCTTGTTTCAGCTTCTGGAACATTCATTTTATAAAATATCCATTCTCTCTGTAAATGTTCCCACTTACGACGGACATATAAATCTTTTTCTACGTATGGTGCATATTTTTCTATTATTTTTTCACACCCTGCAAGATAAACTTTATTTCGCTCAATATAACGCTCATTTTTTTCTTGTGAAGACACTGAGTTCGGATTTTTCCGATAAAATATCAGTGGCTTATCAATATAGATAAATTTTGTTTCTTTTGTCCTGGATATTCTTAACCAAAATTCCAAATCCTCAATACAAATATCCGTATCATAAAACCCAAAGTCATCGTACACTGTCCTTTTCACTGATACGCCAGGTGCAAAAACACAATTCTGCCAATATAGTCGTTCAAATAATGTATCTTTGTTAAAATCGGGATTCTTCTTATACCAAAGGGGCAATGATGCATTTGCAAGTTCTGCATATTTGACTTTTTCTTCTACATGATACCCGTTTGATACAAACACAGAAGCCTCTGGGTGTTCCTTATATACCTGCATAACTTCCGCAATATAGTTCTCTGCCATCATATCATCGCCAGATAATGCAAAAAGGACAACGCCTCTTGTCTTCTCCAGTAATTTGTTAAGCGCTGGTGTAACTCCCAGATTACGAGGGTTTTGAAATGCTATCACTTTGTTAAATTTTTTCTGTAGCTTTGGTAAGAATGCCTGGATTAGTTCCCACGAACGATCCGTTGAAAAATCATCGCAGATAATAATCTCTAAATTTTCATATGTCTGTGCCAAAACACTTTGTAACGCATCTTCTATATACTTTTCATGATTATAACAAATGATTTCTATCGAAACCAATCCATCCGTATCAGTCATCCCCATCATACCCCGATCCCATAAATATCCGACAAAGCCTTCTCCCACTCGCCACGTACTTTTAGCAAAGACAGAATAACATCCCTGACTGCGCCACATCCTCCGTTTATGCCCGAAACATAATCAGCCTGCGCCTTCACTTCTTCACAGGCGTCCGCAGGGCATCCTACAAATCCACACAGTTTCATAGGCGCCAAATCATTTAAGTCATCCCCGATATAGCCAATCTCTTGCCTGGAAATTCCATGCTGTTCCATAAAATCCTTTAAATACGTTTCTTTATCTTTGATATTCTGTACGATATAATCGAACTTCATTTCCTGCATCCTGCGGGTAGTTGCCTGACATTCCCTGCCCGTCAGTACCATCAGCTTCATTCCCACATTATGCGCCGCAAAATACCCGGCCGCATCTTTCGTGCAGAACTTTTTCAGCTCGTTCCCATGTTCGTCATAATAGATTCCGGCATCCGTCATCGTGCCATCCACATCAATTACCAGATATTTAATTTGCTCTAAACCTTTTGCCTCAAGCATGGGATACTCCTGTCTATTTTCTGTATTTACCTTATTTATATTTATTATAAATTATAAAGGGAATCCGTCAAAAATACAACCTCTAGCTGCTTACGGATATCCTCTATATATCTCCTGTTCCTGATATTCTCTTCCATTCCTTTCGTATGCTGGCTCGCCATATACGAAGTAACATAATTGCCGCCCTCTTCCTGATAGCCGTCAAATCCAGCTACATAAACCGTTTCCATGCCCAGTTTCATAAAGAGTTTAAGCAACATAATGACACAGTTGTCACAATTCCCTTTCTCATCAAAGCATAATTCTGCGTAATTCAGTACATTTTGTTCTTCACACACATCCATTAAATTAGAAGTAATCAGAATGACACTCTCCGGATCTCTTTCTTCAAGCGCACCATAACGCATTGCGTTAGAGCAGAAAATGTAATCCTGCCGGTAATCCCTAGACACAAAATTCGCAGACACAATAATCGGTTTTTCACGTTCCAGGAAATGCTCTATCTGTTCTCTTTGCTTTAATAAGCTAGAACCGGGCGCTAATATCAATACCTTTTGCCCTTTCAGGTCATCTGCAAGTTTTGCTATAAGCTTTGAATCGTCTACCTCATGGTTTTGGAATTTCTGGTATAACCCTTCAATATAAGCCTCATCATAAGCCGTCTTTTTATGTTCTTCAATGCTAGCCAGTATCTGATTGATCTGTTTCGCACGGAGGCGCCCTTTGCCCAGCAGAAACTCTGCATAATTCCTATGCAAGTTAAACTTCGCCGACAATGCATAGGCCGTGCTGTATCCCCACGGCTCAATCTGTTTCAATTGTATAATATGGTCATCAATGCCATCCAGCACGGGATTCACATCATAAACCGCTCCCTGCGTTTTATTCATATAATCCATAATCAGCTCCATGCACAGGTTTCCCGGTGTCCTGCCCATGCCAAGCATAGATGCGTCAATGACGCTCTTTCTCTCGCTTGCTTTCATCGTTATGAATTCCTGCGCCAGGGAATAAGACAACGCGAGATTCTCATGAAGGTGCAAGCCAATTACAATAGACTTGTCCAAATTGTGTTCGATCAATGAATAAATACGCAGCAAATCCGATTTCATCATAGAACCAAACGTGTCCACAATGGAAAAGGCATACGGCTGGATCTGGTTAACTTTCTTCAAAAGGCTCAAAATCATTTCATCGGAATACCCCATGATATTGATCGGGTTACAGAATACCCGGTAACCCTTTTCCTTCGCTTTTCTTATAAAATCCAGTCCCTCGTCAATGTCATAATCATGAAAAGTCACACGGATCGCATCAATTGTCTTACCGTCATAATCTTCTAGCTTACGGATGTCATACTTATTATGGAGCGCCATCGCGGTAAACATGGTATTCCCTTTTTTCGCCGGCAGCACCGACAGCATTTCGCTACAATTATTATATAGCGCTTTGTCCTGATCATAAACGCAGTCCCTGAGAAAGCCGATTTCCACATAATCGACTTGGGAATCTACCAACAGTTTTATGATGCTTCTCATCGTATGACAGCCAAAATTCCAGTCATTGATATAACCGCCGTCCCGTAACGTACAATCCAATAATTTAATATTTGTCATCGCTATTCCTTCGCTTTTCGCTTCATGCTTTATGATATTTCCTAGATTGCCTATCCCATGCCGGTTCTTTCCCATCCTTATTTCGTAGGATTCGGGTCTTCCATGGCATACATAGCTTTCGCGCATTCATAGTCATATACATCATCTATATCCGCCGCTTCTCTCTTGTTGATCATCAGCCTGTACGCATTAGGGCCATAATTATAGTGCCATTCCTTTAACTTCACTCTTGGCGCCAGGTTCACCCCATTTGTGAAATGATAGAGCAACGGAAGCTGTTCAGAATTTTTATGTGCAAGCCCCATGCTGAAATTCAGAGGACCCTTTTCATCCATCAGATACGTCTGGTAAGGGCAACATGTAATCAAAGAATCGTATCCTTCCTCTAATTTCTCGAAATACGTCTTGATTGCTTTCCTATACAAATAAGGCTCTACCAAAGGCGAAGTGACACATGCCCACATGATATGCTCATTTGGCATATTATCACTAAGATATTCAAGAAACATGCCAAAAGGCACTGATTCATCCGCATACTTCGTAGGCCTTTTGATTGCCGTTACCCCTTCTGCTTCACCCATCTGCAACATTTCGTCGGAATCAGAAGATACAATGATATCCGTAATTTCTTCCACTTGTTTCAATTGTCTGATTTTGTGGACCAGAAGATTTGAGTCTGCAAACGGCAGAATATTCTTATTGGGTAATCTGGTGCTGTTTCCTTTCACTGGTATAACTGCTGTAATTGTCTTATCCATACTTTTCCTCCATTCTGCTTTTCCTGTCTATTTTTCCAGTTCTTTCGCTATTTTAGCTATAATCTTATCAATTTCCTCATCACTTGTCTTTTCAAACTCATGGGCAATCTGCTCAAGCTTCCTTCTCGCCTCACGTTTTGTTTCTAACCACTTCCATTTAGGCGTATCTTTTTCTAACATCGTCAGATATACATCATATAGCGGTGTTATCTTGGTTAAGGCCTTGGTAATCTTTTCCGCTGTCCCCATCTCATGATAATAGGCTTTGAGCTGCTCTTTGGTCAGATTATAATAAGGATCCCGAATGACCTCTTCCGCCATATCCGCGAATTTTATATAGCTTGGCTTATCCCAATCAATGGTATAGACTTCATCAATCAATTTTTCGCTGACCGGGAACGGCCTGTCATCTTCATGTGTCGTCTTTTCAAAATCATCGAATACAGAAATCTTATCCGCATCTTTCAAGAAAGCAAGCTCATAATCGGAAGGCACTGGTATCGGAAATAGCAGATAGCACATCTTTTTCCCGAAAAATGCCTCTACAAAAGTAGAG
The DNA here is from genome assembly GCA_910578845.1 of uncultured Lachnospiraceae bacterium. GTDB lineage: Bacteria > Bacillota > Clostridia > Lachnospirales > Lachnospiraceae > UBA3282. Next base: position 35,796 of record CAJTSL010000022.1, read on the forward strand.
CTATTGCCAGTATATACCTTATCACTGATTAAAATCCACTGTTTAACAGACTTTTCCCCGATTACCTTGAAGTTAGGGTACTTCTTCGTCATTTCATCCGCTTTCCGGCTTTCCTCTCCCGGATGTGGGCGATAAATAAATACGACATCCTCCCTTTTCTCGCAGATCCTGCTCATCCACTCTAAGATAATCTGTTTGGATGGCAGCATACAGTCTTGGTAATAATAGCGCCAGCCCTCTCCGAACCGTCTGCACATTTCCACCAGATATTCTTCCGTGTGGAAATCCGAAAAATACGGGGATACGAAAAGGAAAATCTTCTTATTTGCAGGAATCCCATAGTCCCTAAGCACTTCCTCTTTTGAAAGGTAATAGCCTTTTAGACTGTCCCGCAGGAAATCCATGCCAACATGTCCGATCAGCTTAACCTTCTTCGGGTCCATCTTCGCAGCCTCTAGCATCCGCTTTCGATTCATTTCTCCCCAGGAGACTCTGACGACTTCTTTTGCCACGCCCGAATAATTTTTGAAAGCTTTCGTGTCCTTCTCGTCCATTGGGAAGACAATATTTTCCCACTGCATATCAATAATCTTATCAAATTTGACGAAATTTTTCGTATGCCATTCGATAGAGCTGTTTTGGTAACATGCCATGGTCACAACTACTTTCGCATGATAAATGGGACGCATCGCCTTGAGCGCTTCCTCATCTTCAATATGCATGATTTTCACTTTATATCCACGCCTGTCCAGTTCATATTTGAGCAGGCATAAATTCTCCAGTTCCCTGACCTTATGCTCATATATGAATAAGAAATCAAGTTCTTCTATTTTATAGTGTTGCATGGCTATATTTTTCCTTTCAGGTAAAGAATTTTTGAGGCAATTGCAAAACGCCTAAAAATATTTTTTAATCATGGCAAGCACAGTAAGCGCCATGCCTTTATCCGTCACATTTCCCGTCTGGAACATCATGGAAATATCTTTCCTAAGCTCTTCATCCAGAATCTGGGTATTTATCCCATTTTTGTAAAACTCTTCATAAAACTTTTGCAGATCCCTGTTCTTATCATACCAATAATCCAGCGGGTTCATATTGTCTTTATTTTGGATATGAAAAGCAGTGCAGGCCGCCTGTATGAATAGTCTTTGAGTTGTCTTGATCTTTCTTGCAAAAATAAGATTTTCTTTTGGACGGACGCCTCCCCATTTTTCCCAGCCAAATTCCGCTGCTTTCGGATATTTCTCATGAATCCACTTCATATAGATATGGTGATGGTTCCGATAATCAAACGGCACGGAAAATGTCGCATCCAGGAAATCAACATCCATAAAAGGTGATGATGTTTCGACAAAATTCTGCCTGATAATATAAGACGACGCTGCACCGAGCATGCCTCTTGTGTAAATGCCAAACATCTCCTGACAAGGATACCCCTTCAGAAGCGCTTCGTCAAACTGATATTGCAGCATGCCGGAATAGGCGTTTTTCCCAAAAACCGGCGCCCCATAGCTAAACGCTTTATCATGATACAAACTTCCGACAACTAAGTCTCCTATCATCCCTGTATGTTCTATGCCAAACTGTTCTGTCCGAAGCAACGCTAGCATCCTTGCGCCTCCGGTAATGCCCGAATACAGAGCCGACCCATTATTTAAAGATGTTGTTTCCTCTATGTCATACATCCACTTTACATCATCTAAAGGTTTAAATACATACTCGTGTCCCAGATAAGCCGCTATTTGCTTGGATATTTTCTCGTCACGATATCCCATCCGGCTATATGTGACATTTACCTGATCCGTATATCCCATTTCATGGGCAACCCAAGACACCATACGGCTATCTAAGCCTCCGCTTAAATCTACCAAATGGCGATAACCATATTCTCTGTCTTTCTCAAACTCTCTTCTAATAGCTTCCCGGAACGCACGGTCAATTATCTCAACCGCTTCCGTTTCGGAAACATCAATGCCCTCATCTTTTATCATATGGTATCTCGTAAGCGATGCCTGGCCTTTTTCTATACAGACATACATACCTGGCAATAAGCGGTGGATTTGCTTGATAAAAGTAGAATCATCTATCATATATCCATAAGTAAGCATATATTTTGCTGCTAATGGATTAAAGTCGTATGAAATCTGATTGGCTTTTAACACCTCCACCATATAATCCATTCTGTCAGACAGCATCCATTTGTCGCCATCCATATAATAATACACTGGCTTTACCACCGATTGATCAGTATATAGAATTACGATGTCAGCCCTCTTATCATAAAAGTAACCGCAAAACCCTCCTCTGAGCTTCTTGATGCATTCTCCCACATCCTGTTGCAGCGCCCGCGAGAACGCTGTAGGCCAATCCATAGAAGTGCCCCTGTTATAGTCTGCTTTGTTATGGATATAACCGTTTAAAAAGCTGACATATTCGTCATTTTCTATGAGGATCTGGTCATCCGGGAATTTATTTAACAAGTGATTGCATTGTTTACATTCCCCCATATCCTGGAATTCACCCAGGCTTGCAATATTCATTTTCTTCGCCGCTAACCAACCATGCATAGTCTTTCCTCTAATCTGTCTGCTATCCATCTGTCCATGGAAATCAGACAATTTCCTCCAAATCCTTCACAAATATCTCTGCGTTTTTCATAGCATCATATCTCTTCTCCCATAATGCTCTTGATCTCTCACGCATCGCCAAAATTTCTTCTTCACTAGCCGTATACAACCTGCTGATGGCAGTCGTCACATCCTGCGGTAACGGATTCTCTGGCAAAAGAATACCATTCCCTTTCATCATGTTCGGGATTTCTCCTACCGCCGTAGCAATAACCGGAATGCCATATGACATTGCTTCCTGAATAGACACAGGACATCCTTCCGTGGAAGATGTCGTTATGAAGCAATCTATATCATTATTTTCATAAAACTCCATAATATCTTCAACAGGGACAAAACCTGCTAAATCATAAGAAATATTTTCTTTCGCCCCTAATAAAACTGCCGCACGTTCTATGATCTCATCCCAAAGATCACCAGTGCCAAAATGTGTCCACTTAACATTTATATCTGTTATCTGCGCCAATCCTTCTATAATAAGATGCACCCTTTTAAGCGAAATGACGCTAGAACAGCTTACGATATGGAAATATCTGTTCTTTCTCACTGGCGCCTGTCTATGGCTTACATGACTGTTTACAGTGCCGATCGGCGCTACGACATATTTACCGTTTTTGCTCTGCATGGGCGCCCAGCGATCCAAATAGTACTGTTTCCCTGCATCCGCTACAAAGAAAACCTTATCAATCAATTCATCCATGCATTCCCTAAACGGCTGTCTGCAATGGATATTCCTTTCCTCATATAAATCATATCCATGTATCCTTGATATTACCCGAATCTTCGGATATCTTCTCTTTTCCATCAGAAATGCCAGACAGTTGGCATTAAACCAATAAGAATAAATCAGTTCATCACCTTGCAGCAAATGCTGTTTTCTAATATACTTCTGTAGCTGTTTCGCTGAGCTAAAATATACAATGGCATCATACAAGCGACCCTTTATCTGCTGTTTTGTACGCAGTATTCTCTTGATCTCCGCCTGTCCATCCCTTGATAATAGAAACTGTATCACTGCCAAGGCTTTTTCCTTAATGCCAAATTTCCTGATACAATGATATAGCGCAATCCGTTCATCAATCTCCACTGTAAGCTCCATGGAAGCGGATAATGACAAAATGCTCACTTCGAAACGCTCTGCCAAATACTCCAATTCCGTTTTGACAAAAGAATATTCCCCAAATGTAAACGGAAATTCATCAAATACAATAACTAATTTTCTACGCAATCTATGCCTCCTGCTTCAGATGAGCTATCAAACCATCATCCAAACATTGTCTTCAGCCATCTAAAGGAATGATTCTGTTTCAAGCGGATCACCAAAGCGGAAAAAAGCAAGCAACATAACAGACATATCCCAAACAGCTTCCATCCACTCTGCGAAAAGTCATGAAAAACCAATTCATACAAAAATATAAAGTAAAAATGCGTATAATACAATACCATACTTGATTCTCTCAGCTTCTTATAAATGGGATGGCTGCCAAGGTCTAATTGCATAAATAGCTGGAAAACGGCAATCACTTCCAATAACAGCGCAACGCTTTCTAGCAAATACCATCCCGGAACTATCGTACGCCCTAAAACGCCTATGACAAAAAATAACGCAATCTTTCCCTTCGTCAGGACGGTATGCCGTTTTGCCATAATCATGCCTAATGCGATATAGATAAACCGCGCCAGGACAATTGACTCATTACAAAGACTGCTGAAATATCTGACCAATAACCATAAAATCCCACTCGCTCCATCGGGCCGTATCTCGATTAGATGATTTATTATAGTACCAATTCCATAAAACAGACAAGAGATGATGAATATTTTATTTAATGACAATCTCCACTTTAAGAACAGCAATAATACTATCAACATATATACCATCGCCAATAAAAACCAAAACTGTGAAGAATAATAATTCGAACCTACCAAAATAAACTTTCTAATATAATCGACCGTATTAAAAGCCAAGCTGCCGCCGGCTCTATAGTATCCCGTCAGGATACAAGGCAAATAGAGGATTTCCCATAAAATATATAAGAACCCGAAATGGCAGATACGCTTCCGTAAATCTTCCCTGCACTTCTCCGAATAAATATCATCTTCCCTATTAAAGAATAGCCAGGACGTCGTCACAAAGAAAAACGGGACTGCCATAGGCGAAAGATTCGCCCATATGGCATATAGGAGACGGTTAGCGCAATCAGCCAAAGGATGGGTATGGATCGAAACCACCAAAATGGCCATGATAAACTTTCCCAAATCCAGGCCATTATAATTTCCCGTAGTCTTCTCCATGCCTATTTTCCTCATTTCCTATGCTTCGCCACTAATCCTACAATGCCGGAATACTGCCAATACTATTTCATTGCGCTTCATGCCTGTAGCAATGCTTTCAATACGTCACATATCTTTTCCATTTCATGCTTTTGTAGGTAACCATGCATTGGCAAAGATAAACACGTATCGCAAAGCCGCTCCGATACCGGATAGGTTAATCCTGCACGAGCTATATTCTTGAAAGCAGTTTGCAAATGCATGGGCGTTTTATAATAAATAGCTGTCGGAATCCCTTCCGCTTTCAGCTTGTCCATCACATGGTCTCTCATTCCCTTATCTGTCAGACAGATCGTATACTGCGCCCATGAGGAATACATCTGCGGCATAATCACAGGAGTCTTCACAGCGTCTTCTAATAGCCTGCTATACTCTGCCGCCACTTCATTGCATCGAACTATTTCTTCATCCAGAAATTTCATTTTCTCCAGTAAGATCGCTGCCTGTAACGTATCTAGCCTGGAATTCATCCCAATTCTTACATTATCGTACTTGTCCGCGCCTTTCCCATGCACTTTATAAGAGCGCAGCAAGTCCGCCCACTCATCATTGTCAGTGAACACAGCTCCGCCATCTCCGTAACATCCAAGCGGTTTCGCCGGGAAAAAGGAAGTCGTCGCGATCTCCCCAAAGCTGCACGCTTTTTGCATCCCAATCCTGCCACCAAATCCCTGCGCGCCGTCTTCTAACAGCAGCAATTGATATTTCTCTGTCATTTCCCGGATTGCTGCATAATCAGCAGGCTGACCGAACAAATCCACCGCAATGACCGCTTTCGGCGTTAATTTGCCTTCGGCAAGCACGTTTTGAATTGCTTCTTCTAAAGATTTCACGGATATATTAAATGTATCCTGCTCCACATCTACGAAAACAGGAACCGCACCGACCCATGGAAGGACTTCAGCCGTTGAGAAAAAGGTAAAATCCGGGACAAAGACCGCATCTCCTTCTCCAATCTCCCAAGCCATTAACGCCAGTTGCAGGGCATCTGTCCCATTAGCGCAGGAGATACAGTGCTTTACGCCTACATAATCCGCAAGCTTCTCTTCTAACAGTCTGACAGGTTCCCCGCCTATGAATTGGCCATCCAGCAGGACATTTTGGATTGCCGAGTCAATTGCTTCTTTATGTTGCAAATATTGCTTCTTCAAATCACGAAATTCCATTATACTCCCGCTTTCTTTTTTCAAATAACTCTAATAAATCGGCTTCAACCACATGGGGCATTCTTTTGTGTACTTCATGTCCTTCTCCCGATACATATAAATGTTGCTCTTCTACTTTTTCAATCGCATTGACCAACATAATGATTTCTTGTTCATAAACACGGTATGCCAAAGCATGAAAGGTATCATTGCTTAAAATAGGAATTTCCTTTCTCTCAATAATCAATCCGGCATCTATCTCGTTCCCTAGAAAATGTGTGGTGCAACCTATCTTTTTATTTTCTACGATCGCCCATTTCAATGCATCAAGCCCTCTAGCTTCCGGGATATAACCAGGATGCGAATTTATGATGTCATTTTGCTGAACCATTTTATCCGGTATAATTCCTGCACCACATACTAATATTATCTTTCTCTCATCAAATTCCAATAGATCGCCTTCCCATTGTTTATATGAATAGCCAAAGCTTTCACATAATTCGCATGTACTAACTCCGTTTGCAACGGGTCTATGCTCAAATAACGGCGTGAATTTCTTCTGATAGTGAAAGGGTTTTGCATATACAAATACACTTTGGTATCCTTTGGCTTTTAATAAACACAACGTATCATATGTTTTTCGATGTGGCACATCATATGTCAATACAATAATGTCTTTCATATTTATGAAATCCCTCTCTTATGGTTTTGAGAAAATCTTCCGTCAAAATCTATCGTAGCACATTTCTCCAATGGCAATTTTACAGAGGCTCCCGTATAAGCTGACTGGTAAATTGCCAGGACCAACTCCAGCGCTCTTTTTCCTGCTTCTGCATCCACATAAGGTTTTCTGTCATTTTCAATGGCATCAATCACATCCGCATATAACGGCGTATGCCCGTATCCATAAACATTAGGCGGATTTTCATGGAACTGCCTTTTTACTTCCTCCGGATTATCCAGTATATCGGAAAACCGCCATTCCTCAATGACATTCACCGATGTCCCGCCTGCTTTGACAGTGCCCTTTTCGCCAAAAAGATATAATGTTTCCTCCAAATTCCGAGGATATATATTCGTCGTACCCTCTACAATACCGTAGGCGCCATTCTTGAATTTGATCAATGCAATGCCGAAATCTTCCGCTTCTATATAATTATGGTGAAGGCGGTCTGTCATACCCACTACTTCTTCTATTTCATCTCCCATCATCCAGCGTAGCAAATCAATGTTATGAATACACTGGTTCATCAGGGCGCCTCCATCTTGCTCCCATGTCCCCCGCCAGTTAGCCCTGTCATAATATTCCCGGTCCCTGCACCATCTGACATGTGCGGTCCCATAGAACATCCTGCCAAACCGGTTCTTTTCTACGGCTTCCCGGATTTTTTGGATAGATTTGTTAAATCTGTTCTGGTGGCTGGCGCATACTTTTAAATGCAAGCGGTTCGCTTTCTCAACAATGCTATCCGCATCGGCTATAGACAAGGCTATCGGTTTCTCGATAATCAAATGGCATCCATAATCCATGCACGTTAAGGCAATTTCAGCATGTTTGCCGCTCTCGGTAGCAATAGCTACCAATTCCGGGCGCTCTTTTTGAAGCATTTCCACGTAATCTGTATACTGTTTAACAGAGTCATCCAGATCAAATTTAAGCTTCTTATCTCTCATATTGGCAGTTTCCAGATCACAGATTGCGACGATTTCCAGCTTGTTTGCTTTTGCTGCCGCAAAATGGTTCGGCGATATCCTGCCACATCCAATCAATGCATATTTCATAAGTTACTCCCTTTTCTAAGAATAGATTAATTAAACATACGAATATTTTTCCAGCAAATCTACCATTTTCGCTGCTGCATGTCCATCTCCATAATACTGCGGACGGTCTTCTTTTGCTACTCTTTCCGCTGCTTTCGCAAAGGAAAGCGCCGCTTCTATGCTACCCTCACATTCCGGATTTACTTTCCATATCCACCCTGACTTTACCAGATCATCCCATACGTCCAAATCTACCATAAACAGGCATTTCGCCCCGGCAAAAGAAGATTCTTTGGAAACGCCGCCGGAATCGGTGACAATCAGCCTGGCTCTTTGCATAAGCGCAGTCATTTCCAGGTATCCGACAGGTTCTATTATTTCTAAATGTTTAATGCTCATGATATCTTCCCACAAGCCATAATTTTTCAAGCACTTCTGTGTCCTTGGGTGCAGAGGACAGACGATATTCCCCTCTAATCTTCGGATCAGGCGGATAATGCTCTCCATTCTTTCTTTGCTCGCCGTATTCTCTTGTCTATGCCAGGTCATTAAAATGATATCTTCCTGTACTTTCTGGCTTTCTTTACCAGTCGATAGAAGAAACGTATCATACATGATATCACCCGTCAAAAACGCTTTTTCGCCCAACCCTTCTTTCTGTGCGCATTCCACAGAAGCTTTATCAGAGCAAAATAAAATATCTGACAAATGATCCGTCACAACTCTATTGCTTTCTTCTGGGTTATCCTTATGGTAAGTCCTTATTCCACCTTCGACATGCGCTGTCGGTATATTCAGTTTGGCTGCAACAAGCGCCCCTGCTAATGTAGTATCCGTATCCCCATATAAAATAATGAGCTGTGGCGCCAGTTTTATCAATTCCGTCTCCAAGCCAAGCATCGCCCTTGCCGTTATCTCCGCATGGCTCCCGCTTCCCACCTGCAAATTGGTATGGGATTGGGGAATGCCCAATTCTTCAAAGAAAATGTCTGACAAATTAGCGTCATAGTGCTGCCCGCTATGGATGATACACTGCTCATAATTTCTTCTTTGCAACTCATGGTACAAAGGAGCTAACTTAATAAACTGTGGTCTGTTTCCGACAATATGCACTATCATTATTTTTCTCAACTTTCTATATAATCTACAATCGGCTTCATCGCAGAATCCATGCTCACATTCTGCACGGCAAACTCCCGGATTATGTTCGCCACTGTTGTTTTATCTTTATTTTTCCGTTTTATGCCTTCATAGAACCGAATGATTTCATCAATATCCACTTTCTCCGGACTATTAGGAAAATTCCTGACGTATGGATACGTCTCATCCAATACGTCTATTTCGCATCCCGTGATCAGAGGCATTCCCTTCGCAAGGCACTCTCTTGTCTTCAAGGCGGACAATTTCCCAAAGACCCCTTTCTTATATGTGCCAAAAGAAGCCAAAGCAATATCGCTTTTATCGTACATCTCATCCAACTGCTGCCCGGAAAGAGTCGGATAAAATTTCACATATTCCTCTAAGCCATATTTCTGTGCCAACGACTGATAATGCATTTTCTCCGGCCCATCGCCAACCAGCAATAGCGAGACTGTATGCTTCCTGTCTTTCTTTTGATAGAAATCCCGCATGCCTTCGATGATTCTTTCATACCCATGATGGCTTTGCATATGCGCAACGCCAATCAACGTTATTTGATCCTCATCATACTTTCCTTCCACAAGCGTGATGTTCTCTATCTTAATCCCATTGATTGTCCGTATGGTCGGAACGCCAAAAATTTCTTTATCATCCGTATACGTCACAAACCGGTCAACATACTTTTTCAGCTTTCTGCGATAAAGTAATTCTTTTATATAAAACGGCCAGGCATCCCATTTGGCAAATTCATCTTTATCATACGGGTACGTAAATATTTCGACGATAATCTTACATTGCGGAAATCGCTCTTTTATCTTTTCCCAAAACTGCAAATACTTCCTATCCGCTACAGCACGGCGCACATAGATAAAATCCGGCTCTTTTAACTGAGCCATCGTCGCTTGATAACCTCTGCTTATGGAAGCAGTTGGGAACAATCCCCAAATCCTCTGCAATAGCGTCCTCTCAGGTGTTTGCACTTCCAGCTCTTCTATCTCATAATGCTTAGAAAACTCTTCTATCTGCATATCAATTTTTTTCCTGACACCTATAGACGAGCTTCCCTGAAAATGAATATAATATCCTTTTTTCATTCTAGCCCCCATACCGCTACTTCATAGCGGCACAAATCTGTGCGGAGAATGCCCTATTTTGGGGGCATTCTCCAGTGTGAGACTTAGTACTTCTTAGCGAAACAGCCTCTGCTGTGAGCTTTAGAAGCACTTCTCACACTAATCTCCAATTCTTACTCCCCGCCCTTTACTTCTCTTGCTGTGCGATCAGCTCCTCAATCTCAGTTCTTCTAAGCTCATCTCCTAAGTCGCGGAAGTTATCAAAAAGGGAATCATAGCGGTCTAATGCAGCATGCAACACCAACTCTTTCAATGTCTCTCGCAAATCCTGTTCCTGGCTTCTCCTATACCAAACAGGATGCGTCAGCACATGAAGCCTTGGATATGCTGCCTGCTCTATGATATCATCCACATTTTCGCGCCAATGCCGCCTTGAATCAGACACATACTTCATTTGCTTAAAATAAATCTCATTATAGGAATTGATGACCCCTGGAAACTCTATATTAGCTGACAATACCTTCTCCGATGGACGGTGCATCGAAACGGTATCCACTTTCTCACCAATCGCATTCGATAGTATTTCTATTTCGCGATTAACATATGCAATCATTTCTTCTTCATTAGAGATAGGATATTGCACTTCATCAAAATGCAGGCCTATGTTGCCGCCGCTTCGTATGATCTTTCTCAGATATTCCCTGGATGCTTTGGAATGTATGTTATAAAAATCAGTAGATACCAGTACGTAATACGTAGCATCGGCCTTTCCCTGGCAGACATCATTTTCAAATTCTGCCAGTAACGCCGCCTTTTCCAAATTCATGTCTACGTCATGGCGCAATATTACCGTTTTCTCAGATTCCTGCCAGTTCTTATAATTCTTAAACTGATACCCTTTATCGCTTAGCTTCTTTAGCATTGCTTCGTATGCTTCTAATGTAAACTTCACTCTCGGCTCTCCTTATAGCTTTCCCTGTTGGCGGCTATCCCTCACCACTTTTGCCGGTAAGCCCATGACCACTTTATGATCTTCTACATCCTGTGTCACCACAGAACCCATGCCGACAATGGAACCGCTTCCTATCTTGCTCTGATTCCGTATAATGCTGGATGATACATAGGCGTTGTCCCCTACCGTGACGCTGCCAAATAGCTGCGCGCACACAATGGCTACATTTTCTCCGATATAATCATTATGTGCAATTAGCGTAGTCTGCGCTATTTTCGTGCCTTTCTTAATCACTGTATCATCAATGGTCCCTCTGGTTATATTCGTATGTCCTCCGATGAAAACGTCATCTTCAATCACGACTCCGCCAAAGTGCTTATTCATCGTCTTGATGTGTCCCTCATCCTCACGATAGCCATATCCGTCTTCACCAATCGCCACAAGTGACTGGATAGTACAGTTCCTCCCTATCTCCACTCTGTTCCTAATGACTACATTATCACCTATGGTCGTCCCATCGCCGATATATATTTCCCCTCTAATAGAGCAATTACATCCAATCTTTACATTTTCGCCTATGCGGACGTTTGGGCCAATTACGCTTCCTTCCCCAATTGCAGGCTCATTTTCCTCTTCACCTGTTCCCCAGAACCTTTCTAAAATGGAGAAGAACGTCGCCTTTGAATTAGGAGAAATAATCTTAGCCTCCGCTTGTATTTCCACGCCTTCTTGCACAACGCAGATTGAAATATCCTTTGGCAATTCGATATCTGTTTTCTTGGCATTAATCCATGTAACCGTATTGTCCCGGTAATGGCTCAAAGAAGAAAACCCTATGACAGATGTCTCCCTGTCCCCTTCGACCATAAAAGGAATGCCTGCCGTATTCAAATACGCTTCGATCTGCCCTACATTTACTGGCTTTATTGTTTTCTCCATCTTTCCTATTCCCTATTTGACAATTAAGCCTTTCCATCAGTCCCTGTTTATACGCAACCTCAGTATAACAAACTTACCATAAAAAGACAAGTTTCGATATCCTCACCGCTTATCCCATCACGGTGCTTGCCCCATTCTCCCCCACTTTTTATGGAAGAAATCCCTTATGCCCCGGACTGTAGCTTTACACATATCCCGCTTTCCTTGTAAAAACCAAATGCCCAGCCATGCAAACCTGTTACAGAGATAATAGACAAAGAAAAGAGAAAACCTGCCTCTTCCCCGACATCCTTCCCGTAGGTGCAGACTGTTGCAAAGCAACCAGTTCCTGCTGATGTAATAGGCATTGGCAGGCTTTTCATTCCCTTTTGTAGAGCCATTGACTTTATGATAGACAACGGCATCCGCCCGGTACCAGATCCCGATACCGTTCTTAGACGCCCTCATGCTATATTCCGTATCTTCATAATAGAGGAAAAAACGCTCATCCAGAAATCCGTTCTCCTCAATAATCTCTTTCGATAAAAGCATAGCACATCCATTCGCAAACTCACATTCACCGTTTGTGTCATACTGTCCTTGGTCTGTTTCGTTTAATCCTCTCTGTGCCGCTTTGCGGATGATTGGGGAAAAGCTTCCCCCGGCACACCATACCGTATCTTTCTTATCGGCATATAAAACCTTCGGAACGATGATGCCCTTTGTCTCCTGATGATACCGTAACATCTTCCCAATCGCATCCGGCTCCACTTCCGTATCATTATTCAAAAGCAGGAAATATTCTATTCCCTGTCCTATCGACCAGCGGATGCCCTCATTATTCGCCCTGGAAAATCCATAGTTGTCATCTAGCGGCAGAATATGCACCTGTAGGTTTTCCCCCCAGTTGGCATAAAGCGCCGCAAGCGAATCATCTGTCGAGGCATTGTCCACCACTACGATTTCTATTCTGCTACCTATCGTACTTCGCAGGATAGAGACAATGCATTTATCATTATACGCTTTCCCATTATAATTCACTAGTATAACGCTTATTTTTTCTTCCATACCGGCTCCTTTAGAAAATCCAGATATTTCTTAGCAATCCGTTCCGGCGCATATAATCCGAAATCCATGGTTCTTTGTCCTGTGTCTTCTTTTTCCTGCCCGCTTCGTCCTGGATTTTCCTGTATATGCCCGCTTAGCTCCGGGACTTCCTGTACCCGTTCTTTCTGCCCTGACTTTGCCTCTGATGGTGCTCTTTGTCCTTCCGTTTTCTCCTCTGCTACAATCTTGTCAATCCATTCCTCAGCGTCATATGGATCCTCCACATAAATGGCTTTTCCTTGCGTAACTTCGGGTATAGACGCACATTTGGTCGTCACGACACGGCTTCCGAAAAACATCGCTTCGACCGGGGGCATCCCAAATCCTTCGAAGACGCTTGGGAACAAAAACGTATGGCAATTCTGATACAGTGCATTCCGTTCCCGGTTACTGACATAACCTGTCAAAATAACCGTATCCTGCAAACCTTTCTCTCTGATCTGTCTCTTTAACGCTTCCGCCGCATTGCCGTTTACGCCGCTGATCAACAATTTATCAGGCAGCTCCTCTTCCTTGCCCTGTACAAGATTGTTTTCTAGCCTTTTTGCCATGATCTCCATCATGGCGATTAAAGTCATCAAGTTTTTATGCGGTATCATCTGGCTGACAGTGTAGAAGTATTTTCCCCGCGTGATATGATATTTGTCCTGTAACGTCGCAAAATCCTCAGTTTCCTCTTTTTTCACCAGGATCGGATTATAGATGACTTCAATATCTTCCCTATGATATTTCTCTATGATGTCTGACCTGACCCAATCGGATATCGCCACAATCCTTGCCGCATTGATGATATCCATTCTCCAACAGAGCCTGGAATATGCCACTTCATGGAATGGATGGTACTGTGGGTAGTGGAACGCCTGCAAATCATGGATGACACAAGTATAACAAATGCCCCCGTTCAGCCACGGCTTGCAATATACAGGCTCGAAACATTTCCGGAAGCCATGGCGGCGAAGCAGTCTGTTCTGGCAGAGATTCTGCCATAGGATCCGTTTTGCTATACCTGCTGATTCGATTTTCACACGCAGAAGATGGAATCGCCTGTCTTTCTCGTATTCCCGGAAAGTATCTGCATTATCCAGTGATACCAATAGCGTAAAGTCAAAATCCTCATCCAGCTTCTTCAGGCCGTCTAACAGATTCCTGATATAAGATTCCGTCCCCCCGACTTTCCCGGGACGGAGCCACAACAAATCAATCGCAATCTTTTCCATCCTTCATTTTCCTATCTTATTTTCCAAACAAAACTTTCCTACACCACGCCGAACATTCTATGATCCGCGCAATGCCAGTGCAGACCCCTGCGACCGTAAATGCCAGCAAAACCGATGATGCTGCTACCAGATAGGCGGATTCTAACTTGTCCAAATATACGACATAATCTATGAAAAAGCCGTGCAGCACGTAGATTGCCAGTGAATACTTCCCAAACAGGCACAATACCGTATGCAAACGATTCTGTTCCCAGATTTTCTGTGCTTTACAACAGATTACGATCACACATACGGACAATACGATTTTCAGTACCTGTGTCGTCCAGTTAGTATCATGAAATACAAACGACGGGAAAAGGAACAGATAGACAAGCATAGAACCCGCTGCCAGCCATTCGCTCTCCATCACATCTGCAAGCTCTTTATGCCCCACAATGATAACCGCGAGGAAATAAGGGATTGCATAGCTTAACATATTAATGACAAATGGCTGCCTTGTCACAAATGCCAGTATAACGGCTATTACTTCCAGGAGAGCGCATAACAGCATGTCTGGTAGCAAGCCGGATCTTAGCCCCCCCCTCCTCAATTTCCGCTGCAAAAGCCAATAACCGTAATGCATCACTTTCAAACCAAATAATACCGGGAAAAACCATAACCCGGTCTGTGTATATCCCAAGAGCTGTAACCCGAAATTCTTAAGATCCATCGCCCATAACTGTCCCGACATCACTTCATATAAAATGCTCCAACTGACATAGGGAAGCAATAATCCTCCGGCTCTTTTGCACAGCATCTTCCATTCTTGGCTCTCATATTTATCCCGGTTCTGTTCTTCTAGATAAGCGGAGATAAACATTAAGAGCGGCATATGGAAAGAATAAATCACATTGCAAAGGAGATATCCCCCCGCTACATCGGTAAGGCTATGCCCGGCAACTACTGCCACGATCGCCAGTCCCTTTAGGAAATCCATATAAGCGTTTCTTTTGCCGTCAGCCATTTTCATACTTCTCCTTTATTCCCGCGGGCAACGAGCCAAGTGGCTGCTTGCAGACATTTGGCAACTGCCGCGAGGGTCAAATACCCCGCTGCTCTACAGCGCTGCAAGTTTGATACCCCGTTGCTTGCAGCGGGGTCTTTGATTTATCCTGCTGCTCCTCTATGCTTGTCTCCAACTCCCGGATCCGCTTATCCAATATCCCGATTTCCTGCACAAGCGTCCTGATCTTCATATTCTGCCTAGAGGCAATGGACGTTAACGCCATTAAGATCATAAGCATGAAAGCGATGCACATGATAAAGAGTCCATTCATATTGTCTTCTATGCCGAATATATGAATAATCCGCACCAAAAGCTCCGGGATGACAACCAAAACCCCCATCACCGCTCCCGCCAGCAGCCAGAGCAGCGTATATTTCAAATTCAATGCGCGCTGTTTCAGAAAATATAGGATAATGATGAAATAGCAAAGCACCGCTATGATCAGCGTAACTCGTAATGTTGAAGGAATCATCTCTATCTTCCAGCTCCTCTCAAAACCTGTTAACTTCTTTCCGCTCTTTCAGGAACGGCTTTGGCTCTTCTGAATCCATAACTTAACCGGCATACCAGGATAGCCAGTGTCACCTTTATCATATAATAAATAGATTTCCGAAACGTAATGGAACTTTTGCCGCCTTCTCTTGCTCTCATCTGCACCGGCACTTCCATTACCCTTCCTCTGTGCATGACCGCCGTAACAATTGCCTCCGGCTCCGGATAATCGGTCGGATAATCTTTCGCATAAATACCGATAAATCTCTTATTCACGGCACGGTAGCCACTGGTCACATCAATGATCTTACGTCCGGTCGTCAGTTGGATCAGAAAGCTTAAGATGCTAATGCCAATCCTGCGCGTCTTCGACGATTGGAAACCCTCTTTCTTGATAAAACGGGAACCAATTACCACATCTGCCGTCCCATCCATTAGAGGCTTCAACATATCTGCCAGATACGCAATGTCATGCTGCCCGTCCCCGTCCATCTGGATGGCAATATCATAATTATACTTGGCAGCATATACATAGCCTGCCTGCACCGCGCCGCCAATTCCCAGATTAATGGGTAAATTGATATACCGATACGCTTTCTTCTCACATATATTCAAAGTCGAATCTGTCGAGCCATCGTTTACGATCAGATAATCATATTGAGGCGCTTGGCTGATCAAGTGGTCAATCACTTGTTCAATATTCTCCGACTCATTATAAGCTGGTATGATAATCAGCACTTTTATCTTTTTCTCACTCTGCATCGGCTTGCCTTTCTATGCTTTTGCATTCTGTTTTATTCATTTCCATTCATTTCTATTTCCGGTCCGCCCGTATTCTCTTATGCTTCTCTATGATACCTGTCACAAAGCTTTTCGCATATTGTTTCCAGATCTGTAGCAATAACAAGAAATAAGAAATATAAAAAATACCGAAATTATAGAACATATACCGTTTCTGTCCAAAAAAGACAACGGATACCACCACCACCATTACCACATTCGTGCATAAAACAGCCGCCATGAACTCCCCATACGCATTCTGTACCCTCTTATTTCTGTAGGCCCATACCGTTAGCGCTATAGCTGACAAATACAGAAAAAGCGTAATTATATGGCATAAAAGATAGATGCGCTTCATTTGGAAAAATACCGTACTGACAAACGCCTGTGGCAGGAGCATCAGCGTATGATATAAAAACCTTCCCCAATGCGCTTTTATCAATGTAAGTCCTATCTCTATCTGGTTATGATTCCGCACATAAGAATAACTACTATCATAGAGAAGTTCCGGGTATTGTGCAAGGTAAAAATCATCCTGTTCCTGTATACATACTACTCCGATCAGAGCAGAATCCATAATGTCTTTCCACATCCATAGCCCAGGGGTGGCATACTCATACCGGTACTGCTCCCGATCCACCCTATCATATAACCGGAGAAATAGTTCCCGTACCTGTCCATCCGCAAATAACTGATAGTCCTCATAATCCGCTTCATACATTCCCTTATTAAAGATCAATGAAATGTACTGGCTTGTCGTAACCTTCTGCCGCACTCTTCCGGCTTCCTGCACTGGCGCCGTTTGCTGTGCTGTTTCCGCCTGTTGCTCTGAGGCCTCCTGCTGTGCTGCTTCTTCCATCTGCTGTTCTGATGCCTTCTGCTGCGCTGTTTCCGCCTGCTGCTCCGGCGTCTCCTGCTGCGCTGTTTCCGCCTGCTGCTCCGGCGTCTCCTGCTGTGCCTGCACTACAGGCGCCCCCTGCTCGCTACGGAGCCGGAGCGTCATCACCCGGTAATTCCCCGCAATCTGCGCCGTCATCCAGATTCCGGCAAGTCCGGTCAAAAGGCATCCTGCCACTGCGCCCAACATCCGTAGAGGCATTCTTCTCTTTGCTGCCCTCATTCCACGGCAAACTATAATATAAATACAGGCGATCCCGCACACACCAAACAGAATCTGTAATTGTGAACGGATCGCCGAAAGAAATAACGTTGTCGCACACAGAATGCCGTACCATTTCCAACTCTTACGCCAGACCGTCTCTAGCAATGCCGCCATAAATAGATAAAAAGCCGCATACGCCAGTCCTTCCGTTAAGATTTCACGAGTCACCATCGTCTCAGGCAAATCTGCCGTAAAAGTCAGCAACGCCAGGAAAAAACATATAACCGATTCCAGTCCATTCAACCCAAACCGCTTTTTCAGCGTCCTGATTAAAATAATGACACAGACGGCGGCGAACAGCGACTGTTCCACGATTACTACATTTAAATAACTGTCCTCGCCAAATAAGAGTTTATTGCCATGCAGAAAGAATGGATAAACCGGCATAACGCCTTCCATGCCACTGGCAAGGCTCATATAGCTCTCACTGTCATCAATCAGATAATAACCAGGCTCTCCAAGGAACAGAAACCCTATCATGGCAATCACTGCCATACCTAGATAAAGCAGCGTTTCCGCATGTCTTTTGCAAAACTTTGTCATCCGCTTAAACCTCTTTGCTATAACCGCTCAATTTGATTCCCCTACCATAATGCCATGCCGCGTCCATTATGGATGAGCCATCCTAAGCTTAATCTGCCTTCATCCTGCGCAGGATCGCTTCAATCTGCGCATAATAATTACGGAACTGGAAATTCTCCTGTACATGCCGGTAGCCTGCCGCTCCCATCTGCACAAGGTTCTCTCTGTCACATACGATTTTCTCTAATTTATCTTTCAGGTCTTCTTTATCATTATCCCGGAAAACATATCCGGTCTTCCCAAAATCAATATAGCTTGCCGTGCCGTTATCGCTGCCGCTGATTGCCGGGACGGAAAAAGCCATCGCCTCGATCACGGTAATGGACGCCGGTTCGCCCGTACTGGGCACTACATAGACATCCGCCTTCTTGTATTCTTCCGATATGGCGCTTCTGTTGAGATTCTTATAAAAAGTGACACGATCCTCCAAATGGTGTGACTTCACATATTCCGATACGTTGCGGAAATATTCTTCATGAAAGTGATTGGATACTTCCCCGGCAATCGTCAGATGAAGGTCATATTTGGGAAGCAGCTCTTCCATCGCTTCTATCATCATCTGATGGTTCTTACGTTCCTGGTATTTCCCGATACAGAAAATATTGACCCTGCCATTTGCAAAATAGGTCTTTTCTTCCGGCGGAAGCTGCGGCTCCATTAAAAACGGCGCCCAATACCCGTTTTCGTCTTTCACAAGCCCTGTAAAATCAATCCCTACCAGGTTCGTCGGCGTCATACGGTACTTCGGCGTTAGTTTCCATACAATTTTATGCGCCAAATCCCTCTTTTTTGGCTCCTCCCATACCGGGCTCAAATTATAGAGTATCGTCGGAATATGATAATGCTTGCAAACAGCATTCATCACAATGGTATAAATGGAACGCTCCCGTAGAATAGCAACATCCGGCGCAAACTCTCTTATATATTTGACAAGCTTGAAAAGCGGCGGGACACCGCACTTTAATTTCATATCAATTGCCGCAGGGTCTTTTCGTTTCAGGAAATGAATGTAAAGATAGTCAAACGCCTGAAAAAGCTTCGAATATCCGACTACAATCGGTTTTACGTAAGTATAGTCCTCCACCTTCCCGGCATACTGGCTTAAGAAGCGGATTTCATGTCCGTTCTCTTTCCATCCCTTCATAATCGTCGTCTGATTCGTATGATATCTATGTGACATATATAAGACTTTCATTATCCCTTATACTCCATTTCCCTGCATCTGCGAGCCTGCATCTGCAAACCTGCTTCTTCCCGCCTATACAATCCGTTTCTTAATCTGTGACAAGTAATCATTATATCCTGCTCTTTTATTGGCATCTTCACCGATTACTTCATGTTTATCCAATTTTTCTTTATATTTTGCCTGATGGAGATACCACTCGTATTCCATATCCAAATTCCCGATGTCGAGTACGCGATACCCTTCCAGGAACAGTTTCTCCGCCAGGAATTTCGCACCGATCCCAAGCGAAAGCAAGAATAATCTGTCCTTCGGGTATTCCATACAACAGGCCAAAATTTCATCGACTTTTTCATATGCCTGTGTGCTGGGCCCGATAATCCGTTCTATGCTCCTTGCCGTATCCAACAAATCATTGCCTACACCGTTATGGGTCTTTTCCCCTTCTACGACAACGATGTCTTTATCCTTCCAGATCTGCCTCATATCGGCAATCCATTTCCCACATTGGCTTTTATCCTCCATAGGATAATAAAACCTGGTGACATACGCATTTCCATATGTTTTTGCAGGATTACAGCAACGCATATAAATCTTCCTACAGAAAAATAAATGATCCTTCCAGAAGCGCCTGCTTTCTTTCCTGTATAACGAAAGATCGTCAAATATTTTGGGCACCGCCACAATTAATCCATCATAATCATAACGCAGTATCCGCTTAAATCCTTCGATAATGTCCGGGTTCACCTGTTGGTATACGACGCTTCGTCCCCTGACCATAGTAATATCACTATCCCCAAACCGTACGATGCTCTTTTGCGTATTGAGCAGTTCCGCGATCGTCTCATCCATCGTAGCCACCTTAAGGCCACATTTCCTAATCCCCAGGCGATAGAGCATATAGTCTGCCTGCGCCAATATTATCTTTATGAGAGTTTTCAATCTTATCCTCCATGTCAGAGCAGTTTACTGCGATCAATGCATATTGGAGGCTCTGGCTCAAATTGTAGGTTGAAAAATCTTTGATTTTCAATCTAACAGCCATGCCTTCCCCTCAGCTTGCGAACTTTGGCGCCATGACGCTATCAGCGTCGGCACAAATTCGCGGTTGAAAAATCTTTGATTTTTCAACCTAGTACTTCCTGCTTATTCCTTAACGCCACTTTTCCTTCTGCAACCTCATAAATCATATCTGCATTCTGTATCGTAGTCAATCTATGCGCAATAATCATCATTGTCTTTTCTCCGTGGAGCTTTTCGATCGCCTCCATAACGGCTGCCTCAGTGTCATTATCCAAGGCGGAGGTTGCTTCGTCTAACACCAAAATCTCCGGGTCATGGTACAATGCCCTGGCGATCCCGATCCGCTGTCTCTGTCCGCCGGACAATCTGACTCCTCTATCACCAACGATGGTATCCAATCCGTTGGGCAGGCTGGTGATGAATTCTTTCAACTGCGCTTTTTGGATCGCGGTTTCAACCGCTTTCTCATCTATTTCCGAAGCTTTTATGCCAAATGCAATATTATTCCTAATCGTATCATCCGACAAATAAATCACTTGTGGGATATAACCTACCTGCGTATGGAATGTCTTAGGCTTTTCATGGACAGACAGTTCGTCCGCCATGACGCGTCCGCTCTGCGGTTCTAATAATCCTAATATAATATCCACCATCGTCGTTTTCCCTGCACCGGAAGCACCAATGAAAGCAACCGTCTTCCCCTTTGGCACGACAAAATCCGCATTCTGGATGACTGGTTCCTCCACATCGGGATACGTATAAGTTACGCCTTCCACGCGGATTCCTTCTTTCAGGTTCCACACTTCCCTTGCCTCCGCATCCCGCTTTTCTTCATACGAGGCAATTTCTGTCAGATCATGATAGACCAGATCAACCGATGGCATCGCATAAAGCATGTTCGTCGTATATTCATTGATCTTGCCCACGCTTGGCATCAGGCGCAGCGCCGCGACGGCAAATATTGCGAACTGGGGAATATAATAAATAATATCCGCTTCCCCGAAGAACATCTTGAAAATAATTCCTAATAAGAGACCTGTCATACAGACCGCTTCCACAATATATTTGGGCAGCGCCGCTATGAGCCTGTTCATTCTAAGCCCCTTGGCATATTTGGCATAATATTTATCATATTCCTCACTGAAATACTGCTCTCTGCCGAGGATTTTGATTTCCTTGATACCGCCTAGCGCCTGGTTCATCCATTGGAAGATCTTCCCGCGGTAAACCTGGTTGTCCTGGCCCAGCTTTCTGGTGTATTTCTTGATGAGCATCAGGAAGAAACCGACACATAGAACAAGCAGCACCAAAACGCTTATCGTAATAGTCTTGCTGACAATCAGCAAGAACGTCCCCAATACCATACAGGTTACAATTTCTGTGATCAGTTCAAAGAAATACAAAATGACCTGCATGAAATAGTTCGTATCTTCTTGTAAGCTGCGCTGTAAGGTTGCCATATTTTTGTTCAGATGGAACGTATACGGCGCTTTCATATACGTTACCAGAAGCTTCGTAGACAAACGCTTCTGGGTATCATAGGAGAATTTGAAGACATAGCTTTTCTCCATGATTAAATATATATTTTTTACTACAAAAGTGACGATGATGCACCCGGAAAGAAAGGCCAGGAAGCTCTTCGTTGTCTGAAAACCGAAGAAGTCGTATACGGCCTTCAGATACCACGTATGCTGTATCGCGTCTTGATTCATAATGATATTGACAAAGGGCGTGAAAATGGAAACAGACAATAATTCCAGCATACTGCCTATAATCAACGCAACCATTAGTAATGCGATCTTGCGCTTATCCCTTTTATTAAATATATAGCCAAGCTTATGCAGCAAGCCTTTCGTCTCTTTATGCCCCATCTTTCATCCTCACGCTTTCCTCTTAGCCTATTCTCTTATGAACTTATTCTCTCCCAGGCTATATTTCCCGCCTTTTAAGAACTTGTGCTTAATCACCCACCACCCGGGCACCCATATATATTTGTGCATCGCCGGAGATGCGCTTCCTATCATCCAACAGTTCCTGTCACAGTTTTTCGCGCACTGCCTGACCTCTTGCGCCTGCTTCGAATTCCATAGCTCGTCCCATGATTGTTCGCGCAGATTTCCCATTACAGCTTTCTTCTCCATCCCGTTACAAGGAATGACATCGCAAAACGGGTCGATAAAAAAAGCATTCTTCGACATATCGCATGGCAGAAGCCTCTTATTCCCATAAATATAATTGATCAACCCGTGGTTAAAATAAGCGCGGAACCACTTTTTAGGCGACTTGCTCTTTAACAGCTCATTAATTAGTTTCTCAAAATTTTTCGACACTTTCAATTTGTCGTCTATCTTATTGTCCGTCTTCCTGAAATAGAAGGAATTATGCAGCGTCGCCGTCGCAAATTCCATCCCCATATCATTTGAAATATGATAGAGAGGCACCAGATCCTCACAATTCATATCCTGTACCGTCATGCCAAATCCCACATCAGGATGTCCCATCTCCACCAATGTCTTAAGCGTCTTATATCCTCTGTTGAAACCGTCCGGGATGCCCCTTATGGCATCATTCGTCTCCTGTAGGCCTTCAATGCTGATGCGGATGCCGACTTTCGGGAATTCTCGACAGAGCGCAATGATCCTATCTGTAAAATATCCGTTCGTCGAGATGACAATCCTGTCGGATTTCCGATAAAGCTCTCTGACAATATCCGGTATATCCTGCCTGATGAAAGGCTCTCCTCCGGTTATATTAGTAAATGCCATTTCCGGCAGCTTCTTGATATCCTCTAAAGTAATCTCTTCTTCCGGACGCGTTGGGTCGCGGAAGCAGTCGCACATATTACAATGGGCATTACACCGATAAGTCACAATGACAGTCCCATATAAAGTCCTTCTTGCCATCTACGATTCCGTTCCTTTCTATTTCTATTTTAATAGGCGATTGCGAAACTCCTATTTCCCAAAACCTAGTTATACAATATAGACAAGATCACGAGTAGGGTACTTTGGCGCCGTCGGCACTTAAACGCTGTATTGTAGCGTCTTATGTGCCG
>CAJTSL010000023.1 GCA_910578845.1 uncultured Lachnospiraceae bacterium
CATTCCAAAAGCAAAACAGGTTATGTAAGCGAAAAAACGATTTATAAATGTGAGGATTGTTACGGATGCCCTTACAAAAGTGACTGTATCAAAGGCAACAACTGCAAAACACCTATGGAAGAAAGAACGAAAACGCTTCAGGTTGCCAAAACATTTCTGAAACACAGAAAAGAAGATCTGGAACGGATACTTTCGGAGGAAGGCATACTTTTCAGGACAAACCGGAGTATTCAGGCAGAGGGTTCTTTTGGAGATTTAAAACAGGACATGCAGTTCAGGAGATATTTAAGCAAAGGGGCATCAAATGTGCTTGCAGAAAGCACACTGCTTGCCATGGCACGGAATATAAACAAGCTTCATCATAAGATTCAAAAAGGCAGGACAGGAACACATTTATTTTCTCTGAAAAGTGCCTGAATTTTAAAATTTCAAAATGTATTTTTAACCCATCAAAAATGGCTTATTAAAGTATGCCTTTATTATCGTTTGAACGCGCAAATCAATGGGTTCCATTGGATTTCATGCTAAAAACAGATAAAATGAAGCTGCCGCTTCACGAATTTTCATTCGTTAAAGCGACAACCCCATTTTTTTGAAATGATTTCTTTCAATTTTAATCTTTTTAAGCGGATAGAACGTTATTTTAATGTAAGACGTTTTACAAAGGGGAAAAGAGGCACAGGTGACAGATAAGGAACTGATTCGAAAAGTTCATAGTGGGAATAAAGATGCGCTTACGTTCATCATTGATAAATATTATGATGAGATTTACAGGTTTTGCGTCTATTTGACTGGCAAAGAGACGGATTCCTATGACATTGTACAGGAAGTGTTCTTAAAGTTCATCAGATATGTAGATTCTTATCAATATAAGAACTTAAAGGGTTACTTGCTCATAATTGCGCGTAATTTGTGTTATGATTTTTTTCGGCGACAAAAGGATATGATCGGTCTTGAAGAAATTGTTGACTCGGGAGAAGAAGATTTACAGATAACAGTAATAGAAAACAATATGTTATTAGAACAGGCGCTTTTACAGATTCCTACGGAGCAAAGAGAAGTAATTATATTGCATAGTTATGAGGAATTTAAGTTTTTGGAAATTGCGAAGATGCTTGAATGTAATCTCTCTACTGTGAAATCGCGTTATCATTTAGGAATTAGTAAATTAAGGAAATTATTGGAGGAAGAAAGTGAAAAATAGAAAAGATCATGACATCAAGGAAAAATTCCGTATTACTGACAGGTTGATGCAAATTGATGAGAACAGGAAAAGAGAAAGCATCTCCTTGTTACAAAATAAGATTAACGAAAAACAAATAAACATGGCACATCATGGAAGAAAAATTTTGTTACAACAAGTGCGGTATATGGATAAATTAATAATGATAACTCAAATTGTATTGTATGTTATAGTTGTGATTATTGCAATTATGATGAGGCAAAAAGGAGTTTTGGAAGAAGAAATTATATTATTTTCCATATTGATATCCGGTTTATTTGGTATTATTTCTATTGCACAGATCAGCCGTATCTTCTCCTCCGGAATCGCGGAATTGAGTGAGAGCTGTTATTTTAATGTAAAACAAATCGTTGCATTCCAATTGTTAATATCTGGTGTGATGAATCTTACTATGCTATTTTTCGTGATTTTGTTTGTAGGGCTGTTTTGGAAAATTGCTTTATTACAGATTGGGTTGTATATATTGGTTCCTTTCGTCATCGCGCAATGTTGTTGTTTGAAAGCACTTCTTCTAGAAATAGGTAGGAAGAATTCTTACTTGCTGATTATCGTCGGTATTTTTATTACGATTCTATATATAGTGATTGCATCTATCCCAAGAGTGTATCAGTTAACGGCGCTTAGTGTCTGGGGTGTTTCCTTTGTCGTTGGTATTTTATTATTGGGGATGCAAGTCAGGGCATTATTTGAAGGGATTGAGAGGGGAGATATGTTATGCATGAATTAGAATTAGTAAATGTGTGCAAAAAATTTAAAGAAAAGACAGCGGTACAGGATATAACGATCCGTTTACAACATGGCGTGTATGGATTATTAGGAGAAAACGGCGCAGGAAAAACGACATTAATGCGGATGATATGTGGGATCTTAGAGCCGACACAAGGGAGCATCTTATGTGATGGCATGCGGATCCAGCAGATGGGGGGGGCTTTTCGGAGCTTATTAGGCTATCTGCCGCAAGATTTTGGTTACTATGAAGATTTCAGTGCCTATCGTTTCTTACATTATATGGCAGCGTTGAAAGCGCTACCAGAAGACTATGCCAGAGATAGGATTGATGAGTTATTGGAAGTAGTAGATCTGGAAGCAGTGAAGCATAAGAAACTGAAAACTTTTTCCGGTGGCATGATCCGGAGGATTGGGATTGCACAGGCGCTTTTAAATAATCCTGAAATTCTGGTCTTGGATGAGCCGACTTCTGGCCTGGATCCAAAAGAAAGAGTACGGTTTCGTAACATTATCAGTTCTTTAGGGAAGGACAGACTGATCATTTTATCAACGCATATTGTGTCTGATGTGGAATATATTGCCGATCAGATCATGATAATGAAAAACGGTAAGATGATACGGACCGGAACGGAAGAAGAAATTGCCGGAAATATCAAAAACTGTGTCTGGAAGTGTCTGGTATCAGAGAAAGAAGCGATGCGATTAAATGAAAATTATATTGTCAGTAATCTGAAAAACCAGGGAGATCAGGTGGAGTTGCGGATTGTGTCTGAAGAAAAACCTGTCCCGGATGCGGAACAATTGGCAATGACATTGGAAGATATTTATTTATATTGTATACAAAATGATTAAAGGGGAATAGCATGCGATTATATCGAATGGAATTATATAAATTATGTCACCGGAAAGTTTTTATCATTGGAAGCGGATGTGTGATTGCCATTTTAATAGTTTTATTCCTTACAAAACTTTGGGAAGAAGAAGCATATGTGAATGGCGTTACCTATTATGGTTATCAAGCTGTACAGATCAATAGGAAGATCACGGAAGAATTTAAAGGAACCATTAGTGATGAGAAGGCGGAGGAAATAATTGAAAAATACGGATTTCCGCATGAAGCGAAAGAGTATCATGGCTATTATATGGATGCCAATTTCCTGACTAGATGGGTAACAGAATATTTATCCGATGGTTATTTTTATGGTTGGGACAATTATCAGATTCCAACGTACCTGAAAGCAATTGAGGAAACAGAATTGCAGGAGATTATGGAAGTCACCGGAGAAGAGATTATATTGGAGTATAGTGACGGGTGGATTGTTTATGGGGAGCTTCTGACATTGGGACATATTCTTGGCAGTATTCTAATCCTCTTTGGGATTTCTATTGTCTTTGCAAACGAGGGACAGACGAAAATGCTTCCGCTTTTGTTTACGACAAAAGAAGGAAAGGGAAAAGATATTTTTGCAAAGATTGCCGCCGCTTTTACAGTAGCAATCGGTGTATGGATTGGGATAACAGTGCTTGCTTTTCTGCTTTGTAGTATTGTATATGGCCTGGATGGATTAAAGTGCTTAACAGGTATAAGCAAGATGGTAAGATTTATAAATTTATATTATAGTCCGGTATCTGTAATCCCCGTATCCTCTTTTCTGATGGTCGTGGTATTTCGTTCTTTTCTTGGTATTATGCTATTATGTTCCATGACAGTTTATATTTCGGCATGTTACCGGAGTTCTTTCCATGCCGTAATAAGCGCTTCTATTTGTTGGATGCTGCCAATTTTATTATTGATATTATTTGGTAATATCTTAAGGTTGCCGATAATCTGGTTATTGGTTTATGCTTCTCCTATTTATTCAGTCCTATATGATAGTCTGGTGGATGTCTATCAAATATGGATCATTCTGGCATGGATATCGGCAGCATGGATGATGATTGGCATCATAAGCTCTTATCGGAGATATCGGAAAATATTATAGATTGATCATAAGTGTTAATTTATAAGAAGTATGAAGGAATAAAAAAGACAAAAGAAGAATCGGTAGAAAGGAGAGATAGGAGGATTTGGATAATATGCGATTATATAAAATGGAACTATATAAAATCTGTAGCAAGAAGTTTTTCATAATAGGAGTCATCTGTGTTATTGGACTGGTATTGCTTAAGTTTAGCCTTCAGGTTATGGATGAGGAAGCTACAGTAAACGGGACATCCTATATTGGTTTTCGTGCGATCAAGGTAAACAGAGAGATCACGGAAGAATTCAAAGGAATCATTACAGACGAGAAAATAGAAAAGATAGTAGAAAAATACGGATTACCGAGTAAAGTAGAGCGAGGATGGGGATATTTTAGGGATGCTAATTTCTTAAACCAATTTGTATTGGATTATTGTTCGAATGGTTATATTCATAGCGAAAATGATTATAAGATCGCAACAGAAATTTTTCCTATAGCTGATTCCTTGGGTAAAGCAGAGGAGCTGACTGGTAAAGGGGTTGTATTGGAGTATTATCATGGACTGGAAGCTTTCTTAGAGGTATTATCCTTTGGCATGGTTTTAGGAAGCATTCTGGTGATCATTAGTCTCTCGGGTATCTTCGCAGGTGAAGGGCAAACGAAAATGCTACCGTTGTTGTTTACTACAAAAGAAGGTAAAACGAGGGATGTTTATGCAAAGATTGCTGCTGCGCTTACAGTGACAATTGGTGTCTGGATGGGGATATTTTTCTTAGATTTGGTATTATGCGGCATTGTTTATGGATTCGATGGGATGCATTGTTATAATGGCATGGTATTGTATTATTTGTTTCCGTCGGAAGAATATCTGATACCGATGTATGAATATATGGCTAAGGCAATCTTGCTTAATTTCTTTGGCATTGTTTCCTTATGTTTTATGACGATCAGTATTTCAGCTTTTTATAAAAGTTCTTTTTCTGCTATTATAACGGCTGCGGTATGGTATGCGGCGCCGGTGCTGGCAATGATGTTCATCGATGGTTTTTATGGTATTGCCAGATTGTTGGCAGCGGCGCCGGTTTTTATGGTAATCTATAGGATCGTGGATGATATTTATCAAATATGGCTGATGTTAATCTGGATCACGATCATTGTTTCTCTATTCTGTGCAAAGATCGCTTATAGGAAATATAACCGCCAAATAGTGTAAGGAAAAATTCTAATACTGCAAAATCGCATGAAAGACCATGTCTTCACATACGCTGGCTCCCATCATGGGAGCAGCGCCGTCCGGCGTCATCCAGCCTATATGTTTCGCATAATCAATCTCTATTTCAGGAAGGATAGGCAATGGTTCATTATCAAATACATATAGGGTATCGTATATGTTATTTTCTATTAACAGAGTAATCTGGTGTACCGGTATTTGATCAATCCATGCATCGTCCAGGAATTCTTTCCGTTTTCTGATATAATCTGTTAAAAAAGCAATCGCTTCTTCTCTGCTTTCTTCTGCTCCATTTAAAAGGTATTGTTCTTCCCATCGTACCCTGTCCATAGCCGCGGAAGCTTCAGTCAGTTCTGCAAGCAGAGGGAGCACATTATCAGCCAGTATGTCCAGATAAGAGCTTACTTCTTGCTGATAGCAGGATATCACTTCTTCATAAAATTCCGGTTTCGCATATAGAGTGGAAAACCAGACAGAAGAATCACTATGGGCAGCAAGTTTTGTCAGTCTGTCGGGCGAGGTAGAAACATGACCAAGATAATCAGGAGAATTTCCCCATGTAACATCATAATCCCATATTGGGCCGGCATATAATTTGCCGGATATAGCGTCTTTATCTTTATAAAAGTATGAGCTTGCCACGCCGCCGTCATAATTGGCTGTTACTTCTTCTAAAAGGTACTTACGGACAAAAGAGTCCACATCAATTA
This sequence comes from uncultured Lachnospiraceae bacterium, assembly GCA_910578845.1. GTDB lineage: Bacteria > Bacillota > Clostridia > Lachnospirales > Lachnospiraceae > UBA3282. The sequence continues at coordinate 5,875 of CAJTSL010000023.1, forward strand.
AGTCCATATAGGATTTGCCGCTGCCAGGGTCTATTCCATCAGGAGACAATATAGCATTTTCCACACTCTGGACATATTGATCAATATAAGAAATCTGATTTTCCGAAGCGTATTCCGGTGAACGGACAATGAAACATTCTTCTGCATCCGTAATAAAATAACTTTCGTTTATTTCTACTTCTTTTAAAAACCTATCGTCAAAATCCCGTTCGATGAGATATCCGCCTGTAATGTCTTCTGGTTCTTCCGGGATGTGTTTTGCCTTGGTCGTATCCGTCCAAGCCGTTTCGTAAAGGCTAAAATCGGCATCATCATTCATGGTTTTCGTAGCATCTTCCAAATCGGTAATATTAAGCCGGCTTCCTTTGATTTCGATTTTCTCTGTGACATAATAATTCCCGTTATATACGCCGTTTAAATATAAGTCTACATAAACGCCTTCGTCAGATTGTGCCAGATTCAAATGGGTGGCAAGATTTCTGGAAAGAGCGTTACGCAGCAAGGTGGAGTCCGGGGCATTGGAAATAATAATCCATTTTTTGGCGGATGGCATCCCCAGAAAAGGCGCGGATTCCTCTAATTTAATCTGATATGGTTTTTTTTCAAATTCCGTATAGGAAGTGTTCCCTCTCCCTTTGATATATTCGAGCGGAAACGAAAAAGTTGTATAACCATTGGTATCTAATACGGATATATTCCCTGCTTCTTTTACATTTTTATCTTGGTTGATAGAATCAACCGTACCGGATTCCGTTTCAATGAAAACAGCAGGGATATTCTCAGAATACATCCATACGATAGAAGCAGGATCTATTTCTACAGGGATTTCCGGTTCAATATCTATATTTCTAAATGCGGCAGGAAGAAAGGCATAATACATGTCGTCCTTTTGCCAGAGCGCGATTTGATAATCTGCTATGGTGATATAAATATGACCAGAAGCAGCATCTGCATTTGCCGTTTCTACAAGCGGTTCATCCGATTGTGAATCTGTGAGCTTGTCAAAACCAAGAGTGATCATAGACAATAATCCTATGAAAATAGCTATTATATATTTCATCTTAGAAGTCATCATTATTCTCACTTTTCTGTTGTGTCGGTATTTTTAGTCAACTAGTTCAGTACGCTGTTGTTTTCATTTCTTTGTCAATAACCCGATCGGACAGTGGTCAGAGCCCATAATGTCCTGATAGATAAAAGCATCTTCTAAGTCATTTTCCAGGGACTTAGAAACCATGAAATAATCAAGACGCCATCCGACATTTTTCTCTCTTGCATGGAAACGGTATGACCACCAGGAATAGGCGCCTTCCAATGTAGGATAGAAGTAACGGAATGTATCGAGGAAACCGGATTGTATGATAGCTGTAAATTTTTCCCGCTCTTCATCCGTAAAGCCTGCGTTGTTCCGGTTCGCTTTGGGATTTTTCAAGTCAATTTCCTGATGGGAGACATTTAAGTCCCCGCAGAATATCACGGGTTTTGTCTCTTCTAATTTCTGAAGATAAGCTAGGAAATCATCTTCCCATTTCATGCGGTAATCTAATCTGGCAAGTTCTCTCTGGGAATTAGGGGTATATACAGTGACCATATAAAATGCCGCAAATTCTAACGTAATGATACGGCCTTCTTTGTCATGTTCTGGAATGCCAATGCCGTAAGATACGGAAAGCGGTTCTTCTTTGGTAAAGATAGCGGTGCCGGAATATCCTTTCTTCTCTGCATAATTCCAGTATTGGTGATATCCGGGAAGATCTAAGGTAATCTGTCCTTCTTGTAGTTTGGTCTCTTGTAAGCAGAAAATATCAGCGTCCACTGTATGGAAGAAATCCAAAAAACCTTTGTCCATACAGGCTCTTAATCCATTTACGTTCCATGAAATCAATTTCATATGCAGTGTTCCTTTCTTATGGATAGTATTAGGCGATTGCGAAACTCCTATTTCCCAAAACCTAGTTTTGCAATCATTTAGGATAGTATTGTAAAATGTCTTCGTTAATAATCCGTTCCGACAGTTCGTACATATTTTGTAGGCGCTCCTGATAGTTTTCTTCTGTCAGGCGTCCTTCCCCTAAAATAAGTTTATTGCATATCAGTTCGTTAATCTCTTTGGAGAAATGGATCATATCCATGTAATTGTCCAAATCCGTAATGATTTCTTCTTCATCCTGATAATAATAGATTTCTACGTTTTCATATTTTAATAACGCTGCAATCGCCTGTTCTTCCTGATAGAGATAATAATCCCTTTCGCCGTTCCTGTAGGCATTATCCCACCAGAGCATAGAATATGGCGGGAAGAAAAATTTAAAAGTAGTCTCGGGATGTGATTTTACCTGTGTCTCTAGTAAGGCGATGTTACCTGCAAGTTTCTCTGCATGCTCGGTTTTGGCAAGCATAGGCAGTATGTCTTCCCTTCTGTCATACATTCCCGTCGCTAAATCCGCACCAAAGTATTTCCATTGCGCCCAATTATAGGAATTTCCCTCATCATAATCGCTTTTTAAGGAAAAAGCCAGCATATATGGTATTTTCTCCAAAATAACGCTTTTATTCAAAACATAGGAAATATCATTCAAATAATTTTTATCATATAGATACATAGGACATCCGGAAGATTCATACGTTGTTTCTGTATCGGCGCTAAGGGAAGAAGGGTCAATATTATAGAAAACATACTTCAGGTCCTGGTTCTCAAAGGCTTGTTCTAACAGAAAGCATAAATCTGCCGTAGCGCCATAAGAGCGGATTGCCTTAATCGTTTTACATGCAAACCCGTCGTCGAACCAGTGGTTGTTATAATTTTCACATACGGAAGAACCGACGATCAGGCTATCATAGTCAAAATGGCGCAACGTCCCTACGCATTGGTACTCTTTATCCGTGAGGACACTTTTTAAACCAGGCAGGGGTTTATGATATTGATAAAAAGGATCAAATAAAACGACAATGGCAATGATGAAGAATAGCAATACGCTAGTCCTGATTAAAAATGACTGAATGAATTTTCGCTCCATAAGCGTTTTTCTCCTACAAGCATTTCTTATCAAAAATTAAAATATAAAAAAGTACTGACCTGTGATAAAGAAACAATGCACCATACGAACAAAATAGAAAGCCCCCAACATTTCCTAGAAGTCATCTTTCCGTTTTCAGCAATCTCCAAGGCATTTTTCCGGAATACGAAGAAAAAAGAGATCGCAAGATAGAACAAAAGGAGCGCTATATAAGCATATCCGACAGCATTCGGAGCGAAAATGCTTAATGCTTCCTGAATGACATAGAATTCAGGGATATCTAATGTAGATGCTACATCGAATATTTTCCCGGTATAATTCATCGCGCCAAGATTGCGGAACATCTGGATGGCGCCTGCCATGCTCTCGCTTCGGAAGAAGAACAAGGAAAGATTGAAGAAAGTAAATGTCCCGATCCATCCAAGCCATGCGGGGATATGGATTTTTGCCGGATGCTTTTCTTCACGGTTTTTTATGCCGATGATGCCAAGGTTGTCCCAGACAACGAGGAGTCCCTGCATTGTCCCCCATGCGACATAGGTCCAGGCCGCTCCGTGCCATAAGCCGCTTAGGAAGAAGACAATGATCGTATTGAGTATTGTCTGTATTTTTCCTTTCTTGCTGCCTCCTAGTGGTATATAGACATAAGTGATGAAGAAACGTGACAAAGTCATATGCCATCTCTGCCATAATTCCTTGACAGAACAGGCACGGTAAGGGGAATTGAAATTGACAGGGAGAATGATATTGAACATTCTTCCAAGGCCCATTGCCATATCCGAATACCCGCTGAAATCGAAATATATTTCAAATGTATACGATAAAATGACAATAATTGTAGAAATCGTATCGAGATGGAATGTCTGTGCGAAACCATAATTGACGACAAGAGCAAGCACATCCGCAAGGAGTACTTTCTTGGATAGCCCAAGAACAAATAATATAATGCCCTGTGAGAAATTATGGGGATTCCATTTACGGTTAGCAGGATCCTCAAATTGAGGGATCATCTCTTTGTATAAGACAATAGGCCCTGCGACCAGTTGCGGGAAAAAAGTAACAAAGGTAATGTAATTGATCAAAGAGTAGTGTTTGGCTCTGCCAAGGCAGCGGTCTATGATGAAAGAAAGCTGCTGGAAAGTAAAGAAACTGATGCCAAGCGGCAATAAAATATGCTTTAATGTAAAATCCGTATGGAAAGCGAAATTTATATTTTCAATGAAAAAGTCATAATATTTGAAGTAAAAAAGAAGTCCTAAGTTGAATAAAATCCCTACAAGCAACCCGAGCCGGTTTGTCAGTTTGGTCCGTGAAAAGGTGAAAAGGTAACTGAGGAAATAGTTGACAGCGATACTGACTATAATAATTGCGAGATAATAAGTGTTAAAATAGCCGTAAAACCACAAAGACATACCGGCTAAGAATACCTTAGCCAGTTCGTAATGTTTATATTGGTTTAACCCATACCAGCCAAGTAGGACAAGCGGTAGGAATACGAAAATAAATAAAAAAGAATTAAATAACATAGATAACTCCGCATTTCATTTGATTGGTATAGTATACCAAATTCACAAAAGGGATACAATGGATAATAATATTAAATTATTAGAAAGGAGTAATAGTATGTGGAGAAAAGCGTGTTCTATTATTTTGGCAAGTGGGTTGCTTTTGGGGGTTTTAACAGGGTGTAGCGAGAGTGAGCCGATGGATGAATTGGTGAAGAATGAAAGCAATGGGTTAAATATGCAGAATGAAATACAAAGTGACGTCCAGGCAGATCAGCAGGAAATAGAATATGAGAACATTCCTGCTGGCAGTCCTTATGTACGGAATTCATATGAAAGGACAGAAGACGATAAGAAAGAAGAGAACCTGTTGCCGCCTGAGAGGACTTTTCCGACTCTGTCCAAATTACGGGAAAAAGTAAAAGAAGAACTGGGAGATCATTACTGGCCGGATATTTCTATTTCGCAAGAAGACTTAGAGAAGAGGACCGGCATAACGGAAGATATGTATATAGAATTTTTGGCAGAAGAACAGCTTATGGAAGCCAATGTTGATATGATGATCATCATTCATGCTAAGGAAGATTATGTCGGCAGCATTGAACAGGCGTTAGAGAATTACCGTGACCAGTTAATCAGGGAAAATGAGAAGTACCCCCAGAATCATAGCAAAGCAAAAGCTTCCCGTATGGAGACAATAGAGAATTATATTTGCTTCGTACAGTTGGGAGCTGATACAAGCATAATAGCGGGAAAAGGCGAAGACGGGATTATTTCTTATTGCCAGGAAGAAAACGAACGGGCAATTGATATTCTGGAGAAAACAATTTTGCAGTAAACGGACTTGTTAAGAGAGAAAGAGGCAATAACTTCATTTTGCAATAGTAAAGTATATACAGATATGTTAAAATAGACGAAAGTTAAGAACGAAAAGGTATACTCGTGTAAGAATGGAGGGATTCATACGAATGAATGTAATCATTCCCATGACAGGATATGGATCTAGGTTTGTAGCGGCGGGATATCGGGATTTGAAGCCGTTTATTAAAGTTTTGGATATGCCAATTATTCAATGGATTGTCACTAGAATGTACCCTGATGAGTGTCATTTCATTTTTGTTTGCCGAGGAGAACATTTGCATAAAGATCCTTCCATGCGCGAGGGTTTGCTTGCGCTTGCTCCAAAGACGACGGTAGTCTCCATTGAAGACTGGGTGAAAAAAGGTCCGGTCGTAGATGTGCTTCGTGCTTACCGGAGTTTAAAGGAAATGGGAGAAATAGATGTTACAGAACCTTGTATCATTAATTACTGTGATTTCTATATGGTATGGGATTATCAGGCGTTTGCCAAAGAAGCAAGAGTAAGGGACTGTGATGGTGCTGTGCCATGCTATACAGGATTCCATCCTCATCTCCTGCCGGAGAAAAATTTATATGCCTCCTGTCTGACAGACGAAGAGGACAATTTGATCGAGATACGGGAAAAATACTCTTTTGAAGAAGATAAAATGAAAGCAAAGCATTCGCCTGGCACCTATTATTTTAAAAATGGCGAAGTGATGGAAAAATATTGTAAGATTTTGTCGGAACATGAAGAATACGCTATTAACGGGGAATTTTATGCAAGCCTGCCTTATCAGTTCATGGTGGAGGACGGTTTAAAAGTATGGATACCCACCGATATTGATTATTTCTGTCAGTGGGGAACGCCGGAGGATTTGGAAGAGTTTCAATATTGGACAGATTTCATCCGAAAAGATAGGAAGATGAAATTACAGGATAGTAGTGACGGTGATCTTGATCAGATCTGTCAAAATAAGGAAAATGGCGTGCATAATGGTAAGGAAGGGAAGATCCTCATTCCCATGGCAGGTGCGGGACAGCGTTTTGCGGATGTGGGATATAAGGTACATAAACCGGCGATTATGACGACAGATAGGAAAAGTGGGGAAGACAAGCCGATGGTAGTATGTGCGACCGGAGATTTACCAGGCGTAGAGGCAACCGGCGCAAATGTGATTTATGTGGATAGGGATTTCCATAAAAAGGACGGGGTAGAAGATACAATCCGTGCTTATTACCCAAAGGCGGATTTTATTACAATAGACCGATTGACAGAAGGACAGGCATGTACTTGTATGCTTGCCGAAGGGCATCTGAATCCGGAAGAACCGTTATTGATTGCAGGATGTGATAATGGCATGGATATTGATGAGAAGGCTTTTGCGGCATTACAGGAAGAATGCGACTGTATTGTCTTTACCTATCGCCATAATGAGTCGGTATTGGCAAATCCCAATGCATACGGTTGGATGATCACAGACAAAGAAGAGAACATTACTGGCACATCAATTAAGAAGGCAATATCTGATACGCCGATGGAAGACCCTGCTGTAGTAGCGACATTCTGGTTTAAGAAAGCGGAGATTTTCTTAACGGCAACAAGGAAGATGATTGCGGAAAACGACAGGATTCATGGAGAATTCTATGTAGACCAGACGATTAAGCATGTGTTGGAACTTGGGTATCATGCGAAAATATTTGATATTGACAGATATGTGGGATGGGGAACGCCTGCCGATTATGAAGCATATCAGAATACATATCAATACTTTAAAGGATTTATCCGGCATGAAGAAACTAAAAATACCTGATATTGGGACAAATTATGAGGGATATCTTAAGACTGCCATTATTGTGACAGTCTTATTCAAGTTACTGTTAATGGGATTTTTTTCTTCTGATTATCAGAATGCGATGTTCATCCCTTTCGTGAAATGCTTCCTGACAGGGCAGGGAAACCCTTATCAGTACTATTATGATAACAATTTGTTATCTTCTTTTCCCTATCCTCCTGTCATGCTCTTCATAGAGTGTATCGGTGGCGTTTTCCTAACGTTTTTGCCAAACTTACCGATCTTTTTGCAGAATCTGTTATTCAAGCTCCCGATTCTGGCTATGGATTTGCTTGGTCTATTTTATCTGATGAAAATTTCCAAATCAAAGAGAAAGTATATTTTGGCGTTATACTTTCTTTCGCCGATTATTTTATATGCTTCTTATATGCATGGACAGCTTGATGTCATCCCTACTGTTTTTTTGATCGGGGCAATTTATTATCTGACGCAGGGCAATCTATCCGGAAGCGATTGGAAATATGTGGTGTTCATGGCATTGGCACTTGCTTCTAAATTCCATATTATAGTGGCGCTCCCGTTGTTTTTCCTCTATTTATATAAGAAGCGGGGATGTAGGAAGGCCATGGTCTTAACCGGGCTTCCGTTATTGGCGACAATAGCGCTTGTATTGCCTTTCTGGGGCAGTGGATTTATGAACATCGTTTTGTTTAACAAAGAGCAGAATGCCATTGATAATGTGTATATAGATTATGGTAGCGCCAAATTGCTGTTATCAGTATTATTATTGCTGTTTATTTATTTCCAGGCTTTTCGCGTCAATCAGATGAACAGGGATTTGCTAATTAGCATGACAGGCTTATTATTTTCCGTATTCCTCGCTTTCGTACCGGCGATGCCTGCATGGTATATCTGGGTGGTTCCTTTCTTCATGCTATACCTGGCCGGAGTACGGGAGAGCAGAGGGAAAATGGTATTTATTTATGGTGTCTTTTATTTGTTATATTTGGTTTTTTATTTGTGTTTTCATATGACACAGTTCGTGGATTTATATTTTCTGGATAAGGATTTATCGTGGATGAAGATAAAAGACGCAGGCATGAAAAATTTTGTGTTTACCTTGATGGTCGGGGTTTTCTTAATCCTTGTCCTTTCCATGTATCAATATGGCGTGAACAGTAATTCTTTCTATAAAAGAAGGAGCCGCCCGTTCCTGATTGGCATCGCAGGCGACAGTGGGTCAGGGAAGAGCAGATTGCTTCTGATGTTAGACGAGTTGTTGTCAGAGAACCGTATTCTTAATATTGAGGGGGACGGGGATCATAAATGGGTGCGCGGGGATGAGAACTGGAAAGACATGACGCATCTGAACCCCAAGGCCAATTATTTATACAGGCAGGCGGATGATTTGCGCATCTTGCGGGACGGCAACGCAGTAAAAAGAGTGGAATACGATCACCATACGGGTATTTTCACCAATGAGAAAAGAGTCACCCCAAAGCCATACATTGTATTATGTGGCCTGCATTCATTCTATCTTCCGCAGATGCGCCAAGTATTGGATATGAAGATCTTTCTGGATACGGACGAAAGCATCAGATGCTATTGGAAAGTGCAACGTGACCAGAACGGAAGAGGACATAAAAAAGAAGAAATCATAAAGCAGATAGAGGATCGCCGGGAAGATGCCAAGAAGTATATCTATCCGCAGAAACAATATGCAGATTTGATCATCCGTTACTTTGATGAGAAAGTATCCATGGAAGACAAAGAGATCGTATATAACGCATGGCCGGCGCTGAGCGTGGAATTTGTGATGGATGTAAGCATCAATGCAGAACCTTTGCTTGCCTTGATGCAGGAGAAAGGGATTGCAGCAAGGCTTTTCTATGATGATCTATTGCACCAGCGGATTGTAATTGATAGCGAAAATCTCTGTGCAGGAAAAGCTGTCTGGGAAGAGATTGCATTACGGGAAATCCCGCAGATAGAAGATTTGGCTGGCAGCAGTATTGCATGGGAAGATGGATTAAACGGAGCGGTACAGTTGGTAGTAATGTTGGTGATCGGGGAGATTATGAGAAGATGACAACGGTAAAAGCGGTCATATTTGACTTGGATGATACGTTATATGATTATGGAGAGTTAAATAAGAAGGCAGGAAAAGCGGTAGAAGATTTTACGTGCAAGGAATTGGGCATTTCGGGTGAGAGATACCAGGAAGCATACCAATTTGGCAGAGAAGAGACCAAAAAAAGGCTGTCCGATGTTGGAGCAGGACATAATCGTTTATTGTATTTCCAGAAAACATTGGAGTACCTGGATGTTATGCCGATGCCATTGTCCTTGCGGATGTATGAAGAATATTGGGGCATATTCTTACAGGAGATGAAGGTTTTTGCAGGCGTAAAAGAGCTTTTTGAAGATTTATGGCATAAGCAGGTGCCGATTATGATCTGTACGGATCTGACGGCGCATATCCAGCACCGGAAAATAGAAGCATTAGGGATTGCTCCTTATGTCCGTTACCTTGTAAGCAGTGAAGAAGCAGGAAAAGAAAAACCTGCCAAGGAAATCTTTTCCCTTTGCTCTGAGAAGTTAAAGCTGCCGCCCGAAGATATTTTATATATAGGAGATCATCTTGAGAAAGATATCAAAGGCGCCTCATCGGCAGGCATGAGGACAATTTGGTTCCATCCGGGAGAGAAAACCGGGACATGTGCAGAAGCATGTGATTATGGTGAAGTCCACATGGCAATAGAGAATATGATAAGGATAGAGGATTTGGAACAATAGGAGGAAAGGGAAGGAAGGGTGAGAGATATGAAATTATCAGTAGTGGTGCCATGTTATAATGAAGAGGAAAACATACCTCTTATTCTGGAAAGGTTTGGGAAGCTGATCAAAAGAGACGATGTGGAAGTCATTATGGTAAATAACGGTTCTACGGATGGCAGCAGCCGCGTATTGGAAGAACTGTTGCCGGCATACCCTTTTGCGAAAATGACGTATGTGCCAGTGAATCAGGGATACGGATATGGGATCTTGCAAGGGTTACGGGAATGCACGGGTGAATATATAGGTTGGACACATGCGGATATGCAGACTGATCCAAAAGATATCTTAAAAGCGCTTCATATCATAGAAAAGAACAAAGAACCTGTTTTCGTAAAGGGTAACCGGAAAGGGCGCCCGCTTTTTGATGCTTTCTTCACAGTGGGCATGAGCTTTTTCGAGACTTGTTATTTGCAGAAACCGCTGTATGATATCAATGCGCAGCCGAATCTATTCCCGCGTTCATTTTACGAAAGCTGGGAGGCTCCGCCTTTTGATTTTTCTTTGGACCTGTATGCGCTGTATATGGCGCGGCAAAAGGGATTAAAAGTGATCCGTTTCCCGGTATTATTCCCGGAGAGGATCCATGGGGAATCGAAATGGAATACGGGTATGGGAGCAAAATGGAAATTTATTAAGCGGACAATAGATTTTAGTGTGAAGCTGAAGAGAAGTTTATGATGGACGTTAGTGAGAATATAAGGAGAACAATTATGACGGAATATATAGCGCATCGGATTAATACAATTGAGGAACTTCGTAACTTATCCCCGGAATATGGGGTGGAATTGGATTTGCGGGATGATTTGAACGGAAGGATTTATATATCCCATAATCCTTTTGAACCGGGTGAGGATTTTGAGGAGTATTGTAAGGAATATCACCATGGTACGATGATCCTGAATGTAAAAAGTGAGAGAATCGAGCATAAAATCCTGGAATATATGGAGCAGTATCATATTCAGAATTATTTTTTCCTGGATTCTTCGTTTCCGATGATTAAATTATTGACTGATATGGGCATCCAAAAAATCGCGTTGCGGTTTAGCGAATTGGAAGGACTTGATACGATCCGCAATATGGCGGGAAAAGCAGGATGGGTCTGGGTGGACTGTTTCACGAAAATACCGATTACGAAGGAAAGCTATCATGAATTAAAAAGCCTTGGTTACCAATTGTGTTTTGTTTCGCCAGAATTAGAAGGACAGGAGGAAAAGCTGCAATCTTATAAAGAATATATAGAGGAGCAGGAAATTGTCTTTGATGCAATTTGTACGAAACACTATCATATTGATGATTGGAAGAAATGATAGGAACAGAGCCTATAGTGCTAAAGATGTTGATGGTGTTGTATCATTTGAACTTAAAGATTCAAAATATTTTTACTGCTCTGGTAGCACCATGAGAACGATAACCGGAAAAGATAATGTTATTTATTATGATTCTCATGGAAATAAACATTGTACGAATGGTATTAGATATGGCGGTGACATTATAAAACCGTCAAGAAGTTTCTTTGATCAATAAACTATTGACGAATATGAAGAGTTCTATATTTATTAAATAGCTCAACTGTTAAGTGGAGAAAGATATATATTCACAGCACAAATTGTAGAGATGGATAAAGATTTAGATTATTCAGAGGTGTTGAAAAATCTATTAAAAGAGATTGGGAGTGAAAATATCTTCTGAGTTATGAAATATATTGACTTTATTAAAAGTTGCGACGTGTCGCAATTTTTTGGAAGGTGGTATCTATGAAAGACGAAATAGTATTGTTATATAATTTTGATCATGTTTATGATGATATAAATGATTTGATAAAGCAAAAAAAGTGTGATGTTAAAAATGTTGTTAATGATGCAATGATTTCTTTGTATTGGGGAATTGGGAAGAAATTGGCAGATGAGATAACAGGCGTTAATAAACCGGAATATGGGAAAAAGGTAGTTATTGAAATTAGCAAAAGATTATCTGAAGATTATGGAACTGGATTTAATAGATCTGCCATTTCTCGTATGATAAATTTTTATCAGGAATTTCCAGATTATAAAAAAGTTGCGACATTGTCGCAACAATTAACATGGTCACATTTTATTGAGATTTTGCCAATAAAGGATGAACTGAAAAGAGATTTTTATGCTACAATGTGTAAGAATGAAAATTGGTCAGTTCGTACATTGCGGGAACGTAAAAAATCTATGCTTTATGAGCGCACAGCAATATCGAAAAAACCTGATGAAACGATAAAGAATGAAATAGAGGAATTAAGCGAAGAAAAGAAAATGTCGCTGGATATGTTTTACCGAGATCCATATATGTTAGATTTTCTTGGTTTAAAAGACACATACAGTGAAAAAGACTTGGAAAACGCTATTCTTGCTCAATTGGAAAAATTTATTTTGGAAATGGGTTCAGACTTTGCTTTTTTAGCTCGTCAAAAACATTTTGTGCTTGATGGCAAGGACTATTATATGGATTTACTATTTTTTCATCGGACTTTACGGCGTTTAGTTTTGATAGAATTGAAGCTAGGGGAATTTGAACCACAGGATAAGGGGCAAGTTGAATTGTACCTTCGTTGGCTTGAAAAGTATGAGAGAACGGAAGGGGAAGAAAAACCAGTTGCATTGATATTATGCGCAGAGAAGTCGCAGGAAACAATAGAACTTATGGAACTTGATAACGGTAGCATACATGTGGCACAGTATTTGACTAAGATGCCGCCTAAAGAAGTGTTAGAGAAAAAGTTATTGCAGGCGATAGCAAATGCAAAAGAGCAGCTAGAGCAGAGGGAAGTAGAAACAAGATAAGAAAATTTTAAATATAGCTTGATAAAGAGCGAGAATAAATGTTAAAACGTTTATAAAATAAGGTTGGAAATGTAGCATGAAATTTAAAAAAATAGAAATCAACAATTTTCGAAATTTTGAGCAGATACAGATTGATTTGGAAAACAAAAATGTTTTGTTTGGATTAAACGATATAGGGAAAACCAATTTTTTATATGCACTTAGATTCCTTTTTGACAGAGATTGTAGAAAAAACGGTTTAATAGAATCTGATTTTTATAAAAAAGATATTACACGAGAGATTGAAATAACAGTTGAACTAGATATAAGTGATAATAGTGATAGTGACGATAGAAAAATTCGCAAGTGGATGGTTGGAGCTATTCAGAGTGGCTATGATAGCGTTTTTATGCAGTTAAAAGCGAACTTTGTTATTGGTGATGTTGTAGTTATGCCGGAATTGTTTTGGGGGAGCGATGAAAAATTTTTAGAACCGATTCCTAGTACACAAGCATATTATGCAATTGACAGAATTTTTAATGTTGTCTACATTGATTCGTCTGTCCAACTAAATAATATTTTTAAACATTATACTCGAGAAGTGATTAATAATCAAAATGGATTAACGGATAAAGAGAGCGAAAATATTAAAAGAATTATTGATAGGCTTAATGGGAGAATTGGAAGGTTACAGAGTGTAAAAGGATTAGAAAAAACTATTAAAGAAGAATATTCAAAATATCGGAAGGAAAAAGAATTTGGAATTGAGATTAGGTCAGAATTACAGGTGGAAAATGTATCGTCAAAATTAGTACCCTATATTAATTATGGTAAAAATAATTCATATCCAACATCAGGAGATGGCAGGAAGAAACTTTTGGCATATGCTATGTTGTCATTGGAAAACCGAAAATATGATGATGTGAAAATTAATATTTTTTTGGTTGAAGAATTGGAAAATCATTTACATAGAGCTATGCAGATGGCAATTTCTAAACAATTATTTTTTGATAACTTGTTTAAGTATTTGTTTTTAACAACACACTCGCCACTGATTGTTAGTTGGATGGATGATGTCAATTTGATTAAACTTTTTAAAACGGACAAAACAGACGGGAAATCTATCTATTACACTGTTCCGACTGCGTATAAAAAATTTAAGGCACAGTTGAATCAAAATTTGTCAGAAGCCATATATGCTGATTATGTTTTGTTGGTAGAAGGACCATCAGAAAAAATATTGTTTGAAACTATAATGGCTAAAATGTGTCCGGATTATGAATTGTTGGGAGGATATATTTTGGTTGTTAATGGAATCAATTTTAAACAGTATTATGACATATTAAAAAATTTAGGAGTTAGAGTAATAATTAAAACAGATAATGATTTAAAATATGGAAAAAAGGCTAAGGAATATAATTATTTAGGGTTAAATAGAGTTTTACCTTTGATAGGAGAAAACAAACTGCAAAATGATAAATACGATTTAAAGAAGTTTGAAAGAGATAAAAAGCATTTGCAGGAAGTGGCATATAATAATCATTCAAAAAAAATTCAATTGCTAGAAATGAATTCTATTTATTTATCTAAAATTGATTTGGAAAACGATTTATATGAAGTTATACCAAATAAGCTAGATCAATTTGTGCAGAGAAAAAATACTCTAAAGAATGCTGTTGAATATTTACAAGAGCAGAAAATGATACATATGATTGAACTATGCCAAGAGTTAGACTCTACAGCCACAATAAAAAAGGTGCTTAATAGTGATAGATTCAAGTGTCTTAAGGAGTTATACGATTTATGCAACCAGTAGATATTGATATAAGAGAACAAATTATTAAAAATAATGGGAATATTGCAGTCAGTGCTAGTGCTGGAACAGGAAAAACATATACAACAATTCAAAAAATAGTGTATGAAATGCAGATGGAACATACTTTTAAAACATTTGCTGCTATAACCTTTACGAGAAAAGCAGCTAAAGAGCTTCAGGTACGGTTGGGTGGTAATAAAGGGGAAGGATTTGTAGGTACGAATGATAATTTTGTATTACGAGAAGTAATTTGTCCATTTATGTATGATGTATATGGTAGAGAGTATAAAAAGGAAGTGAAACCGGATTATTCAAGTAATAATAGAATTAGAACATTTGAAGATGGGATAAATAATATAAGAAATACAGGATTTATTTGTAAATATTTCGATAATAGAATGAATTTTACATTTCAACTAGGCTTAGATATTTTAAGAAAATCAGAAGCAGCAAGACTGTATTTAACTTCTAAATACTATAGAATTTACATAGATGAATATCAAGATAGTGATTATGATATGCATAGTTTTTTTCAATACATATATAAGGAAATGAATATAGCCTTATTTATTGTAGGGGATTTGAAACAGTCTATATATGGATGGCGTGGAGGCTATATTGATGGCTTTAAAGCAATATTGAAAGATACTAGTTTTCATGTTTACAAATTGAAGCATAATTTTAGGTCAGTCATAGGAATTCAAAATTATGCAAATATATTTATGCCGGAGGTTCGTGGGAATTTTATAAGAAAGGATTTTGATAATAGTGTTTGGTGTTTTGCATATAAAAATCGGAATTATGCGTTAGAAGAAATAAAGATTTGGATTGACTGTGATAGGGATTGTGCATTTTTAGTTCGTAGAAATAGTGATGGGAGAGAATGGGCACAAATTTTAAAAAAAATGGGATTGGATTTTGTTTTTATACCAAGTTCTCCCTTGGATAATTCAGAACTTGAAAGTGAGCATATTTGGATTGCAAGGTTATTGGCAGACTATTTATTAAAGGAATCATACTCTGAATATGATTTTTATGATGAAATACCAAATTCAGATGCATATAATTTTTCGTATATTAGGAAAACATTGCAACAAATAGAAGAGTGCAAGGAAAGTTATGAGGATATTAAAAAAAATGCTTATATGTTATATAAATATTTTGGATATGATTATAGTGAAAAAATTGATAAGGAAATAGAAACATTATTTGATGTTATATGTGATGAGCAATATCAACCAACTTATAACCCAGAAAAGTATAATCATGTTGTGATGACTGTACATGCAGCGAAAGGTTTAGAATATAAACAAGTAATTGTTCTTGCAGAAAATTATAATTTAGATAATACTGAAGATTGTAATTTGCATTATGTAGCAGTTACAAGACCGGAAGAAAGACTATTAGTTCTTTGTAATTGTACGAGCCAGTATGGAAAAGAATATTGTAAAAAGGTTAAAAATAATGTTGAGGAGATGAATAAATTAGGAGTGAAAATAAAATTAAAAGAAGTAGCTTACTGTATAAATTCAGTAGAATATAGTTGAAACATGCATATAAGATATTGTTGGGTACAAAATGGATACAGTAGCTTTGAAATTATATAAACAAGCAATAAAACCGTATCAAAATGATATGATTTTGAAAGAAAAACTAATCTAAAATATTTTCTGCTAATAACTTGAAAAAGAGATAGAATGTGGCAGTTTTGTCACCGGAGGGTGAAAGGGATGAATCGTGAGATAAAGAAAAAAGTAGGGATGGCAGCCGCTGTGATTGCGACATTGATAGCAGGAATGCTTGTCTTTTATAGACATTGGCAATTTGAGCTGCCCGGTTATCCGAATGTGGACGAGCTATTGTCTCTTGATTGCATCCATGAACTATTAAACCAGCATATCTATGCAGGAGATATTTATGTCTTGGATTTCTTCCGTTATCCGCATCTGACTTTTTATTATGCGGTGCTTGGATTCCGTATTGCCAGCAAGTTCTTAGCTGGATGGGATGTTGATATTATATTGCGTTTCCTGATCTGTGGGACTGCCATGCTTTCCAATGTGTGTGTCTATTTTACTGTCCGGAAGTTAACAGATAGCAGGAAGTGGGCATATATTAGTTTGGTCTTGTCGGTCTTTTCTTTATATGCATTTTCCTACTTGTATTATACGGGACCGGATACGATGATGTATGCCATAGCCAATGTGATCATTCTGCTTGGTACCTTATTATACAAAGAAGAGCAGGAGGAGCGGAGCGTTTATCTTTGGTATCCGCTTCTGGCAATCTGTATTGGCCTTGCAATGGCGGCTAAATATCATGGCGTTTTGTTTGGCTTGTTCTGGCTGATTCTGCACATTGTGAAAAAGTATTGGAAGTCTTACCGGAATAATTTCGTGTTTTTCCTGAATTGTATCGTGCTCGCTTTGGTATTTTGCGTCTGTAATTATTCCATGTTCTTCTATTTCAGGCGATTTATAGGAGATAATTTGTATAATTTGCAGCATTATGCCTGGGGACATCCGGGAATTGAGCATAACATGCCGTTACTAGGATATATAGAAGCATATGGGATGACGGGTTATGGCATTGTCGGTGGACTATTGTTGCTATTTGGTATTTTTACAGTGATTCGTAGCAGAAAATGGAGCCTGGCTGCCGTTTATCTGATCTTACCGGTATTTGTCATTGTCTTTTTATCCAAGTATCATATCATGCTGGGACGGAATCTGTCGCTGGTTGTACCGTTTATGTATGTTTTTTGGATATACGGGCTGATGGATATGGAAAAGCTGCTACAGAGATTTCTGGATCAGAAGGGCAAAGCAACAGAGAAGGCCAAGTGGATGATCCCAGTACTGGTTGCGGTCATGGCCTCTGTTAATATTATCGCCACTCTCAATACGTATCGGTATGATCTGACCTATTCGCGCATGATCCCTTGGATAGAAGAGAACATTCCCGAAGGAGCGACGCTCTATTTGACTTCTTATGCGCCGAATCTGGAGATGGAGAAGTATCATGTGATCCCGATCGGAGAAGAAATTGGAAAATTGCCGGACACTTTAGCAGAAGATGAATATTATATAGAGGTAGAATACGCAACGGGATATTTCGGGCAGCGCAAAGATTATATGATCATACAGGGCGGGGATATGTATCCTGACTTAAAGGCGGCGCATGAAGAAAAGGTAAGCAGGTATACATTATTAAAATCCTGTGAGGGGATCACATATGGGCAAGAGTGGAAATTCAGGATAGGGTATTTGGATATTTTCCGCTATTCTCCGAAGACATATGGAGTAGGGCCAGGAATTTTTATTTATCATTAAAGTTTTCTTTCTTATTTTTAGAAATCTTTTATAATTATGTCATAATTTGGACATAAAGAAATGATAATATAATTTCATCAGTTAGCAACATAATAGAAATGAAGCTGTGGAGTTGTTACGTAAGGTAGTCGGTTCTATCAGCTTCGACAAAAAATAACGCCGCTTTCCGGTTATCAGAAAGCGGCTTTCTTTATCTGAATATTCATGCATAAAAATACAAGAAATGTAACGGATATCTTCTATGCCAGGAATTCTTTCAATAAACTTTCAAGTTCTTGCGCTTCTTTATGTGTAAGCGCAGGCTCTTCTGTTCCGGTGCTTCGTATTTCGGTTACGGTATGTAATGTGCCTTTGTCTTTTGGCGTTGCCGGCGCTTCACCTTGTACAAGCTTCATGTCTAAATTAGTCTGTTCAATACGGTTTGCGAGATGGTTTTCCAAATAATCAATCAAGTTCGTGCGCAGTATTTGGATCTTGCCGTTGATGTCTACGAAAGAGGAAATGGAAAAGTAACAGTATAATCCTAAAAAACTGATGATATAATAAGGGATAATGAAAATGACGGATTCTTCCAGTATAATACCCTTACATGCGCCAATCCCGGAGACTAAGATGGATAAGAGAACAAGCTGGCCGGAAAGGTGCTTTAATGTAGATACGCTAAAGCCATGGATTTTAAGCTTATTGATATACTTGTCCACAAAAATGGAAATATTGGAAATCCCTTCGTGTAATTGGCAGCAGCTAGAGAATTTTAGCTTGAGCTGTTGTAAGGATTTATTTCCGGTGGATGACATATTCTCCGTTTCACGGATGAGCTTATAACAGAGCACACCCATGCTAATTTGGCATATGATACTTAAAGATAATAAAATCAGGATAGGAATCATAAATTCCGGATGCTTAAATAAAATTTGTAACATATAAATCCCCCATTCTTTGTGAAATTTCCGTTTTGCATGGATTTAAAGTCCTTCTCACACTATTATATAGCAGGGCAGTGAAAAATCTCAATCGTGCAGGCCTTGTAAGGCATCCAGGAATTTCCTCTTTTTTGAGGATGAAAAACATTGAAAAATGGAATATTTAGGGGTTTTATGTCGTATAGGACTGGAAACTATTATGAAATTGTGATATAGTGGGAACAATGATTCTAACATTATTGGGGAGGTCAAAGTCATGGTATATAAACCGCAGGGAGTATGTTCAAATGCAATTGATATTGAGGTAAAAGATGGCATTATCAAGTATGTAGAATTTACCGGAGGATGTAACGGTAATTTACAGGGCATTTCCAGTCTTGTCAAAGACATGAAGGTGGAGGATGCCATTAAGAAGTTAAAGGGGATTAAGTGTGGGTTTAAAAATACATCCTGTCCCGACCAGCTTGCGTGTGCATTAGAGGAAATTGCAGAAGGTGTAAACTAGCCGGGAACGGATATTTTCACAAACAGCATAATCTATTTGTATGGGAGGCTTCTCTTGCATGGACAAGAAAATCGTATTGACCGGCGGCGGAACAGCCGGACATGTAACGCCTAATATCGCTTTGATTCCGAGACTGAAAGATTTAGGCTACGAAATTATTTATATGGGTTCCTATGACGGTATCGAGAGAAAATTGATCGAAGATTTCAATATTCCATATTATGGGATTGCAACGGGCAAATTCCGTCGGTATTTTGATCCAAAGAATTTCTCCGATCCGTTCCGTGTGTTAAAAGGAATGGTGGAAGCTAAGAAGTACTTGAAAGAAGTAAAGCCGGATGTCGTTTTCTCGAAAGGCGGTTTTGTGAGCGTACCGGTTGTCAGGGCAGCTTCTTCATTGAAAATTCCCTGCATCATACATGAGTCGGATATGACACCTGGCTTAGCGAACAAACTATGCATTCCGGTAGCGAAGAAAGTATGTTGTAATTTCCCGGAGACGTTTAAGCTTTTGCCTGCCGATAAAGCGGTTCTGACAGGGTCGCCTATAAGGGAAGAATTGCTTAGAGGGAACAAAGAGGCAGCTTATAAATTGTGTGGATTCGATGCTTCAAAACCCGTTATTATGGTAATCGGGGGCAGCTTGGGATCCGCAGCGATCAATCAGGCAGTCAGGGACGCATTGCCACAGCTTTTGGAAGATTTCCAGATTGTCCATTTATGTGGGAAAGAGAAAATGGATAACTTGCTTCTAACGACTAAAGGGTATAAACAATTTGAGTATATCAAGTCGGAACTGAAAGACATTTTTGCAATGGCGGATCTTGTCATTTCCAGGGCCGGTGCGAATGCGATCAATGAACTGTTGGCATTGAAGAAACCGAATCTTCTGATTCCGTTACCTGCGGGCAGCAGCCGTGGGGATCAGATTCTGAACGCGAAATCTTTTGAGGCGCAGGGTTTTAGCATTATTGTGGATGAAGATGATCTGACCACCAAGTTATTGGTAGAGAAAGTGCAGGAGCTTTATTTCACGAGGCTTACTTATATTGACGCAATGAATAAAAGTTCTCAAAGGAATGCCATTGATACGATTGCTTCTGTAATTGAAGAGGTGGCGGCGAAAAGCGGAAGCAAATAAAGAGAATCTGCGATGGGGAAGCGAGGACGGTTATATGGCAAATGAGGAATATGTTTTAACGGAAGAACAAATGAGGAAAAGAGCGGCTAAAGGGTACTTTGTAAGGGATCTGGAGAAAGACCGTGTATATTGCGCGACCGGAGAAGTCTTAAGAAGAAAATCCGTTAGGAAGAACGGGGATGTACGGTACGCAAATAAAATGGCGTGCAAACAATGTGATTATAAAGACAGATGTACAAGGTCGCCGTGGAAGGAAGTTGATTTTCCGGATCAAGTGACCGAAACAAGGAATCTTAATTGGTTAAAAGCGGAAGAAGAAGCCATAAAACAAAGAAATATGAATATATCATAAAGATACATGTTGTAACAGCCGTATGGGCAAATGTCCTATACGGCTGTTATTTGCTCAGATCATGGGTTTATTCATTGTCGCGCAGCCGCTCTACAATGCTTTTGCGGTTTATGTTGCGGTAAGCAAACAATGGCGTAACGATTGCTACGGCTATGAGCAGCGGTAACATGATTACGAAAGGCATGATCTGGAATTGGTATTCAAAGAACAGTATCATATGATTAACGGCATTTAAAAATGCCCATGACAATAAGCTGCCGAGAATCAAGCTAATAATCCCAGAAATGGCAATATAACTGATGCCCTCATATATTAATGTTTGTTTAAGCTGGGCATTTGTCATGCCAATGCTTTGTAACATAGCAAATTCCTGTTTTCTGGCGATAATCTCTGTGGTCATGGCATTGACAAAATTAAGGATCCCGATGAAAGCGATTATCATAGCTAACGTAATGCCAATGGTAGAAACAATAGAGATCATATTATCAAATTCCGCCTTTAATAAAGATTTGGAGATATATCCCATACTGATGTTGTTATCGCAATATTCTTTAATTGCCGTTTCGAAGGCCGGCAAGGATGCTTCGTCTATTTCATAAGATACGGCAAAGCACTTTGTCCAGAGACTGTTTTCATCTAACTCTGAAATTGGTAATATGGCATCGCACCCATTTGCAGTATATCTATGCAAATTCATGCTTTGTGGAATATCTACAATGGCCATGACTTCATATTCTCTGCTTTCTAAGTTCTCATACCAAATATCAAATGTTTGGCCGGCTTCATCTAAAATCTCATGCGCTATCGAATCTTCTGTCACCATATCAATTGTCACAGTATCTCCTGGGTGATAAATATGTTCTTGTGCAGGAAGATGTTCGGCTCCCAGAATCTGTGTCAATATAATGTAATCTCCCGTTAAGAATTTATCAATATCCAATTCCCCTTCTAAGACATTTAAGTTTGATAGAAGATTTTCACTATAACCATAGAAGTATCCGTTGATAGGTTTTTCTTCATTTAAGATTCCTTCTAAGTGATCAATGGAGTGCATGTCTTCTCTTAATTTGCCTTCTTCTTTTAGCTTTTGGAGCTGTGCCAATGCTTTCTCATCTACTTGTAAATAACAGCAGTTGCGAAACATCATTTTCTCGCGGTTTAGGACACCTTCCTGACTGTCGGCCAAGGCAAGGAATTCAGGATCAATAGAAAGGTCAGCGCCATTTCCTTCGGAAGTATAATTATTGTTGCCAAGGAGGAAATCGCCTACGATCCTTTGTTCCATAAATTCATCTATTTGAAAGCTTGCTGCGAAGGTCATAACGATTGCTAAAAGGATAATACTGAAAGAAATTGCCGTTATGACGGTTACAGTAGTACGCTTGCTTCTGCCAAGGCTAGAGAAAGCCATGGATAAGGCGCTATAATGGTTGCTTTTCTTTTTCTTCTGTATGGCTTTCTTGCCCATTTGTTTTGTTTCGGTATATTTGATTGCTTCGATCGGGGAAACGTTTCCCGCAATTTTACCCGGCCTATTACTGCTTAGGAAAACAGTCAAAGCGGAAAAAGCAGCGCTAAAAATGAAAATCCAGGGATTAAAGTGCAGTGAAATATCCATATCTTTATACGCTGAAAGGCCTAAACTAAAAGGTAGCGTTAATTTTCCGATGCCATACCCCAGAAGAAGACCGATAGGGATGCCAATCAGGGATAAAATGATAGCCTGGCGCCTGATTAGTTTATGAAGCTGCTTCTTTGTTGTGCCGATTGTTTTCAATAATCCATAGAACTTGATATCACTGATGACCGAAATCTGAAAGATATTATAGATGATCAGGTAACCTGTGATGATAATCACCATAATCGCGGTGCAAAGGAGAATAATGGTAAAGGGATCAACGGACTCTAAACGATTATTGAAATATGCCCAGTTCACACCATAAGCAATTTCGGTACCCGGTTCATATCCGGCATTTTGGATTACTGTGCGCACTTTTTCTTCGATCTGGGAGGCGTTGTCAAAGAAAAAGTTTACGGCTCTTAAGCCAACATTGCTGTCTTCCGGATGTTCTATGCTCCAGTTGACAAAGTCTTCGTCGGTCAGGCTGCCTTTTAGTTTCAGCCAATAATTTTCTGAAAAGAAAAGCTCGCTTGCGTGCGCTATATGGTCACCTTGATAATAGCCGCATACGATAAATTCGTCTTCTATCGGCTCTCCCATGAAAGTAAATTTAATCGGTATTTTCTCGCCTAGCGCATAAGGCAGCATTAATTCATCCAGAGTAAAAGTATCTACGATGATTTCGTTTTCCGCCTGGGGCATACGCCCTTCTTCTAAAGTAATGAACATGTCTTCTAATGTGCTCTCTTCCGGCGTATAGCGCAGCTCAGCCTGTCTTTTTATGATGTTGTCCGCTAAACCGATAAAAATATTATAGCTGCTTCTTTTAACCAGTGGGTCCGCGATGACTTTCTCATACTGTTCTGTTGTAGCCTTTTTTAATCCCGCGTGGAATTTTCCGCCGATTTCCCGCATGATATTTTCTTGTGTAACCTGCATAATGCCGCTGGTGAGGGAAAAAGTGGCAGTGAAAAGGATGCTGGTGAGTATAATCGCAAGGATGGCAAATGTATTGCGCATACGGTTATTTCTCAGGCTTCGGTTTGATAATTTACGGATTGATGCACCGTTGTTATTTTTCATTAGAAGCACCTCCCTGCCTGGATTCTTCCGGTGAAAGAGTTTTGGGCAAAGTGTTTCTAGGGGAGCGGTCGTCAATAATCTTGCCATCTTCAATATGGATGACTCTGTCGCAAAGCTGTGATAATGCTTCATTATGGGTAATCATAACAATGGTCTGTGAAAATTGCTTCCCGGTCAGCTTTAAAAGGCCCAGGACTTCCTGTGTTGTTTTGCTGTCAAGGTTTCCGGTCGGCTCATCGGCAAGGATAATAGAAGGCTTGGTGACAAGCGCACGCGCGATGGCGACACGCTGTTGTTGCCCACCGGAGAGCTGTGTTGGGAGATTATACAGTTTGCTCTCTATGCCAAGAGTGTGGACGATATCGTCTACAAACGCGGTGTCTATTTTCCTGCCGTCCAATTCCAGAGGCAGTACAATATTTTCATAAATGTTCAATATCGGAACCAGATTATAACTTTGGAAAATGAACCCAATCTGTCGCCTGCGGAAAATAGTCAGGTCATTTTCGCTCAGTTCGAAGATCTTTTTACCGGAAACGGTAACTGTGCCGCTGGTAGCATAGTCAAGCCCGCCTAGCATATGCAGTAATGTGGACTTGCCAGAGCCGGAGGTGCCAACGATAGCGGCAAATTCCCCTTTTTCAATGGATAGGTTTATGCCGTCAAGCGCCTTGACCTGAATATCGCCGTTGCCATAATATTTTTTTAAATCCTTAGTCTCTAATACTTTCATATCAATAGTCATTCCTTTCTGTTATGTTTCTTATACGTTCCATATTAGCAGACGCATCTTACAGCATTCTGACAAAAGCAGGATCAAGTTATGACGATTTTGTCAGAACTTCAGGTTAGGCATAGCGGCAGCTCATAAAAAAAGGCTTCCGGTGTTTTTCTGTTACCGGAACCCTTTTTCATAGTCTGTATGGATCAATGGAAAGAGAAATTATGCCGCCGCGGCTTCTCCTTTGTCTTTGGCGTATAGTATCTTTAATATAATTGGTGTCATAATAGATGATACAATGATCAGTAAAATGACTGATGTAAAGTAAACCGGTGTCAATAATCCTGCCGTAAGGCCTTTTTGGGATACGATTAAGGCAACTTCCCCGCGAGTCATCATTCCTACGCCTATTTTCATCGAATCCGTAGGATTGAATTTACAGCAGCGAGCCATTATTCCACAGCCTATAATCTTAGAGAGCAGTCCCGTTACCACAAATGCCAAGGAAAAGATCAAAATGCCCATGCTCAAATTGTCCACATTTGTCTTTAGGCCGATACTGGCAAAGAAGACCGGTCCGAAGATGATATAAGAATTCGTATCCATTTTCTCCGCTATGTAATTGGAATCCCGGATGGAACATAAGATAATGCCTGCTACATAAGCACCGGTAATATCTGCAATGCCAAAATATTTCTCCGCTATATATGCCATGCCAAGACAGAAAGCTAATCCGGCAATCGGGATCCGGCGTGTGTGCGGATACCTCGTATCTACGGCTTTAAAGACCCGATAACTGATAAACCCAACGACAATGGCAAATAGGAAGAATAAGACTGTATTGCCTAGTACATTCATCGGGTTGGATTCCGGGTTTTTGAATCCGATGACAAAGGTAAGGACGATGATGCCAATAACGTCATCAATGATCGCTGCGCTTAAGATCGTAGTGCCGACCCTTCCTTTTAATTTGCCCATTTCTTTAAGCGATTCGACAGTAATGCTCACCGAGGTCGCCGTAAGGATGGTGCCGACAAAAACTGCTTTATAGAACCCTTCTGAGCCCCAAGGGGACATGCCATAAAATCCCATATAAAGCAAGGCGCCGCATATTAAAGGAATAAAAACACCAGAGATGGCAATCAGCACGGCGATTGGCCCTGTTTTGACCAGATCTTTTAAGTCTGTTTCTAAGCCAGCCGAAAACATCAATAATATAACGCCAATTTCAGCCATTTGCGCCAGAAAGTCTGATTGGTTCACCCAACCTAATACGCTTGGACCGATAAGAAGCCCGGCAATGATTTCGCCAACAACCTGTGGCGCTTTGCATTTCCTGGCTATAATGCCACATAGTTTTGCAAAAATGATAATGATAGCTAAATCTCTAAATACTAAATATGATTCCACTTTCTCTCCCTCTTTCATTTGTCCCTATTTTTTCTGAATTTCCTAGGTTATTTTATAACCGGATTTGCCGTTTGTCAATCAATAAGAAAATATGAAAAGAACTTCCCTTTCCTTTCTTAGAAGATACCGTGATATATCCTTTCTCATGTTGTAAAATGAGCTGGGCAAGATATAGGCCAAGGCCGCTGCCTTCCTGCTGTTCCACATCCTGGCCGCGGTAAAATCGTGTGAAAATATAGTTAAATTCTTTCTCCGGGATGCCAATCCCTTCATCGGTAATCGTAATATCCGTATAGATATCCATTTTGGATAGAGTAATCCGTACATGGCTGTCCTCCGGGGAGTATTTGATCGCGTTTTCTAGAATGTTAGACATGGCCTCGGATGTCCATTTCGGATTATGATAGAGGCAAAAATCCTGGAATTCTTCTACCGATAATTGGATATTTTTGGCGCGTGCCTGCGCATAGACAGAGCTTAGCGCTTTTGCAATAGTGTCTTTAATTCCAGTATACTCGGCTCTAAACTGAATCATGCCGTTTTCTAAGCGGGATGCTTTTAACAAGTCGTTCATCAGCCATTGCATCTTATTTGCTTGGCTTTTCGTATGCTCTAGGAATTTGGCCCGCATTTCTTCGCTCAGTGTACTATCTTCTAGGAACTCCATGTTCATGGTTATATTGGCTAAGGGCGTTTTGAGCTGATGGGAGAGATTCGAGACAAGTTCCATGACCTGGTTTTTCTCTTCCATCGCCTGCATTTTCTGGAATTGCCCCGAATCTAAAATGCGGCAGAGCTGACTTGCTATCCGGGATTCCCTCGTCTCATATAGATCAAAGTGCAGATTTTTATAGTTATTCCCGCTCTGGAAATGTTCCAGAATAGTATCTAGCTTTCGCCATTGCAGCATAAAATAAGCAATGCTTATGGCCAAAGCAGCTAGGCAAAGGATAAGGCAGGCCATAAGTATCAGGATGATAGTCTGTGAGCTCATGCTTTATCCTCCCATAGATAGCCGATTCCTTGGATCGTACGGATATAATTTTGGCCTAGTTTCTTGCGGAGGCGGCTGATATTGACGGAAAGGGTATTTTCTTCTACATAGTTACCGTCGGTGTCCCAAATATGTTGTAAAATCTGCTCTTTTAAAAGCACTTGGTTCTTATTTTCCAGAAAGTACCGGAGAAGACGGAATTCTGTCATGCTTAAGTCCATTTCCTGTCCTTGGCAGAAAGCACGGCACGTCTTTAGATCCAGGACAATTTCCCCGGAAGTCATCGTGCTTTCCGGTTCGGTTTTGGAAAGTTTTCTCTCTATGATATTTCGCAAGCGGATTTTTAAGATAGAAACAGAAAAGGGCTTTGTGATATAATCATCCGCGCCGCTAGTAAGACCCATAATCTCATCTGTTTCCATGTCCCGCGCGGTAAGCATTAAAATCGGTATCTGTGATTTTGCGCCGGGAAGCTGCCGTATCTTCTTACAGAATGCAATGCCGTCCCCGTCAGGCAGGTTTAGATCCAATAAAATGGCATCGGGATTTTCATTTTCAAAAAGCAAGAATCCGTCCTTTAATGTTTTGGTGTTGATAATCTCATAGCCATCCTGTTCTAAGGCAAAAGAGATGCCGCGGTTTAATCCGGGATCATCTTCAATGATTAAGATCTTCATGCAAAAAATCCTTTCTATCCAGGCTTTCACTAGAAGCTTTTGTAAGGATATAAGCCTGGTACAAGTATCATACCATTCCTAAGACATAAAAAACAGTAAAAAAAGCGAAAAATAGGATTGACAACTGATATGTACTGTTATATACTGTTTATCACGGAGGCAGGAATATGAACATTATTATCAATAATTCATCGATGGAACCTATTTATGAACAAATTATCACGCAGATTAAAGCTATGATTATGGAGGGAATACTTCAGGAAAAGACCGCCCTGCCTTCGGTCAGGTCTTTGTCTAAAGATTTAAAGATAAGCGCCTTGACGGTGAAGAAAGCCTACGACTGCCTCGAAGAGGAAGGATTTATCGTAACGGTGCATGGAAAAGGGAGCTTTGTTGCACAAGGGAACCAGAATCTTCTAAAGGAAGAAAAGCGCAAGGAAGTGGAACGCCAGTTGGAACTTGCCATACAGGAGGGGAGAAAGTGCGGCATGACGGCTGAGGAGCTCCATAGTTTGTTCGTACTGATCATGGAAGAATGTTTATGATAGAAAACGAAAAAGGGAGAAGAGATAGATGGTAATCAAAGTAGAGAATGTACAAAAGAGATATAAGGACTTCTGTTTAAATTGTAGCATACAGGTTGAGGAAGGCTTCGTGACTGGAATAATAGGAGCAAACGGCGCCGGGAAAAGCACAACGTTTAAAGCGATATTGGACTTGATTAAAACAGATAGCGGTACAATTGAGATCTTCGGGAAAAACAGCCGGAATATGACGGTTTCGGATAAACAGCAGATAGGCGTCGTACTGGCGGAGAGCACATTTAATGATTTGCTGACAATAAGCGATATGGTGCCTATTATGAAAGCTATGTACCCGAAGTTCTGTAAAGATGATTTTATCAAGAAGTGTGAAAAGTATGATTTACCATTAAGCAAACAACTAAAAGATTTCTCTACCGGGATGAAAGCAAAATGCAAGCTTTTGCTTGCGATGAGCTATGAAGCAAAGCTTCTGATCTTAGACGAGCCAACTGCGGGATTAGATGCTGTGGTAAGAAGTGAGCTATTGGACGAAATGCGAGAATACATGAGCCAGGATGGCAGGGCGATTCTTGTCAGTTCCCATATTTCTTCCGATTTGGAAGGGTTTTGTGACGACTTATATTTTCTACAGAACGGAAGTGTGCTCTTTCATGAAGACACGGATGTAATCTTAGCTAGTTATGCGATTTTGAAAGTAAGCGAAGAACAGGAGCAGATGTTAGATAAGACATATATCAGTTATCGGAAGAAAGTGCCATACGGATATGAGCTTTTGACAAAGGAAAAACAATTTTATACAGACAAGTATCCCGGGATTATCGTGGAAAAAGGAAGTATAGATGATGTATTATTGATGGTGACAAAAGGAGAGAGAATATGAAGGGGTTATTGATAAAGGATTTGAGGTTAATATGGCATAATAAAAGAATGTTCGTGATTATGTTGGTGGTAATGTTACTGGCATTACAGAAATATACAAATTATAGTTTCATTATAGCGTATAATACAATGATATGTAACATAATGGTTCTCAATACGATATCCTTGGACGAATATTATAAAAGCACTGCTTATCTGATAACATTGCCTGTAAAACGCAAGACATATGTTTTGGAAAAGTATATTTTGATATTTGCCTTTGGCATTGTGGGCGCTACGCTTACCACAATTGTCTGTATCTTACTGCACCCAGAGATGTTATGGGATCATATTAATATAGCGCTATTAATCTATGCGATCATGATATTGTTCCAACTGGTATTACTGCCGATACAATTAAAATTTGGCAATGAGAAAGGAAGGATTGTGCTGATTGGGTTAGTGGGATGTATAACAGTAGTGGTTACGGCAATTGCCCAGAATTTTTTGAGGTTGCCCGATATGGATGATAGATTTGGCGCCTTGACGGAGAGTATTGTTATCCACATTCTTTCTTTTGAAAGACTGACCATGGTGATTATTGTCTGTCTGGTATTTGTCGCGCTTACCATCCTGTCATACTCCATCAGCAAAGGGATTATGTGTAAGAAAGAATTTTGACTTTATATAGGAAAATGACTAGTAATAATTGAAAAACAAACAAAAACCTCCAAATGAAAACTTGGAGGTTTCTTACTTTTCTACTATAATTTCGTAAAATGTTATGCTTTACGAAAACAAAAAATCTCAAAATCAGAAAATAACTTCCTAAATCTAACTCATAATACTATTTTTTTATAGAAAATGCAACAGTTTTTTATGATAATGGGATTAAAATTGTATTTGCATTAGGAAAAATGCTGTGATAAGCGTGCAAATCATTTTTTAAGCCGTCAATTATTTCGTCAAAAAAGACTAGAAAGGAGCGTACTGATTATGTCAAAAAGAGGAGAGAATATTTATAAACGAAAAGACGGGAGATGGGAAGGAAGAATGAAAGAAAACATAGATTTTTCCGGTAGCTATAGATATCGTTCCGTTTATGGGAAAACCTACAAAGAAGTAAAAGAGAAAATGAATGCCATGAAGCAGGCCCCGGCAGATAACTTATGCCAGGATACAGTGGAACAGGCAGCATGGCTCTTTATGCAGACAGGGAAGAATGACTGGAAAGCCGGGACGTATACGGCATATTATCAGTTATTGAAAAAATACGTCCTTCCACACTTAGGGAATATGAAATTAAAAGAAATAAATAGCCGCAAGCTGGAGAATTTTTCTATTTTAATTAAAGAAGAGACGAAAGAAAACCCGCTATCCAAAAATTACTTATCACAAATCTGTGAGATTGTCCGCAGAATCATTATATATATGAACAAAAGGCATGATCAGGAAATCCCCGTACCCGTTAATCCAATTTCAAAGACCCATTTACAACAGACCGAGCTGCCGAGTGAAAGCTCGCTGATGATATTGGAAGAATATCTGTTTGCACATTGTATAGAAGATACGTGTCTAGGTGTTCTGATGGCTTTTCATACCGGAATCCGTATTGGGGAATTAAGCGCCCTTAAATGGGGGGATATTGATATGGAAGAGAATATGATTTATATCAGGCGCAATTTGCTCCGTGTGAGAGAAGAAGGGATAGAGGATAGTATTGGCAAACATAGTACGCAGGTAATCGAACAGTCCCCGAAGACAATAGATTCCGTCAGGGCAATCCCCATTCCGCCCAGATTGGTTCCGCTAATCGTAAAATACAGGAAGGAAGATTCCATGTATGTTATTAGTGGTGAGAAAAAGCCTTGGGCGGAGCCAAGGACGATTCAATATCGTTTTAAGAAGATCTTGCATAAATGTGATATCCAATATTTCAACTTTCATCTGCTCCGGCATGCTTTTGCAACCAGGTGCGTTTCAAAGGGCTTAGATCTTAAAAGCCTGAGCGAAATACTAGGGCATAGTAATATCCAGATGACTTTGAATTTATATGTACATTCTACAATACAACAGAAAAAAAGACTCATGGAATTGTATGATGCGATTCCTATGAGCCGTCAAATACAGGGTCAAAGTCCTTGGCCAATTCTTGAAAATCCCCTTTGTTAGCTATTTTTCTTATATATCTGTCCTATTTTCGTAAAGCATAACATTTTACGAAAATAGTATTTCCTCAAAATCTGAAAATATGCCAGAAAATTGTAAAAATCAATCTTGCTATGATCTATAAAAATATTCTGTAGGGAGATAAGTAAGAAGATTGGGAACAGAAAAAGTTCTTCATTCTAGGGAGATGGAGATCGATCGGAAAGTAAAGAAACGAAGGAAAAAGAGAAAAAAATCTAACCAATACACGAGAAATAGAGAACATATAAAGCAAGTCAAAAAAAGAAAAGACAGAGAAAACCGTAAAAAAATAATAAAACGTATCAGTAAGAAAAAAGGTTTGCTGATAGCGGTATGTTGCGTGTTTGCTTTTGTTCTGCTGATGGCTGGAGGCGTTGGTATCGTCAGGGATATTGGCAAAAATCATCTGCTCGGACATGCGGATATGAAACAGCCTGATTT
The DNA here is from genome assembly GCA_910578845.1 of uncultured Lachnospiraceae bacterium. Classification (GTDB taxonomy): domain Bacteria; phylum Bacillota; class Clostridia; order Lachnospirales; family Lachnospiraceae; genus UBA3282. The sequence continues at coordinate 37,269 of CAJTSL010000023.1, forward strand.
ACATACGGTCATGAATGTGGAAATCCTGACGGAGGAAGAAGAGAACGAATGGCAGGAAGGATGGATTAAATATAACGGTAAAATTTATCAGTATAATGAAGAAATCATGACGTTTCTTGTCATGGGCATTGATAAATACAGTGATGTAGAAAAAGTAGCAGAAGGAACGGAAGGCGGTCAGGCGGATGCTTTGTTCCTTGCCGTGCTAAATCCGAAAGATAAGAGCATTAAGATAATGGGCATCAACCGTAACACGATCACAGACATTGATATGTATGATGCCAACGGGGACTATGTCAGAACGATTAAGGCACAGATTGCCGTACAGCATGGTTTTGGGAATGGTGTGGAAGAAAGCTGCGAATATCAGGTGCAAGCGGTAGAGAAACTATTATATGGTTTACCTATTCATGGTTATGCAGCCGTAAATATGAGCGCTATTGAGACGATTAATGACGCGGTAGGCGGAGTGGAAGTGACAGTTTTAGAAGACTTGACTAAGAGAGACAAAAGCCTTGTAGAAGGCGCACAAATACATTTGATGGGAGAGACGGCGTTCTGGTATGTAAAGTACCGTGACACGGATATTTTCGCATCCGCTGATATGCGGTTAGAAAGACAAAAACAGTATTTAAAGGCATTTATCAATAGAGCAAAACAGGCGGCAAAAGAAGATATCTCCGTGGTTTTGGATTTATATCAGGGGGTCATGCCGCAGATGGTGACAAATGTTTCTCTGGACGAGGTGGCATATCTGGCTCCGTTGATGTTAGAATATCAGTTTTCGGAAGAGAGCTTCTATTCTATGGAAGGAAAGACTGTGAAAGGGAATAAGTTTGAAGAGTTTTATCCCGATGAGGAGGCGCTGCGGGAGATGGTCTTGGAAATATTTTACGAAGAAGTGGAGTTTAGTGAAAATGGCAATGAGAAGTAACGTAAAATTTGTAGGTATTATATCAGTACGTGCGAAAGTGTTTTTGATATTAACAGCAATGGCAGGCATCGTGTGTGGCTGTGGACAGGTAAAGGAAGATTCACAAAGTGAGAAGGAAAATCATACAGGACAGGTAGTGGATGCCCAAGAGGATGGGGAAACGATATCCGCGACCCAGGAGAGAAAAGGGATCGCGGGTGAAACGGCTAAGGATGCGGAAGTGGATTTTACGACGTTAAAAGCAGAAAACCCGGATATCTTTGCCTGGATGTATATACCAGATACTGAAATTGATTGCCCCGTGCTACAGCATGCGCAGGAAGATGATTACTATGAGTACCATAATGCGTATGGGGAAGAAGACAGAAAGGGAGCCGCATACATAGAATTGGCAAATTTATCGAGCATGTGCGATTTCAATACCATTATACATTGCAGTGGGGGCATGGAGGGAGATTTTGCAGACTTATATCAGTTTGCCGAACCGGATTTTTTTGAGAACCATGAACAGATGTATCTGTATCTGGACGGCAATGTGCTGACGTATGAAATATTTGCGGCTTATGAGAGAGAGGACACAAGCCTCTTACGCAGCTATGATTTCACATATTATTCCGGTTGTCAGGCGTTTCTAAATGATCTGTATGGCATCAGGGATTTCAGCATGAACTTGCGTAAAGGCTGGGAAGGGGTCACTCCATATCATTTTCTGGTGACACTGACATTGCCCAGGGAAGATAAAGGGGAACAATTTGTCATTCTGGCAATCTTGCTAGAGGACGCGGCAGGAAGCATCGACAGGGTTATTACGGAATAAGACAGGGCATTTATTTACCCATCTCCAAGCATTGGATGGGACAAAGGCCGGATTAGATATTTTCGCCCAAAGGGCGTAAATATAAACCACACTTATTGGGCAGACATGTCTCTTTGGAGGCATGTTTACCCGGCTCCACACTCAGTATTATGAAAGGAGGAATTCCAATGAAAAAGATAATCGCATTAGCTTTGGCAGGCGCAATGGCATTCTCTACGCCTGTAATGGCAGCGGGCAGCACAAGTCCTACTGCGGGGACGACCAGTCCTACGACCGCAACGGTTGAGGCAGTGCAGGCTCCCGCAGCAGCAGTTGTTGCAACACCTGTACCGGCAGTTGTAGCATCATCCGTATCGGATAGCATAACGGCAGCAGCAGAGTCAGAAGGTAAGACGGTTGGCGAATATATGAACAATGCAGTGACATCCGTACCAGGACTGGCACAGGCAACACCGTTAGGGCAGGGCGGGCACGTCATCATTAATGGCGCTCCGAGCAACCAGTCCTTTTCCGTGCTGAAACCGACATTAGCAAATGTTAATTCGGCAAAGGCATATGCAACGGCTCTTGGCGGCAATGTTCTGAGTGTTGCGCAGATCAAGGCATCCGTGAACTTTAATACGGCGACGGTGAATTTCTATATGCCTGGCGTAAAATCAGGGCAGAATATTGTTGTTTACCAGTTGGTAAAAGGACAGTGGGTAGCGCTTACCGTAGCAGAAATCAGAGCAGACCATGTTGTTGTCAATATGACATCGTTAGGAACGCTTGCGTTCATTGAAGTGCCGGCGGCGAACTAAGCTGACCGCATAATTAATCATGCATGATTAATTAAGAAATACAGAATAGACAGGGAACTGTAAGGTATCAACACAAAACAATGAAGCATTAACCGGGTGTGGGGGTGATGTGTGCCGCTGTGATAGCGGTGCACATCACTAAAAATAAGTGCCAGAAAATTTTGGTTAGAGCAAAAAGGCTGGGAGAGAAAAAGTTATGGCTTACGGATATAGATTTGCAGAATAAGGAAAGGGTATGGAAATAAAAATGGATGCGCAGATATTTCAACAGGATGTGGTTCAATGCAGAAGTAATGAGCTTCTTACAATATGCAATCAAAAAAGCCTCATGTACCGTTTTCTGAAAAGGGTTGGGGATGTTGTGCTGTCTTTAGCAGCATTGTTTCTTTTATCACCCTTGTTTCTCTTAATAGCAGTCATGATCAAACTAGAAGATGGGGAATCTGTTTTCTATGTACAGGAAAGGAACGGAATCCATGGAAAAGTATTCCGTATGTATAAATTTCGTAGTATGTGTGTAAACGCCGAGGCAATACATAAGGAGCTTCTAAGCCAAAATGAATTGGATGGACCGGCTTTTAAAATGAGGAATGATCCGAGAGTGACAAGGATTGGCAGATTTATACGTAAAACCAGTATAGATGAACTGCCACAGTTAATCAATATTATAAAAGGCGATATGAGCATCGTAGGGCCAAGGCCGTTGCCGACTTATGAAACAGCGCAGTGCAATGAATATCAAAACCAAAGGCTTTTCGTAAAACCAGGGCTGACTTGTTATTGGCAATGTTGCGGCAGGAATGACATTTCTTTTGATGAATGGATGGAGATGGATATGCGTTACATCAGGGAAGCGGGGATATGGACAGATTGCAAGCTGATCTTTAAGACATTTACGGCGGTTCTAAGGAGCGACGGGGCATATTAGGAGAATATGCAAATGGAAAGCAGAGGTTTCCGGTGTTATGAAGAAAAAGATATTGTTCATAGGGACTAGGCCAATATATCCTATGAAAGATGGAAGAACAGTGCTGATCAATCAATATTGTGGACAATTTGTAGATTATTTTCATGATGAAGTTTATTATGCCTGTTTTGGCGCATTGAAAATGAAGCAGCCGGATTACTTAAAGGCGACATATGCGTTGGAAGAGCCGGGGCTTTGGGAAATGGGAAAGAACATTGTCTGTATGACTTTTTTGGCTCGCAAGTGGCCAATCCAGACATCGGTAATGTATTCCGCAAAAACACAGAGAAAACTGGATGATATCATAGAAAAAGTAAGACCGGATTATATTTTCTGCGATATGGCAAGGACGGCGCCTTACTTACACAAACGATATGGTAAGGATTGCGTTAAGATTTTAGATATGGATGATTTGCTGTCAAAACGCTACTATAGGCAGGCTGAAATGGAGAATTTGGACGATAGCGTGTTGGGACAGTTTCGGAATCGAATCCCGGATTTGTTCATTTCAGTAGTAGCAAAATGGAAACTGATGAAAAAGCTATTGCGTTTTGAAGCAAGAATGATGGAAAAATATGAGCTTCAGGTGGTAAAGGAATTTGATAAGGTCTTTTTTTGCTCCGCTACCGATAAGGAAGAATTCAACCGGAAATCTTCCTATCAGGCGGATTGTGTCCATGTAGCAGTGGACTTGGAATATTTCCATAGGCCGGAAGGCAGAGAATACGATGCTAAGACAATCGTATACCTTGGCAATATTGACATTGCAGCTAACAGAGATACCCTTTTTTACTTGGCTGAGAAGATTATGTGCAAGCTCCTGAAAAGAGATAGCGCATATAAGTTGTTGGTCGTTGGCAACTGTTCCCAGGAAACATATCAGAAGTTCCGGCATTATCATTTCATAGAATTTTCGTTCCGGGTAGATGATATCAGGCCTTTTGTGCAAAGCTGCGTTGCTTTGGCAGCGCCAATCCAATATGGGTCCGGGATAAAGATTAAAATCATAGAAGCGATGGCGATGGGCGTACCTGTGATCACGAACCAATATGGGGTAGAAGGACTAGATGTCCATAGTGATCAGGAATTAATGGTATGTGAGACAGATGAGCAATTTGTGGATGCTATTATGGAAATTTCCGGTAATGAACAAAGACATGGACTTATTGCTGCAAAAGGAAGGGAATACGTGGAGAAAAACCATTCCCTGGAGGTATGTGTCAGAGATTTAGAACGTGTGTTAAATAGATAAAAGGTATGGATGGAGAAGTTAAATGAAAGGCACATTACATAAATTATACAAGGAAGTCATCGGAAAACCACTTATTATGTGGCGAAAAAGGGATTTTGGTAAACATTTTGAAAGAATTTCTTCACTGGATATTGAGCTCGTAGGGAAATGTAATTTGAATTGTAAAGGCTGTACGCATTTCTCACCAATAGCGGAAAGTGAACGATTATCAATACAAGAGTTTGAAAAAGATATGCGCCAGCTTGCGAAAATCATGCCGGATAAAATTGGTAAAATTAATCTCCTGGGGGGGGAGCCATTGCTGCATGATGAAGTAGAATCCTTTATGAAGGTTTCCAGGAAATATTTTCCTGGTACGGAGATCTATATTGTAACAAATGGGATTCTGTTATTGCAGCAAAACGAATCCTTCTGGTTAACGGCACGTGAGAACAGGATTGGCATTGAGGTAACAAAATATCCCATCCGGCTGGATTTTAAGAAAATGAAAGAGAAGGCATTACAATATGATGTTTCGTTTAAATTCTATGGCCGTTCAGGATATATCCAGAAAACACAGTATTTCTTGCCCATTGACGTGTCTGGCAGACAGGATAAGGAGGAGAGCTTCAAGGGGTGCTTTATGGCCAGGGAATGTATAACGTTATATCATGGCAGGCTTTTCCCATGTTCATATGCCGCATATATGGAGCGGTTCAACCGCTATTTTAACAAAGAAATCCCGATTAGGAAGGATGACTACGCGGATATTTATCATGACGGAGTGGAGGATATCCTAAGAAAGATTAGCCAGCCTATCCCTATGTGCAGTCATTGTAATACAAAAGAAAGAACATATGGGAATAAATGGGGGATTTCTAAAAAAGAGATAAAAGAATGGAGTTAGAGAATGGATGCGTTATTTTGGAGCCATATTCGCGCGAACCCAATGTTAAGGGCAATCTGTATCCCCTGGCTTAGGTGGAAGAGAAAGATAGGCTATATAAAGTATCAAAATAGCAAAGATTCTGAATTTATAAAAGGATTGAAAAATTCGTGCAATGGACAGAGGTGTTTCATTATTGGCAATGGCCCTAGTCTTTGCAGGGAAGACCTGGATTTGCTGGTCAATGAGAAAACATTTGCCTTTAACCGGGTCTATCAGATGTATCAGTATACAAAATGGCGGCCTGACTATTATATGGTAATTGATAGCAGCATTATGCAGAAATGGAACCATGAAAGAGAAAGAACGCTTGAAGCGGGAGTAGTTTTCTTTGCCAATAAAAAAGCCGTACGAAAGTATCAGCATCAAAATGCACATCTCATTTTTTTGAAAGATGTTGCCCCGATCAGTAAGAAAAAACCTTTGTTAAAAGAAGTATGTAATGATGTTTCCCATAATTTTTCAATTGCGCATAGCGTAACAGTCAATGCTATGGAATTGGCATTTTATATGGGGTTTAGGGAAATCTTCTTGTTGGGCATGGATCATAGTTATGCAGTAGAGATCGACATGAAAGGGAATAAACATGTCAACAGCAATGTGGAGCCTCATTTCAAAGAAGATCAGGATAAGCTCCCTTATTTTAGCTATAAAGAGGCGCTGACAAAAGAGTATGAGATATGTAGGAAATACGCGGAGGAACATAGGGTTAAAATTGTTAATGTTACCCGTGGAGGAATGCTTGAAGTATTTGAAAGAGATACCTTGGAGCATGTCCTGTCTGGATGTGGAAGCTAGGTTGAAAAATCATGCTGATGCATTGATTTTCAACCTGCAATTTGAGCCAGAGCCGGGGATATGCCTTGATCACAGTCGGAAATTTGAGATTTTCCACGCGTGTCATCGCAGTAAATGCTCCGGCATGGGGATTGGGTTGAGAATAAATTTGATGAGTATCGCAGGATAAGAAAGGAATGTACATGAATATGGGAAGCAAGATATGGTCAACAGAATCTTTAAAACACTTCTTATCCAGTCATCCGCGAATGGATTTGTTCCAGTATATATTGCGGAAAAAAATAGTCAGCGCAGACAAATGCCGTGAGCTGCTTGCGCTGGAAAAAGATCCGTTTGTAATAAGGTACAGGCATTATGGGAAATTGCATTTTCAACAGCCAATTTACCATATTATTATAGGGGGGGGTATAGAATAATGGGATATTGCGGGCTTATGCGGGTTACGTTGCTGCATATAGCTTATGCAAATAGGATGGGATTGATACCAGTTGTTGATTGGAGGCCGGAGTTATTATACACGGAGAAGGAATATATCCATGGCACGTATAATAGCTTTGAATACTTTTTCGAGAATACAAGTAAGGTCATGTTAGAAGAGATAAAGCATAGCGACTTGGTTGTCCATTCCAAAATCTATGATACACGAATGTTTACCAGGAAAATGTCCTATTACATAGATGATGGAGAATTGCAGATTTTAGCAAGTACGATCAAAAGAAATCTGAGTTTCAATACGAATGGGATGAGAGATATTGTAACGCCATGTGAACAGATCAAGGAAAAGGGGAGAATCTTAGGATTACATATCCGTGGAACGGATTTTAAGGATGGGTTTAGCAGACATCCGGTCCTGGCGAAGACGGAAGAATATCTGGATCTTGCTGGGGAGGTTTTTATAAAAGGGAGTTATGATTATATTTTCTTAGCAACGGATGAAGAAGCGATCTTCCAAAATGCTCTCATGAGATTTGGGGATAAATTATTATATTTTGACACATTACGTTCGAAAGACGGAAAGCCATTGCACTACGGCGGGCATAAGGAGCGGGAGCAAGACAAATATTTATTGGGGAAAGAAATATTAAGGGATGTATATATGTTAGGAAAATGCGATGGATTGGTCGCGGGATTAAGCTCTATACCGATTATTGCCCGTGCGTTTAAGAAAAGCAGGGAAGAATCTTATGAGCATCTGGAAATAATTGATAAAGGATTACATGAGAATTTGAAAGAAAGTTCGTTATACATAAGAACTTGAGGAAAGAAAATGAAAACAGCCTTGTTTATACCAATGAAATTGAATAATCAGCGACTGCCGGGCAAGAATACGATGCTTTTAAACGGCAAGCCATTGTGTCATTATCTGTTTGATACGGTGAAAGATATGAAAGAAATAGATGAAAAGTATGTATATTGCAGCCATGATGAGATAACATCCTATATTCCAGAAGGGATTTCCTATCTGAAGCGTGATGCAGCACTGGATGGGCCGGAGGTAAAAGGTTTAGAGATTATTGAGCGGTTTATCCGGGACGTGGAAGCCGACATTTATATTTTGATTCATGTTACGCAGCCTTTTATCCAAAGAGAATCATTAATCAATGCTTTTCATAAAGTTGTGGACGGTGATTATGATTCTGCGTTCAGTGTTCGTGAAATCCAGGATTATTGCTGGTATCTCAATAATCCGCTTAATTACAATATGAAAGATATTGTTACGACCCAGAACCTGGAGCCTGTCTATATGGAGACAGGTGCATTTTACATTTTTAGGAAAGAAGTCTTTACCCGATATCATCAAAGAATCGGGATAAAACCATATATGCAGATTGTGGATCATATAGAAGCAATTGATATAGATACCTTCGATGATTTTCAATTTGCACAAGCGGCAGCTATTTATTTAAGTAAATGATAGGATAAGAAAATGAAAAAAATACAGGTTTTAGACTGCACGCTCCGGGATGGCGGCAGGATTATGGATTGTAAGTTCAGGGATGAGGTCATTAAGAATATTTCCCAAAATCTGGGGGATGCCCATATTGATGTGATTGAAATGGGATTCATCCGTGATGCGAAATGTGTGGAGTATACCGGGGATTCTACTTTTTTTACATCAGTCAGCCAAATAGAGGCATTTATTCCAAAGGGAAGGAATAAGGAGACATCCTACACGGCTTTTATTGATTATGGCATGTATGATTTCCAGAATCTTGAGCCATGTTTCGGTCAATCAGTGGATGGCATCAGGGTTGGCTTTACACGAAATAACTACAAGCAGAATAAACACGAGTTATGGGAATGTTTTCGGATTGTAAAAGAAAGGGGTTATAAATTATTTGTACAGGGAGTGAATACGCCTGCCTATCCTGATATAGAATTTCTGGAGTTAATCCAGGCTGTTAATGAGATAAAGCCGTATGGTTTTGGGATTGTGGATACATATGGCTCTATGTATATGGAAGATGCCAAAAGAGTCTTTGATTTGGCACAGCATAATTTGAATTCGCAGATCTGCATTGATGTCCATTTGCATAATAATTTCCAGCTTGCTTTTGCAATTGCCCAGGAAATTGTGCGAAGGGCGGATGGGAACCGTAAGATCATGATTGATGCTACTCTGGAAGGAATGGGGAAATGCGCCGGGAATCTAAATACAGAGCTTTTGATAGATTATCTGAACCGTATGGAAAACGGCGATTATGATACAGATCTGATCTTAGATATTATTGATGACTATATACAGCCGATCAGAAGGAAAATAGAATGGGGTTACACGGTACCGGCGTTTATTGCTGGGATTTATAGAGCGCATCCGAACAATGTCATTTGGATGACAGAAAAGAACATGGAGATGAAAGAGATAAGGCATGTCATGGCGAATATAGAAGAGGGGAAACGTGAACGGTATGATTATGACAATATAGAAAGAACTTACATACGTTACATAGCGAATAAAATTGACGATTCGGAAACAATAATGAAACTGAAGGAAATGATAGGGGACAAGGAAGCCTTGGTCTTAGCGCCTGGTTACAATCTGGTAAAGTATAGAAAGGGCATAGATGATTATATTGAGGAAAACCATCCTTTCATTATATCGGTTAATTATGTTTTTGATAAGGATTCATATTGCTTTGCGGGATATAAGAAGCGCTATGAAGCTATCAAAACGGAAACAGACAGGTTTATCATACCGTCAACGGTTAAGAAATCAGCCAGGACAGGAACGGAGCATATTGTGAATTATGAAAGTATCTTGGATCTAGGCTATAGGTTATTTGATAATTCGACAATGATGCTATTGAATTTATTGAAAAAACTGGATGTGAAAGAGATTACGATAGCCGGATTTGACGGCTTTTATAAAGACCAGGATCATCATTTCGTGGATTTTTCATTCGACGGTACAAGGCATATGGACAACTATGATGCCATCAATGAAGAAATCACTAAAATGGTCAGGGAATATAAGGAAAGAGTGAAAGGGCAGATCAACGTGAGATTCCTGACGCCGAGCATATATAATGAGGAAAGCATTCTGGAATGATAGAAAGAAGCGAGGGTTTTGAGAATGAATATTGCGACGGTGAAACAATATTTACGTAATCATCCAAGAGCGGATTTAATCCAATATATTATCAGGAAAAAACTGCCATTTGCAGAAGCTTGCAGGGAAATGGTCAGCTTGGAAAAAGATCCTTTAGTCGTCAAGTTCAAGCATTATGGGAATCTTCACAAGGGGATCATCATTTATCATATCTATTTCGGGGCAAGAGGGGAAGAAAAAACAGGATATTGTGCTTTGCTTAAGCATACTTTGCTGCATATGGCTTATGCAGACAGGATGGGGTTTACACCGGTTGTGGAATGGGCGAATACTTTGCCGTATACCGAAGAACAAGCAATCCATGGGAAAAAGAATGGCTTTGAATACTTTTTGGAAAATGCGTCAGGTCTGGCGATAGAAGATATATACCAAAGCGATTTGGTAGTAGAGGCAAAAGGACATGATAAATTCCTAATTTATGATTTCAGTATGGAAATCGGTTCTTATGGGGCGGGCAAGAGAGAAATTGAAATAGCAGCTAAAATGTATGCAAAATATATCCGCTTTAATCAGAAGGGGATGAAGGCAGTTGTAAAACCTGCGAATGAGCTGTTAGGAAAAGGGGCTTGTCTTGGCGTCCACGTAAGAGGGACTGATTTTAATAAGCAGTATTGCGGGCATCCCAAACAGATCCCGGCGGAGAGGTTTGTCAAACAGGCGCAGGCTATGCTTGCTTCCCAAAAGTATCAATATATCTTCCTGGCGACGGACGAAGTGCGGATTGTGAAAATGTTCCGTGAGGAATTCGGTGAGAAATTGTTATTTTATGATGTGCTACGTTCAAAAGACGGCAATGCGGTGCATTATGAGATGGCTTCCACGAGGCAACATAATAAATATTATCTGGGGATGGAGATTTTAAAGGATGTGTATACATTAGGACATTGTGATGCCTTGCTTGCAGGTACGAGCAGCGTTGCGTTCATAGCGCAGGTAATTAAGAAAAGCACAGGCATTGCTTATCTGGACAAAATAATCATAGATGAAGGAGTGAACCAAAATCTTCATTTGTTTCGTTAGCTATTTTGTCAATGGATATAAGAGACAGGCATACGCGTAAGGATAAGATGACAATGTGGCAAAATATAGTGAGAAATTATATTAGCAATAATAAAGCGCTGATCGGGAAATCTTTTGGGACGATGTCCCTAAAAGGATTTTATATGCTGCTCCAGATGTTAATCATGCCGTCATATTTGCAGTTTTTGGGAGACAACAGGCTTTCGGGACTGTGGCTGACAATCGTATCGCTGATAAGCTGGATTATATGCTTTGATTTTGGGATAGGAAATGGTTTAAGGACCGAGTTAGTGACGCTTTTAGCCAAAGGTGATAAAAGGCATACGAGAGAGTACATATCAACTTCTTACTTCGCAATTTTCTGTATTGCAGCTCTTATCTTATTAGGAACAGGCATCCTTATTTCATTTGTGCCAGTCAACAGGCTGTTCCATATATCTGAAGAGGTGATTTCCACAACGGATCTAAGGAGGGGACTGCTCATCGTACTATGTGGGATGGCAATGCAGCTTCTCTGGAATCTGGTCAGTTCCCTATTATATGCTTTGCAGAAGGCTGTACTGCCAAGCATACTGAATATAGTTTCGGCGTTGATTGTCCTGGTCTATGTGAAAATGCCATTTCATCAGCAGGCGGATTGCAAATTTCTGCATTTATGTTTTGTATATGCGGTTTCTATTAATTTACCAGCCGCCTTTATGACGGTCATCGTCTTTTCAAAGAAGCTGAGGCAGTATTGCCCTTCTCCTTTTTTTGTAAAAAAAAGCCTGATACAGTCTGTTATGAAATTAGGCGGTCAGTTTTTCCTACTACAGATTATCTGGGCAATTATCAGTAAGTCTAATGAATTCCTGGTGCTGACGTTGAGCGAGGCGGAAGCAGTAGTGGAGTATCAGGTTTATTATAAGCTTTTTAGCCTGGTCAGTACCTTTGCGATAGTGGCTATGACACCGATATGGTCAGCAGTTACGAAAGCAGTTACGGAAAAGGATTATCTGTGGATCCAAAAGACATACCGTATGCTATTGCTCCTGTCGGCAGCCGGGGCGCTTCTGGAAATCGTTTTAATATTTCCTTTGCAGTGGTTAGTATGTATATGGCTGCGTGCGGACGCAATTATAGTAGAGCCGTGGATTGCGTTTTTATTCGCAGCGAATAACGCCATCCTGATCTTCCATGCTGCCAATATGAATATTGCGAATGGAATGGTCAATTTAAGAGTACAGTTATTTTTTTATCCGCTTGCTGCGGTATTGAATATCATTATGGCGATTATAGCGGTAGAACGCTTTGACCATTGGATAGGAGTCATCATTTCCAATATTGTCGTACTGGTTCCTTTCGAGCTTCTACAGTGCTTGGATAATAGGAAGATTATCCGCAATAAAATGCTGCATATGGAGGTGGGGAACGATGATGTATAGCAAAGAAAAGAGACGGGCGGCATATGAAACAATTTATGCTAAATGTAAGCAATATAGATGTCTTATATTAGTATTTTTGACGTTGCCGCATTTTAACCCGTCATCCTTACGGGAGGTCTATGCCGCGGAATTTATGATTAATTGTTGGCGGGTAGTTTCTGCTGTTTTGATATTGGGATGGTTCGTATTAATAAAGAGGCGTATCTCGCGGATTGCGATCATAATCGGGATACAACAGATATTCCTTTTATTAGTGACAATTATTTGCCATGGGGCAATCAGGGACGCGGTTGTGACGGTCGCTTCTGTCTTGAGCGTCGTGTTGTTGTATGATCTGGCGATAGAGGAAAGGAAGGATTTTCTCTCATCGCAGTTATTGTGTTTTGAAATAATCGTATATATAAACCTTGTTACAGAGATTTTCTTTCCTGATACATTGTATTTACCCGAGGTAACCGCGCAATCCCTTGATGTCCATGTCGGTGATTACTGGTTCCTGGGTTTTCGGAACGTCCATTCACAATATTTCATCCCGGGGTTAATGATAGCATTTTTGTACAAATGGGAGACCGGACATAAAGTGAGGACATATTTACTGACAGCCGCGATTTTTATATCGGCGCTTCTTGCCTGGTCGGGCGGGGTTTTGGTCGCGCTATTTGGAATGGCAGGCGTGTATATATTGTGCAGGAACCGGACAAAGGTTTTCCATTACTTTCACTATTGGATGCTGCATGTTTTATTTTTCCTGTTTGTTATCTTGTTTAAAATGCAGAACTTATTGAGGTGGCTGATCGATGGCGTACTGGGGAAATGGCGTTCTTTAGAGGTAAGGATGATGCTTTGGGACACTTATCTGAAAGAATATATCCCCGAAAAGTTCCTATGCGGGCACGGCATAGAATTGCCGATCACGAGGCAATTAAAAGTGAGCATTACATGGGCGGGAGCTGCGCACAACCAATTGTTGGAGATTATGTACCAAGGCGGGATTGTGAATCTCATGCTTTTTTGTGCGATCGTCGTCATTGCAGGAAAGAAACTTTACCAATATCGCGGTGAGGAGGAAAGCAAAATCATAGCAGTTGCTTTTCTGGGATGGTGCTTACACGGCTTGGTGGATCCTTTTATGACGCCATTCCTAATGGCAATGTTTGTGATAGCATACCATAGTAATCCAGGGAAAAGGACATAGGATAATTGAGCAAGAATGGGGGGATTCATATGAAATGTAAATTATGCGGCAGCGGTAAAATAATAAGCGCTTACCAAGGGCTCATACGTGACGGCGGGCTTGGGAAATATACCCAAAGTGCTGCCACGATTTGGGAATGTGAAGACTGTGGCGTCATTTGGCATGATAGTGTAACGGATATGAAACAGTACTATGAAAGCAAGGAGTATAGGAACGGGCTGGAAGGAAGCTCAGATGTGGAAACTTTCTATGAACTGCACGATAGGGAAACGTTTGATAAGTTCCAATATACTGGCACTGATAATTTCAGGCATAAGACAATTGCCGACATCGGCTGTGGAGCCGGAGCATTTTTAGATTTTCTGTCAGGCGTGTGCGAATGTGTGATCGGAGTCGAACCATCCGCAGCCTATCGGCAGGCGATGAAGGAGAAAGGCTACTATATATACGCTTATACAGGAGAAGCAAGGAAAGATTGGGAAAATAAAGTGGATATTGTCACGTCCTTCGACGTTATCGAGCATGTGGAGGATCCAAGGGCATTTATGGAAGATATAGCCGGTTTATTGTCCGGGGGGGGGTATTCAGTGATAGGCACACCGACGGATGCGCCAATTATGAGGAAGCTATTAGGGGAGACATATGAAAAGAAACTATTGTTCAGTACACAACATTTGTGGGTTTTTTCGGAGAATAATTTAAGGATGCTGGCCAGGGAAGCCGGATTTGAGCATATAGAAATAAAATATTTCCAGAGATATGGAATAGGCAATTTGTTGGGTTGGCTAAAAGAGAAAGCGCCGCGATCTGAGGTCAGGGAGAAGATTTTTGAGGGGACACTAAACAGCGTATGGAAAAGCGAGTGCAGCGAGAAAGGCTTAGCGGATTATATTGTGTTATATGCTTATAAAGGATAAGAATATCGCCATGCGAAGCGACAGCAGATAAAGGATTATCTGCTTCATGACAGGAGAGGAGAGTACATCAATGGGACGAAAGAGAATATTGGTAACTGGCGGGGCAGGCTTCATCGGCTCCCATCTTTGTGAACGTTTATTAAAAGAGGGCAATGATGTGGTCTGTATGGACAATCTTTTCACAGGGCAAAAGGATAATATCCGTCATTTGATGGATGATCCCTATTTTGAATTTATCCGTCAGGATATTTTGGAAGACGTGTATGTGGAATGTGACCAGATCTTCAACTTGGCGTGTCCGGCAAGCCCAATCCACTACCAATATGACCCGATTAAGACAGGTAAAACAAGTGTGATCGGCGCCCTACATACATTAGGACTGGCGAAGCGCTGCCATGCGAGGATTTTACAGGCAAGCACCAGTGAAGTATATGGGGATCCGGAGGTACATCCGCAGCCGGAGACATATCGGGGATGTGTAAATCCCAATGGCGTCCGTTCTTGTTATGATGAGGGCAAACGCATGGCGGAGACATTGTTCTTTGACTATTACAGGCAGCATGAAGTGGATATCAAGGTAATCCGTATTTTCAATACGTATGGGCCGAGAATGCGTTCAGACGATGGACGGGTAGTATCTAATTTTATCGTGCAGGCGCTAAAAGGGGAGGACATTACAATATACGGAAATGGCAGACAGACCCGCAGCTTCTGCTATGTGGATGATCTGGTGGAAGGCATGGTCCGTATGATGGAAAGCCGGGAAGGGTTGACCGGTCCTGTAAATCTGGGCAATCCTGAAGAATTTACGATGCTTCAATTAGCGGAATGTATTATCAGGCTGACGAATTCCGATTCCAAGATTGTATATATGTCTTTGCCCCAGGACGATCCTTTGCAAAGAAAACCGGATATCAGCCTTGCCAAGAAAGAACTGGATTGGGAGCCGCATATAGCGCTAGAACAAGGCTTGCTAAAAACAATCAGCTATTTTAAAGAAAATATTCTTATGGACGGGATTGGCAATGGATATTAAATTTTTAATCATGGATGTTGATGGCACCTTGACAAACGGGGTGATAATGATGGGAGAAGAGGGAGAATTGTGTAAAGGATTCCATACGAAAGACGGGTATGGGATGAAAGACATTTTGCCACAATATGGGATTGAACCTGTTATTATGACGGCAAGATCTAGTAAAATATTGGAAAACAGATGTAGAGAGCTAGCGATCGGCGAAATATATCAGAATGTTAGGGACAAAAAAGCCAAAATGATAGAAATACTGGAGAAACATTCCGTTAAGAAAGGAAAAGCGTATCATATTGGGAATGTTGCTTACATAGGTGACGACATCCCGGATTTACAATGTATGGAAGCAGTAAAGGAAGCCGGAGGGGTTATTGGCTGTCCTGCGGATGCGGTTGCAGAAGTGAAAAAAATAGCGGATTTCGTCAGCCGGAAAAATGGAGGATATGGTGCAGTGCGTGACTTTATTGAATGGTTGGTAGCAGGCAGGCGAGTATAGAAACCGTATCCCGTCTCACATGATTACAGAGAAGAAGCTTCCCAAATGACATGCGAAATAATCGCATCCCTGCTATGCGAACTCCCTATAACCATAACATAATTGTTAAATATCTGATTGCTTTTTAAGGGTTTTCATAGCTATAATATTCATATTTTACGCCGTATTTACAGTTTCAGAACAAACAGGTATCATATGGGTATCACAGATTTTCTCCTTGACTGCCATACCTACATGGTGCTAACACCATGTAATTATTGCATTAACAAGGAAATATGTAGCCACTCCCGTTACGTAGCATATACCATATTTGAACGATAGCGATATAAAGTACCGCCAACTCCATTTTTGTACTGCCAACCGCTTGAATAATAAGCATCTCCGACGTTCTAAAGCGTAACAATACTCTGCAAGTAATTTTCTCGACAAATTGAAATTGTCGAGTTTTTCAGTAAAAAAGCATCAACTTTTGTCTCTACTATTTTTTTATTAATTTCTTCTTTAGTATATTATGTTGAATTTCAAGCCACGCTACTTCTCCCAAAATCACCAAAATAAATAAAATTGTCTGAACTGCGATGTAATCATATTTCTCAATAAAATAAACAAAAACAGAAAGTGTTAGGAAAAGCACACAGCCATATATTATAAGATTTTTACCATGTTTACGATTCCACTCTAATACATCTGTTAATTCATCTTCGCACGGTGGTTTCTCACCTGTATTCAGAGATACAGGTTTTTCGGACTTATATTGACTAATACCAAGAACTACGAAAATTAGTGATGTTAAAAAAGAGATTACCAAATATATTATTATTCCTGCCATATAATCTTTCCCTTTCGCCGATATAAAAATCCCGATTTATTTCTTTCAGTATAGCATACTATCACACAGTTTGCCACAAAAAATATAGGACACAGCTACCGCCATGTCCCACACTTTTTATCGTTCCAACGACTTCTCAATCTTCTGCTTCTGCCCTTTCAAATCATTCTGCTTTTCATACAGATTATTGCGCTCTTTGCAGAGTTCTTTCATACGCTCCAACTGCGCCCGTACTCCCTCCCTGCAATCCGGCTCTATCTTCTTATATTCCCCGGTCATATTGCGGATTGTATTATTGTTCTCCTTTATCTGCTCCGAAAGACATACCCAGTCTATCAGATTTTGCACTTCTCTGTCCGTTTCGTAAAGGTCTGTATCCGCTACGATTTTAGCGCACAGCCGCACCATAACTTTCTTTTCCATATCCGTCATATGAAATCAATCCTCTCTTTCCTATCGGCTCATTTCAAAGGCACGTTTTGGGCGTTTCATTGCCCTTTCTGCCTGCTCTAATGCCTTTGACTGCCTACTATCGACTGTACCTGTTCCTTGCCAAAATGACACTCCAAACGCCCCAAATCAGACGCTCTTTCCTGCAATTGGTCTATGGTATCGTTCTGCTCCATAACCTTATCCGTCAAGCGGCTAATCTGCTTTTGTTGCCCGTCCACTTTGGCTGTCAGCTTCTTACCTTGTTCCGTAAGCTGTACGCACTTGATAGTCAGATTTTTAACGACTTCTTTCAATTTCTCCACAAGTGGAAGTGCTTTTTTATCCCGATAATTCTTTGCGCTCATCAATGCCCCCGGCTCTGCTAACTGCCATTTCATATCTTCATCATAGGCGTGTATATTTCGCTCTGTGACTTCTTTTGATTGCACCATTTTGTTGATTTCCTGCTGTAGCCTTTTCTGCTGCTTTTCTAATTTTTCATTTTCAGACAACAACTTTTCTTTATCCCCTGTCAGTGTTTCCGTCTGCTCTTTCAGCAGATGATTTGTTGCGGTAAGTTCCGATACTTCCTGCCAGAAAATAAAAGAACTCCAGTTTTTTC
>CAJTSL010000024.1 GCA_910578845.1 uncultured Lachnospiraceae bacterium
CATGTCATCGCAGTAAACTGCTCTGACATGGGAATTAGTGTAAAAGAAGGCTGGTCACAACGACCAGCCTTTTATAGATCCGTATATTGTTTTGGTTCTCTATTCTGTCTCTGTGCCTTCCACCTCTTCGTAGTAGGAAGCGTCCTCATTATAGTCCATGAACTCCGAACGTATGTCGGTGATCGCGCCGTTTTCCCAACTGAAGACCATATAGTGGTAAACGACGGTATGTGCTTCTAAATAGGCATCTGAGCTTAGGAGCGCCAAGAGATCGACGCGCTCAATTTCATTCTCTTCACAAATATCTGCTACGGTAACGGGCGTGTCATCAATGAAGAAAGTAGGCAAGATCGTTCTGATAGAATCCGTAAATGGGATATCTTCTGTAGCAAGAGGTTGGTAAGGCCCTTGCTCAATGCTGGTCTCTATGACATAGTCTCCATATGCATCGAGAAAAGCTTCCGGCGTATCTCCGATGCCGATGCCTTTGCTAGTCTTATTGGTTTCCATATTCAGTTCATAATCATATGCCTGTAAAAGCAATGTTTCTTTGCCACAAGCCGTTAACATGGCCGTAAGGAGCAGAGCCATAATTGGTATTTTCACTTGTTTTTTCATAAGAGATTTCCTTCCGGGAATATAAGAGAATGGAGCATACGGGATTCGAACCCGTGACCTTAACAATGCGAATGTTACGCGCTCCCAACTGCGCTAATGCCCCATTTGATGGAAGGCTTTGAAATGATGATAAAGCCAAAACAGGGGCAGTAGGAATCGAACCCACATCGATGGTTTTGGAGACCACTGTTCTACCTTTGAACTATGCCCCTATTTATTAGGTGTGGAAAAAGGAGATCCTTTTAACCACCGAAATGTATTATAGCATAGATAAAGAGGGGTATGCAAGCCTTTTTTTGCAAGAGCTAAAACTTGCTTTTTTGCATAAATAATGTAGACATGAGATTAAAAATTTGTTAAAATTATACAACAGTACATAATAACATCGCTAGCAGTTGGAACAGAATGCAAAGTCATGGAGGTAAAGATATGAACACATCGAATAATGCGGATAGCGCTACACTTGGGAAAAACAGTCAGGAGCTTCATTTGCGGATGATTGTGAAAAGATCAATCATAGCATTGGCTTTGGGTGGCGCGCTGCTAATCGCATCCATTATCATAAATTTCTACGCTATATTAGTAGAAGAAGACCGATTGGAAACGGCTCAGTTCCTGAATCAGTATCGCTTAGGCTCAAAAGCGCTTACTTATGCTGTGCAGGCATATGCGGTTACAGGAAGTGAAGAGTATTATAACAACTATATGAAGGAACTCAATGAGGATAAAAACAGGGATATTGCATGGGCAGGGCTGAAGAAGAATGACATAACCCAGAAGGAATGGGATGAAATGGAACAGATAGCCGAATTGTCCGACGCGCTTGTCCCTTTAGAGGAAGACGCCATGAAAGCAGTGGCAGCCGGGGATCAGGAACAGGCGGTTTCTTATGTGTTTGGAGAACGATACGAAAAAGACATAGCGACGATCAATAGCCAGACGGATGAAGCCATCAAACGGATCCAGGATAGGCTTGATAAAAAGAAGAATGTGCTGGTAGTCATTCAGGTAGCGGTAGAGTTGTTATTTTTACTTTCCTTCTTATATGTTATGCGCCAGATTATCGTATCCATAAAGTTTTCGAGGGAGGAGCTTCTGGTGCCGATCAAAAAAGTCTCCGCACAGATGGTTGCTATATCGGAAGGAGATCTGCATGAAGAGTTCGATATGGAAGAGGACGACAGCGAGGTTGGCATCATGGTCGCGGCAATCCACTTCATGAAAGAGAATCTGGTTAAGATCATCGGTGAGATTACGGAAGTATTAGAGCAGATGGGGAATGGGAACTATGAAGTTGACTTAAAGCAGAACTACGTGGGCGATTTCTCCGTCATCAAAGATTCTTTCTATAAAATCAGTCAGGAGATCAGGCATACACTGCGTAATCTGCGTGAAATGTCAGAACAGATCAAGAGCGGTTCCTTGCAGTTAGCAGAGGCGGCTACGAATCTTGCCGATTCCAGTACGGTACAGGCTACCACGATTTCTGACCTTACAACGCTGTCAGAAAGCCTGTATTCGGATATGGATAAGAATTCCGGTGATGCCATAGAGTGCGTAGAAATTGCATCCCAGGCGGGACGGACACTCTCTGTGGGCAATGAGAAAATGCAGGAGCTCAAAGAGGCGATCAATGAGATTAAGAAATGTTCAGAGGAAATCAGTGCTATTATAGGCGCGATTGAAGATATTGCCACCCAGACGAATCTATTGTCATTGAATGCTGCAATTGAAGCGGCGCGTG
Organism: uncultured Lachnospiraceae bacterium; assembly: GCA_910578845.1. Lineage (GTDB taxonomy): Bacteria > Bacillota > Clostridia > Lachnospirales > Lachnospiraceae > UBA3282. The sequence goes on from CAJTSL010000024.1 coordinate 2,363, forward strand.
CCGGAGAGGCAGGTAAAGGGTTCGCGGTAGTAGCAGAGCAAGTTAAGAATCTGGCAGAAGAGTCGGCCAAATCGGCTAAGGATACGACACGCTTGATTGAGACTACGGTAGCGGCGGTAGAAAAAGGAAACCTGATCGCGGATGAAACCGCTGAGAATATGAATGAGGTAATGGAAGGGGCGCAGCTTGCCACGGAGAAGATGAAACAGATTTCCGACCTGCTCAACCAGAATGTACAATATATGAAGAAGATTGACAGTGATTTGGAACATATCTCAGGAGCAGTGGATGACAATGCAGCAACTTCAGAGGAAACGGCAGCGATCAGCCAAGAGCAGAATGAGCAAGTAGAACATATGGTAACCTTGATGGATCGGTTTGTTATCTAACATAATGGCTTTTAGAAGAGAAAGAGCAGTTTAGTGGAAGGGGTTATGCCCCTTCCACTATTGCAATTCCCCATTTCTCTAATGTGATCACATCTCCTTCGGCAACCTGCGCTTCTTGCAGGAGCAGATATCCGTTCTTGTGACAGGTAATCGTCTGCACATCATCGGAATAGTTCAAATAATAAGTCACTTCTTTTCCCAGATCATTGATTCCTTGCTTTATAATGAGTGGGTATTGCTCTATGGGGAGCGGTATGCCTGCTTCCTGACAGAGAAAGCATAACAGTTCTTTTAAGAGCGGGGCATCAAAGTAGCAGCCGAGATAGGTCGCGCTTCCTTTCTGGTAGTGGTTATGCGTAATCGCTGCATAGGCGCCCCAATGCGGGTGGCAGTAAGAAGCAAGTACCTGCGCGGTTGTAGGCTGTAGCAGTTCCATCCAATAATGGACATCTCCAGAGACGGTTTTCTTTGATGAGGGGAAAACAACGTCTTTTAATGATACATTGACTGCATTGGTAAATTGGTCGTAGGTCATGCCGAATACTTCTGTCATACCGTGCGGCTGGTCATCTGCATAGATTTTCAGCATAGGATCGGAAACGGCTGTTTTGAAAGTAGCCAGCAGATGCCCTCCCTGTCCCACATAAGCGCGCAGGGCATTGATAAGCGTATCAGAAGCGCTATAGAGGGCGGGTGCAACCAGGAGCCGATATTGGTCAAATAGGTCAATATCACCGTCATTTAGGATGTCGCATTCTATGTTCAACTGATAGAATGCGTCATAGATCCACCTGACAATGTCGTTATAGGCGAGTTTCTCATGGATCGGGAACCATTGCAATCCAGTGAGGGATTCATTGGAAAGCAAGAGTGCTACGGACGGCTTTTTCTTAAGATTCTTTAAATGGGCACCATATTTTGCAAATTCTGCGCCGATCTGACATACTTCACGGTACGTCTCGTTTTCTCTTAAATTATGGCTCAGGATGCCTTTCCAATAGGATTCGATGGCATTGTGGATGGAATGCCAGTGCCAGTACATAACGGAATTAGAACCAGAGGCGAGGTGGCTAAATGCTTGTAAGCGCAGTTGGGAAGGATAGGGGAGCCAGCCAAGATTGCCTTGCGCTTCCGTTTCCAGGATCAGATAGTTGTCCTTTTTAATAGAGCGGGCAACTGCGCCGCCAAAAGAGATCTCTGTGCCGGTCAGATCCTGGGCGGAAGGATGGTAAATATCGAATCCTGCAACCGTCAGCTCATGTGCCGCTTCCCATTGGTCAACTTCCGGCTGTAGACCGAAAGAATAATTACGCCAGTCATAATCGAAGTTCTGGGTGATAAATTGTCCCGGACGGGCGTATTCCTTGACAATAGCGCATTGCCAGGAGAGAAAGTCTGTTACCAGCTTCCTTTGGAATTTCTGGTATTGTGCGCCCAGGCTGGCATTAATTGTGCCACGAATATCGGGGAAATCTTCCCATGCGTTGATGCGGTTGCTCCAATAGTCCAGCCCACATGCGTGATTGAGCGCTTCCAAGTCATGATGGAAGATTTCTTTCATATATTCTACAAATTGTGCCTGTGCATAATCACTACAGGTGTCATACGATTTTGTTTCATTATCTAATTGGAAGCCGATGATATGTGAATAGGGCATAACTTCTTCCATCATCTTGCGGATGATGATCTCGGCATGATGCAAATACATAGGATGGGTGATATCCATATTCTGCCGGTGACCGTAACGCTCCTGTCCATGATGCGTCTGTGTAATGATATCGGGATATTTAGCCGCTAGCCATGTGGGGACCGCATAAGTAGGGGTGCCAACGATGACCTGGATATTGTGCCTTTGTGAAGCCGTTAGCATTCGGTGCAGATGTGTGAAGTCGAATACGCCTTCCTGCGGCTCATAGGTGCTCCAGGTAGATTCCGCAATACGGATGACGTTGATCTTTGCTTTTTCCATCAGCTCCATATCCGTTTCGATTCTATCATATGGAAGATATTCGTCATAATATGCCGCGCCAAATAATAGTTTGTCTGTTTTCATAACGTTTCTAGTGCCTCCTTCTCGAATCCTTTTATAGTATTTGTAAGGTATCTGTAAAGCATTTATAAAGTGTTTATAAAGCACTCATAAAATATCTATAAAGCATTTATAAGGTATTTATAAAACATCCAAAAAGCATCCATAAAGTATCTACAAAATAACTACTAAGTAACCATACTAATTACTCAATTATTCAAAGTGTATAATAATTTCATCGGCAAATTAGTGATTTCCGCTCTTGTTGTATAGCTTGTCTTTTGATAGTCTATTAAGGAACAACCGTTTGCGCAACGGCTTATTCCCACTGTATCATGAAATAGAAGGAAAGTAAAGCAGTGGATAGCGGGAGGATGAGCGGCATTTGCGCCGCATCCTTCTCCCGCTGTCTAGAGCATCTTTTGCGCATCTGGCATTAGCAGCAAAGGCACTCCATTAATTCCTGCATCTGGCATATTTCCTGTTTTTGTGAAGCGATGATTGACTGTAGGATTGGCTTTAATTCTTCACAGATACAGTATTGCAATGCTATTTCAGAGAGGGCAACGGCGCCTTCGTGGTGCGGGATCATTTCCCGCAAGAAATTGCAGTCATTAGGATTTACGACCTCGACAGTGCGCATACAATCGAACATTTTCTGCATGTGTTTCTCCATATGTTCCTGATAAGCGCATAAGTCTTCGGTAGAGTTACATTGTCTGCTACAGCAGCACAGGATCCGCTCCATTTTTTCGATGCCTTTTGTCTGTTCTGAGATGATGTTGCAGGCAATTTGCTCTATGTCAGGATTGCTTGTGAATTTTAAGATATTTTCAGACATTTGGATAGCGGCCTTATGGTGGGGGATCATCTGTACGATGAAATTGTGGGAAATGCTCTTGGTTAAACGGGCATATGTCATGTCACAGATCATCTCTGCCAGGATACAGTTGAAAGTCTCTAGGTATTTTCTGGTGTTGCGGGTAAGCGCGGGTTGTTTTTTGTGTGATTTGCTCATAGTAATATTAATTTCCTTTCAGTATTATTTAGTAAAGTTGTTTTCCTGTTTTAGCAATGTATGTTACATTGTGTATTATATTATGCAGAAAGGGAACGATATGCTAAGCGGTAGAAATGCTAAGCGATAGATATACTAAGCAGTAGATATGGTAAGCGGTAGATATACTAAGCAGTAGAAATGCTAAGCGATAGATGTAGATAAGTGATAGATATGGTAAACAATAGATGGAGAAAGGCAGGGATCGTTGTGACAGAAGATAAGAATTTGACAATCGGGGATATTGCGGAGAAACTTGGTGTTTCGAAGACGACCGTATCGCGCGCTATTTCCGGGAAAGGACGTATTGGGGATAAGACGCGGGAGAAGGTGTTAGAATATATCGAGGCGCATCATTACAGGCCGAATGTGATCGCGAAAGGACTGGCGCAGTCAAAGACATACAATATCGGTCTGGCAATTCCGGGAGATTATAATATCATAGAGCTTCCCTTTTTCCAAAGCTGTATGCTTGGCATCAGTAAAGTAGCATCGTCGATGGATTATGATGTCCTGATTTCCATTGTCACTGCGCATGATATTTCCAGATTGCAGCGCGCTGTCATTAACCGGAAAGTGGACGGGATGATCCTGACACGGACATTGCTGCATGATGCGCCAGCGGATTATCTCAAAGAAGCCGGCATTCCGTTTGTGACGATCGGAAGCCTGGATGATGATTCTATTGTGCAGATAGATAACGATCATAGAAGCGCCTGTATGGAGATGACAAAGCAGCTATTCGCAAAGGGAATAGAGAAAATAGCGCTGATTGGCGGCAGCAGGGAGTATGTCGTGAACGGCAACAGGTTGCAGGGCTTTCTGGATGCGTATGAGAGAAGCGGCAGGACAGCAGATGAAGAACATATTTACTTGGATGTAGAAGACGCAGAGGGCGTAGAGAGGATCGTAGGAGAGGCTTTACAAGATGGCATTGAATGCATCGTTGCAATGGACGATTATCTCTGCGGAAGGGTGCTTACGGTTTTGCGCCATAGAAAAGTAAATGTGCCTGGGCAGGTGAAGGTAGTCTCTTTCTATGACAGTTCCTTCCTGGAAGATGATATTCCTTCGATTCGCTTTGATATCGAAGAGCTAGGCGAGATGACATGTAAAACACTGCTTAGAATGATCGAAGGGGAAGAAGTGCAAACCCGTACGCTGTTAGGTTATCAGCTTGCTTTGTGCAAAATAGACAATTAGTAGAAAATGAAATAGGCAAATATACACATTGACAACAGGAAGTTGCTCTGTTATCCTAAGCACATGAACAACCGATTGCGCAATAGTAAATACAAGGATTCTCAATGGAGTGAAAACGTAGGGAATTCACACCAATGGCAAAAGCAGAAACCAATAGCAAAAACAGAAACCAATAACAATAGCAGAAACCAATAACAAAAGCAGAAACCAATAACAAACAATAGAAAACAAAACAAGGAAAGGAAGGGCAACATGGATAATAAGTTTATTGTAAACATCATCCATCGTCCGGAGATGGTTCCCGAATATGCGGAAAAAGTAACCGGACACGGCAAAGAAGAGGACATTGGCAGGAAGGCGCTTTTAACGGAGTCTTTGGATATTTTCAAGACACAGCAGGAGATTGCGCATAAGAACGGATTGAAAACCACGATCCAGATGACTTATGCCTCTTTGTTCAACGACGAAGCGGTAGCGCTTGCCAAAGCAGATCATGAGAAATACGGGGACGAAATTGCGTTATCGTTATTGGGTCTGCCTTGTAAAGAATTCCGTGAGAAGTACAAGACGAAAGATTTCTGTATCTGGATGTTTTCTATGGAAGATAAGATTTCTATCGTAGACGATGTATTTGGCAAGTTCCATGACCGGTTCGGTTTTTATCCGGAGTCAACAGGCTCCTATTACATGGATGCCGATTTGGTGAATTATATCAAAGAAAAATATCCGACGGTAAAATGCGCGGTAGCGACTTGTTGGGAAGAAGGACCGAAAGCGTATCATACCTGTAACAATTCCTGGTATACCTTTATGGACGGCGGCCCGTGGGCGCCATGGATCCCGAGCAAGCAGAACGTGCATGCCCCGGCGGCTAACGAGGAAGAGGACAGCGGAATCGTGGCAATCCCGCATCTATCCCGTGACCTGATCGCATGTTATGACGGGAACGGCTCTAACTTTGGCACGCATCCACAGAATGTATTGCGCAGCATGAGCTATGATTCCAAGACATGGGAGTTCCCATATCTGTATAACCTGATTGACCAGTACCGTGACCTTGCAAAATATAACAATGGTTATGCTTACAATATGATGTTCGTAGGGCCAGGCTGGATGAATAAGATGGGACGTTGGGAAGCGCCGTATGAATTGCTCCTCAAATCTTATGAAGACGGCATGGCATATTATGGGCAGCTTAAGAAAGAGGGCAAGCTGGAAGATATGACCATGGCGGAATTTGCTGATTATTTCCGTCAGAAAAGGACGCTTACCGAGCCGGAATGTGCACTTTGGAGAGATATCTTATACGGTTCGGACAAGCAGTTGTTCTGGTACTGCGACCCTTATATGAGAGTCTGCGCGAATATGGACCAGGGCGGCGCTATCGTGGACTTAAGGCCGTATGCGGCGAAGCTGGAATGGAAAGTAGGCATTGGCACAAAGCATATCACAGACGCTTCCTATCCTTTCCTGATCCAGGAGAAATACAGAGCGGGATATTTCACGCATTATGCGGGGGAAGGCACGGTAAGGAGCGCGAAGCTGACCTTTAAGGGAGAAGAAGTGGATCTGTGCCTGTGCAGGACGAAAGCACATTTTTCACAGGAAGGAAAGACGAGGATTTTGACGCTTGATCCGGTAGAGATTGTTTTCGATGATCTGACGGTTACATTACAGACGAAGATGTATTTCGAAGAGGGCAGCTCGCAGATCAAGATTGAAAGAAATATCCTGAACATGAGCGACCCGGATGCGGAAGTCGAGTTGAATGAATATATGGTGGCATGTTATGGCACGACGGAGTATTCCGAGGATATGAGCAATATTATGTTAACATGTACGAACGGCACGGACATGAAGGAGATCAAGTATGAGTATAAGTGCCGTGAAGAGCAGATGGAAGGCGCAACGGAAGTAGTGGCGGTTGTCCCTGAAATTGAGACAAGAGTTTCCTTAAGCTGTGAGAAGGAAGAAGCAGTCGGTTATATCCGGGAAGGTTATGCATTCTCCCCGATGTTCACATTAGGCTATACGACCAAGTTAAAAGATAAGGAGGTATTTGCGACATGGCTCAATCTGGCAAAGGCAAATTAAATTACAGGTGTCCCTCCTGCTTCATGAGAGACTTAGATATTGATATGTTCTATGATAAGGATAAAAAAGAGTATCATTGCATCCGCTGCCAATATGTGGGAACGGAAGAGGATGTCTTAGAGAAGAACGAATTGGTGCGGTTCCGGTATAAAGATGCGATGAAGAGATTCACGAAATTCGACTTCGACTAGTGTGGGAAAGAATCGGGATTTCGGAGAGTGGGATCAGAGAGCGGGATCATGGAGGATGGCATGAAATTTTTAAAGGGAATGGATATTTCTACTTTGAAAGAAGTGGAAAGCCTGGGCGGGAAATTCTATGACGGCGGCATGGAGATGGATGTGCTTGACATTTTCAAAAGCTATGATGTGAATGCAGTCAGGCTGCGCTTATGGAATGACCCCTATACGGAAGACGGGAAGCCATATGGGGCAGGCACGAACGATCTGCCTACGACAATCGAACTGGCAAAGAGAGCGCTGGCAAAAGATATGGAAGTGCTTCTGGATTTCCATTACAGTGATTTCTGGGCGGACCCGGGGAAACAGAGAGTGCCCAAAGCGTGGCGGGGCATGGATCTTGTGCAATTGGAGGAAGCGGTTTATCAGTATACAAAAGAAACGCTGGAAGAAATGCGCAGGGCAGATGCTTTTCCCACGCTTGTGCAGGTAGGCAATGAGGTGACGAACGGCCTGCTCTGGCCATATGGCAAGACCCCGGATTATGATAATTTGGCAAGGCTCTTAAATGCAGGGATCCGGGGCGTGCGCGCAGTAGATAAGGACATGCCGGTTATGATCCATCTGGATAATGGTGGCAATAATGCCTTATATCGTGAGTGGTTTGATCATTTCATGGAAAAAGGTGAAGACTTCCAGATTATCGGCTTGTCTTACTATCCGTTCTGGCATGGGACATTGGATGATTTAAGCCACAATATGAACGATATTGCGCTCCGTTACGGCAAGGAATTGATGCTTGCAGAAGTCTCTATGGGATATACGATGGAAGATTATGCTTCTTATGAAAAACTGGCGCCGCATGAGCGCAAAGGGATGGCGACGAAACCGGAGCTGGCAGCGAAAATTGAGTATCCGATGACAAAGGAAGGACAGAAAGCTTTCTTAGAAGACCTGTTCGGGCGCATGAAGCAAGTGCCGGAGAATAAGGCGCGGGGATTTTTCTATTGGGAAGCCGCATGGATCCCCGTACCGGGTTCCGGCTGGGCGTCAGAAGAAGCGATTGCTTATATGGAAGAAAAAGGGCCTGGCGGCAACGAATGGGCAAACCAAGTGCTGTTTGATTATGACGGCAATGCGTTGCCGGCGCTCATGGCAGTGAAGGACGCTACTTTCTGACAGGCCCTGTTGACTCTCTGAGGATAAGCTGCGGACGCAGCAAGTTCTTGCTGACGGAAACATGGTTAATGGTGGATGATAATGTATAAAAACCGCATTTGCCAAGCTCAATCCGATCCTGGCGCACAGTCGTCAGGGGAGGATCCAGCTTGGCGGAGAGCGGGATATCATCGAACCCGATGATGCTGACGTCTTCCGGTACCTTGTAGCCGAGTCCCTTACATTCGTCGAGGACGCCGGAAGCTAACAGGTCATTGCCGCATACAATAGCGGTCGCGCCAAGCGAAAGCAGTTCTGCGACATGGTCTTTGGCGGCGGCAGCGACATAGTAGCCGTATGGCATCCACTTTTCATTGACTTCCAGATTGTGGGACGCCATGCTCTCGATATAGGCGAGACGGCGCTGCTCTGTGATCATGGAATGAGCGGAGCCGCTGAACATGGCAATTTTCTTGTGCCCGAGAGCAATCAGATGTTCAATGGCGTCATCAATGCCTTCATAGCTGTCGGTGCCGATATAGCTGACATTAGGGTTCTTGCGGATATAGTTATCGAAGAGCGTAGTCGGTATGGTCGTCGTAGCAAGCTGCTCCATCCATGGGTCCTGCAAAGCAAATCCGACAAGGAAAGCGCCCGCGTAGCCGTTTTTGAGCATATAAGTATCATATTTTTCTAATGCCTGGAACTCTGGCGTTACAGGCATGACGTTTACATCACAGCGCGCTGGATAAGCCGCCTGTTTAAATCCGAGGATAATATCATAGCCGAACTGATCGGCATTTTGGTAACTCATATTTTCGATGAAAACACATAGTTTCCGGATGCCTTTTGTCCGCATCTGTCTGGGCGTATATCCCATTTCCACGGCAGTTTCTAGTACCGTCTGGCGAAGCTGTTCGCTGATGTCGTTAGCGCCGTTTAATCCTTTCGAGACAGTGCTCGCAGAGATCCCTAATCTGTTTGCAATATCCTGTATGGTTGCCATAGGTTATCATTCCCTTGTCATACATAGTGATAGATGACGGAATACATTCCGTAAGACATATTATGATATAGGAAAATGTCCATTGTCAAGAAAGAAGTACCCCTAAGTGCTATGATTGGCATTTTTACCAAAAATTAATAGAGAATATCGGCATTAATATCAAAAAATGTGTCAAGAATGAAAGTATAGTTGACAAAGTGCATAAGTGGTGTTACATTATTTGTGAACGAAAGTTTACGAAAAGTTTGGAAAACGATTTCGTAGCATAGTATGCGTATTTATGTATTTATCAGGTATAAAATGCAGAACGCATTTTATATAGAAAAAAGTATTAAAAGAAAGAGAGAGGAAAAAGTTATGAAGAAAAAAGTATTAGCAACTTTACTTGCAACAGCAATGGTTGCTGCAACTCTTGTCGGATGTGGAAACTCATCAAATGAGGAGGGGGGGGCATCATCGGCTGATAATACGGCAGGTGACGCTTCTACCACCAATACGGCGGATAGCAGCGCGTCTACGGACAGTAGCAGTGAGCCGGTTGAATATGGCTCTGGCACAATCAAAATCTGGGTAGCTGAGAACGTTGTAGACTTCACGCAGAAGAAAGCTGCAGAATTCATGGAAGCGAACCCGGATATGGCAGGTTATGAAATTTCTGTTGAGCCTGTAGGCGAAGGTGATGCAGCAGGTAATATTATTACTGACGTAGAAGGCGGAGCAGATATGTATGGCTTTGCGCAGGATCAGATTACACGTTTGGTTTCTGCAGGCGCATTATGTCCGATCACGGGTGATAATGCAAGTTTTGTAACAGGACAGAACGATGAGGATGCAACTAATGCAGCGACTGTTGGTGATGTTGTTTATGCATACCCTATGACTTCTGATAACGGTTATTTCTTATATTATGATAGCAGTGTTGTAACAGATCCTTCTTCTTTAGAGAAGATCGTTGCAGACTGTGAAGCAGCAGGCAAGAATTTCTATATGGAAATCAATTCAGGATGGTATCAGCCGTCATTCTTCTTTGCAACCGGATGTACATTTACTTATGATACCGATAACGACGGTAACTTTACGGCATGCAACATGGACTATGCATCCGATAAAGGTTTGGTTGCTTTGAAAGAGATTATCGAGCTGAAAGCTTCACCTGCTTTCCAGAACGGTTCTTCTATTTCCAGCGGTACGAATATCGGCGCGATCATTGATGGTACATGGGATGCAGGCGCAGCAAAAGAAATCTTTGGCGATAATTATGCTTGTGCAAAACTTCCTATGTTCGAAGGTTCCGACGGACAGAAATATCAGATGAGCGGTTTCGGCGGATTTAAATTATTAGGTATCAAACCACAGGAAGACGCTGGCAAACTTGCAGTATGTCATGCTTTGGCTCAGTTCCTGACAGGTACAGACGTTCAGCTTGCACGTTTCACAGAGGTTGGCTGGGGTCCGTCTAACGTAGCAGCACAGCAGGATGCGACTGTTCAGGCTGATGAAGCTCTGGCAGCTTTGAGAGATCAGCTTGCATTTGATATCCCTCAGGGAAATTACCCGGGTGATTATTGGAACCTGGCAACAGCGCTTGGCGATGATATCATTAGTGGCACGTTAAGCACATCTACAAGCGACGCTGATTTGACAGCAGCGCTTCAGACTTTCCAGGATACTTGCATTTCTTATGCACAGTAATAGATTGAAAATCAGCCTGGCGGCATAAAGGCTAGTATTAAGAAGAAATAATAGGATCGGCAGAGGGGCTTCTCTCTGCCGAGTATTATCATCGAAGCAGAAATAATAGGAAATACACAGTTGGGAGGGATTTTCAGCATGGGAAAATTTTTCAGAGGGGTTGGAAATGATTTCAAAGAAATCGGTCTGACGTTTAAAGAGGGAGATTGGAAAACCCGTGTTTCTTATTTGATTATGGGTTTTGGCCCCCTTATGCGTAAGCAGTTTGTACGCGGTATCGCATTCTTAGCAGTAGAGTTGTTATATATTCTTTATATGGCCGGCTTTGGCTGGAATTATCTGAAAGATATAGGCACATTAGGAACTGTTGCCAGAGTCGTGAACGATAACGGAACATACAGTTATAATGATAACAGTTTCCTGATTTTGCTTTACAGTATTTTATCGATCATCATTACGTTCGGTTTCCTTGTCGTATGGAGGATGAATGTCAAGGAAAACCGGAATGAGGAAATGTTGCTTGCTGAGGGGAAAAAGCTGGCATCAGGAAAACAGGATTTATATTCCCTGTTGGATTCTCATTTTGACAAGACATTGCTGGCATTTCCGGTATTAGGTATTTTCGTGTTCACGGTTTTGCCGATTCTGTTCATGATTTGTATCGCATTTACGAATTATGATGCCAAACATCAGCCACCTACGAGCCTTTTCTCCTGGGTTGGCTTAGAAAACTTTAAGAATCTGTTCTCCTTTGGCACGACAGGCCTTGGCCCTACTTTCTTCGTCGTGTTGATGTGGACATTGGTATGGGCATTTTTCGCGACGTTCCTGACTTATTTCTTAGGAATGGGCGTTGCAATTATGATAAATAAAAAAGGTATTAAGTTCAAAAAACTTTGGAGAACGATTCTGGTCATGACTATAGCGGTTCCCCAGTTCGTATCTCTCTTGTATGTATATAAGATGTTCGCAGCGGATGGCTTGATTAATTCCTATCTCATGAAATGGGGCTGGATCAGCAGTGCGATCCCGTTCTGGCAAGACCCGACGCTGGCAAAGATTACGATTATCGTGGTCAATCTCTGGATTGGTATTCCTTATACGATGTTGATTACGACTGGTCTTTTGATGAACATTCCGGAAGATCTCTATGAGAGCGCGAGAATCGACGGCGCCAACGCCCTTCAGATGTTCCGCAGCATTACGCTTCCTTATATGTTATTCGTGACAGGGCCGTTTTTGCTTACACAGTTTACCGGTAACCTGAATAACTTTAATGTTATTTACCTGTTGACGCAAGGCGGGCCGTTGTCTATGACGCTTGCTAATAAGGCGGGTCATACGGATTTGCTGGTTACCTGGCTGTATAAGATGACAGTTAATGATACGAATTACCGGATGGCTGCAGTTCTTGGTATTATGGTATTCGTTGTCACGGCAGTGATTTCCTTAGTGGTATATGGCATGCTGCCATCTGTTAGAGATGAGGAGGGATTCCAATAATGAATAAATCGATGAAAACAAAAAGAGCAGTAGGTAACGCGATTACTTATGCGACGTTGGTGATTATTAGTATTATCTGGTTATTCCCGTTTGTATGTTTGTTCTTGCAGAGCCTTCGTTCTTATAATGAAGGTGGTGGCGGTATGGTGGAATACTTACTGCCGAAGCAGTTTTCGCTGGATTCTTATATATACTTGTTCAGTGAAGAGAGTAAATTCGTCCGTTGGTATGGAAATACGTTAGTTATCGCGTTTTTCGTAGCGCTTTTCCAGACAATAGTAGTATTATGTGTCAGCTATGCACTGTCCCGTATGCGTTTCAAAGGGCGTACATTCCTGATGAAATTCTGGTTGATTCTGGGTATGTTCCCAGGGTTCCTTACCATGATCTGTCTCTACTTCCTGTTAAAACAGTTCCATTTGACGCAGGAAGGCGCAATCCCCGGTTTGATCTTGATTGCAGTGGCAAGTTCCGGTATGGGGTATTATGTAGTAAAGGGATATTTCGATACGATCCCGAAAGCTTTGGATGAGGCGGCAAGGATTGACGGCGCTTCCAGAGCGAGGATTTTCTTCACGATGATTATCCCGATGTCAAAGCCGATCATCATTTATGCGGCATTGGTTGCGTTCATGGCGCCATGGTGTGATTATATCTTTGCTTCCTATGTGGCTTTCGGTTATTCAGATAGCTATAACGTAGCGGTAGCAATGCAAAGGTGGGTATGGACAAACGATTACCAGGGATTCTTTACAAGGTTCTGTGCAGGCGGCATATTAATCGCTGTTCCGGTAACGGCTCTGTTCATCTGTCTACAGAAGTACTATGTAGAAGGTGTTACCGGCGGTGCCGTAAAGGGTTAAGACTGGTAATAGGATATGGATATTATGGATATTGCATAAGGGAATGCAGACTGTCTTTGGATGGTCTGCATTTTTCAAAGAGAGGTAAGGGAAATGAGGAAAGAGGATAAGGACAGAGACTGTCGCGTTAAGAAAGACAGGGATTTTAAGATTGATAAATATGGCAATTGGAATGGCAGAAGCAGATGTCGCCTGCGAATGGCAGTTTTCCTGGCAATCTGTATGATGCTCATGGCTGCTTGCGCTAAGTCGGAAAACGGAGGCGCAGATGGCGCTAGTGATGTAGCAAGCACTACAGAAGATATTGATCATGCAACAAGTCCCACAGAAGATGCCAATCATGCAGCAAGCACCACAGAAGATAGTGATCGTGCAGCGGATGCCACAGAAGATAGCGGGCATTTGGCAAGTGATGAAGAAGCTGGGACAGGGGAAGCTATACAGGCACGGGAAGATGTGACTGACACGATCCCGTTACAAGTCATAGATGATAATTATCGTACTTATTATGAAGTTTTCGTGTATTCTTTCTATGATAGTGACGGCGATGGAATCGGGGATTTACAGGGACTTATTTCTAAGCTGGATTATATCAATGATGGCGATGACATGACAGATACAGATTTGGGATGCAATGGCATCTGGCTGATGCCGGTCCATCCTTCCCCTACCTATCATAAGTATGATGTCATGGATTATTATGATATTGATCCTGTTTATGGCACTTTGGAAGATTTCCAGGAATTCCTTGCGGCGTGTGAGGAAAGAGGCATTAAAGTCATCATGGATCTTGTGCTGAATCATTCTTCCTCTAAACATCCATGGTTCATACAGGCTTGTGATTACCTGAAAGGATTAGGGGACGGAGAGCCGGATGTGTCCGAATGCCCTTATTTTGCATATTATCATTTCTCTAAGGAACAGGGAAAAGGATATTATGCGGTAGAAGGGACCGACTGGTATTATGAAGGACAGTTTTGGAGTGAGATGCCGGACCTGAACCTGGACTGCGAAGCGCTCCGGGAAGAAATCGCAGAGATTACGAAATACTGGCTGGATATGGGCGTCGGCGGCTTCCGCCTGGATGCCGTCAAAGAGTTTTATACAGAAGGGCAACAGGAAAACATTGATTTCCTGCGCTGGCTGACGGATGTAGTGAAGGCGCAGAAGGAAGATGCTTATTTGGTAGGGGAAGCATGGCTGAACATTAATGAGTATGCCAGATATTATGAGAGTGGCATGGATAGCCTCTTTAACTTCGCATTTGCAGGGGCGGAAGGCATTATCGCCAAAGTCGTGAACGGTTCTTCCGCGGACAGATACGGCTCCGGTGTCGCCTCTTTAAAGGAGACATTCGGGCAATATAATGAGAATTATATAGACGCTCCTTTCTATACGAACCATGATATGGCTAGAAGCGCCGGATATTATGTAGGCGAGAAGGCAATGGAGCGGGTGAAGCTTGCGGGAGCAATGAACCTTCTGATGGGTGGATCTTCTTTCCTATATTATGGAGAAGAGCTTGGCATGAAAGGCTCCGGGAAAGACGAAAATAAGCGGGCGCCGATGTATTGGAGCAAAGATACAGAGACGGAAGGCATGTGTGACGGGCCTGCGGACATGGATGACTTTGAGATGAAATATGATAGCTTAGAGGAGCAGGCGCAGGATGCCTTATCTATTTACCGGTATTATAAGAAAGCCATTAAGATACGCAACCAGAACCCGGAAATCGCCAGAGGGGAGACCGTATATCTGGAAGATGCTTCTAACGAGAATTTCTGTGTGCTGAAAAAGACATGGGAAGGTTCGGAAATCTTATTGATCTTCCATACCGGGGCGGAAACAGAAGAATTAGATGTAGCCAACATGACGGTAGGCGGGAAAGAAATCACGGCAGAATGTGTACGCGCCGCATTAGAGAGCGGAGAGGAAGCGATTGTCGTGTCAGATGGCAAAGCGATAATGCCTGGATATTCGGTTCTTGTGTTAAAGTAGAATGGGACATGGCCAATACGCATTCAGTGCGCTTAGGAATTTAGAATCACTTGAAATCAAAATATAGTACAACAAAACCCCCCAAAGCGAACTTTGGGGGGTTTCGTTGTGTAAAAGGGGAATTCTTCCGGAATTGCTATTACTGACTTAGCTTCCGTAACTAAGTCTATCAATACTATATACTGTTTTTCGACATTGGTCTACGAATATATTGCAATATAATAACACTATATTAGCACAATGGTTTGAAAAAGGTAGAAAAATGTCGAAGAATAACAGTATTATGATAAATGCTAATACTATATTAGCAGTGCAACATATGGCATATTTACGTGCCAATAAGCAATACGTGCGGTTTGGCGTAGTTTGCGTCGGCGTGTCAATTATGGCAAAGACGCAGCGAGAAAAATAGGATTGAAATTTATTATGTTTTCGTGTAAAGTAATATTAGCATATTTTGGATAAGATGCAGAGGAAATCTTATATCTGGGATATGCAAAAATATTTACAAAAAGCGTAAAGGAAGAGTGAGTATGGGAGAAAGTGTAAAGAACACAGGGGGTTGGCGTACGAACAAATGGATACGTGCGGCGATTCCCGCATTACTGCTTCATTGCAGTATCGGTACAGTTTATTGCTGGTCGATTTTCAGCCAGGAAATTGCCGATTATATCGGTTTTTCCAAGGGAGCAACGGAATGGGCATTCAGTTTCGCCATCTTTTTCCTTGGAATGTCAGCAGCATTTTTAGGCAATGTTGTTGAGAAGGACATCCACAAGTCCTCTTTGATCGCGTCAATTTGTTTTGCAGCCGGTATGGCAGGCACCGGTTTCTTCATCTATTATGGAGGGAAGAACCAGGGGAGCGCATTGGCGTTGATCGGAATTTACATATGCTATGGCTTTATCATGGGAGTTGGTTTGGGAACCGGCTATTTATCACCCGTAAAGACATTAATGCTTTGGTTCAAGGATAGGAAGGGCCTTGCGACAGGCCTTGCAGTTGCTGGATTTGGCGCAGCGAAAGCGATTGCCAGCCCGATCATGCAGAGCATGTTAAGCAACCTTGGTGAAGGCGGCATTTATAAGATGTTCTTAATCTTAGCAGTTGTGTATTTCATCATGATGTTTGTCGGACATCTGCTTCTGAAGAAGCCGGGTGACTGGCATGAGCCACAGAGCAAGGATAAGAGCCAGGGCATCATGGCAGTATTGAGGACGAAACCGATCACCAATTATGTTGGCATCTGGTTAATGTTCTACATTAATATCACTTGTGGACTTGCATTGATCTCTCAGGAGAAAATGATTGTCAAATGTATCGGCCTGGCAAGTTTTGCGGGCATTATCTCTACCGTATCAGCTATATTCAATGCTGGCGGGCGTTTAGGATTTTCTGCATGGGCGGATACGATGAAAGACAGGAATACGATCTATAAGCTGATCTTCATTTTATCTATAGCCTTTACGGCAGTGGTCATGCTGACGAGCGGAATCAAGAACGGAGAAGGCAATACGCTCCTGATCATACTGGTATTAGGATTGATCTTCATTGTCAATGCAGGATACGGCGGCGGATTCTCCAATGTACCGACATTGCTTTCTGATCATTATGGCATGGGCAATATCAGCGCGATCCATGGAATTACGCTTTCTGCATGGGCGTTTGCAGGACTGACAGGAAACCAGATGGCTACGTGGATTGTGAATCATTTTGGAGAAGCGCAGGAAATTGAGCATGCGCTCGCAGATGGGACAGTAGAGTATATCACGGTCAATCCTACGGGTTATCAATGCGTGCTGTATGCAACAATTGTGTTATATATTATCGCACTGGTCATTTCATTGGTATTAGTAAAGCCTACGGATAAGGCGAAAGCATAATTTGCAAGATAGAATTAAAGGGCGGAAAACGGGGAGGTTTTCCGCCTTTGCTGTTAAGGCATAGTAATTATATAAGGATATGGAAGGGGAAGAAAATGAAGGATCAGAGATTATGTAAACTAACCGCATTGTTGTTATCCTCGTCGCTGTTACTGTCTATTTGTAGCGGCTGCACGCAGAAGACAGGAGCGGAGAAGAAGGCTACAGAGGTAAAACAGGGAGCAGAGGATAAAGCAGGTAACGGAACCGGAAAGGAAGGTGAAAGTGGCGTGACAGATTTGATGGAAGGGATAGAGGCAGATAGTGGGACTGTCAGTATAGACAATCAGGGTAATGCCGGGGAAAAAGGCGCGGCGTCGGAGGAGTTCCGGGCGGATGCGGCGGATTTTGCGATTGCGCTGTTGCGGGAGAGCTTGGAAGAGACGGAGGGAAATATCATGGTATCGCCCGTATCGGTATTGGCGGCGCTTGCCATGACAGCGAACGGAGCTGATGGAGAAACCCTCGCACAAATGATCTCCGTGCTTGCTAAAAGCCAGGGACTGGATGGCTTAAACGAGAATCTAAAAGCCTGGATGGACGGATTAAACAGCGATGGAAATGCGGGCCTTACTATGGCGAATGCCATTTGGTTTAACGGCGATCAGGATCTGATTACGGTAGAGGAGAGCTTTTTGCAGAAGAATAAGGCATATTTTGACGCGGATATTTACCGGACAGTTTTTGATGAGAATGCTGTCAGAGAAATAAACCGTTGGGCACAGGAACAGACTAATGGAGAGATTGAGCAGATAATTGAACAGATGCCGGAGGATGCGGTGATGTATTTGCTCAATGCGACTGTCTTTGATGGCGAGTGGGAGATCGTCTATGAGAAAGAGCAGGTACGCGATGCCGTATTTACGAATGCTTCGGGAGAAGAAGAGACGGTATCTATGATGTATTCGAAAGAGTACCGTTATATAGAGGATGAGAAAGCGGCAGGATTTGTCAAGCCTTATAAAGAAGGTTATCACTTTGTCGCCATTTTGCCCAATGAGGGCATAAGCCCGGAGGAATATGTACGTTCTTTGGACGGGGAATATTTCCTATCCATGATTTCGCAAGCCGGAATGGAAGGGATTGAGGAATTGTGTGTCTGTTTGCCCAAATTTAGAGCAGAGTATGAGGCGGAGCTTAGCGCGAGCTTGATAACAATGGGCATAGTAGATGCGTTTGACGTGGACAAGGCAGATTTCCATAACCTTGGAAGTACAGGCGCAGGCAGGAATATCCTGATTGACGCTATTTTCCATAAGACTTATATTGCCGTTGACGAGCTGGGAACAAAAGCCGGCGCCGTCACTGCGGTTGCAATGGCAGCAGGGACGGCATTATGGGAAACTACTTACGTCTATCTGGACCGGCCTTTCGTATATGCAATCGTGGAAGAAGAGACGAACATCCCTGTTTTTATCGGGATAGTCAATACAGTGAACGGATAGGATGAGGGAGAAGTACTTAGAGAAAAATACAGGAAGCAGTCAGGGTTTTCATATCCGCTGCTTCCTGTTTCGTTTTAAATAATGAATAGAAATTGAATAAGATAATAAAAACTGTTTTACATCAACAAAAATTCCCTCTGCGCCGCGATCTCTTTCGGTACTTCCACGCCTGCGTTCTTGAGCTTCTGGAATAGATTATCCATATGGTGTACTTTCTGGGAAAGCTTGATCTCATAGCGGTCCATTGTTTCTTTGTAGAGCGGGTTTGCTTTCAGCTTGCCCCTGATTTCCCTAGAGAACGGACAGTGCGTGAACAGGATGGCGCGCGCGACCTTGTTCAAACGCGGTGAACCGGCGCCTTCATAAATAATCCAGGATTCATAGTCACGGATGAACATTTCCTTGAAGCTATTCTTCGCTTTCTGCATGCTGAGCTTTACTTTGTCCTTAGCGTCAGCAGACAATTCCCTGTTCTTCTTGTAGAACTGGATATAATCGAAGTATTCGCTTGTCAGGGACGGCTCCGAAACGTCGTTCCATCTTGCGCCCTGGATACGTTTGCACATTTCCCAACGATATTCTCCGGTCAGTCTGACGAGGATATTGTTCAGATCTTCCATCTGGAATAGGGAAAGCATCATACGGGATGGCGTTGTACGTTTACGTCCTTCGATTTCCTGCCACATAACGCCACGGATGCCGACATTGGGCATGAGGATGACATCAGGAAGGATTTCTACGCCAACTGTTTCTTTGGCAATGCCAATGTCCGGGTTGCTGTACATCGTATCTCTGTAATACGCACTGAAATCAGTGTGGCGGATATGCTCGAAGCTTTCTTTGATCTTCTCGGCGGATACGAGAGTATCGGCTAAGTCTTTTAAGACGTTGCTTTCCGAGAAGACCGGGCAGAAGATACTGATACGCCCGAACGTCATTTTATTAACGGACTGGAACATATTATCCAGCTCGAATGTTACTTGCTGTGTCCTGTCGGTTAACATAGGGCCTTCTTCGGCAGCGGTAATTTTACCAGTGACTTTCAGTTCATGCACATAGGCTGCGTAATCGTTGTCAAATTCGTTCCGGCAGGGTGCTTTCTTGCCCTCATAGACTGCCTTTAGCCATTCATAAGCAGTATAAACGTTGTGGGAAGGATCACTTGGCAGGGAATCTACTATGGAATATAGATAAGCCGCATTTTCCAAACCGGCAAGCGTTTCATCCACGTATCCGAAGTTAAAGAACATTTTGACGATTTTCGGGACGTTGGGGTCATTGAGGCTCTTCATGAAAGCAGCCGTATAAATCTGATAGAAGAGCTTGGTAATGGTCATGCGCAGTTTCCTGGTAGCGTCATCGGTGGCGTTTTTATCCGAGAGTTTGTTATATTTATCAATAGCAGCCTGGAAATGGGCGCAAGATTCTTTGTCAAATTCCGAGTATTGTGTAATGATCAGAATGGAATCCGTCAGATTAGGCGCATCGTCGGCGGAGGCTGCGTTCTGGCCTGTAGGAGAATCTGCAGCCTGGCTTAATGCTTCTAGCTTTTCCTTGTATTCTTTGACGCGGCTCTTATACATTGCTTTGTCAATAGAATCCTGGCTCTCTAACTGGATCATCATGGTGCCAAGAGCAGCCGTGATAGAGGTGGAATCCTCGGAATGCGCGCCGATCCGGTATAATGTGCTTGCATATAAATCAAAGAAATCCAGTCGGTTCTCGCTCATCAATAAACTGGCGATTCCCGCTTTATAATCATATAGCTCACGACAGACGGATATGATATCATAGACGTCCTGGCTTGCTTTTAGAAGCATTCCTAATACAAAATCCGCAATCTGCGCTTTTGCCGAGATGCTTTTCATAATCCGCTGTAGCTGCGCATAATATCCATGCAGCCAGTCGGATACGTCTTCTTCTAAGACCAGTTCCGATACTTCTTCTAAGCCTGGCAGTACTCTGGTCGGAAGGCCGTGTTTGGCGGTGAAGCGGCAATATTCGGAATAACTTTTCATCAGATATTGATAGAAGTTGCCACAGTCGAACTTCATCAGCTCATATTGGTCTAAAATCTCCTGGATCTGTCTGAATAAAGAAGAAACGATCAGATTGGATAAATCAGATTTTGTCTTCAGAAGCTCAGCCAGATGACCGTCCGTACAGGCATAAGAAGCAAGCGTGGTATCTTCTACTGCCTTGTAGGAAATGAAATAAGAGTCATAAAAAAGCTCACAGACGCCGATGACATCTCCTTTTTGTAAATAAAACTCGCCTCCGGGATAGGAAGCGCGTACCGTTCCTTTTGCGATGACATGGATAGCAGTGATTGCCTGCTCGCTCTGGATTAGCGGTGTTCCCATTGGAAATTCTTTTACAGCCATAGTTGCTACTCCCCCTTTGTCTGTATAGACAGACTTATTTTCCATTTTTCCTTTTCAATTATTATAAGACGTTTGCGTCATAAAAACAAGTTTGTGCTGTACTTTTAGTAAATATATGATAAAATATTTATGACATGTCTGATTTTTTTGATAAAAGTCGTTTGGGGAAAGCAAAACAGTACTGGGGAAAGGTATAGGGAGCGTATGGCAATGCAGAAAGAAGATGTTGAGTATAGAAGACTGGTGGTGCAGGAATACAAACCGGATGTGGAACGGTTGATCCGGTATCTGCCATGGTTGGAGCAAAAGTCGGGGAGCAATGTTTCGGAAACGTTTAGCGGATCAGGAATTGCGGAGCATTCCATCACATTTCCTGTTTATGATAGCACACTTCTTAACTTCGTCAAGGAAGTGCAGAGAACAAAACTGTTAGACAGAAATTATCGTTATATCTATTCCAGATATAGAATACACTCACCCAAAGATGAATTACAGATGATCGCACGTTCGGATATCACGCGGATGGACATATTAAAGGGGATTTTGTCCAAATACGTGACAGGTGGCATGACCAAGGGCAGGATGTGGTCGGAAGCGGTAGAAAATGGCGTTTTCTTAAAAGTAGTGCAGAAGATGAAGGAAAATCTGGAATTTTGGGACAGGCCAATGACATGAGCAGGAATGGGGATTACATATGGGAGAGAAATCGGTACAAAAGAAACAATTTATATTGGATACGGCGCGGAAAGTTTTCGTAGAAAAAGGCTATAAAAATGTGACGATGAAGGATATCGTAGAAGCATGTGAGATTAGCCGTGGCGGCTTGTACCTATATTTTAGCAGTACGGAGGAGCTTTTGCTTGCGGTCCTAGAGCAGGATGCCAATGAGACAGACGATGTCTTTGAGGCGAGCATTGCCGAAGAAGATTCGGCGGCGGAGATCCTGACATTATTCCTAAAGGAGCAGAAAAAGGAATTGTTGCGAGGGAAGAACAACCTGACGATGGCAGTCTATGAATATGCGTTTGAGAATAAGAAGAGCCAGATGCTGCGTAAGCAATTCGATGCAGGCGTAAGGGTCATAGAGAAGCTGATCGCATCGGGGATTGCGTCGGGAGAGTTTTATTGTGAGAACCCGAAAGGAGCCGCCTATAATATCATGTATGTGCTAGAGGGTATGAAAATTAATTCCCAGACAATGGAGATAACAGAGGCCATGGTAGACGAGCAGCTTCTCTATATTATGGAGGGGCTTGTCATTGACATAGATTAGCGTGAAAAGTACTTCTAACCGCTCGCAGCAAAGGCTGCTTCGCGGAGAAGGACTAAGTTTCACGCCAAAAAACGCCAAAAACAGGCGTTTTTCATCTGGATTTGAGATTCCGAGATGCGGAATCATGGGAGTTAGCGTGAAGCATGGTAACAATGGAAACCGGCGATAGATAAGAACATGGAGGGATGGACTTATATGGGAAACGTAAGACGTATTTACGTGGAGAAGAAAGAACCTTTTGCAGTGAAAGCGAAGGAATTACAGGAGGAGATCGGAAGTTATCTTGGCATAGCGGGAGTGAAGACGGTGAGAGTGTTCATCCGCTATGATGTGGAGAACTTATCCGATGAGGTTTTTACGAAAGCATGTAAGAGCGTATTTTCAGAACCGCCTGTTGATCTTTTATATGAAGAGGAAATTGATGTCCCGGCGGACGGCAGAGTATTCAGTGTAGAATTTTTGCCGGGGCAGTTTGACCAGAGAGCAGATTCTGCTGAACAATGTGTGAAATTTCTGAAAGAAGATGAAGAGCCTGTCATTAGAACAGCAGTCACCTATTTAATAACCGGACAGGTATCCGACGAAGAATTCCAGAAAATAAAAGCGTATTGTATCAACCCGGTAGATTCGAGAGAAACGGATATGGTAAAACCGGACACATTGATCACAGTATATGATGAACCTGCTGACGTAGCAGTGCTGGAAGGCTTTTGTGCGATGCAAGAGGAGGCGTTCCATAAGTTATATGGCTCCCTTGGGCTGGCTATGACATTCCAGGATTTCGTGCATATCCAGAATTATTTCCGTGAACAAGAGCACCGGGAACCGACGATGACGGAAATACGTGTCTTAGATACGTACTGGTCTGATCATTGCCGTCATACGACTTTCTCCACAGAGCTTACGGAAGTTGCTTTTGAAGACGGTTATTACCTGGAACCGATCCGGGAGACGTATGAGGATTATCTAAAGACGAGGGAAGAGGTCCTTGCGGGCAGGAAAGATAAATTTGTTTGTCTGATGGATTTGGCGCTGATTGCTATGCGTAAATTGAAAAAGGACGGGAAACTGGACGATATGGAGCAGTCTGATGAGATCAATGCCTGCTCTGTAGTCGTTCCTGTAGAAATAGATTATGGCGATGGCCCCGTTAATGAGGAGTGGCTTGTCTTTTTCAAGAACGAGACACACAACCACCCTACGGAGATTGAGCCTTTCGGCGGTGCGGCGACATGCCTTGGCGGCGCGATCAGGGATCCGCTTTCCGGACGCGGCTATGTCTATCAGGCGATGCGCGTGACCGGTGCGGCCGATCCGACGGTGCCTGTCGCGGATACGCTAAAAGGGAAATTATCCCAGAAGAAGCTTGTACGCGGCGCGGCAAGCGGTTATTCGTCTTATGGCAACCAGATAGGCCTTGCCACGGGATTGGTCAAAGAAATCTATCACCCGGATTATGTGGCGAAAAGAATGGAAATCGGCGCAGTCATGGGTGCGGCGCCGAGGAAGAATGTCATCCGGGAGACTTCCGACCCGGGCGATATCATTATCCTATTAGGAGGCAGGACGGGACGCGACGGCTGCGGCGGCGCGACGGGTTCTTCTAAAGTGCATACGGAAAGCTCGATCGAGACGTGCGGAGCGGAAGTACAGAAGGGCAATGCACCGACAGAGCGTAAAATCCAGAGGCTGTTCCGTAGGGAGGAAGTCAGCAGGTTAATTAAGAAATGTAATGATTTTGGCGCAGGCGGCGTTTCCGTGGCGATCGGAGAGCTGGCTGACGGCCTGGTTGTAGATTTGGATAAAGTGCCGAAGAAGTATGCGGGATTGGACGGGACAGAGCTTGCGATTTCGGAATCGCAGGAGAGGATGGCGGTTGTCGTCTCCCCCAAAGATGTGGAAGTATTTTTGGAGTATGCAGCGCAGGAGAACCTGGAAGCTGTTGCGGTAGCGCATGTGACAAAGGAGCCGCGCCTTGTGTTAAAGTGGCGTGGGAAAGAGATCGTAAATATTTCCAGGGCGTTCTTGGACACGAACGGCGCGCACCAGGAGACCGGCGTGTATGTGGACATGCCGGATGAGAAGAAGAATTATCTGAAAAAAATCGCAATTCCTGCGGTAGAGGAAGCATTGGCGCAGGAAGATGTGAAGAAAGCATGGCTTGCTTTGTTACATGATCTGAATGTCTGCTCCCAGAAAGGCCTGGTGGAGATGTTCGACGCTTCGATCGGCGCAGGCAGCGTTTATATGCCATATGGCGGCAAATACCAGCTTACGGAGACACAGGCGATGGTAGCCAAATTGCCTCTCTTAAAAGGCAAGACCGATACTGTGACGATGATGAGCTATGGCTTCGATCCATATTTGTCAAGTTGGAGCCCTTACCATGGCGCTATTTATGCGGTGACAGAGTCGATGGCGAAGATTGTGGCAAATGGCGGCGATTACCGGAAAATCCGCTTCACCTTCCAGGAATATTTCCGTCGCATGACAAATGAGCCAAGGCGCTGGAGCCAGCCTTTTGCTGCTTTGCTTGGCGCATATAGGGCGCAGATGGAATACGGGCTGCCGTCTATTGGCGGTAAAGATTCTATGTCGGGGACATTCAACGATATTGACGTCCCGCCGACACTGGTGTCTTTTGCAGTAGATATTGGCAAAGTGCAGGATGTGGTCAGCCCGGAGCTAAAGCAGGCGGGAAATAAGCTCGTCTGGTTCTCGATTGCCAAAGATGAATATGAACTACCCGTTTTCGAGAACGTAATGCAAGTATATGATAAAATCATGACATTGATGTCAGAAAAGAAAATAGTATCCGCTTACGCACTGGATGCAAAAGGCATAGCGGCAGCGGTCAGCAAGATGGCATTCGGAAACGGGCTTGGCGTTACGATCGAGCAGGATCTGCCAAAGGAAGCGCTTTTTGCCAATGCGTTAGGAGACATCATAGTAGAAATGCCGGAAGCAGCTTATGCAGAGCTTGTAGGCAAGGCGGAAGAGGTTACAGCGCCTGATGCAGGGAATGTGGATAGGAAGCTGGTCGGCACGGTGACGCAGGAAGATGCTTTTGTATATGGGGACATCCGTATCGGTATGGAAGAGGCGTTAGCGGCATGGACATCTGCTTTAGATAAAGTATTCCCGTATACGGCAGGCAAAGATAAGAGCTTAGTAGAAGCAGATGGATACCAAGCAGAGCAGATATATGTCTGCAAGCAGAAGACGGCAAGCCCTACCGTTTTCATCCCGGTCTTCCCAGGTACGAACTGCGAATATGACAGTGCCAAAGCTTTTGAAAATGCCGGGGCAAACGTCATTACGAAAGTATTTAAAAACAGGACGGCACAGGATATCAGGGAAAGCGTAGAGGTGTTTGAGAAAGCAATCGCGCAGTCACAGATTATCATGTTCCCGGGAGGTTTCTCCGCAGGCGATGAGCCGGACGGTTCTGCGAAATTTTTCGCAACTGCGTTCCAGAATGACAGGATGAGAGAAGCGGTGATGAAATTATTGCAGGAAAGAGACGGCCTTGCGCTCGGGATTTGTAATGGGTTCCAGGCATTGATCAAGCTTGGGCTTGTGCCATATGGCGAGATCGTGGGGCAAAGCGAAGATTCTCCGACATTGACGTTCAATACCGTTAACCGCCATATTTCCAAGATGGCGTATCTGAAAGTCGTTTCGAATAAGTCGCCCTGGCTACAGGGAGCGGTGCTGGGAAATACTTATGTAAACCCGGCTTCCCATGGAGAGGGCAGGTTCGTCGCATCGAAAGAGTGGATTGATAAGCTGTTCGCGAACGGGCAGGTTGCGACCCAGTACGCGGATGTGGACGGTAAGGTGTCTATGGATGAGGAATGGAACATCAACGGCTCCTATGCTTCTATTGAAGGCATTACCTCTCCCGATGGGCGCTGTCTTGGCAAGATGGCGCATTCCGAGAGGAGAGGGGACGGTGTTGCCATTAATATCTATGGGGAACAGGATCTGAAGATTTTCGAATCCGGCGTGGCGTATTTTGGCTAATGCGTTATTTTTCCCGGTGGGACTCGTTCCGGTACTGGATGGGCGTTTTCCCGGTCGCTTTCTTGAACATTTGCGAGAAGTAGGACTGTGAGGAAAACCCAAGGCTCGTGGAAATCTGGGCGATGGAATGGGACGTAGATTTTAAAAGGGATTTTCCCTCCTGGATCCTTTTCTGTAAGAGGTAGTTGATAGGGGAAATCCCGATATGCTTGGTAAAGGCATGCGCCATGTAATACTTATTCATATGCGTCATCGCCGCAAGCGTATCTAACGTAATATTCTCAGAATAGTTTGCATCCAGATAGTTCTTAATCTGGGTGCATTCTCTGTTTAAGATGCTATTGTCCATCTGCACGATCGAAAGATGATTGTTGCGCAGCATACAAATCAGAAGCACTTCCAGAAGATTCTGGCAGACGGTCTCGAAGTTTTCTTCTTTGCGGGAGATTTCTTCCAACATAATATTCAGGTAAGCATAAACATTAGAGTTTGTCATATTGTATTTGTAAACAGAGCCGGAGGCGGTCTGCATGGAAATGCCATCTTTGGCGGAGGCGATATTCTCGGCGGAGAAAGAAAGGCCGTCAATGCCCAGCACGATATACTCAAGGGGCGTGGTGCGCAGTGATTTCTCCGTATGTTGTACATGCGGGTTAATGATGACCATGTCATTTTTGGATACCGGGAATTCCGAGCCCTCTGCAATGAAGGAGCCGCTGCCATTTACGACATAGAACAATTCGCTGAAAGGATGCGAATGGAGGATGCTCTGCCAGTCGCCTTCATATTTTGAGGTCGAGACATACAAAAGCTTGGATTGTGCGAAAGAAGATTGTTCGTTGCCGTCGATGCTATGTCTTATGTTTCCCATATTGATTACCATGTCCTTTCCGGGTCCGGTAAGCTGTTCGCCGGACATTTTAATGCTTTGATAATTTGAATATAGCAGATTTTATATATTTTGTCCATGAGCTATATCTATTAATATGTCTAAAAAAAGGAAAACGTGGCAAGAGCAAGGATAGGAAAAACGTTTGATATCTGAAAAAAATATTGATGAAATTGCATATTCCTTTTGGCAGATTGAATAAAAAAGAGAGGATAAGGGGCAATTGCATATATAAATTATACAATTAGAATGGAAGGTTAGCCATTTTTTTAAATATATATAAATAAAAGCAATATATATAAAATTGCAAGCAACAATCAGATTGATAATGTATATTGCTTTTACTATACTTAGGGTACATGAAAGCGTTGGCTCGAATGTAGTTAATGTTCACGATTCATTTTAAAGGAGGAAATTATTATGAAATTGAAAAAAGTGATTTCAGCTATCGCAATCGTTTCCATGACAGCGTCTTTGCTTGCAGGATGCGGCGATAGTGGCAACTCACAGACACCTGCGGCTGACAATACGCCAACTGATACAAAGCAGGAAGAGCCTAAGGAGGAGCCGAAAGAAGAACCGGCACAGGAAGCGGAAGCAGAAACAGAAGCGCCTGCGGTGGAAGAGCAAGTATTGAAGGTTGCGGCTTTTGAAGGCGGTTACGGCGCAGATATGTGGACTGAGGTGGCAGCGGCTTTTGAAGCTTCTCATCCTGGCGTTACAGTGGAGCTTACCGTTGATAAGAAGATCGAAGATGTTATCAGCCCGAGCATGAAAGCCGGCGATTATCCGGACGTTGTACATCTTGCAACCGGACGTGAAGCAGCATTGACTGAAACATTGACGAAGGAAAATGCGCTTCTTCCGTTGACGGACGTTCTGGAAATGACGGTTCCTGGCGAAAGCGTAAAAGTAAAAGATAAGATTGTTCCTGGTTTCCTTGATACATTGGCAACCAATCCTTACGGTGACGGCGTTACCTATTATGCACCGATGTTCTACAGCCCTTGCGGATTGTTCTACAATGCAGGCCTGTTCAAAGAAAAAGGATGGGATGTTCCGACAACTTGGGAAGAAATGTGGGCATTAGGCGATACGGCAGCAGCAGAAGGCATTGCATTGTTTACATATCCGACAACAGGATATTTTGATGCATTTACCTATGCGACGCTCTCTTCCGCAGGCGGTTCCGATTTCTTCAATAGCTGTATGACATATGAAGACGGTATCTGGGAAAGCGAAAATGCAACAAAGGTATTTGAACTGATTGAAAAGCTTGGCACATATACAGAAGCTACAACGGTTGCGAATGCTAATAACGATAACTTTACTAAGAACCAGCAGCTCATCCTTGATAACAAAGCGATCTTCTGTCCGAACGGCACATGGTTGCCAGGCGAAATGGCAGATGCGCCGAGAGCTGACGGTTTTGAGTGGGGATTCATGGCAATCCCGGCAGTTAATGCAGGCGGTGCAGGATGTTCTTTCTGCTGGTTCGAGCAGATGTGGATTCCGGCAGCAGCAGAGAACCAGGATATGGCGAAAGAATTCGTAGCATATATGTATTCTGACGAAGCTGCACAGATTTTTGCAAAATCTGCGGCAATCCAGCCGATCGCAGGTGTCAGCGATTATCTGGAAGGCGACAACAAAATGTTCTATAGCATCTATGATAACGGCGCAACCGCAGTTATGGGCGGATTTGCAGCAACGGCACCGGTTGAAGGCGTGAATATGCTGGATACGCTCTGCGGTACCGTTAACAGTATCGTAAGCGGCGACAAGACCGTTGCTGATTGGCAGGCTGCGGTAGAAGAAGCAAGCGACAAATTAAGAGCGGCAATGGAATAAATTGTAAGGGGTGCTCCGAAGGTTTCCGCCTTTGGAGCCCTTTTTTTAACAGGAAACGGAGGTATGGACGTGAAAAAGGGCAAAGCAAGAAGTGTTTTTATTGGGGTGTGTGTGGCGCCGGCAGTCATATTATTTACGATTTTTATGCTGATTCCCACTTTTAATGTCTTCAAGATGTCGCTATATAAATGGGGCGGATATTCAAATAAGAAGGAATTTGTAGGGTTTAATAATTTCAAGATTTTGGCGGAGGATATGAACTTTTTCCGCTCTTTCCAGAATACCATTCTGTTAATTGTGTGCGTGACCGTTGTCACAATGGCCCTTTCCTTAATCTTTGCGGCGATTCTCTCTAGAGAAAAGATCAAAGGACAGAATTTTTACAGGATTATCTTTTACATACCGAATATTTTATCGGTAGTTGTTATTTCGGCAATTTTCTCAGCGATTTATGACCCGAACAACGGTCTGCTCAATAGCATCATCGGCATCTTCAGGAGCGGTGATAAGTCGCCGATCCTCTGGCTTGGCGACCAGAAGCTTGTAATTTACAGTCTGGTGATCGCCATGATATGGCAGGCGATCGGTTATTATATGGTTATGTATATGGCGAGTATGGCAAGCGTGCCGGAGAGCCTTTATGAATCAGCGAACTTAGAGGGAGCCGGGAGAGTGCAGCAGTTTTTCTCTATTACGCTTCCGTTAATATGGACAAATGTAAGGACAACATTGACTTTCTTCGTGATCAGTTCCATCAATTTGAGCTTCTTGTTCGTTAAGGCGCTGACAAGCGGCGGACCGGACGGTGCAACGGAAGTATTCTTAAGCTATATGTATAAACAGGCTTATACAAATTCTTCTTACGGATACGGTATGGCGATCGGCGTTGTTGTATTCTTGTTCTCCTTTGGCCTGTCGGCAGTTGTCAATTTCGTGACCAAAAGAGAGCCGTTGGAATTTTAAGGGGGAGAGCGCATGAAAAAGAAAAAAGAAATGAGTTTTGACACGTTATATAAGCTTTTTATCTATGTGGCGTTAATTACGCTTGCCATCAGCATCATTGTGCCGGTAGGCTGGGTATTCTTAGCGTCCATTAAAGAGAACTCCGAGTTCTACGGGAACCCTTGGACGATGCCCAAAGGGATCTATTTCCAGAACTTCATTGACGCTTTTGAAAAAGCGAAAATGGGCGAATATTTTATGAATTCTATCCTGGTAACGGCTCTGGCGCTTCTTATTTTATTGGTTGTGGCGCTGCCAGCGGCTTATGTGCTCGCAAGATACCGTTTCCGGGGGAGCAAGCTGATCAACATCCTTTTCATGGGCGGCTTGTTCATTAATGTGAACTATATTGTTGTGCCGATTTTCTTAATGTTCGTGGATGCTGATAAGTTTTTAAAAGGGCTTGGCGGCGAGGGATTTTTCTTAAATAACTTGTTCATCGTAGCGTTAGTATATGCGTCTACGGCGCTGCCTTTTACCATTTATCTCTTATCGGGATTTTTCGTAACCATACCAAAGGATTATGAGGAAGCCGCCTATGTGGATGGCAGCGGTTATTTCAGGACGATGATCAGGATTATGATGCCAATGGCGCTGCCGAGCATCATTACGGTTATCCTCTTCAATTTCCTGTCGTTCTGGAATGAGTATATCATCTCGATGACATTGCTTACGAAAGACGCGAAGACGCTTCCGGTCGGCCTGATGCAGCTTATGCAGGCGCAGAAAGCAGCGGCGAATTACGGACAGCTCTATGCAGGGCTCGTCATTGTCATGTTGCCGACGCTGATTTTATATATCATGGTACAGAAAAAATTGACGCAAGGCATGAGCCTTGGCGGATTAAAAGGTTAAAGGAGGGGACGCTATGAAATGGATTGTAAGGTTGATTTATTTGCTCATTTTCATAGGGAGCATGGTTCTGATCACGACAGGACAGCGGAATATCGGGCCGGCAGGATTATTGACTATGATAGTCGGCTTGGCCGGGATTCTCGTTCTTCTTTATCTATATAATAAGAAATTTCAATAGGATGCGACAATGGAGGTGACAGTAGCATGAATCAGGAAAATACTGGCAGGCTGACGCTGCCAACAGACGTGGATATGGTAGACGAAACAGTCCGGTTGAAAGAATTGCTGGGAGCAGACGCTTTGCGGGATTGTGACGGAACGACGATGCCGGAGGAACTGCTTTCGCAGAATGCCAAGATCTATGCGACGTATTATACGACTAGGAAAGACAATGACTGGGCGATGAAAAACCCGGAAGAGATCCAGCAGGAGTACCTGATCAGCGATCGCGTGACGGCAAAGGGGAACAGCCTTCGTATCGAATTGATGAAAGGCTTCCATACAGAGCAGCTTAAAGTGAATACGATTGATGACCCGAAACGTTGGTGGGAAGTCATTGACCGGACGACAGGAGAAGTCGTTCCTACGGGGAAATGGGAGTATGATGATAACACGGGAGAAGTCATTATTGAAACAATCCCTTATCATCAGTATACGGTGAGCTTTCTCGCTTTCCTCATCTGGGATCCGGTCCATATGTATAATTTTATTACCAATGACTGGAAAGACGCTCCTCATCAGCTTACATATGATGTGCGCCAGCCAAAGACACAGGCTTATGTGAAAGAAAAGCTGAGAAAATGGTGTGAAGAAAACCCTCATGTGGATGTGGTGCGGTTTACGACCTTTTTCCATCAGTTCACGTTGACCTTTGACGACAAGAAGAGAGAAAAATATGTGGAGTGGTTCGGCTATAGCGCGAGCGTCAGCCCCTACATCCTGGAACAGTTCGAGAAATGGGCGGGTTATCCGTTCCGCCCGGAATACATTGTGGATCAGGGATATCATAATTCTATTTTCCGGGTGCCGTCCAAAGAATTCCGGGATTTTATCGAATTCCAGCAGATTGAAGTCAGCAAGCTTGCCAAAGAGATGGTAGATATCGTGCATAGCTATGGCAAAGAGGCGATGATGTTCCTTGGCGACCACTGGATCGGGACGGAGCCTTTCGGGAAGTATTTTAAGAATATCGGCTTAGATGCGGTAGTCGGATCGGTAGGAGATGGCGTAACGCTGCGTATGATATCGGATATCCAGGGTGTCAATTATACAGAAGGGCGGCTTTTGCCATATTTCTTCCCCGATGTGTTCACAGAAGGCGGTGACCCGATCGGAGAAGCGCAGGATAACTGGATGAAAGCAAGAAGAGCGATCCTGCGTTCCCCATTAGACCGGATTGGTTATGGCGGGTATCTGAAACTGGCGAGTGAGTGGCCGGGATTCATTGAGCAGATACGAAAAGTTGTGGATGAGTTCCGCCAGATCCATGAGAACATGCAGGGAACGAAAGCATATATGGCGCCGTTTAAGGTGGGCATTTTAAATTGCTGGGGCAATTTAAGAAGATGGATGGCGAACCAGGTGCATCATGCCTTATGGTACCGTGAGATTTATTCTTATGTGGGCGTCATCGAATGCTTAAGCGGCATGCCGATTGATGTGGAATTTATCACATTTGATGAGATCAGGGATGGCATTGACCCGGACATCAAGGTCATTATCAATGCCGGTGATGCTTATACTTCATGGAGCGGCGCCGAGAACTGGAAAGATGAGCGCATCGTCTGTGCAATCCGCAAATTCGTGGATGAAGGCGGCGGCTTTATCGGCGTAGGAGAGCCGAGCGCATGCCAGTTTGAAGGACGTTACTTCCAGCTCAGCGATGTGCTTGGCGTAGACAGGGAACTTGGCTTTTCCATGAGCACGGATAAATATAATGAAATGGATCCTGAACACTTCATCTTAGAAGATATCGAAGGTGAAATTGATTTCGGCGAAGGAAAGAGCCGTATCTATGCACAGGGAGAAGGGTATCAGATCCTGAACATGGACGGGAAGTATAGCCGTCTGGTAGTCAATACATATGGAAAAGGAAGAAGCGTTTATTTCACGGGACTGCCTTACTCGCCACAGAACTGCCGGATCCTGTTGCGCGCGATTTATTATGCCGCACATCAGGAAGAGGAAATGAAGAAGTTCTATGTCACCAATGTAGATACGGAGCTGGCGGTATTCGAGAAAACCGGTAAGATTGCGGTCATCAATAATGCGAAAGAGCCAAGAGTGACACAGCTATATGTGTATGGGAAACTGGTGCAGGAGCTTTCAATGGAGCCGATGGAAATGCGCTGGGTAGATTATAAGGAGAACGAATGAAAATGGAAAGTGCAGCTTGTGCCAGAATAGAAGAAGCAATTGCACAGTTTGCCATAGAGGGCAAGCTGACGGAACAAAGGCCCTATGGAAATGGGCATATTAACGATACCTTCCTGCTCGTTTACGAAATGCCGCAGGGAGGAACGAGGCAGTACATCCTACAGCGGATGAACCATGATATTTTCAAGAATCCACACGAGCTCATGGAAAATATCGTACATGTGACAGGGTATCTCAGGAAATCCATTATCGAACAGGGAGGAGATCCTGATAGAGAAACCCTCAATGTCATAAAGACCAGAAACGGTGAGAACTACTACCGGGACGGCAGCGGCAATTATTGGAGAGTGTTCCTTTTCATCGAGCGGACAGTTTGCTTAGAAAAGGTAGAAAGTGCGAAGGACTTCTATGACAGCGCGGTGGCATTCGGTAATTTCCAGCGGATGCTTGCAGATTATCCGGCGAAAGACTTACATGAGACAATTCCGAATTTCCATCATACGCCTTCCCGTTTCCAGGCGTTTTGTAAAGCGGTGGATGAGGATAAGCTTGGCAGGGCAGCGCTTGTCCAAGAAGAGATTGCTTTTGCAAAGGCAAGGGAACAGGATACGCATGCATTAACGGATCTTCTGGCAAACGGACAGTTACCACTGCGCGTGACGCACAATGACACGAAGCTTAATAATATCCTTTTTGATGCGGACAGCAGAAAAGCGCTTTGCATCATTGACCTTGATACCGTTATGCCTGGGCTTTCCCATTATGATTTCGGGGATTCCATCCGCTTCGGCGCCAGCACGGGAGAAGAGGATGAGAAAGACTTAAGCAAAATCACGGTGGACCTGGATTTGTATGAAGCTTTTACGAAAGGCTATCTGGAAGGCTGCGGCGGCAGGCTGACGGACAAAGAAATCGAAATGCTCCCGATGGGGGCGAAGCTGATGACCTATGAATGTGGCATCCGTTTCCTGGCGGATTATCTGGAAGGAGATATCTATTTCAAAGTCCACAGGGAAGGGCATAACCTGGATAGGGCAAGGACACAGTTTAAGCTCGTGGCGGATATGGAAGCGAAATGGGACGAAATGCGGGCGATTGTAGAAAAATATAAGAACCATGCTTAAGTTTTGCGACAGCAGGTGAAATGATATCAGATGTTGAAAAGATGGGACTTTAAGAAGGGTCCCATCTTTTTGGCTGTAAAATTCTTATGAAACAGATTCAGTTCTTTCTGGGGTGTAATTCATATAAATAATCCGTGAACATTTTTTGGGTGCCGCGTTTTTTATATGATTTTTCACCAGTCAGTGTAAAGCCGAGTTTTCTGACAACCTGATTAGAGGCTATATTCTCTTTATTGACTCGTACCGTAATCGTGTCAGCGCCTTGTTTCACCGCATAATCAATCATGCCTTTTGCAGCTTCTGTGGCATACCCGTTTCTCCAATGGTCCCTATGCACACAGTATGCAATATCGTAAATTTTCCCGTCATCACTTACCATGAAACTGCATGTGCCTATTTTCTGATGCGTATCTTTTAATTCGGATATGAAATAGCAGCAGTCTTCGGCCTCGGATAATTGCTCTATTTCTCTTACATAATTCTCATCGATCTCCGTCATGGCCTCGTCAGGTAGATATTCTCCCATTTCAGGGTCGTTCCAGATGCTGATCGCAAATCTGGCATCCTCTTTTTCAAAGCTTCTTAGATATAATCTTGTTGTTTCTATTGTATCTATTATCTGGCCCGTTATCTTCTCTTTCATTTCCTAATGTCTCCTTTTCTTTTAAAGTAATTTTTCCGGTACTGCAAAGGCGTTTGCTGGTACTTTCTATAGAATGCCCTTGTGAAATAGGACTGGTTATGGAATCCGCAGCTTTCCATAAGATCAATGACTTTGGAATCCGTTTCTGCTAATTGCTTGGCAGCCATCTCTAGGCGGTAATCTACCAGATAGGCGTTGAAGCTCATGCCGGTGAATTCTTTGAATAGCTTCATGAAGTGGCTCTCCGAGAAACCGCATTGACTGGCCGCTTTTTGGACGTTGATATCATAGTCATAGAATTTCTGTACATAATAGAGCGCGTTCTTGAGCTTGCTGTATGCTAACTGCTGATGGCTGCTGTCAGCAGTGGCGTCTTTGCTGTTCTGGCACATATAATGCAGGAGATAGAACAGATTCGATTTGATCAGCAGCTCGTGGGTGGAGTAGCTTTCTTTGCGGTGTGCGAGCATGGACAGGATACAGGGGGTTATGTCCTGGTTGAAACGGGAATTGGCCGGATGGAAGCAATCCATGGTCTTAGCTCCGCTTAGAAAGGGGAGGACATATTTGTCATAGCATAAGTCATCCGCGGAACCTTTGAAAAGGGATGGGTGGAACATGATGTTAAAGTATTCCCCATAATTTCCTTCACCCGGTTCGATGGAGTGTACGGAATGGGGAAGGATGACCAGCAGATCATTGGCGTTTAGCGTATACGCCTGTCCCCATAGGACGACCCGGATTTGTCCGCCTGCACAATAGATCAGTTCAAAGTCGTCATGCCAGTGCAGAGGGAAGGAGGAAAGCAGCTTGGGGATAAGGCCGTGGTAGACACTGTAAGGAAAAGTGATAATGCCGTGTATTTTCGTTTCGTGTAAAGGCGTCGGTTCCATAAAGATTCTCCATAGGAAAAATAGGATTGTGTTAAAAATACAGGATAATAATACAAGAATCATAACACGGATAAGAGTACAATACAAGTACATGAAAGGATAGGGGAGGTAAGGCTATGGAGTATGCAGCGATCAGACATTTTGCAGATAAGCGGTATTGTTATGCGGTAGGGAAAGGACGATTCCTTTTCAGGCTTGAGACAAAAAAAGAGGATGTGGCAAAAGTGCTGCTTCATGTGCAGGATAAATACCTACAGGTCAAATATAAGGATACGAGGCGTTGTTATCAGATGACGCTTGCCCATGGCGCTCAATATATTGATTATTATGAAGCCGAGATCGAGATGGACGTGGTATGCCTTCGGTATTTCTTTGAAATAGAAGACGCAGAAGGGAATGTGATGTATTATGGGAACCATAATTTTTATGATACTTGTATCACGGATATTGAGAAGATGTATGACTGCCCGCAGAATTTAAGGGAAGAGGAAATGTTTGTTCTGCCTGCGTGGGCCAAAAATAAAGTCGTATACCAGATCTTCCCCTCCCGTTTTGCTTCAGATAAAGAGGTAACGGAGGAAGTATGGTACCAGTCGCCGATTGGGCACGAAGCGGACTTGAAAGGCTCTCTGCGGGGGATTATTGACCATTTGGGACATATTAAGGAACTGGGAGCGGATATTCTTTATATGACGCCGATTTTCAGCTCTCCTTCCAGCCATAAGTACAACATAGATGACTATTATAAAATTGACCCGTCATTTGGGGATAAAGAAGATTTAAAGGAGCTGGTGGATCAGGCGCACAAGCTGGGGATGTATGTAGTCCTGGACGGTGTCTTTAACCATACGGGGGTGGATTTCTTTGCGTTCCGGGACATCCGTGAGAACAAGGAGAAGTCAAAGTATTTGGACTGGTATTATATCCATGAATTCCCGCTGGTCATGGAGTGGGGGAAAAAGCCAAATTATAAGACATTCAGTTATGCCGGGCTGATGCCAAAGTTAAATTTGCAAAACCAGGAAGCGGCAGATTTCGTGATTGACGTGGCTTCTTATTGGATTAGGGAGTGTGATATTGACGGCTGGCGCCTGGATGTAGCTGATGAGATCAGCCATATGTTCTGGAAGCGGTTTCGGAAGGAAATGAAGGCGGTGAAGAAAGATGTGCTGATTGTCGGTGAGATTTGGCATTTTGCCGGTGACTTCTTAGAAGGCGATGAGTGGGACAGTGTCATGAATTATCCGTTTTACCAATCGGTGTTGGAACTGGTGGCATTGGAAAGAATAAACGCCTCTTCTTTTCTGGAGAGCCTGGGTTTTATGAGCGGCAACTTGCAGCGTGGCCTGGAAGGCTATTTATGGAATTTTATAGATAGCCATGATACGGAAAGGTTCCTCCATAGCGCCAGGAATGACGTCAGGAAACAGAAACTGGCAGCAGCATTACAGCTTCTGCTTCCGGGGATGCCTATGATCTATTATGGCGACGAAGTAGCATTGGGAGGAGGCTCGGACCCGGATTGCAGGCGCGGGATGCTCTGGGATGAGAAGAGACAGAACCGGGAACTTTTCCACTATTATCAGGCACTGCTCCGGCTAAGGCGCGAGCACCTGGAATTGACTGAAGGAGTCATTGTTGAGCAATATGCAGATGACGACAAAGGCCTGATCTATATGGAGAGGCAGTTAAACGGACAGCAGATGATACTGCTTTTCCATGTCAGGAAAGATACGGTAGAATTGCCACAACTGGCGGGCAGGAAAAATTTATTGGATGGAACGGTATTTACAGGCTGTCTGGGAGACTATGAAACAATAGTCCTTGGACAGGCGGAA
Source organism: uncultured Lachnospiraceae bacterium (assembly GCA_910578845.1). Taxonomy (GTDB): domain Bacteria; phylum Bacillota; class Clostridia; order Lachnospirales; family Lachnospiraceae; genus UBA3282. Next base: position 40,055 of record CAJTSL010000024.1, read on the forward strand.
TAGGCGATTGTGAAAAGGTTATTTCATGGCATGGACTCCGGTTATGGAGAGGGAATTTCATAATTGTTTATAAGCAGGAGGAGCGAGAGGAGAGAAATGGAGACAAGTGTGAAGTCATTTACGAAATTGTATATACCGATTGCACTGGAAACATTATGCTATATGCTGGCGGGAATGGTAGACACCATCATGCTTTCTACGGTTGGGGACGATGCGGTAGGAGCGGTTGGCACGGCGAATACGTATATCAATGTTTTTATCATTATGTTCCATGTTGTGTCTGCGGGAATGATCGCCGTGATGACACAGTATATCGGCGCTAAGAGGGTAGGAGTCGCATATCAGGCGAGGCAGCTTGGGACAGTCTTTAACGCGATCTTAGGTGTGCTGCTTTCCCTATTCCTGTTCGTATTTTCAGGCAAGGTGTTAGAAATTGTAGGCGTAGCGCCGCTGTTAATGGATTCTGCGAAAACTTACCTTAAAATAGTGGGCGGAGGGTGTATTCTCAATGCCCTGATCCCGGTTTTTGCTAGTTACCTAAGAGCTTTCGGTTATACGAAACAGCCGCTTCTGGCTACGTTGTTCTCCAATGTGGTGAACCTATGCCTGAATGCCATTTTCCTGTTTGGATTCCATAGCGGCGTGGCAGGAGTAGCTGCCGCCACAGTTATTTCAAGAATATTAAACCTGGGGATTGTCATTGTCGCATCTAAGATTTTGGTCAAGGCGGGCGAAGACCAGGAACGGCTTGGCAATAAGGAAGTATTTGTCAGTATCATCAAGATTGGATTGCCATCTGCCCTGGAGACAGCGCTTTATAATGTTGCGATGACATTGACGATCCGTTTCTTAAACCAGATGGATGAATCGGGATTCCATGTGACGGCAAGGGCATATGCAGTGCAGATCGCCAACTTTTCTTATTGCCTGGGAGCGGCGCTTGCCCAGGCAAATGCGATCGTGACAGGATGGAGGATGGGAGAAGGGGACTATGAAGCTTGTGATAAAGGAACCAAGAAGGCCGCCTGCATCGGTATTTTGGCAGCAGCGGGATTAGAAGCGGTGTTTGCGCTTAGCGCAGATGTTTTGCTGCGGATATTTACGGATGATATGGAGATGATCAGACTGGTGAAAACACTCTTGGCTATTGACATCGTACTCGAGATGGGACGAGTGGCTAACCTGGTATTCGGGCAGGCGTTAAAGACGAGCGGGGATGCGCTTTTTACTACGATCATCGGCGTTATTTTCATGTATCTATGCATGGTTGGCGGCACATGGTTTTTTGGCATTCATTTACAAATGCTGGCGGTTGGCGCATATATTGGACTGGCAAGTGATGAATGTTTGCGTGCGGTGTGTATGTTCCTGCGCTGGCAGTCGGGAAAATGGCGGGCGAAAGGATTCATCAGGCCTGCGTGTGGGAAAATCTGAAAAACTGGCAAAGAGAGGAGAAAATGTAGTATAATAGCATGAGAAGATGTCATAGAGGATTGCCGTAAAAGGATTGCTGGTTTCATATGAGAGGTTTAAGGGAAGCGGAATTTACGAAGAAAATGAAGAAAACACATACTATTTGGCTGCCGGATATGTTGCATTATCATAATGCGCTATTACAGGCAGCTTTTGCCAGGTGCGGCTACCGGCTGGAAATCCTTCCCGAATATGATCATCTGGCGAAGTATCCCCTGCCCTATATCAGCAATGATTACTGCTATCCTTCTATCTTAATCCTGGGGCAGGTGCTGGCTTTTATCCGATCCGGGGACTGTGACATCCATCATGCGGCTTTTATGGAGCCACAGACCGTCGGGGCATGTCGTGCCGGCAATATTTATCATTCGATGATACAGTGCCTGCAAAAGATTGGCTTCCCACAGGTTCCGGTGATTTCATTGAATGCGTTCGGAGCAGAGAAGCACCGGGGATTTTCCATTACGCCCCGGCTTTTATTTGCGGCAGTCGCTGCTGTTTGCTATGGGGATTTGCTGATGACGCTCTTACAGCAGACCCGCCCATATGAGGCCAAAGAAGGAGAGGCGAAGCGTTGCTTTGGGAAGTGGATGGACATACTGGCTGAGGATCTGGAATCGGGCAGGTATATATCCCGCGCAAAAAGGAAAGAACGCTATAAGGAAATCGTAGAAGATTTTGATAAAATCCCGATACAGGAGAGAAAACGGAAAAAGGTCGGTATTACGGGAGAAATTTATATGAAGTTTTCTCCGATTGGGAATGCACATTTAGAAAACTATTTGGAACAGGCTGGTTATGCTTATCGGATGGGCGGCTTTGTCAATTATGCGATTTACGTCGTGGATGGCGAGCTTGAGAAAGCATGTATGCAGGGAGCGGGCCGCATGCAGAAGAAAGCATACCAAGCGGTGCTTTCCTATTTAAAAAGGATACAGAAAGATCTGTATGACGCTGTAGCATCCTCCTGCATATGCAGGCCAGATGCTTTGTTTGATGAGATGAAAGCAAATGCCGTAAAGTTCTTGAATAGCGGTTGCTGTACGGGCGATGGCTGGCTGATTGCCGGCGAAGTGATTGACTTAATCAGTCAAGGGTACGGGCATATTTTAATCCTGCATCCTTTTGGCTGTCTGGTGAGCCATGTCTGCATCCGCGGCATCTTGAAAAAACTGCATGCGGCATTTCCGGGCGTTACCATACAGGCGGTGGAATATGATTATGATTCCTCTAAGGCATTGCGGGAGAGCAGGATCTTGCTTGGGCTATATCATGATGGTGAGGAATGATAGGGTATGGGACATTTTTTGAAAAGATAGAGCAATATAGTTAAATAGATGGCTAATATAATGCAAATTAATGCGAGAAGAGAAATGATTGAAGAATGAAAGCTCATGTGCTATAATAAAACGATTACGCAAAGAATTTAGGTTTTTACAGGCTGAGAAAGGAGTATGGTTATAAGAATGAAGGCATTTTTAATTTTGGAAGATGGTACTGTATTCGAAGGGCACCATATTGGTGCAGCGAAAGAGATCATCAGTGAAATCGTATTTAATACTTCCATGGCCGGTTATGTGGAGGTGTTGACAGACCCATCTTACGCAGGACAGGCAGTTTGCATGACATACCCATTGATTGGGAATTACGGGATTTGCTTTGAAGATATGGAATCGGATAAGGTTTGGCCGGACGGTTTTATCGTCAGGGAGCTGAGCAGGATTCCCAGCAATTTCAGATGTGATATGACAATTCAAGATTTTCTAGAAAAGAACGGCATACCAGGCATCGCAGGAATCGATACGAGAGCGTTGACGAAGATCCTGAGAGAAAAAGGCACGATGAATGGTATGATTACGACCAATGAATCTTATCGAATCGAAGAAATCCTTCCAAAATTAAAAGAATATCGTGTAGGAAAAGTCGTAGAGCTTGTAACCTGTAAAGATAAATATGATGTACCGGGAACGAAGGACATCGCAGAGAATGGGCCTATTTCCGGCAGTTCCCATTTCAATGCAAAGGATTATGCGAATGGCATACGGGAGAAGAAGCCAAGTACGGTGCGTAAGGTGAATGGTATCGGATTAAAAGTGGCGCTGCTTGATCTGGGCGCTAAGAACAACATCATCAGGTCGCTGGCAGCAAGAGGCTGTGATGTAACGGTATATCCGGCGGAAACGAAGGCGGAAGAGATCATTGCAGCAGAGCCTGATGGCATCATGCTAAGCAATGGGCCGGGAGACCCGAAGGAGTGTACGGAAGTCATAGCGGAATTAAAAAAATTATACGCTACGGATATCCCGATTTTCGCGATCTGTCTCGGACATCAGTTGATGGCGCTTGCGACAGGCGCAGATACTTTTAAAATGAAGTATGGACACCGGGGCGGGAACCATCCGGTGAAGAGCATAGAGACCGGAAGAGTCTATATTTCTTCTCAGAATCATGGATATGTGGTAGATACGGACAAGCTGGATGATAAAGTGGCGGTACCGATGTTTGTCAATGTCAACGACGGGACGAACGAGGGCCTTCTTTATACGGGCAAGAATATTTTCACCGTACAGTTCCATCCGGAAGCCTGTTCCGGGCCACAAGATTCGGAGGACTTGTTTGATAAATTCATAGCGATGATGAGGAGGGTGTAAGATGCCGAAAAATCCAAATGTAAAAAGAGTATTGGTCATTGGCTCGGGGCCGATTGTTATCGGACAGGCGGCTGAATTTGATTACGCTGGCACGCAGGCTTGCCGTTCCCTGAAAGAAGAAGGGATGGAAGTCATCTTAGTCAATTCTAACCCGGCGACGATTATGACGGATGGCGATATCGCAGATAAGGTATACATTGAGCCTTTGACAACGAAGGTATTAGAGCAGATTATCATCAAAGAAAAACCTGACAGCCTTTTGCCAAATATGGGCGGACAGGCAGGCTTAAACCTTGGTATGGAGTTAGATGAATCCGGTTTCCTTGCCGCACATGGCGTTACGCTTCTTGGGACAACTGCGAAGACGATTAAGAAAGCGGAAGACAGACTGGAATTTAAAGAGACGATGGAGAAGATCGGTGAGCCGTGCGCACCTTCTCTTGTCGTAGAAAATATCAAAGACGGCGTTGATTTTGCGAATGAAATCGGTTATCCGGTCGTACTGCGCCCGGCCTATACGCTTGGCGGTTCCGGCGGCGGCATCGCGGATAATCAGGTGGAATTAGAAGAAATCCTGGCAAACGGCCTGCGCCTTTCCCGTGTGGGACAGGTTCTGGTGGAACGTTGTATCGCCGGATGGAAGGAAATCGAATATGAAGTGATGCGTGACGGGGCAGGCAACTGTATCACCGTATGTAGCATGGAAAATGTGGATCCGGTCGGTGTCCATACAGGTGATAGCATCGTCGTGGCGCCGGCACAGACGCTTGGCGACAAAGAATACCAGATGCTTAGGAGCGCGGCTCTTAACATTATTAACGAATTGGAAATCACGGGAGGGTGTAACGTGCAGTTTGCCTTACACCCGACCAGCTTTGAATATTGTGTGATCGAAGTAAATCCCCGTGTAAGCCGTTCTTCGGCGTTGGCTTCTAAGGCGACAGGGTATCCGATCGCCAAAGTGGCTGCTAAGATTGCACTTGGCTATACGCTGGATGAGATTAAGAACGCGATAACGAAAAAGACATATGCGAGCTTTGAGCCGACGATTGATTACTGTGTCGTGAAGATACCAAGGCTTCCTTTTGATAAGTTCATCACGGCGAAACGTACTTTGACAACGCAGATGAAAGCAACCGGGGAAGTCATGAGCATTGGCGATAACTTTGAAGGCGCGCTTATGAAAGCGATCCGTTCTCTAGAGCAGCACGTGGATTGTCTGCGCAGTTATGATTTCTCTGCGCTATCCAAAGAAGAGCTGTTAGAGAGAATGAAAACGGTAGATGACCAGAGGATCTATATTATTGCGGAAGCAATCCGGAAAGGCATAGATTATAAGACGATTTTCGATATTACCATGATAGACATCTGGTTCATTGATAAGATTGCGATTTTAACAGAAATGGAGGCGGCATTAGAGAAAGGCCCGCTTACCGTAGAACTGTTGAAAGAAGCGAAAAGAATGGAATTCCCGGATAATGTCATTGCCAGGCTGACCGGGAAGACAGAAGAAGAAATCAAGAAGATGCGCTATGATAACGGCATTATAGCGGCATTTAAAATGGTAGATACTTGTGCTGCGGAATTTGCGGCAACGACGCCTTATTACTATTCCGTGTTTGGCTCCGAGACAGAAGTCGAGGAATCTCATTCGAAGAAAAAAGTGCTTGTCCTTGGCTCAGGCCCAATCCGTATTGGGCAGGGAATTGAATTCGATTACTGTTCTGTGCATGCGACATGGGCGTTTGCCAAAGAAGGTTATGAGACGATCATTATTAACAACAATCCGGAGACGGTCAGCACCGATTTCGACATTGCCGATAAGCTTTATTTCGAGCCGCTGACCCCGGAAGATGTGGAGAATGTTGTCAATATTGAAAAACCTGACGGGGCAGTCGTACAGTTTGGCGGGCAGACGGCAATCAAGCTGACAGAGAGCCTGATGAAAATGGGCGTACCGATCCTCGGCACACAGGCGGAAGATGTGGATGCTGCCGAAGACAGAGAGCTGTTTGATAAAATCCTCGAAGAAACGGAAATCCCCAGAGCGGCAGGCGGAACCGTATATACAGCCAAGGAAGCGAAAGAAGTGGCAAACCGGTTAGGATATCCGGTATTGGTCCGTCCTTCTTATGTGCTTGGCGGCCAGGGCATGCAGATTGCCATATCCGATCAGGAAATTGAAGAGTTCATGGCAGTCATCAATAGGTATGAACAGGAACATCCGATTCTGGTCGATAAATATTTGCAGGGAAAAGAGCTGGAAGTCGATGCGGTATGTGACGGCACCGACATCCTAATCCCGGGGATTATGGAACATATCGAGCGGACAGGCGTGCATTCTGGTGACAGTATCTCCGTTTATCCGGCGCCGACCGTTAGCGATAAAGTCAAAGAGACGATAGCGGAATATTCCAGAAGGCTTGCCAAAGCGCTGCATGTCATCGGTTTAATTAATATCCAGTTTATTGCGGTAGGCGACGAAGTATATGTCATTGAGGTCAATCCGCGTTCCTCACGTACCGTGCCCTATATCAGTAAAGTAACGGGCATTCCGATTGTGGATCTGGCGACAGAAGTCATTATCGGGAAGAAAATACGTGATCTCGGATTCGAGCCGGGATTACAGCCGGCAGCGGATTATTTTGCGATCAAGATGCCTGTCTTTTCTTTTGAGAAGATCCGTGGCGCGGAGATCAGCTTAGGACCGGAGATGAAATCGACGGGAGAATGCCTTGGAATCGCTACAACTTTCAATGAGGCGCTTTATAAGGCTTTCCTTGGCGCGGGCGTCAATCTGCCAAAATATAAGAGAATGATCATTACTGTGAAAGATGCCGACAAAGGGGAAGCGATCACAGTTGCGCGCAGGTTCGAGAAATTAGGCTATAAGATTTATGCGACGAGAAGCACTGCGGCGGCGTTAAATGATGCCGGCGTGAAAGCGAGAAAAGTCAATAAGATACAACAAGAATCACCAACTGTCATGGATTTAATTCTAGGACATGAAATCGACCTTGTCATCGACACACCGACACAAGGCCGCGATAAGAGCAGAGACGGCTTTCTGATCAGAAGGACGGCGATTGAAACAGGCGTATATTGTATCACAGCAATGGATACGGCGATAGCGTTAGTATCGAGCCTGGAGAATGCGGCTTCCCAGGGAGAACTGAATCTGGTTGATATTGCGACGATTGCTAAGCGGGCATAGGAAGGCAGGGCAAGCGTATGAAAAGGGCATGGAAGGGAGAGCTTAAGAGAAAAATAGGATGGTTATGCCGTATGCGTGGGAGACATGCAGGGCAATTCGCATATCGTACGATGATCCTGTTATTCTCTTCTCTGGCATTCATGCTCTTTGGATGTGCAAAAGAAGAAACACTCTCTAACCCGGAAACGGCAGAGACAAAGTCAATGGAAACGGATCACCCAAAAGAACCTGAGCTGACAGCGCCTGCCACTTTGATAGCGGATGAACAGGCGTTAGAGATCAGCGGAAACCGTCTTTCCTACGGCAATCTGGTTATTGAGCTGCCGGAGGGTATTGATGCAGTACAGATTGAGCGGGAAGAATGCGGTAACATTTTTGCAGAATGGGAAGAAGGAGAGGTCATAGATTTAACCGGAGCGGAAGAAGTCTATCTGGAGAGAGTGACAAGCGAGGGCAGCATGCGCACAGGTATGGCGCCAAGGATCTGGATGATGCATTACCGTGCAGAATATGAAGAAGAGCTGTCGCTGCTCAGCGCGTTGTTGTCTCTGTTACCGTCTGATGCACAAGGGTATTGTATCTATGGAGATGAAGAGCAGAAGGAATACTGCTACCGGATGTTGCGGGAGGATAGCTGTCAGTATTTTATATTCGTACAGGATAAGGACGTCTATCTGGTAGAGGAAATTACCGTAGTGGGATCCCGTAGCGCAAATCTTTATACGTTTGGCTACCTGCTCAAAGACGGCGCCTTGCGTTGGCAAGACAGCGGGAAGTGTGTAGGGTATAGCGGGGCGGACGGCTGTCTATATAGAAGGCTTGTCCCGGAAGAGGGATTTGCGCTGCTCAGTGTCTATGAGCCGGATGCGGAAAATGTAGACGGAGATTTTCATTTTTACCTCGAGGGAAGATTTAATGCGCCTTACCAGACGCTTCAGATGGAACGAGGGTACCTCATTTGGATAGAAGATATGAATTTTGACGGTTCTCCCGATTTGGTGGGTTCCGGGGATGAAATGTTTCTTTGGGACCAAGCAGAAAAGAAATACGATCCAGTTTGGCTTACACTTGAAATAGAGAAATATTATTTGCTTCATTGGCGCATCCCGGAGACAGAGACGATCTGGGGACATACGGCAGGGCGCATATCGTCGGAACTGACATATGAGACGGAGTCGTTGTGGCAATGGGAAGGCAGCCGTCTTTTGAAGAAAAGAGAATGCGTGCAAGAGACAGGAGAAGATCATATAAGGCTCTATGCTTACGAAGGATCTCCGACAAACCTTATGTTCGATGAAGAGTTCACGATAGAACAGTGGGAACAGGAAGAACAGGGCAGGGTACGCAGCTTATACGAGCAGTTTTATGACAATATGGCGCCGGAAGAACTGTACGGTGTATATCATGTGAGGGAGCCTGCGGCGGAGAGCGTGCCGCAGGCGCTTTTAGAAGAGCTTACAGAGACTGTGTCAGAGAAAGCGGAGACGGCATGGGTTGACAGGCTGCGGATTGACAGAGTGTTATCCGAAGAAGAGGTGGACTTGCTTGCTGATCAAAATTTAGACATTCGATTAGAGGCGCTTATGACAGCACGGTATAGCGGAGATTATGTGATGATTGAGGCAGACTGCGATAATGACGGGATTATGGACATCATTGCGCAAGTCTATACAGGTGGCTCGGCAGGCCTTACGGAGTATATTTTCTTCAAAGGCTGCCCGGATGGCTCTTTTGTGAAGACAGATGATTTTGGCTCCGTGTCAGAGGAATTTGCAGTGATCTCTTGGCAGGGAAAGAATTATCTTTGCCGGATGACTTATGATTATGCCAAGAAGATAGGTCATGGCATTACGCTCATTGCTTTTGAGGACGGGAAGCGGTCGAAAGAAGCATCGCTGATCCGTGTGCCAGAACAGTATGACGTATGGATAGCGGATGTGGAAGATGATCTGCCACAGAGCGTGGCTAACGATTACAGCCTGCTCGCAGCGGGCATTGCTAAGGACGCCCTGAAGATAAAAGAGCAGTTAGACGGATATCAGACGGTTACCGGCAACGCGGAACAACGGGTTTCGGAAGGGAATGTAGAAGAGAAGTTCCAGAGCGATTTGGATAATGATGGGGAAATGGAACAATATCACAAATATCTCTGGATGACCTCGAATAGATTAAGCGACCGCCTTTATTTTTCCTGTACAGGTGAAGAGGAAGAGGCAGGCGTCAGGGCATTGCAGGAAGAAATGAATGAAATGGAAGCCGAGGCGTGTATGCCATTAATGATGTGGGTAGATTCCCATGAGGGCGTGAACATTGTCCATGTATTCTATCTGACTGGACTGGATGATTTCAGGATCATAGGTTATCGGATAGAAGATAACGACTGCGTGAGCGTATATGAGGTAAACGTAGATGCAGATTATGGCGTCAGCCAGATATATAGTGATGTGGTTTTATAGCTGTATTGACAGCGAATTGTCAGGGAAGGATATCATGACATGAATGCAGCCAGGAATTTCCAGAAAGAATTGGATAAAATCATCAGCGGGATTACGGCTGGCGAAACAGCAAAGACAGCGGTGACAGACGGTGGGGAACTGTCTGCCCCAAGGCTTTTTTTGCATAGTTGCTGCGCGCCATGTAGCAGTTATGTGTTAGAATATTTGCGGGATATCTTTCGAATTACGGTGTTTTATTACAATCCTAATATTTCACGTCAGATAGAATACCGTAAACGTGTGGAAGAACAGAAGCGGCTGATTGCGGCGTATAACGAAAAAACGACGGGTTATCCGATTTCAGTCGTGGAAGGAGATTATGAGCCGGAGCGCTTTTTCGAAGTAGTGAAAGGATTGGAACAATGCCCCGAAGGGGGAGAACGGTGTTTTGCTTGTTATGAGCTACGGCTGCGAAAAACCGCGGCGCTTGCCCTCGCGGGCAGGTATGACTATTTTACGACGACATTGACGATCAGCCCTTTGAAAAATGCGCCGAAGTTAAATGAAATCGGGGAGCGCCTTGCTAAGGAATATGGCATAAGCTGGCTTCCTTCTGATTTCAAGAAACGAGGCGGTTATCAACGTTCCATCGCATTATCAAAGGAATATGATCTGTACAGGCAGGATTACTGCGGCTGTATATACTCGGAGCGGAAATAGAGGGAATGGCCAGAAAGGAGAATATTGAAAAATGAAAAAATTCTTAGAATTGATTTCGGAGGAAATGGGAAAAGCGTTTGAAGCGGCCGGATTTCAGGCGGAATTAGGTAAAGTCACGGTATCCAACCGTCCTGACCTGTGTGAATATCAATGTAACGGCGCTATGGCAGGCGCAAAGATGTATCATAAAGCGCCGCTTATGATTGCAAACGATGTGGCGGAGAAATTGCAGGGGAACACTGTATTCTCGGAAGTGAGCGCGGTGGCACCGGGATTTTTGAATTTAAAGGTCGCGGTAGCATTTGTAAAAGAATATTTGCGGGAAATGCGAGAGGACGCTAAATTCGGATTGGAAATGCCGGAGAAACCGCAGATGATCATGGTGGATTACGGCGGGCCTAATATTGCGAAGCCGCTTCATGTCGGCCATTTGCGCTCTGCGATTATCGGTGAGAGCATTAAACGGATTTGCCGTTTCGCCGGACACGAGGTGTTAGGCGATATCCATTTGGGCGATTGGGGATTGCAAATGGGGCTGATTGCAACGGAATTAAAAAAAAGACACCCGGAACTGCCTTATTTCGATGAATCCTACCAGGGAGAATATCCGAAAGAAGCGCCTTTTACCATATCGGAATTGGAGGAGATTTACCCTACGGCAAGCGCGAAGTCCAAAGAAGATGCGGATTATAAGGCGGAGGCGATGGAGGCGACTTATCAGTTGCAGACGGGCGTTCCCGGCATGCGCGCTCTCTGGGAGCATATTATAGATGTGTCCGTGACGGATTTGAAGAAGAACTATGCGAATTTACGTGTAGAATTCGACCTCTGGAAGGGAGAGTCGGATGTCCAGGATATTATCCCGGACATGGTCGAGAAGATGAAAGAGGAAGGCTTTGCGCATGAAAGCGACGGCGCTCTTGTCGTAGACGTCAAGGAAGAGACAGATACGAAAGAAATCCCGCCCTGCATGATTTTAAAGTCGGACGGCGCCGCTTTGTATAATACGACAGATTTGGCGACCATTGTAGACCGTATGGAGAAATATCAGCCGGATAAATTGATTTATATGACGGACAAGCGTCAGGATTTATATTTTGAACAGGTATTCCGCTGTGCGCGTAAGACTGGGCTGGTAAAGCCGGAAACAGAGCTGATCCATATCGGATTTGGCACGATGAACGGGAAGGACGGCAAGCCTTTTAAAACGAGGGAAGGCGGCGCGATGCGCCTTGAGAACCTGATCCGGGAAATCAACGAGGAAATGTACCGTAAGATTACGCAGAACAGGTCAATGGGAGAGGAAGAGGCAGCGGAAATCTCCAAAGTAGTAGCGCTTTCCGCTGTTAAGTACGGAGATTTGTCCAATCAGGCGTCAAAGGATTATATTTTTGACATTGACAGGTTCACTTCTTTTGAGGGTGATACCGGGCCGTATATACTTTATACGATTGTGAGGATTAAATCCATTTTAAGTAAATTTAAGGAACAAAACGCGTCTACAGGAAGCGGCGCAAAAGACGTGGAAGGCATTTCCTTACGGGAAGCGAAAAGCGAATCGGAAAAGAACCTGATGTTAGAAATCACGAAATTCAATGCGACAATAGAAGCCGCGTATGAGGAAGTGGCGCCGCATAAAATCTGTGCTTATATTTATGACCTTGCCAATGCTTTTAATCATTTCTATCATGAGACGAAGATTTTGGCAGAGGAAGACCGTGACAGGCAATCCGGTTGGATCGCATTACTTATGTTAACCAAAGATGTTCTGGAAACTTGTATTGACTTGCTTGGTTTCTCTGCACCGGAGAGGATGTAAAGTGATATGGTGATAAAACCCGAAATAGAATGGAAAGATGGAAAAAGGCGATGCAGATGGGCTAATCCGGAAAATGATGCCTATGTGCGCTACCATGATGAGGAATGGGGCGTTCCGGTCTATGATGACCATAAATTGTTTGAAATGCTGATTTTGGAATCCTTCCAGGCGGGGTTGTCATGGGAATGTGTATTAAACAAGCAAGAGGCATTCCGGCAAGCGTTTGATGGCTTTGACTTGGAGAAAGTCTGTGCATATGATGCAGAGAAGATGGAGGAGTTAAGGCAGAATACCGGGATTATAAGGAATCGCCTGAAAATCCGCGCTGCGGTCAATAATGCACAGATCTTTAGGAAAATCCAGGAGGAATACGGAAGCTTCTCGGCGTATCTCTGGCACTGGACGGATGGCAAGATCATTTATGAACAGGATCTGGCAAGTTCCCCGCTATCAGACGCGGTGTCAAAGGATTTAAAGAAACGGGGAATGACGTTTGTCGGAACGGTCATTATCTATGCGTATTTGCAGGCAGTGGGCGTGATCAATTCCCATGAGGACGGATGTTTTCTTGCGCATTGATTGGCGTATGGCTGACCGGAGAAGTGATAAAACAGAGAATAAGGAGAGTGTAGCGATTATGCAGGAAACGATGAAAGATTACGAAAAAGAATTGGAAGCCTCTTTTCGTACAATTCAGGAAGGCGATATCATTCAGGGTACGGTGATTGATGTCAATGAGAAAGAAGTGACGCTAGATCTTAAGTATTACACGCAAGGGATCATCAGAGTGGAAGATATGAGCGACGATCCCGGGTTTTCTGTTCTTACGGATGTACACGAGGGAGACCTGATAGAAGCTACGGTCGTAAAGACAGACGATGGACAGGGCAATATCCTTCTGTCCAAAAAGGAAGCGAATGCGGTTCTTGCGTGGGAAGTTCTTGCAGGATACCAGGAAGATAAAAGAAGCATTCCCGTGAAGATAAGCGAGGTCGTAAATGCCGGCGTAGTCGCTTATGTAGAAGGGGTCAGAGGATTCATCCCCGCCTCACAGCTTGCCATTTCCTATGTGGAAAACCTTGAAGAATATAAGGGTAAGACGCTGGAAGTAAGAATTATTACAGTCGATCAGGAAAAAGAAAAACTGGTGCTTTCGGCGAAAGAAATCCTCAAAGAAAAAGAGAAAGAAGCGCACAACCATAAAGTGGCTATGCTGGTACCGGGAACTATTCTGGAGGGAACTGTCGAGAGCTTACAGCCATACGGGGCATTTGTTGATTTAAAAGACGGCCTAAGCGGCCTGGTGCATATTTCCCAGATTTGCCAGAAGAGGATCAGAAAGCCATCCGAAGTGCTTAAAGTCGGCGACAAAGTCAAAGTGAAGATTTTAAATACCAATGACGGCAAAATCTCCTTGAGCATGAAAGACGTGGAAGAGCAGCCGGCAGAGGAAGTGGAAGATATAAACGAAGGACAATACAGTTCCGGCGAGAGCCTTGGGACGAGCCTTGGGGATTTGTTCGCGAAGCTTGGGATCGGCGAAAAATAATTTTTTCATAGGTCCGTGCCTGTCTTGCAGATCTTAAAATGAAAAAAATTGAAAAAAATGTAAAAAAACTATTGACAAGAGAGCATAATTAATTGTATACTAGCAAAGCGGGTTGTGAAACAGACAACTGCGGACAACCTGCTATTGAATGGGGTCTTAGCTCAGCTGGGAGAGCATCTGCCTTACAAGCAGAGGGTCATAGGTTCGAACCCTATAGGTCCCACTTTGCCGGCGTGGCGGAACTGGCAGACGCACAGGACTTAAAATCCTGCGGGACTAAC
>CAJTSL010000025.1 GCA_910578845.1 uncultured Lachnospiraceae bacterium
AAGTCTGCTGCACGGTTGATCTGGTAACCGGATGAGAGCTTCTCTGTTGACTTCGCCTGTGCGCTTGTCGTAAGGCCGAGCATTCTGTTAGAGTTCATCGCTGTAATGTTGTGTTGTACTACCATAATATATTCCTCCTTGAATAGAATACGGCTTCCCTGCCGTCTTATTTTCGCGTAATGGAGCTGCTAACTCGTACGCTGTCTTCAGTTCCATTACTTTTTGTTAAGCAGGTAGTTCATCCTACTTATAATGTTTATCGGACTTTTTAAATAATACTTTAGTTATAAAATGCAACTTGTTATAAAATGTAATTCTAAGCATCATTCCTAAAAAACCTGTTGCAGCCACTTTCTGTTCTCCGTTCCGATTACCCATGCAGCTAAAGCCAACTGAAATGTCGTTTCCACTTTCTTTGATAAAATTTCTGCATTATCTACCAGCTTATCTGTCTTCTGGAACAGCGTTTCTGTTTTATCTGACAGCTCGCCCGTCTTTTTTGTCAGCGTTTCCGTCTTATCTGTCAGCTCGCCTGTCTTCTCCGTTAACCCATTAACTTTATCGGGCAATATTTTAATGTCTTTTTGTGTTTTCCTATGTCCCTCTTTTAAATCGGAAACATCTAGGTTCATCATATCCAGTCTTCCGAATTCACCTGCGCCGGCAGGGTTCTTTTAAGCCAATACCTCTATTCATCATATTTTCTTCCCTCTATCTGTTATTTTTGACAAAAAAACTGCTATTTTTACTTTTTCCGACTTTTAAATCCACATAAAAATACCGCAAAACTATCTTCCCAAATAATTTTGCGGTATCGTATTTATTATCTTCTATTATTTATTATCCAAGTAAGGACAATGCAAGCTGCTGTGACTGATTAGCCTGTGTCAGCATGGAAGTACCAGCCTGTTGCAAGATACTGTTGTTAGAGTATGTTACCATCTCTGTCGCAATATCCGTATCACGGATCTGTGATTCTGCTGCTGTCGTGTTCTCTGCGATGTTATCCAAGTTGCTGATCGCATGCTCAAGCCTGTTCTGGATCGCACCAAGGTCTGAACGTTGCTGGGATACATCTTGGAGTGCGCTCTTAGCAAATGCATTAAGTGCTGCGAAGTCTGCCGCTGTTGGTGCATTCTCAGTATCTAATACACCTGCGCCACCTGATGGTGCCATACCAGCAACTGCTGCCTGTACAGCAGTATCAACAATTTTAGTCTCATCAAATCCATAGAATTTCTCAAGCATTGTTACTGCCAATGTATTCTTATTGCCTGTTCCTGCACTGTCAGGCTCATAGCCGTTTATACCTATGTCCGTGCCATTAGGATCAGTCTCCACATTGTTCGTGCCAAACTCTACACCCTTATTGATCGCATTACCAATTAATTCATTCACATTCATATTCTTAATGGTAATCGTAACGTGCTGTCCTGCTTCTGCGCCTGTCTGAAGACCCTTATTGGCAAAAGTACCATCTAAAAGGTTCTGCTCATTAAATGTTGTCGTACTCTGCACACGGTCAACTTCTGACATCAACTGTTTTACTTCTTGCTGGATGTAACTACGATCTGTAGAAGTCAATGTGCCGTTCTCACCTTTAACTGCGAGCTCGTTCATTCTCTGTAGCATGTCCTGTACTTCATTCAATGCGCCTTCTGCTGTCTGTACGCAAGAGATACCGTCCTGAGCATTAGCAGATGCCTGCTTCAAGCCTCTTACCTGTCTTCTCATCTTCTCAGAAATCGCTAAACCTGCTGCATCGTCTGCCGCACGGTTGATCTTATAACCGGATGATAACTTCTCTGTAGATTTCGCCTGCTTCTTAGTAGTAATACCAAGCATTCTGTTAGAATTCATTGCCAAAAGATTGTGCTCTATAACCATAATATTTTCCTCCTTGAATTTACACGGCATCCATGTCGTTTTCTTTTTGTTTGCAATGGTTCTTTAAAAGTTCGTACGCTAACTTTTCATCCATTAATTCTGAAGCATCTCCATGCTTTACTTGTATTATATATCGGGAACTTTTAAAATTACTTTAGTGCTTTAGAGAATTTTTTTGACTTTTTTAAAATTACTTCTTACAATAAAGATTAAGAAGCATGTATCAGACAAGAACGCAGCGCGCTGCATATCTCTAGGAAATTAAGAACGAAAGGCATAGAAATTATTATGAAAATCCAATATTTAAATGGCGGCCTTGCCAATCAGGTATTCCAGTATATTTTCGTGCGGTATGCACAGCTTGCCCACCCAGAAAACGACGACTGGGTTTTTGACGACTCTTTCTTCTATGTAAATGCTGTCCACAACGGCTATGAGCTGGAAAAGGTTTTTCATCTGCACCCAAATCTTCTCAGCCAGAACTTCGATACGGATACATGGGCGCAGTTTATTAAAAACAAACAGCAAGGCATCAGCATTCCCCAATCCTTTAAGGATCTCGGGTTCAATATAGAGATGATTTCGGAATTTGAAAATTATAAAAGCCACAATCCTTTCGACGGTATGATCCACCGCGTGCCAAGCAATGCTTATATCCCGGAAATCACTGGCTTACAAGGGGACTTCTTATATTATCATGGTTATTGGCTTCATCCGGACTGGTTCCGTAAATACAGGGCGATTTTTCTGGAAGAGCTTGCTCTTTCGCCCATCCCTGATGGGCAAAATGCCCGCTATGCCGAAATGATCCAAAGTTCGCGCTCGGTCGCCGTCCATATCCGCCGCGGGGACTATGTGAAGCTTGGCTGGGCGACCGATGCTGCCTGTTATCTGAAGAAGACAAAGGAAATCCTCACCCTATATCCTGATGCTGTTTTCTTCATCTTCTCCGATGACATCACCTGGTGCCGTAAGAACCAAGAGGCGCTTGGCTTTCTGCTGCCATCTAAGACTATCTATGTAGAAGGGAATGAAAAAGGCGCAAATCATATTGATCTGCACCTTATGAGCCTATGTAAGATTATGCTGCTTGGCAAAAGCGCCTTTGGCTATCTTGGCATGCTATTGAACAAGCAACTGGAAAAATGTATTTTCCTAACCTAAATCCGTCCACGTCCGTCTCATCGCATTCTGGCGTTCCACGACTGTGACGATATATTAGAAAATCATTGCTGCATGCCTGATCAGTTCAATAACGACAATACTGACTGCTTACTCTGGTTCGCCTGAGTCAGCATGCTTGTTCCCGCCTGCATAAGGATATTGTTGACAGAAAATTCCATTATTTCTTCCGCAATATCCGCATCCCGGAGAACAGACTCAGATGCCTGCGTATTCTCTTCTACATTCCGGTTTATATTCTCCGAATGTTCTAATCGGTTCTGATATGCTCCGAATGCCGAACGTTGTTCACTAATAATCTGTAATCCCTTTTTTACCTCGTGGATTGCATCCCCGGCATCATCAATTGTCAGGACATTTGTATCCTTTAACCCCATTGCGATTGTACTAAGCGATTCATACTGTACTTCTATATGTTCTCCCGACTCTGTACCGCCCTGCACATAAAACTCACAGATACCGCCCCAGACAGGTTCATCGAGATATTTCACCTTCCCAATATAAGATGCAAATGATATACTGTCCGTACTCGCGCTATGGGATTCAAAATCCAATATAGAATTTTCATTAAGCGCTTTTTGTATCCGGTCAAGAACCTGGTCTTCCGTTTCGCTTGATGAAAAAGAAAAGCTTAAAGTAAAGCTCCCAACGCTCTTAGATGATACCGAATTCCCATTGGCATCCGTATAGTTAAAAGGCGTATCCGACTCTAATTTAAAATTAATCCGGATAGTGCCTGTCGTTCCGTCATTGCAACCGGACAAATCCCTATTCAAAAGACCGGGCGTACCATCTTTCTCGTCTCCTGTTAATGCCGACATCGCACCTGCCAATGTCCCGTCCGCAGGCTTTCCGTTCGCTACTTGCACTTTATACGGTTTGCCATGGATATCAAAATAAGTTTCGTAATGCCACCATAACCCCTCGTCTTCGGGCGCGAAGTCATTAGAAAAATAAGTTATAGATGTCGAAGATGCTTTTACATCCCCGATTCCTTTCATTGTAAAGTCAAATTGCCATCCGGTATTGCTCTTTTTCGCCTCTTCCGCATTTGCAGCGGTTGGCGGATACTTTGCCAGATTTTTGTTCTGGACAATGTCCGGTTCTAAAAAAGCGTCGTCTTTGCCATCAAAGTTATATCCGTCGCCCACATTTCCCGTTCCCATCATCGAAGCATATGCCGCCGGATAGTTCAAGACAACGTTCCCGATTGCCATATTCGTATTATTGCCTTGGACATTTTCCCAGGAGCCTGACATGCCTGCATAGGCAATTGCCCCTATTCTAGAACCATCGATACATTCTATGATATCTTCTTTCGTCGCCGTCTCTGAAGGACGAAAAGATACTCTATGTTCAAATACCGGCTTTCCATCCGCTCCAAAAAGATCAGGAAAAGCAGCCTTGTCGAAATATTTGCTCATTTCAAAACTATAGTTATTTTCCTCAAAATCTTTCCAAGGAATTTTTTCCGTTTCGTATTTCTTCCCGTTATAGCCGGTCCAATTCACCTTGACTCCACTATCGTCCGCACTGATGCCAAAAAAACCTTGATAGCTTCCCGACGTTAAAGAATATGGATTTCCACCTGGAAACACATCATAATTAGAATTCGTTATTGTTGGCGGACTGCCAGTGTTAGGCATTGTTACCGCCTCTCTTGTCACCGAGCCTATCTGGACTTTCGCCTTCGGCTCCCAAATCCTCTGCTCATTGAAAGTCGTCGTCTCAAAGATCCGATCCATCTCTTTCTTAAGCTGCTGTATCTCACTATCTATATATTGTCTGTCCTGTTCCGTATTCGTGCCGTTAGCGGCCTTCACCGCCAATTCGTTCACACGGTGCAACATATCCTGTACTTCATTTAGGGCGCCTTCTGCGGTCTGCACATAGCCGATCCCCTCCGAAATATTATTCGCACTTTGATGGAGACCTCGGATCTGTCTGCGCATTTTTTCGGACATAGAAAGTCCTGCCGCGTCGTCTGCCGCCCGGTTAATTTTATACCCTGATGATAATTTCTCTGTTGTTTTGGCATTTTTCTTCGTATTTGCCTTAAGCTGCCTGTCTGCGTTCATTGCCAAAAGGTTGGTCTGTACAGATAGCATGTTTTACCTCTTTCTAATCCCCTACCCCTTCTTCACACATATTAATCCCCGCATGATTTTTCAACCTAATCCCTTTTACTTCTTATTATCATAAAACTGCGGTGCTACATGATTCAGATTATTCATATTGTTATAATAATTTCTCGCCACTTTTGTCTTAGAGACGCTCTGTTGGATATGCCTCTTCTCTTTCTGGAACTGCTGCTCTGCCAAAGCCTTATTACGTGCGCTGCCTGTATTGATCGTCACGACTTTATCCGTGATCTTCTGTATCAGTTCTTTCATATAGGCAATTTCATTCCGATACTTATCCTTATGCACGGTAATGTCTTCACGGACACGCTCATAAAAGGATTCAAATCCGCTATCCAGCTTATCTAACTCCCCGATCAGCCCGCTCTGCTCATCAATGGCAGCCTCCAAGGCATCCATATCAAATTCTTCCTGCCTAAGGATCCTCTCCTGTTCATTATTCTGCCTAATGATTTCTTCTAGAACTTGTATCTTCTTCTCCAGACTCTGTATTAAGATCTGCGCACAATTCTGTTCCATATTAAAACCATGCCTTTCTACTAAACACCTTTATGGGCAACTTTCATAACTTCTTTCCAAGTATCACGCATACTTCTTAAGTGAGTGTTCACCTCTTCGAGGATTTCCTTGTCTTTGCCTACATTCGCCTCAAACAGTCTTTGCAGCAGATATACATACACCCTGTCAAAATCTTCCCACACCGGATATTGTCTGTCCAGAGTATTCCGGAACTCCTCGAGGATCCGCTGTGTCTTCATAATATTGGCATGTGCTTTATCGGCATCATTCTGCTCGATTGCCATAATGGCTATATTACAGAACTTAATAGCGCCCTCATATAGCATCAGGGTCAGTTCTGCCGGAGATGCCGTTAAAATCTTATTCTTAGCATATTGTGCATATGGATTCTGTGGTGCCACTGTTCTTTTTC
Organism: uncultured Lachnospiraceae bacterium; assembly: GCA_910578845.1. Lineage (GTDB taxonomy): Bacteria > Bacillota > Clostridia > Lachnospirales > Lachnospiraceae > UBA3282. The sequence continues at coordinate 6,142 of CAJTSL010000025.1, forward strand.
CTCCTTTTTTCTACAAAAACCGCAAATGTTTCCTTATCTAAATCTTCTAACCCGATGAACATCTGATAAATAAGAATGTCCCTGACGGGACATTCTTATTATGAGAATCAACCTCCAAGCATACTAGAAACTGCACTGCTCTTTGATTCCAATTTAGCAAGCGCTGTTTCCATGGAAGAGAATTTCGCATACCATTTGTCTATCAGGCTGTTCAGCTTCGTCTCCTGTTTGGAAATTTTTTCAGTATAATCGTCATATTCCGCTTTCATATCCTTGTCATTATAAACGGTAAACGCACTGCTTGATGAACTGCTCGCCATTAACTCATTCAATTTACCATGCATGCTATTGGAAAGCCCTGTGAAGAACTTCATAACAGTGTCCGGATCAGACGCAATCATCGCTCTTAAAACATCGTCTTCGGACTTCGTATTCGGGTCATCCTTATCGCCATCAATATGGTAAGCGCTTTTCTCATTATCCTTTGCATTGAAATATCCCAATGTATTGATGCCAAAATCTGACAGATACATGCGTTTGCCATTTACTTCCACACCCGCTAACATGATTGTCTTCATCGCACCAGAGACAGTGCTCAGTGTAGAGTCACGGCGGAGCAAGGATTCTTTGACTTTCGCTTCCCATTCTTCGATTTCATTATCGGACATTGCCGCTTTTTCCTCTGACAGCAACGGATCAAATCCCTTATTCGCCTCGGCATTATAGAGTTTATCCATCTCGTTGATGAGTTTGTTATACTCGGAGATGAAATTCTTGACCATATCGTAAATACCATCGGTATCATCCGTCGTGGTCATTGTAATTTCTTCGTCAGTCTCCTGATTTACCGTAATGGTCAATCCATTGATATCAAAAGTATTGGTCTTGCTTGTATATTTTACATTGTTCAGATAAATCTCCGCATCCTGCCCGTCAATCTTGACTGCCATCTGCGACTTCAAGGCTTCCCTCTCCTCATCTGTCATACCTGCGAAGCTGCCTGTACCGTTAATGAAATCATTCGCTTTCGCAATATAATCCTGCGCCGCAGTAATCTTCGAATCAAAGTATGCCGTTATTTCGTCTTTGGCTTTCTGTGTCGGCTGCAATTTCTTGTCTGCATCTAACACTGGATCCCCATTAGCATCTACTTCATAGTAAGTACGGTTTTCCGCAATCGTTTCCTTATTCTCTTCTATTGCATTCTGTACGTTTGCCACGGCTTTGACATAACTATAATAGCCTTGTGTCTTATTAAAATCAGCCGTTGCAGTCGCTGCCGTACTGCTCTTTGCAGCCACATCCGCTTCTGCGGCTTGTATATCTGCTTCGCTCGCGCCGTTCTTTTTCAATTCTTCCAGATTCTTCTGGGCAGCTTTCAGGTCTTCATTTGCTTTGTCCATTACGGTCTTTAAGCTGTCAGATCCGTCCGGTAATTTACCATTCCTCTCTTTTACCATAATCGGCTGGTTATTCTCATCGAACATCGGGTTTCCGTCTTTATCTTTTTTCTGGACTTCCACCTCTTCGCCATATAACTGTATATACAGCTCTTCTGCCTGCGCATTGACTTTTTCCTTGTCGTTTGGATCATAATCTATCGGATTGTTCGTCGGATCAGCGCCGTTCTTCTGGTATTCTTCCAGAATCTTGTCAAGCTTTTTCTGCAATTCCTCATTTATTTTTAAGAGGGAATCCGTGCTTGCTTTCTTAGCCGCAATTAATTTGGCCACTTCGCTCTTCTCTGCATCTAAACGAGACTGTGTTGGCGGGTTGCCCATCCCATAATCCGCCCATTTCTTATACTCTTTGTATTCATTGCTATTCACATCGTAAGCTGCCGCAAATCCCAATGTAGAAAGAAGGCTCTGTCCACTGGCATCATTGCTTGTAATAGTGAAATCTGCTGCCAATCCTGAACTCTTAGAGCTTAAGAAGAATCTCTGGTTCTTCACATCAAAACTTGCGTTGAGGCCTGCTGATTCCAGTTTCTTCACTACATCCGAAATCTTCATGTCCTCTTTGAGCGTAATATCGGTTGTCTTATTGCCTACTTTTACACGGAAGCTTCCTGAACCGCTAAATCCCATTTCCGCCAAAGTCGTATTTTCATTATACTGTTTCTCTCCTTCTTTGGAAACACGTCCACTTGTCAGATAGCCTTCCTTCGCAAGCTGTCCGATTTTCATGGTTTGTACGCTGTTAGGCGCATTATTGCTTGTCACGACGCTAACTGCATTAGAATTAGAGACTTTCGTAGCTTTCTTTAAGAAGGAAGCCTGAAATCTCATATTATCTACAACGTTCGTATAAAAATTATAAATCTTGGTATTTAATGCTTTCCAAGTATCCTGTTTCCAGCTCAGCCTTGTCTGTGCTTTAACAAGCGTATTCTTCTTCACACTCTGAGCAGATGCCAGTTCATTGATAATGCTTTCTGTATCAAGACCGGAATACATACCCGTAATTCTAATTGCCATTTCTAAATCCCTCCCGCTTTATAATTTCTCGTCTACAAGAATACCTGCTATTTCCCAGACTTTTGCGATCATATCCAAAGTCTTCTCCGGGGGAAATTCTTTCATTACTTCCTTGGTATCCTTATCGACAATTTTAATGGTAATTCTGTCTGTTTTTTCGTGAATGCCAAAGATCGCCTCCGAGTTACTGTTACCGATTTTCTTATTCATCTCCGTAACCGCTCTCTTTAACTGATCTGACGCAGCCTGGGTGTTCTTAGGCTGTTGCTGTTGTCCGCTGCCATTCTCCTGCCCATCTCCCTGCTCGTTCTCCGACTGCACTTGTGCCACAGATACAGTGGAGGCATCCACCTTTACTGTATGTCCGTCCGCAGCAACTTCCGTGTTCGCTGGCTTTGCTGGCTCCACCGACGGCGTCTTCACCGTTGGCTGCGCCTGAAATGTCATTACGCTGTTCAATGATTCAATTGCCATTTCCAATCACCTCCATGTGATACTTTTAAAAAAAATTGCTTATCATAGAATCGTCCTTTGCTATATTTATCGGAAATAATCTTAAATAATTTAGGGGAAAAACAGAAAATTACGAAAAAACAACCGCATACCTTGATGGTATACGGCTGTATCTCTAATTGCTTTCTTCTCTCATCCGTCTGTTGCACGAACGTCCGGATCTTCTTAAAAATATCCTTATTTCAGGTATTCTTCTTATGCGATTCTATCCCAGGAGATTCTGCAATGCTTCTAATCCGTCCACATTGACAGCTTCTTGATTGGAGTCCTGAATCTGCACATAGACCTCCTTACGATAAATAGGCACTTCCTTCGGTGCATTGATGCCAAGCTTCACCTGTTCTCCTTTAATTTCCAACACAGTCACTTCGACATCATTGTTGATGACAAGCGCCTCGCCCTTTTTTCTGGATAAAGCTAACATTTATTCACCTGCTTTCTTCTTATTTTCATTCAGGATATCATAAATCGGGAATTTCACCTGATAATCATCGCCTTCTACAATGACCTGTGTCGCTGTTTTCTGTCCCGCATTAATGACAATCGGCCCTCGTAAGTTCACTGACATTTTCGTTAAATCTTTCGGAACCGTTACTGTAACCAATACTAACAGCTCCTCCGGGTCCAATTCTCCTAAATGTTTCAGAAGCTCGTCGTCTACCTCCGGATTGTAGTCTGGGCACACAATCAAAGGATCCATGACCGGCATCGCAAAACCCGGTTCTTGTATGGATTGTAACCAATGAATCGAATCCGTGCCTCTATCTGAGTCATGTAGCAGGGCAAAATCCGTTAACTGGGGAAAACCGACAATCCCTTTTGGAAATGTAATGATTCTGTCATCGTCAATCGTAATCTCTCCAAATACTTTTGTTGTTACCTTCATATACTATCCCTCTCCGGAGTAATTATACTCCTTTATGCTAATAACCACGCTCATGGCCCGGTCTGAGACATCGCAGCCTCTTAAGCCGTATGCTTAGATATAATTCATCAGGTTCGTCTGCATGATCTTACTGGTAGCCATCAGCGCCGCTTCATAAGTTAGTTCCGAGCTCTTTAGCTGTACCGCTACTTCTGTTACATCAACGTCTTCATTGTTGCTCTGCAAATCTTTAAACGTCGCTTTCTGGTTCATCAATCTGTCACTGATCAAATCCAGCCGGCTTCCTCTCGTACCATTATTGGTAACTGCAATATTGGTCTCATCAATATATTTCTGATATCTTGTAATCTGGTTCTCAAATTTGGTCTGCAAGTTATCCCTAATATAGGTATATGCTTTATTCATAGCGCCAAGCTGGTCCTTCAGTTTCAGATACATTGGATCATCTTCCGGATATTCTTCCATTTTCTTCTCTATATCGCTGATTTTCTCTTCTGCATCCTGAAGCTGCTTAAGATAAATCTGGAAATCATCCAAGTCTCTTTGCGCGCCATGTGTGAACACTTCATCTGCGTGAGTATTCACCTGGATCGTCTGGTTGAAGCCAACATTATAATAAATATCCTGGTCTTTGCCATCGGAATTATATTCAACGACGACTTTCATGATATTATCTACAGCTTCCTGCTTCTCATCAACAATTGCCTGTGCATCGTCAATTGTCTTCTGCGCCGCCTCTACTTTCGCTCTTGCAGCATCTACGGCTGCCTGTGCCGCTGCTACTGCCGCCGCATCGGTCGGGTCTGTCATACGAAGCACCCGTTTGGCATCCTCTAACTCTTTCTCTGCCGCCTCTAACTGGGGCTCTGTCTGCTGCTTCACTGCCATTAAATCAACCTGTGCCTGTTGGAGTTCTCCTTGCGCCTCAGATAGTCCCATTGCCGGGCTTACATTCGCTTTGTCTGTTGCCACACAGTGGAAATAGTGGACAGGATTGATATCGCCTTCGTGCCAATTGCTCTTCGCATATTTTACATCAATCTTCACGTCTTCAATGCTATTGATGTTAGGAATATTCAGTTCAGCGCCCGGATTTACATAGGCGTCTTCATTGAATACAATTTCGCCTGTCGCCGGTATGAATGCAAGTTTCGTTACGCCTGCGCTTACATCCCTATAAGCCTGCTCTGCATCCAGATAAGGAACAATATCCGTTCTGGCTACACCGTTAATCGTTATCTGGAAATCATCGGTATAAGGCGCTTTCGTTGTATCAATGACCGTATTGCCATTAGCATCCTTTGTCGTTGGAATATTCAAATCATCATAAGATAAACGGAAACGGTATAGCTTTGAGTTGGTGACATCTAATTCCGTTCCGGACGGGTTGGCAGTATCCGTTATCTTCGACCAGTCGGTATAGCTAACCTGTAAAATATCATCAAAATCTAAGCTTTCATCAATTACATAAGTCTTAGGGTTCTCAGGATCTTTCGTAAACGCTTTGATATCCTCATCCCTGAATGTAATCGGTGTATCCGTCCGGAAACCAGAGAACACATATCTTCCCGCATAATCAACATTACCGCTCGCATAGAACTCTTTCGTCAATGCTTTCATCTGGGTCATGATAATCTCTAAGTCTTCCGCTTTCAGGGATTTCTTAGAAGCGTCCGTTACCTGTTCATAAAGATTCTTTAATACACCGCCTACGGTATTTAAGGCATCGCCTGTGATCGAAAGCCAGCTATCCGCATCCGGCGCATTTTTATCATAATACTGGGTCACTGTTGTGACATTTGTACGTAAGCGCAATGCCCTGATAGCTACAACAGGGTCATCTGATGGCCTTGTAATCTTACTTTGATTGGTCATCTGGTTGCTCAGCTTATCTTCCAATATTTTGTTCTGGTTGATATTATACAGCGAGTTATTCCGCATGATTTTATTTGTCATTCTCATAATCGTGCCACACCTTTCTTCTCTATCCCTAAATCATACATTCTTCGATAGGATCCTTCTACAGTGTAATCTAACTATTGGTTTATACACCCGTATCCAGGATCAGCTTGTCATAGATTTCTGCCAACGTAGATATCATCTTAGAAGCAAGCGTATAAGAATTCTGATATTTAACAAGGCTTACCGCCTCTTCGTCTTCATCTACGCCTGAAATAGAGATCCTCTGGTTATCAATGCTAGTCTCTAAGCTCAGGTAAGTCGTGTAAAATGTCTCTGCATTTTCCGCTCCGAGCGCCGCATCGTCCAATACACACTCTAGGAATCCACCCGCATCTCTTCCACGGAAACTAAACTGGTTCTTATCGGTAAGCATGGAAATGACTTTCTTAACCTGTTCGCACTCTTCCACACCATTGTTCGGATCGCTTCTCGTACCTAACAATGCGGCATCTTTTATCAGTTCTTCTGCGACAGCAACGTTCCCTGCCGTAATATAATAATAGCCTTTGCCGTTCTTTCTGGAATCATTGAGCTCTGCTTCTTTAAACTGTCCGTCACCTGTCAGGTAATTCCCTGTCAAAAGGATACCTGCATCCAATCCTGCTTCTGTAACGCCCTCTGTAAAAATATTGTTAATCGCCTTAGAAAAATCGCGGAGCCATTCATTCATCTGCTGCATATAATAAGGAACGCCCTGATATTTGACCTCTGCTCCAATAGATACTTCTTTGCCATTCTTGCCTGCGATCAAAGGCTGGTCGCTCTTGACATTATCAATAGTAAACGTATAATTACCGTTCCCATCATATGTCCAGTCCTTATAATAATAGATCTGGCTTCCGATATTAATCTTACCGCCACTATCAGAAAGATTACATTTGCTCATATCCTGCAAATAGGCCGCCTGCGTATTGATCGTCACTTTCGTGATTTCTTTATTATAATAAATCTGGTCTACCGTTCCATTGAAATATTCACCATTATTACCGTCACGCATCTGGATTAAGCCTTTTAGCTCCCCACCCATGGCTGCATTGTATAGGCCAAACTCGATGCCATCTGTCCACTGTATATCATAAAGGCCGTCTATATCTGTCTGGTTGACCTTCTCTTCTTTCTTTCTCGCCACGCATGCAAGCTGCCTGTAATCGTCATGGTCTACTAATGTCTGGCCTCCGGCAATTGTAACGATGCACCGGTATGCGCCGGACTCCTTGCCCGACTGGTCTAAGATCGGGATTTCTTTCACATTCACGTCAACGATCGCAGATAGTTCATCAATCATGACATCTCTTTTATCGCGCAGCTCATTTGCTACAACGCCAGTCAATTCAATGACGCTGATCTGTTTATTAATAGTCGCCAAATCCTGTGAAAGGGAATTGATCTTGTCAACACGCATCTTAATCTCATCATTGACATCCGCCTGAAGATTCTGCATATTGCCATACATATTATTGAAATAATCAGTCAAGCTCTTCACGCTGGATACATACTGTGCTTTCGTCGAAGTAGAGCTGCTGTTTTTGGTGATCTCCTCTAATGCATTGGACATCAAATCGAAAATCGTCTTGAATCCTGTCACCTTATTATCTGTCAGATAGTTTTCAATTGTCCGCATATAATATGCTTTAACATCGAATTCACCGAGCCTTGTTTCATTTTCGCGAAATTTATTATCATAAAAGCTATCACGGATACGCTCAATTGCAAGCGTTTCTACACCTGCGCCCGCACATCCGTATGCCGCAAAAACACGAAGCGCGTTTGCCGCTTCTGTCACGACCGTTTGACGGCTGTAACCTTCTGTGCTCGCATTACTGATATTATTACCGGTTGTATTCAACGCAGCATTTGCTGCGCGAAGCCCTGATGATGCTATTGATAATCCAAAAAATGTTGACGGCATAACGCCACCTCCTACGATCTGATTGTTCTGTCTGCTTATCCTATCTACCTAAAGACATAAGAATATGTTCTAACATTTCGCTAATAACGTTAATATAGCGGCTCGAAGCATTATATGCATTCTGATACATGATCATATTGGTCAATTCTTCATCGGATGAAACCCCGATAACCTGTTCTCTGGCATTACATAGAGAATCTGTTGTCAACGTCTGGCTTTCTACTACATCTCCGAATACAGAGCCAGAGTTTGCTACCTGCGCTACCAGGTTCTTATAATAATCTACAAAAGAAACCGGTGTCTTTACATTAGGATTCAGTGTATATATTGCTTCCTCAAAAGCATTTTTTAACTTTTCTGTTGTTGCGTTGTCTTCTGAGCCATCCGTTAACCGGAATGTCAACAAAGAAGGCTTTTGGCGAAGCTCCATGTTAATCTTGATGTTATTGATGCTCCATCCCGCTTCTACAACGGTGCCATCCGGCAACGTGTAAGTATCGTCATTCTCAACGACTCTCTCAAAAAGCTGGTACGGATTACCATTTTCATCCCGCAAATACGTGGAATTCGGATATAATGCGCTCTCCGACTCAGCCGCTTCTTTGAGGATGCCGTTAATCTTAGTCACTACCGCATTGATCAACTGGTCAAACTCTGCCTGAATGTTCATGACGATAGACTGCGAAATATGAATGTCGTACCAGCCCTCTTCATATTCATTATCGGGATTGATATCTTTGATCTCTTTTGCCGTAGCACGATGATCGCCTCTTGCTAAAACGGTACTCTTCAAAGATCCGATATCGGTATTCAGATCAGAGGATATTGTCATGGATAAATCGAATACCTGTGCAGATTTCAAGCTCTCCTTCGTCAGATATTGATTCCCATATTCATCATAGCTATAATTTGCAAGCATTTTCCAATATGGCGTATAAAATCCGGTCGTAGGATCTGTATAGAGCATCATCTCATTCACAAGACCGCCTTTTACCAAATCTACGCCTTCCAGCTTCACGCTCATATAGCCATTGTTGTCTTCATTATATGAAATATTCGCCAGCTTCGAGAGTTCATCTAACAGATAATTCCGTCGGTCCCTTAAGTCGTTAGCATGCTCTACGCCGCCTTCTACTCTCGCGATCTCTTTATTCAACGCCTCGATTTCCCGGGCATATTGATTAATCTTATTCACGTCTTGCGCAACGGTATTATTCATATTGTCCTGATACTCACAAAGGCCATTATAAACCGCTGCTGCTTTCGTAATGAATTCATGGGCACGTGTCACGAATAGATTCTGGTTGACCGCAGCCGTAGGATCTTTGCTCAGCTCTTCTACCGCTGTCCATAAATCCGTCACTGCTATAGAAAATGCATGCCCGTCATAAGACTCTCCGATGACGTTCTCAATCTCTTCCATAGCCTTATAAGAAACCTCATAAAAAGCGCTTCTGCCCGATTCACGACGATAATTCTTATCCAAAAAATAATCTCTTACTTGTCTTGTTTGGGAATATGTGACACCCAGACCTAGCTGCTTCCAGTTCACGCCTTGTGACTTGTCAATCGTATTGTACGTTCTAGTCGCTTGCGCTACCTGTTGCCTTGTATAACCAAGGGTGTCTAAGTTAGACATATTATGCGCTGTCGTATTCAGCGCATTACTTGAAGTTTGTAATCCTGATACACCTAAATAAAGGCTTCCCATTAATGACATAACGTTACCATCCTTAACAATTTATTTACTAATTTTATTGTTTTGCATCAAATGACTTTGAGCTCATCCCTATCACATCGCCGGTATTATAAGCGCCCTTGTTATAGTTCGCGGTTTCCGGCGCCATTTTCATGGCTTGGAGAACATTCATATTAAACTGTACCATTTCCAGAGCGCTTTGGAGCAATTCCCGGTTCTGCTCATTAATCCTTGCCACATGGCGCACATTTGTCTGCAATTTATCGAAAACCGCAGCCAGTTTCTGCTGTTCTTCCGGTCTTTGGCCGAGCATCTTAATCAAATCTACAATTTTTAAATTGGTAACATCCTTGTTAAGTACATTCGCTATATCCTGGATAGCCTCATCGCGTAAATGATCTAAATGATTAATCCTGCTTACGATATACTGTTCTTCATCCGTGATTTTCTCTAAAGCTTCTAGATTCTCGGACACAATGACTGGCGTCTTCTGCATGGACAAGTTCAACAAATTCTCATATTCCGCACTCTCGTTCTCCAATACCTCTATCAGGTTCTCCATTAAACTTGCCACGCTAATAACCACGCCTTTCCGCTATGAAAGTAGAAAAATTTTTGATTCCCTAACTTCCTATAGTGCATATATTCTGGAACTCTCCTCATATCTTTGCAGCATCCTCTCTGCAAAGCTTTCTCCGCTCACATGATAACTGCCGCTTTGGATGCCGGCTTTCAGAGGAGCAATTACCTCTTCCCTGACATCACTGCTTGCACTCACTGCGGCTTTGGCTATCTGGAAATCCTTGCCGATACTGGAAATCTGTATCTGGTCAGATTTGCCCACATTTGATGTTGCAGGCGCTTTAACCGCTTTTTTCGTACTGTTATATAATTGTTGGACCTGAGTATATGCTTCAACACGCATCTTAAACTCCTCCTTCCTGTCCATTACCTCGCTGATCTGCTGATAATCTTTGCCTATGTTTATCAACTGTTATTTAATGTATCGGATAATTTCCCAAAGACTTTAGAGGGTCTTCCTAAATTTTTTTCTCAGTCCAAAAGATGCAACGAGGCCATACGGCACAAGCGTCCACATGTCTCTTCTCCCCATGAATAACTGGTCATATATCTGCCATCGAAAATCGTCTCGTTAATCTTTTTCCCATCCAGTACTTCATAATAATCACAAGAGATCTCTTCTTTGTTCACATGGCACGTGCCTCTTGCATTGCTGAAAACAGATTCTATGTCATATTTTCTGAACATTGCATTCAGATACGCAATCGCCTTTCTATACAGGCCTTTTACCTTCTCGTCATAATCCCTGTTCTCCCAAAGCTTTTCTATTGCTCTTTGCATCGTTACCTCACCGCCATTGTCAATACAAAGCGCAAACAGTTCTTTTGCTTTCTGATTGCTGAATTCAAGCAGCTTCCCGTCCACAAAGACATCAAATTCGCCAAAAGTCCGAACGATCACCTTCTTGCCAAGCCTGCCGGATAAATATCTGACTTTGTTCAAGGTTTCTGCAATATCTCCAGCGCTATATGGCTTTAGCAAATACCAATCTGCTTTCACGCCCAGAATGGCTTCTTTTATATATTCATCATAAGCGCTGATATAGATAATAAGCATATTGTGACTGATCTCTTTTAGTTTTCTCCCTAAGGTTATGCCATCCATGTCCGGCATTTTCACATCCAGAAACGCCAACTCTACAATATTGCTTTCTGCATAGGAAAGCGCTTCTTCTGCGTTCGAAAAAACACCTTTTAAATCAATCTGTTCCCCTTTACAGCCAAGTACGAACTCTTCCATGCTCCATGGCTCATCATCTACCAAAATAGTTTTGATCTTCATAATACAACCCCCTTTTCTACTGCTTCGTTTTGGGAATGTGTAATGTTACGATTGTGCCAATTCCAATAAAGCTTTTTATGTCCATACTACCGCCTGCCATCTTCTCTATCAGATATCTGACCCTTTGCAGCCCGCTGCCTTCCGCTCCATCATCCGCAAGACGACCCATATCGCTTCCTGTTTCAAACCCTATTCCATCATCTTCTACCTGCACAACATATTCCGAAGGCGCCTGATAGCTTCTAATCGTTATCACGCCTTTTAGCTTGCCATTCTTCAACCCATGCCTGACTGCATTTTCTACGAGCGGCTGTATCGATAATGGCGGCAGCATAAAATTTTGTGCCCGGATATCCATCTGAAATATAATATTATCCCCGAACCTTATCTTCTCTAAATTGATATAAGAAATAATATGCGCCGTCTCTTCTTTAAAGAGAATATCCCCTTTATACGTTAACATGCGAATCACGATTCTTAGGTATTTTGAAAAATCATAAATCATATCGTATGCCAAATCTGCATTTGTCTTAGTCGCGATACGGATCGCGCCAAGTGTATTGAAAAGAAAATGAGGATCCAGACTGCGGACTATGCGCTGTCTCTCCTGTTCTTTTATTCTCTCTAAATCTTCGGAGCAGACATGTCCTTTATCCGCTTTCATGCCATTTATCATCCCCGGCACTTTGAAAGTGCATACGCGACATCTTCCAAGCAGTACGGCTTCAAAAGGCAGGCATTTATTTGGACGGACAAGGCATCATTCTTCTGTTTGTTGGCGACATCAATATCCGCTGTCATAGCGATAATCGGCAGGTCGCTGTCCTTCCTGTCCATGCTCCTGATTGCCTGAATTGCTTCTAACCCGCTCATCCCTGGCATATTAATGTCCATTAGAATCACATCATAATAATTTTCTTCTGATTGTGCAAAAATTGCTATAACCTCCTCACCATCATTTATTTTATCGGCATCGATCCCTAACTCTTGCAGGTAACTACTGATGATTTCCCTATTGCTTTCTTCATCTTCCGCGACCAACGCCCTTTGAAAAGCCTCCTGCCGTGAAACGTCTGCACAGGACGACGAACGCGGCGTCCGAAGCAGATCATAACGTATATCATCGGCATCTGCTTCCAACTCCACGAATATTTTCGTCCCGCACCCAACCTGGCTGGCAATTTCTATCCTGCCATCCATAAGCTCCACGAGATGTTTTGTAAGCGCAAGGCCTAACCCGCTTCCCTGCGCGTCTTTCTTCCTGCATTCTCTTGTATAGTCTTCCCATATAACAGAGAGAAAGCTTTCCTCCATCCCGATCCCTGTATCGGTCACTTCAATAGTAAGCAGGACTCTTTTCTCCTCCAGATATGTTTCCGCCATACGGCAGATGACACTTCCTCCTTCATTTGTATATTTAATCGCATTGGAAATCAGATTTACTATAATCTGACAGACGGCCATTTTATGCAAGTATAAATATTGGTAGATCGGCTCCTCTGCAAAGACATCTAGCCGGATCCGTTTCTTGAAAGCTTCCACTTCAAACACGCTCTTTGGATATTGCACCAATTCGTCCATGGTGACAGTTTCTAATTTCATGACATATTCTGTGCCTTTCACCATAGAAATACACAGTTCAGTATTTACGAATTCTTTTAAATGCGCCGCTGATAAAGCAGCGTTCTTCAGATAATCGTTGTCCCCATAGCGCTCTTCCTTTTGCAGCAAATCCAAATTCCCACAAATACTATTGAGCGATGTCCTGGCTTCATGCAGTAAATATGCTATCTTCCTATCTGATGGGCTTCTTTCTCCTCTCATAGGCGCATTATGATCTAGAGAACCGTCTTCCTGAGATATCCCCATTGGCACGCGCTCTGGCGCATCATAAACATCTTCGCAAACTGCTATTATTTTCTGCCGCTTCTTACCCTGCATAAACAATATCCTTTTATGGCAGATGCGTCCGTTTATTAATATCTGACATTGTGTCATATATTTGTCATGTACAGAAAGCGCGCTTACCACGGTGGGCAGCTTCATGTTCTCAGAAAACTCTTCCATACCACTACAGAGCCTACTTCGCAGGCTCTGTAGAAAATCATCATATTTTCCTTTTCTGGGCGGAAAACCTGACTGGCTTTTTCTCCCGTACCTACATTGGTACGTCCCTTTTCCCATATCAATATATAATATGAAATCAAAGATTTCTTCTGCCAGAGTTAAGCCGTCCCTCCCTCTTGCTAAATGGTCTTTTAATAATTGAATCATAGCTGATAAGAATATTATATCGGTCGCTTGCCTGAATGCAAGCGTAAATGAGGTTATTCCTTTTCAATTTTTGCTGTTTTTTTGTCTAATTTTGATCAAATATTTTCTTCATATAAGCAATTTCTGCCTGTGCAATCTGCGGATTCATTTCTTCCCGTAAAAGATACATGTCTGGCTGCTCTTTCCAGAGCCATTCCGCAATCGCCTCATATTGTATGACGCCTTTTCCAAGCGGCACGGGACAATACTTACCATTTTCATCAAAATAAAAATCTTTGATGTGCATTGCTTCTATGTATTTCCCCGTTTGTCCCAGCCATTCTTTCCAGTAAGCGTCTTGGTCCGTCTCATCTGGGAATTGCAGCAGATTAGATGCATCGAAGATCATCCGCAAATGTGCTTCATCCCCTACTGCCTCCATAACGCAGCGCACAGCTTCTAGGCTATCCAATGGATGCCAGTATACAGGCTCTATTGCCAGTTTCACGTCCAGCCTTGCCGCCTCTTCCACGACACGTTTGATGCCGTCTAGCATATATGGATGCCATTTTGCCTTCCCTTCCTTGTCCAGATGTGGATATGCCGTCTCCGTGCCGACCACTTTAGCGCCAACTTCTTTGCTATACACAAGGCATTTTTTCAATGTCTCTACCGCATAATCCCGCACCCCTTCGTCCGGGTTGCCCAAGTCCATATAACAGCCAAATACCGGGATCTCTACTTCCCATTTTTCAAATGCCTGCCGGATACGCTCTAAATGGCTAAGCGTAATGTCTTCATAACAATTGATTCCCGCAAAAACTTTGGGCAAGGCAAGCTGTGCCGCCTGATACCCTTCACGGTGCAGAAGCTCTGCCGCTTCCTCAATCTCCATTTTCCCATAATCATGCGCTCTTACGCCTATTTTCATTCCGTTATCCGTCCTTTCTTATGCCGGCCAATATCATGGCTTTTACTCTCCTAGTCAAGATGGAACAATGGCTTTAAGTCTATCGACACCGGACTGTTATCCGGATTGGTCTCCATAATGTCCGCCATGAAATCCCACCATTTACGGTTAATCGCGGTATCCGCGCCTTTTGCCCAAAGCTCTTCATCCTCTATCTCAATGTATCCGAACAGCGTAAGCGTCTCTTTATCCAGGAAAATAGAATAATTTTTACCGCCATGTTCATGGATCATGTCTTTCATTTCCTGCCACAATTCGTTATGACGCTTCTCATACTCTGCCTCCTGTCCGGAATATAGTTTCATCTTGAATCCTTTAACCATAATGCCTCTCTCCTTTTCCCTTTTCTTCTTTCATCATTGCCGCTGGAATTTCACTTACATTGTAACATATACGGTGGTGAATCTCTACCGCTTTTTTGTAAATAAAAATTCTTCTGCCAAAATAAGATATGGTCGAAATTGCAGGATATTTGAATGAAAGCAATCTTTTAGAAAGATGCCGGATTTTGTATAATGATGGTATCATAGGTTTATAGCATTATCACATCTAAAAGGAGGGTTTGCTTATGCAATTGGAATTTAACAAAGAACAGATAGAAGACGCCATTGATCGTATCGTAGAGCGGACGATGAAAATGGATTTGACATGGGACTGGCCTTGCGGCGTAGCTTATTACGGGATCAGTGAAGCATATGAAAAAACAGGAAACGAAAAATACTTGACGCTCTTAAAAGAGCGTGTAGATGAATTGATCTCCCTCGGCCTTCCAAAGACCTGGACCGTGAATGCCTGTGCCATGGGACATTGCCTGATCACGCTCTATCAGGCTACCGGGGAACAGAGATATTGGGACATTGTCATGAGCAAAATCTCTTACTTACAAAAAGACGCCCTCCGTTTCGGAGACAGCGTATTACAGCATACAGTCTCTGCCAATAATGATTTCCCGGAACAGGCATGGGCAGATACGCTTTTCATGGCGGCATTTTTCCTGCTCCGGGTGGGCGTCATTAATAAAGACGAAGCCATGATCGAAGATGCATTAAATCAATGGTATTGGCATATCAACTATTTACAGGATGAAAAAACAGGCTTTTACTATCATGGCTATAATAATATCACGAAAGACCATATGTCTGGCATATATTGGGGCAGAGCCAATGCCTGGGCGGCATATACAATGTCCAAAGTCGGCGGCGTCCTGCCGGAATGTTATCTATACCCGAAATATCTGGATATCGCCGGTTCCCTTAATGACCAGCTTGCCGCTCTCAAAACAGTACAGACGCCGAACGGCCTCTGGCGCACAGTCTTAAATGACGAAGGCTCCTATGAAGAAATATCCGCTGCCGCCGGCATTGCCGCGGCCATGTTAGAACGTGGCAATCCGCTACATACCCGTTATATCAACAAAGCCATACAAGGCCTATTGGATAACGTCAGCGAAGATGGCAGGGTCATGAACGTATCAGGCGGTACTGCCGTCATGAAAGACATCGAAGGTTACCGTGGCATTTCCAGACGTTGGATCCAAGGATGGGGACAGGGCCTCGCTCTTGCCTTTTTCAGCAATGTCTTGGTTTCAGCAACCATTGCAAAGGACGGCGCATTATAAAATGTATCAGCAGAAATATATTTTTACCATAAATGATCAATTCGCAGAACAATCCGCTATACATGTCAAAGCTTCGGATTTATATTCTCCCGAACGGGGTTATGGATTTATTACGGAAGAAAACATGGCACAACAGCCGGATTTAATGCTGCCAGAATTAAATGGCTCTTTTATGCCGGTTCCTTGGTATTCGCTCTTAGAACCGGCGCCAATCAGGGCAACTGCATACGGATGCCAAATTAATAAGACAGACGCTGACAGACAGATCCCTCTGCGCTTCAAATGCAATGTCCCATCGGACGGCAGCTATCGGGTCAGGTTCCTCCTCCGCTCGGAAGAGGAACTGTCAGATATTCGAATCTTTACAGGCAGGCGTTGTCTCGCCGCCTACCTCGAAAAGCTGCCTGCCGCAGAGGCATATTCCGGTGAAGCTTATACGGAAGTCTGTGGCATCATCCCTCGCGGACAGGAGCAGATCTATGAAAACCGCTGTATCGAGTTATCGGTAACTGCCAACAGGCCATGCCTCAGTGAGGTGACAATAGAATCCATACAATGTCCTGTGCTCTATATCGCCGGAGATTCCACGGTCACGGACCAATCCGCGCAATACCCATATGCCCCGCAGGAAAGTTATGCCGGATGGGGGCAGCTCCTTCCCTATTATATAGAAGGAATGCTGACTGTTTCTAATCATTCGCATTCAGGGCTGACAACGGAAAGCTTTCGGCAAGAAGGACATGCAGCAATCCCTATGGGACGTTTTCAAAAAGGGGATTATATGTTCTTCCAATTCGGCCATAACGATCAGAAACTGGCACACTTAACAGCTAAGGAAGGCTACTCCTCTAATCTGCGGACATATATTGAGGAATGCCGCAGCGCCGGCGTCTATCCATTGTTGGTCACGCCTGTTGCGCGCAATACTTGGCGCGGGAGCGATGGCGCCTACAATGATTTGCTGGAAGAATATGCTGCGGCCTGTCTTCTCCTTGGTGAGCAGATGTCCGTTCCCGTTTTGGATTTACACCGTCTCAGCATGGAATTTGTCATACGGATGGAAAAAGAAGGAGCGAAAAAATATTTCTATCCTTTCGATTACACGCATCATAATGATTTCGGCGCCCAGCAAATGGCCGCGTTCATCTGTCAGGAAATCAAACGCGTCTGTGGGAACTGGCAAATTGACGATTCCGGCACGGCCGAAATGAATGCCTACCAGAAACTTGCGGCAGCGATACGGGAAAATCCCCTGCTTTGGAAAGAACCAGTCTCTCTGTCGCCTTTACAGCCACCCGTTGGATTTCATGTACAAGAAGCAACGGAGGAATTTGCGGAGCCAGACCGGCCATCAGATACGCTTCTTCGGGCTGAAGCCCTAGATATGGTAATCCGACGGGCAGGATTTTTCATCACCAATGTCTATAACGATTACTTTACCGATATCATCGGACATGAATGGTATGCCGGCGCTGTAGAATGCGGACTGCAAAATGGCATTGTGACTAAGGATATGTGTCAGGATCGGAAGTTTTACCCAACTGATCCCATCACGCGCTTAGACTTTATTACATTCCTGATGATGGCATATAAAAGCAGGCGTACGCTTCCTTGCGAAACGCACACCCCATATCACGGCACGGTAAAAGAGACGCTCTTGCCTCTCCTATCCGCAGCATGTCAGTTAGGCATCCTTGCCCCCGACGGATCGGATGCCTTAGACGGACAGATCAGCCGTCATACGGGCGCCGCATTATGCCGCAAGCTCAAAATCATGTAAGGCAATAACAGAACAAACAATGATTTCGTAAATACAGTACAGATTAACATAGATATTTTATTAGGAGGGAAATTGGATGGAGAAACGAAGTGGCGGCTTTACATTGCCAGGAGAATCAGGTTATGAAGAACTAACCTTAAAGTTAGCAAAAAAATGGGGAGCGGATGTTATTCGTGACAGCGATGGTACTGAACTCTCAGAAGATATCATTCACGCAGGATATGGCATTTATTCTACGCTCTGTATCATCCGCGACCACAATGAATGGGCCGCTAGGAACCTCGATAAACTACAGCAGACTTTCCTCTGCACATCACCTGTCACTGCCGTATCAGACGAAGGAGAGGCCCTGACAATCAATTTGATGGATGATTTCTTCACGGAACAATTCACCATCAACGACTGTCCCGCTTCTATGAAATATTGGCAAGTTTACGACAGGACTTCCAATACGCTGCTTCCCAATGATCATTGGGACTATCATAAGGAAAACGGAACCGTTACTATACATACCGTTACGCCTTGGCATAAATACACGGTAAGCTTCCTTGCCTATCGTATCTGGGAAGAGATCTCCATGTACAATCATACGACGAACCATTGGGATAAAGAACATCTGATGCAAATTGACCCAAGGTACCCGGAGACCCGCGTATATTTAACAGAATGGCTGAGAAAATGGTGCCAGTCGCATCCCGACACCACGGTTGTCCGTTTTACTTCACTTTTCTATAACTTCGTCTGGATTTGGGGCTCACAGGAAGAATGCCGCTCTCTTTTTACAGACTGGGGCTCTTACGATTTCACGGTAAGCGAGCTTGCTCTGGACGAATTTGCCGAGCAATACGGCTATTCTCTGACTGCGGAAGATTTTATCAACCAAGGCAAACGGCATGTTACCCATATGCCGGGGGACGCTCATAAAGCGGACTGGATGCAATTTATCAACGATTTCGTCATTTCATTTGGCAAAGAGCTTGTCGATATCGTTCACGAATATGGCAAGAAAGCATATGTTTTCTATGATGATAGCTGGGTAGGTTTAGAGCCATATAACGGAAGATTCCATGAATTTGGGTTTGATGGCCTGATTAAATGTGTTTTCTCCGGTTACGAAGCAAGGCTGTGCGCCGGCGTAGATGTGCCAGTGCATGAACTGAGGCTCCATCCTTACCTTTTCCCAGTGGGCCTTGGCGGCGCGCCCACTTTCATGGAGGGGGGAGACCCTACGACAGAAGCGAAGCGTTACTGGAACCATATCAGACGTGCGCTGCTCCGCTCACCGGTAGACCGGATTGGTCTTGGAGGTTATCTGCATCTAACTGAAAATTTCCCGGATTTCTGCGATTATATCGAACAGCTTACAGATGAATTCCATATGATCCAGGATTTCCACAAAGAAGGGGCACCTTACTGTATCCGGACTAAAGTAGCCGTGTTACATTCCTGGGGGGCGCTACGTTCCTGGACATTGTCAGGACATTTCCACGAGACTTACCAGCACGATTTAATCCATATCAATGAAGCGCTCGCCGGCCTTCCGGTAGAAGTCTCCTTCCTTTCTTTTGCCGATGTAAAAGCAGGCGCTTTAGAAGGAATCGACGTCGTCATCAATGCCGGTTATGCCGGAAGCGCATGGAGTGGGGGTAATGCCTGGAAAGACGATAAGCTGATAGAGATCCTGACCAAATGGGTATATCAGGGCGGCGTTTTCCTCGGTGTTAACGAACCTTCGGCAGTAGCCGGTTATGATACCTATTTCAGAATGGCCCATGTACTGGGCATAGATGAAGACACGGGAGATAAAATATGCCATGGCAAATGGCTCTTTGACGCTGCCGACCCGGAAAACCTCGTACCGCAAGGCGCCTCTCTGATCGCTAAGCCAAACCGTTATCTTACGGATGGGAAAGCACATGTCATACTTGAAGAAGCAGGCGCTCCGTTGCTGACTGTCCACGGCTTCGGACATGGAAAAGGCATATATCTCTCCTCCTTCCAGTTTAACGATGCCAATACAAGGCTTCTCTATCAGCTTATCCGCTATGCCGGAGGAGAAGGCATCTCGGGTATGTACATGACGGACAACGCCTTTACCGAATGTGCCTATTATCCGGAAAGCGGGAAATTAGTCGTTATCAACAATAGCGAAGAGACCCAACAAGCCAAAATCGAAACAGCATCCGGCACACAGGAACTGACTTTAGATCCGTTTGCGACAGTATTCGTGAACCTATAACTTTTCGGCGCCATATTGCTTACGACGCTTTCTCACCTTTCTAATCTGTCAGTGTTTCAGGATACATCCAACCGGAATATTCCAGGATGGATGTATTCTGTTCCTGCTTATCTGACTGAAGCATCCTGCGCCTGTATTCCCTGGGAGATTGCTGCATAATACGGTAGAAATATCTATTATAGCTGGAAACGGACTGGAATCCGACAGCTTCCGATATGCTTAGAATAGATTCCTCCGTACTACAAAGCAGGCTACAGGATTTCTGGATTCTCGTATTATTCACATAATTTAGGGGCGAGATCCTCATTATGGAATTGAATATCCGCCTAAAGTGCGTTGGGCTCCAATGGCATAAATCAGCTAAAAATTCTATGTTAAACTGCCGCATATAATTATTCTCAATATAATCTAACGCCGGTGCAATAGAAAGCGGATTGGCCGAATCGGAAAACCTGTTCCCCGAATCGTCCCCCCCCTCCTCGATCTCTTCTTGGTTTTGTATGCGATATATCTCTATATAGAGGGATAATAATAATCCTTTTGCCGAAAATTGGAATCCCGGCTTTTCTTCTTCCAATTCCTTAATAATAACGGTCAGAAGCTGATATACCGTAGGATATTGCGTTTTATGGAGAAAATATTTAAAATTCTTGAAAAAGTAAGGCGCCAGATCATAATTCTTCCATGTCGAAGGCAATGAATGCCGGAAAAGCTCATTAGGATCTATAAAAATATAGGACCATTGGCTGGCTGCTCCTGGACTGCTGTATGTAGTATGTGGCACATTACGGGGAATAATCGTGATGTCTCCTTCCCGGAATGAAAAGCGTTCCCCATATAATTCCAAATATCCATTCTCCGAATGGCAAATCCCTATTTCTAGACAATTATGGAAATGCAGCCTCTCACTTGGGACATCCGAAATCTTCCAATGCTCACCAGTAAGCAACAATACCGGAAAATGCGGGGTAAGATAATAATTTCGGTATTCAGTTATTGCATTTACAGGCTTCGACATATCAATACCTCATTCTTGCTCAATTAATCCGCTTCCCTGGCTTAGCAGGACAAATATCTGGCTATTTCAGATGTTTTTTTATTGTAGACCTTTTGCATATTATAAACCTTTTACATGAAAATTGCTATGACAATTTTATGAAGCATATTTTATCCAAATACTCTCCTAGACATGAAAAAACACCGCCACACCAATCGGTGCGGCGGCACTCTGTTACATTTTACTTATTAGAAGCTTCCTATTATGAAGCAACTATTGTCAGCCAATATTACTGTAATTTAGTTGTATTGCCATTTGTGAAAGCTTCCATTCTCTCATCAGCGATTTCCTGGAAACCTGCATCCAGATATTTCTGGGTCAGCTCTTCATATTTTGCTTCGAATTCATCCGGCTTGCACATTGTCAATGTATCATAATACTCTGTCCAAAGTGATGCAAGTGTTCCTGAATATTCAGAAACGGATTCCAAAGCTACTGCGAAGATAGCATCTGTACAAGCATAATCTGTTGTAGAAATCTCAAGACGTTTGTTGTAGAAATCAATAACATCCTGTGTGAAGTCCTGCGGAAGGCCTGTAGGCGTTGTTGCTGCGATGATCTCTTCGATCGTACCGGCATTTCTGCTCTCGATTGTTACACACCAGTAGTCTTTGCTGTTGTTAAAGCCCTGTGTATAATCGCCTGAGTAATCCGCTACAGATACCGGAAGGCCATTCTCTACGTTGTAGTTCTCGCCTTCGATACCCCACTGCATCGTGAAGAGGTTCTCTTCCTGTGTCATCCATTCCATGTACATCCATGCTGCTTTCAGCTCCTCTGGTGTAGCAGAAGATGAGAAGCAGATAATCATACCAAACGGGTTATCTGTACGGTATCCATAGGAACCGGCATATTCTGCATCTGCAGGAATAATTGCCAGCTCTGCATCCGGGTTGTTCTC
The DNA here is from genome assembly GCA_910578845.1 of uncultured Lachnospiraceae bacterium. Lineage (GTDB taxonomy): Bacteria > Bacillota > Clostridia > Lachnospirales > Lachnospiraceae > UBA3282. Next base: position 28,272 of record CAJTSL010000025.1, read on the forward strand.
ATAGAAGGAATTGAGGAAATCCATATTAGCAGAGATATATTGGCTGTAGTTGAATGCTTTACCGTTGATGAAGTTTGCTTTCCATGTTTCATCATCAGTGATATAGTATTCAGGATTTGTGATGCCTAAGTTGTACAGCTCGTTAGCAGCCTGTAAATACTTCTTGGTAGGTTCCCAGTTCATCGGTACAACGTTGTAATCGCCATACATTACCCATTCTTCTTCGTTCAGAGGATAGGTCCTGAAGCCATAGTTCTGGGTATCTGCGCCAACTGCTACCATCTTGTTTGCTACAAGCGGGCTACCCGGATATTCGCAAAGGCCGGCTTCTTTAATCTTGGTCAGAGCGTCTACCAGATCATCATAGGTCTTCGGCACTTCGTTATAACCAACTTCTTTCAACCAGTCAAGACGTACAAAGTTCTGGTATGTATAAGTTGTGTTGTAATACGGTCTTTCAGCCAGTGCAAAATAGGTTTCACCGCCCATCTGCGTATAAGGAATCTGGTTAAGATCTTCCATTCTCTGATAATAAGTAGGCGCAACCTGTGCGAACTCATTTAAATCATAAGTGGTCAGATACCCATCATTTGCCCACTGTGCAACCTTCGGATAATCATATTCCATCAGGATTGTCGGCAGATCATCTGCTGCTGCAAGGAGCGCATAATCCGTCATAACATCAGTTCTTGTGATCGGCACATACTGTACAGTAATATTGTACTTGTCACCAAAATTCTCCTGAACCCACTTTGTCCAATAGTTGTCATCAACAGTCGGCACGCCTTCCACGCCTCTGTCATATACAGCTACTTTCAAAGTTACATTGTCAGCAAAAGGCTCCCATCCATCAACACCTGCTGTTCCACTTGCTTCCGTGTCCGCAGGAGCTTCTGTCTGCTCGGTGCTAGTATCTGCTTCTGCACTCTTGTCATCTGTTGCCGTGTTATCTGTTGTTGCTGTGTTGTCTGTTGTTGTCTGTGTATCTGCGGAATCTGTAGTGCTGCTAGAACCGCTATCGCCACAACCGCTGAGCATTCCCATTAACATGGTTCCTGTCAACGCAAACGCCAACACTTTTCGAAGAACGTTCTTCTTCATAATAAATCCTCCTTTTCAAAATATAATTTGATCTATAGTGCAACCGCCTGATGCGGAAGACTACCATAACTGCTATCGCCTCTCAGCCTGTGCCTATAAATGCCGCCCAGACCTACAGTTAAAATCTGTTTTAACCTTTGACCGCACCTACCATCGCTCCCTTTACAAAGTACTTCTGTAAGAACGGATAGATGATGATGATCGGTATCGTAACGAACATAATAGATGCTGCCTGAAGCACTTCCGGCGTGCTCGTAACGGCGGCTGCTTCCGAAAGCGTGGTTGTCTGTGCTTCCGTTGCAGATGCAACCATCTGGTATAACTTGTACTGTACCATTTTCAAAGAATCGCTTCTGATATAGTACTGGTTATCTGCATATGCATTCCAACGCCCAACCGCATAGAACAGCGACAACGTTGCGATAATCGGTTTCGATAACGGCAATACGATATGCCATAAAATCTGTAAATTCGATGCCCCGTCAAGAAAGGCCGATTCTTCTAAGCTGTCCGGTATCGTGGACTGCAAATATGTCTTCATAATCAACATATTATATGGCGAATAAATCAAAGGCCAAATCAGTACCCACATATTATCCAGAAGGTTCATATCCTTATACAATAGATAGGACGGTATCAAGCCTGCCGTAAAATACATAGGAACCATCAAAAGGAAGGTGAATACTTTCTTGCCTTTCAGTCTTTTCTTAGATAAAGGATATGCCGCACAGGTACAGGCAATCATGCCTAATGCGGTAAATATTGCTGTTACGATGACGCTGTATCCCATTGCACGAACCATTGATCCGTCTTTGAACAAGGATACATAGGCATCAAATGTAATATCTTTTGGTATCAGATATACCTGTTTCGCCAACACCGCGTTATTACTCGATATTGATTTCGCAGCCAGATAGATAAAAGGCAGGACACAGGTAAGGCATAACAGCGTCAGCACGATCATGATCAGTACATCGCTGGCACGGAATTTATTGATTGCCCGACTGCCATCGGGTGTTACTTCTTCAGTATTGATCTCTTTATTCTTAGCCATCTCCATCCCTCCTTATAACAAGCCTTCTTCGCCAAGCATCTTAGCGAACTTATCTGCTAAAAGCACCAATATAACGCCGATCACGGACTGGAAAAGACCTACCGCAGTTGCCATTGAGAACTGCAAGTTGCCAAGACCCTTTTCATATATGTAAATCGCAAGCTGGTACTGGAAGTCCCTGACCTGTGAATTCCCAAAAACAGCCAATCGCTCGTAGTTACTGTTCATGACACGTCCTAAGTTGATGATGAGAAGCGTGATGATCGTCGGCTTGATGCCCGGAAGGGTAATATGCCACATCCGCTTCCACCTGCCGGCGCCATCTATCATCGCCGCTTCATAAAGCTCTCCGCTGATACTGGTAATACCGGCAAGATACATGATCGTCCCCCATCCCATCGTCTGCCAGACGCCGACGAGCAAGTAGGTCACTGCCCAATGCCATTTCTCTGTGATGAAAGGAACGGATTCCCCTCCCATATTGGTGATCAGAATATTAATCAATCCACTGCTCGGCCTAAAAAGCTGATATGCAACACTACCAATGATCGCCCATGACAGGAAGTGTGGCAAATAAAGAACCGTCTGAGATACTTTCTTGAACTTCGGATAGCGTAGCTCATTGAGCAACAATGCTAAGAAAATCGGTATCGGCGTACCTACGATCAAGTCTAGGAAATTGAAAACAAGGGAGTTTCTCAGAGCGCGCAAAAAATCTGCATCCTTAAAAATTTTCCTGAAGATATCCAGGCCTACCCATTCACTGCCTGCATAGCCTTTGGCAGGCTTATAGTTCATAAATACCATCCGCAGCCCCGGGTACGCAGCATAACTAAAAAGAAATACCAACGCCAGAGGCACTAACAACAACAGATAAAGCTGCCAATCACGCTTAAAAGCGTTTTTCCATGTAGTCTTTACCTTTACAGCAGGTTCAGACGTTTTGCTTTTCGCCATAAAATCATCCTCCCTATCACATTCCATAGCATTTTTTGTTAATATTGTACATTTCTCTGCTACTCACATCTTCATTATAGGATAATATGACAACTCATTCTAAGCAATATGCTTCGCAAACTATGCAAAAACGACCATTTACCCTGCTATTTTTTCCCATGTTAAAATAAATTCTAAATTACTTGAGAAAGCATCTGAATATCATGTTGTAACCAGTTTCAAAGAACCTTTTTCTCTGGGAATGAAACAGTTTTACAAACATTTGTTCGAAAACAGGGTAGGCAAATAGACATTGACGTGGTATAATAAGCACAGGCTCAGCCACGATTGACCAGAAAGGAGCAGATCGCATGAAAGAGCGCCTCTATCTATGCATTGATTTAAAATCCTTCTATGCCTCCGTTGAATGTGCTAAGCGCGGATTGGATGCCATGACCACAAATCTTGTCGTTGCGGACATGTCACGGACAGAGAAAACTATTTGTCTTGCCATCACGCCTGCTATGAAAGCGCTCGGCGTAAAGAACCGGTGCCGGATCTTCGAGATACCGCCTCATATCAAATATATTGCCGCTACGCCGCGCATGCAGCTCTATATTGATTATGCCGCCGAAATATACAGCATTTATCTTAAATATGTGTCGAAAGACGATATCCACGTCTATTCCATTGACGAAGCCTTCATGGACGTGACGGACTATCTTGCATTATATGGCCTTTCCGCAAGAGAGCTCGGGGTGAAGATCATCTCGGAGATCTATGATACCTTACAGATTCATGCGACTTGCGGCATTGGCACAAATCTATATCTGGCAAAAGTCGCATTAGATATCACTGCCAAGCACGCTCCGGATTTTATCGGAGAGCTTACGCCAGAATCTTATCAGCAAACGCTCTGGACGCACAAGCCGCTGACCGATTTCTGGCGCATTGGCGCAGGAACAGCGAAGAAATTAGCCTCTTATGGCATTTTCACAATGGAAGATATCGCCAAGGCAGACGAAGATTTTCTATATCACCTTTTCGGCATTGACGCTGAACTGCTGATCGACCATGCCTATGGGCAGGAACCGGTTACCATAGCTGACATCAAAACGTATAAGCCTGGCTTCAACTGCTTATCCAGCGGCCAAGTGCTTTCTTGCGATTACCATTTTGAGGACGGCAAGCTAATCGTCAAAGAAATGATGGATTTGCTCTGCCTAGAGTTAGTAGAGAAGCATCTTGTCACATCCTCGCTTTCCCTATATGTCGGTTATGCCAACCGGCTGCATGTGCCCTCATCGCACGGGCAAACCGCTCTTGACGATGCTACCAACGCGGATCTTTTGTTAATACCAGCCATTACAGCCCTCTATGAAAAAATCGTCAAACCGCAATTTCCTATTAAGAGGGTCAACATCAGTTGTAACAACGTCAAACCAGAAGAATACCACCAATACCACTTTTTTACGGACGCTGCTGAACTAGAGAAAAACCGGAAAATGCAGGAAGCCGTTATAAACATTAAACAGAAGTTCGGGAAAAATGCCATCTTAAAAGGCATGAACCTGGAAGAACATGCAACCACCAGAGAGAGAAATATGCAGATAGGAGGACACCGCAGTGGCGAAAAGGCCTGATCACAAAATGCCCATAGCAGACAGAGCGAAACAATTCATGCCCTTTGCCGCCCTCAAAGGTCTCCCTGAGGCGCTCGCTGCTAAAGAGAAAATCACCGTCCCCAAAATAGAATTATCCCCGGAAATGGCGGAAGAGCTGAACCGGAAAATGTACGGTTTAAGGCCTGGGCAAATGGCTGCCATTGTGCATTTTAGCAACGGTGAATATATCAAAACATCCGGCATGGTCTCCCGAATTGACAAAACCAGCCGGATATTACAGATTGTAAATACGAAAATAGCCTTCGATGATATTCTCGATATTGAGGCTTAGGATCAACGCGAAAAGAACATATCAGTCCTTTTTCCCATTGATAAAATGGATCAGCTTTTTGATCGCTTCTTCAATATGTTTATCATTTTCTGACTCCAAGGACTCATGAAAGCCGGTCAACACCTTCAGATCGTCATTATTTAATGTAATGACATGCTCTCTCTCATAATCCGGCTGCGGGATCGCATAAGAATCCATTTCCTTTTCCAGCTCATTTAAGCGGCGCATAATATCAGTGATCTGTGAATTGCCCAGATTCACGGTTTCCAACAATTCAGAGTAAACTTCCGCTATCCGTTCACATTCCGGTATATCCTCATAGATCTTTTCAGGTTCATCCATAATGCCCGATTCGTTGCCATTTCCATAGACATACCGGTTATCTTTGATATTCCTGTCCAGGAAATTCAATGTCTGCGTGATTTTTCCTCCTTCAACTGTTATGATAAGCTTTGCCATAATTTTTTCCTCCTTTTACTGTCTTTTATATTAGGCAATTGCCGTTTCGCAATTAGCCATTATTCTCCGCCTAACCCACTACGCCCTTTTCGTCATAAGCTCTCCCGATACCCTGTCAGCATCCACATCATCTTCTCTATGTTCAAAGGTTTTGTCAAATGGCCGTTCATGCCGGCTTCCTTTGTCTTTTGCATATCTTCCTCATATACGTCTGCCGTCATCGCAAAAATCGGGATCGTCCCCGCTTCTTCTCTCTCTAGCGCCACAATTGTCAATACAAGTCCTGATATCAAAACTCTCATGATTTACTTTCGTCTTACCCGACTCAATTCGGCTCATATGGGAAAGGAAATCGCTTTTTGCCTGGTTTGCGCTGTTAGCTTAGTCAGCGGCTGCCTTTAACAGCTTATTGGCCTCATCTTTCTGCCTGACTATTTTCTTATCAGCGCTTGCAATCATTGTCACCACGATCATGACAATAGCCAATACAAGCACCACGGCAAAGACGACCACCAAAAATCATATTGTCCCATGGAGCAATACCCGTGCGCTGGCTCCTAACACATCCGAAGGAACGAAGAGAAGTATCTGCTAATTCTGCGCAGCAACTGCCGCACTGGCGACAAACCATTTCTGTCCTTTCCTATCCTCTTCGGTATAAGCAAATTCCAATGCCGTATTATATCCCTGCTCTAAGGCATATTTAAATTCTTCATAGGAACCGCCATGTACAATCTTATAACCCTCAAATGCATGTAAGATATTCTGTCCTTCAATGAAATGATTGGCGTATGTATGCTTATAAAGCCTTCTTCCGTCTTTATTCACCAGATATGTATAACACTGGTCGCCAAAGCCATTCACCGCGATCTTCTCTCGCATCTCTTCTATATCAACCGCTAGTACAAGATGCGTGATCTCACCACTGTCGGTTCCGAAAAAAATCGGTCGTTCTAATCGTTTCAAGAATATAAAATAAGAACTTTCCGTATTAAGGGGAATCTCGGACACGAACATCTGCTTTTCGCCTGCTTGTGCCGCCAACAATTCAGTCTGCTGAAAACAGCCTATATTTTCGTCCGAAGAATAGTACTTTCCACTTCTATCAATGGCAAGCACAATAGAATTTTGTTCATTAATAAAATCTGACGTAGATGTCAGAACTGTCAACATCTCCTCTTCCGAGGCGATTTCTTCTGTCCGGATCACATTTTCACATACCAGGACCTGCTGCCAGGAATATGCGATGACACCGTCTACAATCTCCGAAGCCTTATCGGCAAATTCAACAATATGATTGCTTCGTTCCCTGAAAAGCTGTTCGTCCAAAAAGGAGAAGTAAACTATAGATACGGCTATCAAAATTGCAACTGCAACCACAACAAAAGCAACAGGGATCCCTTTCATACCATCATCCCTTTTGCCTGACTTTTTATCCTGTACGTCCATGCAAATCCCTCTATTACACTTTTCTATCCAATAGGGCGCAGACAGCAGCCGCTGTCTACGCCTTATATCGTTTTAGATTATAGCACATACTTCCTTATAAATCTATTCATTTTTCACTTTATTTACGTTAATTGCCTTTCCTAATTATTGCTGTGCGCAAAATTATTCATCCGGCATACCGCTATACGGTTCCCGATTTTAGCTCCCTCGTCTCTCCTGCTTCTATCTTCGCCATTGTTCCATCAACACTAATCCATACAGGGATCGCGTTCGGGTTATATACCAGATCGCCCGCCGCAGAGAATTTCAAATTCTTAGCGGCATTCATATAATCAACGATTTCCATATTCGTCGCATACCAGATATCGTCCCTTCCACCGATATATTCGCAGAATTTTTCGATCTTCGCCCACTCGCTCTCATCCTCTCCGAATTCATAACTGTGGCCCCAGACATACATCATATATAAATATTGTGTCTTGCACAGCCCGGCAAACCGCTCTGCATTTTCCATCAGATTATGATTGTGGTGACAGGTCGCTTTCCAGGCCAGATAATTCTCCGGAAATGCAAAATCATCCGTATTCCCCACGATCCTGCTATATTCTATGCCACAAGCGGGAAGCATCTGCATGATCTCCTCGCTATAGGAACCGTTCGGATAACTCATGCCCCGTACAGGATAGCCACATGCTGCCTCTAGCGCCTTCCTGTCTTCCATGACTTGCTGCACCACCTGGGAGAGCGGACATCTTGCTATTGTAGGATGGGTATAGGTATGACAGGACACTTCATGCCCACGATAAAGCTCCCTCACTTCTTCAAAGGGAATGCGTGGGATCGGTCCCATATCATTGCCAAACAGGCCGCTCCCATTGAGATGGAACGTCCCTTTAATGCCGTACTTATTAAAGATTGCAATGAGCTTACGGTCATGGATTTTCCCATCATCATAACTCATAGTCAGTACTTTATGTTTCCCACCCGGAAAGCATGTGTAAATCGTTGAAAACTCTTGTTTTCTAATTGTCATCTATCTATTCCTCCCAACATAACCGCTGTCACGTTATTCTACTATTTCTAACAATTTCCCGGTAATATCCGCCATATTCGAAGACGCCTGTTTCGTATGATGGGAAATCCCCACGTTCCGTTCTACAACATCGGAGATCCGTCCGATCTGTCCGACTGCATCAGTGACAATTCCCATATTCTCTCTTACCATGTCTGTAATCTTTTCCACATCGTGGCTTGCTTTTTCTATATTTCCTACCATGGTATTAAATGCTTCTGCCGTCCGATCCGTGATTTCCTTACCATCTTCTACCGCCTTGATGGAATTCGTGATCAGCTCATTGGTTTCCTTTGCTGCCTGCGCGCTTCTCGCGGCAAGCTCTCCTATCTGTGTCGCTACGACTGCAAATCCTTTGCCCATTTCTCCTGCCCTTGCTGCCTCGATAGACGCATTGAGGGAAAGCATATTGGTCTGTTGCGCTATAGAAGTAATTTCATCAATGATCTTCTCAATCTCTATCGACATATCGCTGATTCTTTGCATGGAGTTTTTCAAAAGATCCATCTGTGACTTTGTCTGCGTGATTTTCTCCGTTGTCTCTCCGGTTTCTTTCGCTACATGAACGGATACCTCCACGCTCTCGCCCAATTCCTGCGTCAACTGCTCCATGATCTGTTTCAGGTCTTCTACCGCTTTCTCCTGTTCCCCTGTTCCGTTATAAATATCATCCGCATTTTCTAACGTCTCTCCTGATACGCGGTTCAAATCCGTACAAGCATCTTTAATATTCTGAATCAGATTCCTGTTATTCTCCACATCCATTTTCTGTTGTTCCAGCAGTTTCTCGTTTTCCTGCATATTCCGGCGGATACTTTCTACCATCTTATTAATGTTTCAGGAGAGTTGCATAAATTCCGGGTTTCCTTGCACATCGACATGAATCCCAAAATCCCCTTCTGCAATCTTTTTCATAGAAGCAGTAATCTGATTCACACCATATACAATCTTATCATCTACCATGTGGTTGATCATCAACAATAATATCCCAAAAATGATTGCCAAGCTGATCAGCACGACAAGCGTTTGGCTATTCCTCTGTGCATAGTATTCTCCCGATGGCAAAAACGTCCCTATCACCTGGTCGCCATACTCCTGCGCCAGATAATACCCGCTCTTACCGTCCACTTTCGCTTTCCCTTTTCCCGTAAGCTCCTCCGGGAACCCGGCTTGTGCCGCAGGCGCCCCCACCAGCGCAGCATTCGGGTGCGCCAATAGCAATCCGCTTTCTTTATCAACGGCATAAACATAGCCGTTCTCCCCAAAATCAATCTCTCTTAAAACCACATCTATTTCCGTACCGGCAAGCATCTCTTCCAATACTTCCGGGCGTACTCCAACCTGTACCAGCCCTGGCGCATCCGTCCTCGCCACGCCTATGTACTGCATCACTATGCCTTCTGCCACGTTCACCTGCGGCTCCTGGGCAATCTCAATTGCCGGGTCGTCTACGATAACCATGAATGCATTGGACTGTTCGCCGCTTTTCATGTCAAACCCTACATAAGCATCTATCGTGCTCTCCGTAATGATCCCGTTTTGATCAATAACATGAAGCTCATTCACCTGTAGCCTGTCTTTGATCTCATTTAACTTGGCCGCATCTTCCAAAATTGAACGATCCGCAGCAATCATATCGGCAAACGCTCTTGTCTTCGCCAGATTATCTTCACTCAAGTTCTCTTTCAGTCTTTCAATGTTCTCTTCATTTCCTTCTAGTTTCGATTTTACATCTTCCAATTTTGTCATCGCGGAAGCAGTATTATTCCTCTCGCTTACAACTGTCTGTAACAAGAAAATAGCGATAATCGTAATCAGGAACGCTGCCAACATGTACATAGAAAGACGTTTGGTGAAAATCTTCTTCATAGTCGCCTTTTCCCTTCTCTCTGTTTTGTAATAAGCAGTTGCTTATGCTTTGCAACAATATAACATTCTGCCATCCTTAAAGCAATATTTGTCTAGAGGCTGCGTCCATTATATCATAAAACTGCATTCCTAACACAATATTTTACCAAAAAGAAGAACTGACCCGTAAAAGACTACGAGAAACGCAAACGGTACTCCTCCATATTGACCGTTTTCCCTGTCAGTCTGGACTCTTCCGCCGCAAAAGCCATCAAATGGCTGTCTACGGAAACCTCCGCGCTCGAAAGGGAATATGCCCCGTTGCTTTCCACCGTACGGATAAAGCCTTGCATAAACTTCTCATCGCTTCCACTATGACCGGACTTACCTGTTTTGATAGAATATTCTGTCTTATCCCCTGTCAGGAAATCCCGTATTTCTATGGTGTTCTTTAACATGTCGCCCGTGATCTGCCCTCTCGTCCCCATCAGCGTGATAAGGCGGGTCATGTCAGGGGTAAACGCACACATCGTAAAGCTTACCGTAATGCCGCCTTCGAACAAAAGGTTGACTACCTGATGATCCACGACATTATTATCACACCGGTATACACATCTGCCATACGGCCCTTCCTTAAGCGCCTCCCGCACCGCCTCTATGGTACCGTCTAACGCGACTATCTTACGGAAGCCTCTTGATTCCTCATCCCGAAGATAAATCTTATTCGCGCTATAAGGACAGTCGCTTTCGACTTTACAATCTCTCATACAATACATCCCGGATCCTTTAGGCGCGTTTTCTTCCTTGAAATGCTGTAGAGAGCCAAATGAAGAGACAGCCTGGCACTTTCTGCCGACAAGCCAACAGAAAATATCCAAGTCATGGCAGGATTTCTGTAAGATCATAGGACTGCTCTCATCCGAATTCCTCCAATTCCCCCTCACGAAACTGTGCGCCTGATGCCAGAACGCCACACACTCCATATGCTGGATCGACACCAGCTCACCGATCGCGCCGCTATCTAACATCTCCTTAATTTTGGTGAAAAAAGGAGAATAACGCAGCACATGGCATATCGTCAATGTCTTTTGATATCTCCCGGCATACTCTCCCATCTCCAGGCATTCTTTGGGATCCGGCGACATCGGTTTCTCGCACATGACATGATATCCCAGCTCAAATGCCGCTTTCACAGGCTCCACATGAAAACGGTCCTGTGTACAGATCATACAGCAGTCTGCCAGCTTCCCCTTTTCAAACAGTTCTCTCCAATCAGTGAATACGGCTTCATCCGGCAGACCATGTTCTTCTATAAGCCACTGCCGTCTCTCCTCATCCGGCTCCGCAGCCGCCACCACTTTGATCTCGTCAGGGTGAAGCCTGGCATATGCCGCATACACCCGCGCCCCCCTTTGTCCTGCACCGACAAGTACTGCTGTAATCATAGGTAACCTCCTATTATCGTAACATCATATGTGTTGTTATTGTTATGTCTATTATACGCAATCCGGGGATATTCTTCAACGATCTGTCTATTATGTCCATCTATTTGTAGGTGATTTCCCGCTGTCTAACGAAAAACCAGGGAGAAACTTCACAAGTTCTCCCTGGCCTTTTATTTCCCCCTCTACAAGTCCTGTCTTAATCCACTGATTGTTGGTAGGCTACCGCCCCTTCATAGGCAGAGCTTTGTGCGATAATGTTCAACATCCTCTTCGCACATGCCTGCAAATCACCCAATGTAATCGGGCATTCTACTTCTCCTTCGGCAGCGCCTACTGCCTTTATGATGTCGTCCACATCTTTCTGGCTGCCCGGCATGGTCAGGTCATTCCCTGCTTTCACGCAGCCGGATGCACTCGAATAACCATACTTGTATTTCATGTTCGGATTCAATTCTATACTGCCCGTTGTCCCCCAGTCGGTCATAACAATGCCTTTAAAGCCCCATTCCTCTCTGGCTATGGCAGTCAGCAAGTCATAGCTGTTCGCCGTATGGACGCCGTTGATCAAGTTATAAGAGGTCATGATGGACATCGGCTGGGAAGCCTTGACTGCGATTTCGAAGCATTTCAAGTAAATCTCCCGGATCGCCCGCTCACCGATATGCGCATTCACATGCATTCTGTTATCTTCCTGGTTATTGAAAGCAAAATGCTTAATCGTCGTGCCTACGCCTTTATGTTTCTGTACGCCACAAGTATCCGCTGCGGCACAGTTGCCGGCAACAAGCGGATCCTCCGAATAATATTCGAAATTCCGCCCACATAGAGGATTCCTATGGATATTCATGCCAGGAGCCAGCCAGAGCGTCACGCCCAGCTCTTCCATCTCTTCTCCTACGATATCGCCAGCTTCCTCTATGGTTTCCAAATCCCATGTCTGTGCTAACAATGTCGCTATCGGGATTGCCGTACAATATTGATAATAAGTGACTGCATCTTCCGGTATTTCCGGTTTCCCGTCCTTTCCGGAGAGGATATCCAGTTCGGCAAGGGAAGCATCTTCCGATCCTTTTATGATGTTCCCGTCTTTATCTACGGAAAAGTGTCTGGAAAGCCTAAGTCCCGCAGGGCCGTCCGCCAAGATCATGTTACGGACATTACGGTCTTCCATCATCCTGGACGTAGTATCTCCCGCCGCTCCCGGACAGGCTGCCGAAGCTGCCCCAACCACGGAATCAGCGCCCATGCCGCCTCTTGCCGTTCCTACGCAAAGCTCCGCCATCTCTTCCACTGTCAGTTGGCTCACCAACTGGTCTAGTGTCGAGCGTCCTGCACGAACATCATCCATTGTGATCTTATCCCCGTCCGTTCTTTCCAGAACCGGGTTCTCGCTCTGGTATGTCGCTTCATGGCATGGTATGTCCGCTGTATTGACAGCAATCCTGGGCGCCGCCTCTTTCTGTGCCTGTTCTTCTTCGTATGTATAAGGCGTTTTCCCTTTTGCTGACAACTGCTCTAGCTCACAGTCCAAAGCAAAGCGGTTAGATAATTTCTCCGTCACTGCTTCCCCGTCCAAAGAAAGGATTGCGGCAATTTGAGTGTTCCGGGAGCTATTGCCCACACGGATCACGTAATCGCCTTTTTCCAATACCCAGCAAGCTCGTTCTTCATCATAAGAAGCCATCTGTCTTACAGAGAAAGTAAGCGTTAAACATTGTTCCTCACCAGGTTCTAATTTTTTCGTCTTCCCATAAGCTGCCAATTCCTGATAAGGCTTCTCTAATTTTCCTTCCGGCGCGGAATAATATACTTGCACGACTTCTTTTCCTGCATATTGATCCCCGCTATTTGCCACTTTCACTTTCAGCGTCACCGTCTCTTTGTCCACTTGCACGCTTTCCGTTTCCATACTAAAAGTGGTATAGGAAAGGCCATAGCCAAAAGGATAGGCAGGCGCAATGTTGAAGCTGTCAAAATACCGGTAGCCGACGAAAATGCCCTCTTCATAATATTCATCGTCTATATCGCCATTCATATGACTGAATTTCCCAGCGCAAGGATAGTCCTCATAATGCTTCGCCCAAGTTGTTGTCAGTTTGCCGCTAGGCGTTTCCTTCCCTGTCAGTACATCCGCCAGCGCATAGCCGCCGATATTCCCCGCCTGGCTCATTAACAGGATGGCATCGGCCCCTGCCTCATTGCGCAAAAATGTAGTGTCAACCACGCTTCCCACATTCAGGATGACTATGACGGTACGGAAATGGCTCCGTAAAGTACGGATAGCTTCCTTTTCTTCATCGAAAAGCTCATACTCTCCTGCTACCGGCTTTCTGTCCTTCCCTTCCCCGGAATTACGGGCCACTACAAACAGCGCCGTATCCGCATCCGTCTTCTCACACGCTTCCAGTACGGAAGGAATGGCAGGTTCTTTAAAAGGTGTTTCAAAAATATAGCAAATAGGCACGACGCCATCTTGTTCCACTGCCTTTTTCATTGCTTCATTATAGGCAGCCTTTGCTTCATCCACTATCTTGTCATAGCTATCCAGCCACTCTTTGGTCGTTATTTCAAAGCCGGCATCTTCTAAGCCCTGTTCTACATTTACTACAGACCGGCTGTTCACATCCCCGGAGCCTGTGCCGCCTTTCACGGTCCGTCTGCCGCCGTTGCCAAATAAGGCGATCTTTTCTCCGGACGTAAGCGGGAGCGCGCCGTTATTCTCTAAAAGCACCATCCCCTGAGTAGCAACCTTCCTGGAACGTTCCATATTCCTTATCTCCCGTTCACTAATCTCCGGGGTGGTTGATGCAAAAAATTTAGCCATATTTCCTCCTATTTTCTAATCCAGTCCCACGTCATGAATTGGTTCCTTATTCGTCTTCTTCCTCTGCTTAGTGCTGTACGTCCTTCATTCTCTTCTCCATGTTCCTTGCATATACAGGACCCATGCATTTTTCAAGGACAGGGATCAGCTCATGGTCGAAGTTCTCACGTACCGCACTGTCTTTGTTAATGACGAGCGTGTACTCTTTATCCGGTGTGCATGCCGGCCAATTTGGCATTTCCGGGTTCTGCGGGTTACCAGTCTTGGCAAATGCCATAACGGAATCAAAAATCAGTTTCTCCACGCGCTCTGTTACCCCTTCTTCCTGTGTATATGGCGCAAGTTCTGTGTTGTGGAAGAAATAAGGGATATCTGCGCAATGCCATGGTGTTCTGCCGCCGTCAAAATTCATATCCAGATCGAACAAGTATGACCATACATTGCCGCTGCATTTACTTCTCTTCTGGATATACGGGATCTCCGGCGTACGGAAGATGAAGTCCATGGTCATGATATCTACCGGGTTACGCTCCGGGTATGCTTTCTTGAACAGTTCGATCAGTTCTTTCGACTCTTCTTTCCCTACTTCTTGTTCTACATACTGTACGCCATCTTCTGCCGACATTTTCGCACGGTCATAAGGTGTAGGCGCAAATGAGCCAAATTCCCCGAATACGCTGCCTACCATCAACGGCACATGTGCTGATTCCTCACGGAAACCGTGTATATTAGGATCGCCTTTGTAGAAAGCGTTTGGAAGAGGCGTTCCGCCTACATATTCCCCGGCTTTTTCCAGCTCAGGCTTCACTTTATTGTATGCCGCAGCCAATGCGTCGTAAGGCACTGTCTCTAATGCTTTGACATTATCAACATGGAGTTCTTCCATCAGCGCGCGTCCTAACTTCTCGCCATTGCCCTTGCCGTCTCCCATCATCGGGCCAAGGACACCGCTCATATTGATTCCTTTCGCGAACAAACCGTCCGCTGCCGGTGTCTGAAGCAGAGTCGTTACTTTGGCGCCACCGCCTGACTGTCCGAAAATCGTCACATTGTCCGGGTCACCGCCAAACTTCTCAATATTGTCATGCAGCCACTGCAAAGCCGCTACGAGATCGTCTGTTCCTGCATTACCGGAATTCGCATATTCCTCTCCAAACGGAGATAGGTCACAGTAACCAAGCACATTCAGCCTGTGGTTTACAGACACTACCACCACTTGTCCTAATTTACACATATTCTCACCTTCATAGGCAATCTGCTCTATAGAAGAGCCGGCAAAGAAACCGCCGCCATGAAGCCATACCATGACAGGGCGTTTCTCCCCATCCAGGTTTGGAGACCAGATATTCAGGTTCAGGCAGTCTTCTCCCATAGCCCAATAGCGATGCGGCACCATCAGCTCACCGATCCCTGGCATAGGCTGATCCAAAAGCGGACATACATAGCCATAGTTAACCGCCTGGAACACATCTTTCCATGGCTCTACCGGCTCAGGCGCATGGAACCTCTTCGCTTTTGCATAAGGGATCCCTTTGAAAATGTACATGTCATCATATAAATAACCACGTACTTTTCCACTACCTGTCTCCACAACAGCAGTTTCTTTGTCATAAACAAATTTCTTCTCCATTCTGTTACCTCCGTTTACTTTTTATTGTTTTGATGCCTTAAATTACTTTCATTTCTACCAGTTTATCATATTCTGCGTCCGTTTTTCCTAGAAATCCTGTAATTATCTTATGATTATCCTCTCCCAGCGTCGGGGACGGCTTCCTCGCTACGTTGACTTTCGTTCCCATCAGCTTGACAGGGTTGCCGTTTAAGACAATCTCCCCCATGACCGGATGGGTCGTATGTACTAACATCTCCCTGTCCTTGGTAATATGCTCATCACAGAAGATATCCGATAAGTCATAAATAGGCCCCGCGGGAATCCCTTCCTGAAGCAACGTTTCCGTCACTTCTTCTACCGATCTTGTACACGTCCATTCCTCAAAATACTCCTTCAATATCAGATTATTTTCCACCCTTAAAGGAACCGTCAGGAAGCGTTCATCCTCTATCAGCTCCGGTCGTTCCATAATGTTCTTGCAGAAATGTTCATACAGTTTCTGGTTCCCACAGCCGATTACCACATAACCATCCTTTGCCCGGTATGTATCATAAGGGGCAATGGCCTCATACGAATTCCCCCTGCGTTCCGGCACCTTACCGGATACAGAATAGCGCTGCACTGCCTGCTCTAAGCTTGCTACGACACAGTCCGTCAGAGATATGTCCACTCTCTGTCCTTCCCCCGTCAGGTTGCGGGCATTCACCGCCGCCAAAACGCCAATCGATAAGTTCAAGCCTCCTAAAATGTCTCCCATGGCGTTGCCGGAACGGGTAGGCGGATTCCCCGCCTGTCCGGTTATGCTCATCAGGCCGCCCATTGCCTGGGCGATAATATCATATCCCGGTCTTTCATGATAACGCCCATAACTCCCAAAGCCGCTGACCGCTCCGTAGATCAATCTGGGATTTATCTTCTTTAACTCCTCATAGCCAAGGCCCATCCTGTCCATGACACCCGGCCTGAAATTCTCAATTAGGATATCCGCTTTCTTCACCAGCTCACGCAGCACTTCTTTCCCCGCTTCCTTCTTTAAGTCCAGCGTTATCCCATATTTATTGCGGTTCAGATTGGAATAATACAAGCTTTCCCCGTTGATATACGGTGCATAGGCTCGTGCATCATCCCCTCTGCCCGGCATTTCGATTTTAATTACGGTGGCTCCCAAGTCCGCCAGCATTGCCCCACAGAAAGGCCCGGCAATCACCCGGCATAAATCCAGTACCACCAAATTCTCCAATGCGGTATGCTCTGCCATTTCTAGTCCTCTCTCATGTTTTATTCCGGCTTTATTCACTCACTACATTCTCTTTTGCCTTAGCTTTCTTATGTTAATCCCCTATTCCTCGTCCGGCACTTCAATCTCCATCCGCAAGAAAGCGCTTCCCATGGACTTTCCTAAGCTATCAAGACGTAAAGAGTGGGTAGCTCCGCCTCCCAGCGCATGCTTCATGACAAAATTGAATCCTTGTAAAGTCGGCACATCATAGCGCGCGATTTCTCCCTGTACCATATCTCCGAAATGTTCCTTCACACGTTCTGGCGTCACTTCTCTGGCAATGATGCCATAATACTCAGGTTTCCTGGCAAAAATGCATACATTGCTGGTATCGCCCTTATCCCCGGATCTGCCGTGGGCAATCTGATTCAGATATATTCGCATTTTCTTCCTCATTTCTGCACTGCTTTTGGCCCGGTCTGTTGAGCCTGCACATGAACGGGTTTGTGGCAAGCAGCGCGCAGACACAAATCCCGTGATTGGAAATAGCATTTCCAATCTTCTCTATTCCACTGTCATCTTACTGTCACTTGACTGTCACTTCACTGTCAATATATGGCTTTCCAGATTGACCGCGTCTCTTGGTATCAGGCAAGGCCACAGTCCCAATACTTCCTGTACTTTTGCTCTGCCGCCAAAGAAACTTGCGCCCGGAGGGCCATTGAGCTGTAGCGGCGCAATCTCAGGTACCAATTTATATGCTTCTTCTTTCGTCAACGTACGGATTGCGATACGCAGCACCACTTCGTTCAAATCTTTCAGCTTCTCCGGATCTGTTTGCGCAACCCCGAGATGTAGCGCATTGACACCGATATAATCGACTCTGATTTCCTCTGCTGCCAGATTCTTGCGCTTTAGCTTCTTCAAGATGATGTCCGCGGCATACTGCGCCTTCTCATAAGCATCCGGCCAGGCAAAGCTTAGCATCCCCGCTACTTTATAGCCTGCATGATACCCAAGAGAAAGTTTTAGCATCTCCGGCTTCTCCCTGCCACGTATATTCCCTACCCGCACACGGTTCTCACCAGACTGCGTCAAAGTAGCCTGACTGATATCCACCGTCACGTCTGGCGTCAGGTAACAGGCAGGATCATGCACTTCGTATAGGAATTGTTCCTTACAGGACTGTTCAGAGATGATGCCCCCGCAATCCGGCGCTTTTGTAATGACAAATTCATTGTCCCCTACTTCCGCGATCGGGAATCCCAGTTCATCCATCCTTGGCACATCCCGCCAGCCATAGTCAAAGTTCCCTCCGGCGCCTTGGCCGCCACATTCCAGCAAATGCCCTGCCATAATCCCTCTGGCCAGATTGTCCCAATCATCATTCTCCCAGCCGAGCTCATACATACAAGGAGCAAGGAACAGGGCAGAATCTGTGGAGCGCCCGCTAATGACCATATCCGCTCCCTGTTTCAAACAATCCAGTGTAGGCTCGTGTCCGAAATACACATTGGCATTGAAGACTTTATCCTTGATCTCTGCAAAGTCCCCGGCATCATCCATGTTGTCAAAAGTAACCCCCTCTTTCAACAATTGTGGGATCCGTGCAGAGATCTCGTCTCCGGTCACATAACCGATTTTCATTCCTGCCAATCCCTGTTCCGAAGCCTGAGCCGCCAATGCCTCTACCAGTCCTTCAATATTCATGCCTCCCGCATTAGTCAGCACCCGTATATTCTTCTCATAAGCTTCTTTCCCGCACTCTTTCATCATACCGATAAAATCCCGGGCATATCCGGCTTTCGGATTCTTCAGTTTCTGCCTCGCCATAATAGACATCGTCAGCTCCGCCAGATAATCGCAAGCCATATAATTGATGTTACTATGCCGGACCATATGGACGGCGGCATCATTGCTGTCTCCCCAGAAGCCCTGCCCGCCTCCAATGATAACTTTTCCCATATCTTCTTTCCACCTCGCTTTTCTCTTGATTTTGTTTGGCTTTGCATCATAACTTTTGCATCATGCCAATAAATAGTTTAACGTTTTAGTTTTATGTTTATGATACCTTTCCCTCTCTCTTTTGTCAATCTTGCCATTTAACCTGTGTACTGTCCAAAGATATCTTTTTCCTTTATTGGTAATTTTTCTCTGCTTTTCCTTGCTATAACCCCTTGACCTGCTTCTTAATACAGTGTAGCATAGTAATAATACAATAATATTTGCGCAATCGTTTATCTTACATTTTTCTATAAGCCCAAATACTATTCTCAGGAGCATTTATATGGTAACAATAAAAGAAATCGCCCGGGAGGCAAACGTTTCGCCTACCACAGTCTCCCTGATATTAAACAACAAATCAAAAGAACGGAAAATCTCCGCACAGACGGAGCAACGGGTGTTAGAGATTGCCAAACGCATGGGATATCTTCCAAACTTGCAGGCTGTCAGCCTAAAGAAAGCTACCGGTCAGTTTTCATACCGGATCCTTATTTTCTGGGTGGCCGATTCAAGAGCGCAGACGATGTTGCGTTTTTTCCGAGGCCTCGAAGCAACGATCGAGAGTGAAAGCCTGCCCTACGAGGTTCTGCTCCAATCCTACAAGGCCGGTTCCCTTCAGCTTGCTATGAGAAATGAACTGGTGTTAAGCTGCCATGGCATCATTGTCTGCAATGCAACGGAAACTGACCTGGAATTCCTGGACAGTAATTGTTTCCCAAGGCCGCTCATCCTGTATAACCGCTATTCTAAGAAGTATCCCAGCGTCGTTATGGATGACCGTTCCATTGGCACGATACCGGCGGAAGTCTTTGCCTCCCATGGTAAGAAAAAACCGGCGATCATCACTACACAGCCTATTTTCAACGGCATGAACATACGCCAGAACCTGTTCGCTTATACTTGCCTGTCACGGAATATGGAAGAGCCTCTTGTATACTACTGTGCGGATTCCTTTCCCATAGACGGCTACGAGACAACTCTCCGGCTTTTAAAAGAGCATCCCGAAGCAGATTGCATCTTATATATGAGAGAAGACTTTGCGTTAGGCGCGCTGCGGGCATTTGCAGAAAAAGGCATCGTTTTCCCGGGTAACATAGAGTTCATATCGATCGGAGATTCCGGTGTCAAGATCAGCGAGAGCTGCTACCCTTCTCTTTCCATTGTATACTTGCCGTTGGAAAAACTGGCCGCTGAATGTATCCGGCTGATGAACCATCAGCTTCATTCTTTTGACAATGAAGTTACCGCAAGCGTTGTCCCTGTTACTTATATCTCCCGGGAAAGCTGCCCGGATAAATTGTACATAACCCAAAAAAAGGACTGATATCGAAATATCAGTCCTTTCTTTTCATAACATCACATAACTGCTTTTCTGTCTTACTGAACCTTCGTTGCCAGGAATTCTGTCATCATCGCGTTTGTCTCATCCAAGCCGTTAGCTTTCAGTTCCGCAATCATCGCATCCCAGTTTGCATCAAAGGAAGATTCCGGTTCCGTTACACATTTAACTAAGCTAGGGAATGCAATCTCATCCAGGATAGTCACATTGTTGCTAAGTTCCTGCGGAATTGCATATGCCCACAACGGTGAATAAACAGGTGTCTCAAATTCATCCGGCTGCGGGAAGATATCAATCAACAGTTCTGCTCCCCATGCCTCACAAGCTTCTAACTCGATTTCATTGTACTCTGCGATAACAGACTCTTTGCTAATAGGTGTCATGTAATCGCCGTTAGAATCTAATACGCCGTCTCCATAAATCGGGAACCCTACATAATTGCCGATACCTGTTGTCTTACCATAATCAGGGTCTGTCTTGGACTTCGTGATCTCTTCTTCTGTACGGTAACGTTTGCCTTCATCATTGATGAAATAATGTGTTCCTTCAATACCCCATTTATAGAGGATTGCACCTTCTTCTGAACAGAGATAATCTAAGAATTTAATCGCACGCACTGGGTCTTCACAGCTCTTTGTGATTGCTAAGCCATATCCTACCTGCAAACCTTGGTACATCAAAGTAGGTGCTTTCTTGCTAGGATCCATGACTACCGGAAGGCCACAATAAGTCTTATCCAGCTTACCTTCTGCTTTCAAAGCTGCTTCTGCCTGCATATAATGCCAGTTTGCATCCGTAATCGCTACTACACGGCCACTGGATAATTTTGCAATATAGTCGTCGTCTGTCTGCGTTGCAAAGTTCTGATCCAGGATACCTTCGTCATACATACGGCTCAGCCATCTGAAATATTCTTTCTCAGCATCGCTAGTATGTTTATAAGTACAGTTATAGTTCTCATCAATCAGCCACTGTCCGTTATCCGGCGCCGCATCTGCTATAAATCCGGCAGGGTTTCCTAACGTGATCATCCAGTGCCAGTCAGAAGCGCTCATGGAAATACCGATTGTCTCCAGACCGTCCTCGGTGGTAGGATGTGCTTCCAGATAGCTCTTAATCATTGCTTCGTATTCTTCTAATGTCTTAGGATACTCATAATTGTTCTCTTTCAATACTGCGTACTGAATCTGGCAGGTTCCGCCTGTGCCAAATATTGTCCCGCGTACGCCTGCGTAAGACAACTGGTAAATACCGTCATCCTCTGCGCTCCATTTTAACTTCTCAAACTCATCGCCATACATCTTCTTGATATTAGGGCCATATTGCTCAATTAAGTCTCTCATATCAATCAGCGCGCCTGCCTCATAGAGGTTCGTTACTGATGCTTTTGAATAAATCAGATCCGGATACTCATCGTTTGCAATCATCAATGCTACATCTTCACTAGCATCGCCTGTGCTGGAAACCGGATATGTAATCTCTAATGTCACACCTGTTGCATCCGTGATCGCTGCACCTACCGCTGTCTCGCTCCAGTTGCCGTTCTTACCGTCCGCATTGTAATACTCGAATGTAATGGGAGATAAGTCTTCCTCCCCGGAACTAGCTTCCGTCCCGGCGTTTGTTGTCGTGCCGTTGTCTGTTGTCGTACTGCTGTCATTTGTTGATGTGCCAGAATCACCACATCCAGCTAACATTCCGGTAACCATCGCACCGGTCATCAGCACTGCCAATACTCTCTTCTTCATTTTTTTCCTCCTTCATATTGCTTTTTTATAGCTTTGGATAATATAACTTTATTTCAATACTCTTAGGTTACAAGCTTTCCCTATGCTGTTCCTAAGAGTATTTCCCACTTAATCTTTCACGGAGCCTAATGTCATGCCCCCTACGAAATACTTCTGCACAAAAGGATATACAATAATGATCGGAACCGTAGCTACCACGGTTACTGCCATACGGATTGCCATAGGCGTAACGGCCTGGGTCGCGTTTGTCGTAGTATGGGTATCTAGCTGCATAGTAGCCTGGGACATGATCTCGTATAGTTTGTACTGCAATGTCGGCAGCTTTTTCGCATATAGATAAGTATCCATGAAAGAGTTCCACTGTCCTACCGCATAGTACAAAGCTATCGTCGCAATAACCGGCGTACATAATGGCATGATAACAATATACCAAATCTGGAAATCATTGGCACCGTCTAACTTAGCCGCCTCCTGTAACGCAATCGGAAGGCCGTCTATGAAGGAACGTACCAGGATCATATTGTAGACCCAGATCAGACCAGGGATAATATATACTAAGAAGTTATTCCCAAGGTGTAAAGTACGGACAATCAGTAAGTACTCCGGGATCAGGCCGCCGCCCACATACATGGTGATGACGAAAATCATTGTAAAAAGCTTGTGGAAGACAAAATCCCGGCGGCTTAACGTATATGCCAACATCGCCGTACAGATTACTCCGGCCAGCGTTCCAATCACCGTCTTGGCAATGGAAATGAACAACGGCTGGAGAATCCCTCCTTCTTCGAACACATATTTATAGTTCGTCAAGGTGAACTTACGCGGGAAGATAAAATTGATATTCTTCAGCGTATCCGTAGCATCATTTAATGAAATTGCAAGCACATTCAAAAATGGATACAAGGTAATTACCAGGATAAATGCAAAAACTACAACCAAAAAATAATCAAACCAAGTTTTATGTAAATTCTTCATCTCGCCACCTCACTTTATACCAACTTGTCTTCGCCGACCATGCTGGCAATCTTATTGGCAATCAACAGAAGCGCTACGCCCACAACTGACTGGAACACGCCGAGTGCTGTACCAAGGCCGTAATCGCTGCTCTTAATACCTCTCATATAGGAGAACCATGAAAGCACCATCGTATGATCCTGTACGAGTGCGTTGCTCAACAACATCTGTCTTTCCATGCCGACATTCAATGCGCCACCAATGCTCATGATCAGCAGGACAACGATCGTTGGCCTAATGCCTGGCAGTGTTATATGCCATATCTTCTGGAAACGGTTCGCTCCGTCAATCTGTGCCGCTTCATAAAGGCCTGGGTCAATGCCCGCCATAGAAGAAAGATAGATGATCGCGCTCCATCCCATCTCTTTCCAGCATTCAATCAAAACGATAACCAACCAGATTAGCGGTGAGTTTGTACTCATTAAATGCAAATTCGTTCCTGCCAGAGAATCCATGACGCCCCCGTCGTTAAAGATATTCTTGGCAATACTGGCGATAATAACCCATGATACAAAGTGGGGCAGATAAGAAATCGTCTGCGTCACTTTCTTGAACCCCGAAAATACTAATTCATTGAGCAGTACTGCAAAGGCAATCGCTACCACTGTGCCTACTGCAATCTGCAAGATACTGATGCCAATTGTGTTAATCATAGTCTGCTGGAACAATCTGTCCTCAAAAGCCTTTATGAAATTCTCAAAGCCAACAAAAGGCCTTTCCCAGATTGGTATCGCAAAAGTGGCTGGCTTTACCTCCTGAAACGCCATGGTCCACCCCCACAACGGGATATACTTGAAAATGATGATCCAAATCACAAACGGCAATGACATCATTAGCAAGTATCGCTGTTTCCATAATAACCCCATCGTAATCTTCTGCTTCTTTTGGACTACTTTTGCACCTTTACCGGCCATATTTTACCTCCTCCTCTTCTTTCTTTTTTTCCGCTCTTTCTTACGCCTAAACGTGCGCTTGTTTTATTATAACAGCAACTCAAACGTTTTACAGTTGTTTTTCTTAACCAATTTTGCTGTCATTAGTTAACCTCTTATCTGTGCATGCTTAATTTCCGTTTTTTTCTACTATCTCTTTTTTCTGCCTCTATGTATAATTAAAACCGAACTGGAAAATACAGATTGGAAAGGGGAATGATAAATGGGGCGAGAGCATGTTTACAAATATCTCAGCACGGAAACCGCCAGGGAAAAATATATGGACGTACATCTTAGGCATATAGCCCCCCCCTCTCAAAAAAATCCGAGCGACCTCTTTACCCTTCTCACAAAACTACCCGTAGATCGTGATACCCGGAACATCCCTTTGCTCACCTGGAACCATATATTGAACATCACACGGGATTTTTATAAGATTGTTCCCAGCACGGAACATAATATTGTCCTCTTGAAGCAAACCCGTCTGGAGATACCAGCGCACACGCATACATATTTCGAGCTTATTTATGTCCTCTCTGGCAGCAGCGTCCAATATATTAACCAAAATCCAGAGACATTTTCCGAGGGGGATTTCTGTATCCTGCCTCCTCATGCCATACATTCCCAGAATAGCTGCCCTAACGGGCTGGCTATCAAAATACTGGTCCACCCCTCTACCTTCACCGACATATGTACAGGGCTATTAAAAGGGCAGGACACACTGAGCCATTTCCTGCTAGACAGTATTTATAATAAGAACAGTGAGCAATATCTCCTCTTCCGAACAGGAGAGGATCCTGAAATCCGGGAACGGATTCTTGATATGTTCGAAGAAATGCTTTCTGCCGATGTTTTTACGGACCGTATCCTGACCGGTATGCTGATTACGCTTTTAGTAAAGCTATCCAGACACTGGCAGGCTGCTGTAGAATCTGTCCCTGTGAAAAATGTAGACCATGAGATCCTCACATTCTTACAGGAAAACTATTCCACGATTACTTTAGAGGAACTGGCGGCGCACCTGCACTATACGGTGCCCTACTGTTCCAGATATATCAAAAAGCTGTTCGGATGTACCTTTTCCCAGCTTTTGAACCGGATCCGTTTCCAGAACGCCGACTTGCTCCTGAAAAACTCCGGCCTGACCGTCAACCAGATCAGCAAAATGCTTGGATATGAGAATCCGGAGAACTTTATGAGAGCCTTTAAGAAAAAATATCAGATGACGCCTTCGCAGTACCGGGATTTTTATGCAGAAAGCAAGAAAAACGACGATCCCACTAAAGCAAACGCGCCAAGCAGCACAGTCCAATAAACGTAAGAGGGGCTGTCGGTTAATGCCGATTTTGGCCCCTGATTCCTAAGAAAAAGAGAATC
>CAJTSL010000026.1 GCA_910578845.1 uncultured Lachnospiraceae bacterium
CGGTGGGAGCGGCATTTTCCATGCTAAAAGGAGCGGTAAGCGTTTGGAACCCGCATATACTTTGGAACGGTTCGCTTACAGACATTGGCTTAGATGCCATTGAGCTTGGCATCGCCGTCATCTCGCTGTTGCTTCTGTTCCTGGTATCTTGCTTGCAGCAAAAAGGCTCTGTGCGGGACCGGATTGCAAGAAAACGGCTGCCTGTCAGGTGGATGATCTGGTATGCATTATTGTTTTATGTGATTTTGCTCGGCTGCTATGGGCCGGAGTATAGCGCGGCGGAATTTATTTACCAAGGCTTTTAGGCAGGGCATCCGGTATGGGGAAAACAGGATACCGAAGAATTTCTTATAATTCAGGGTAGAGAATAAAAGCTTTTTATGATATCATAATACTGTTTATAGACTAAGAGAAAGGCACGGTTATTAGAATGGATAAGATTGCGGTTCTGATTCCCTGTTATAATGAAGAGAAAACTATCGCTAAAGTAGTAAGGGACGCGAAAGAGGCGCTCCCGGAGGCGGTTATTTATGTGTATGATAATAATTCCAAAGACCGTACGGTCGAGAAAGCATTAGAGGCCGGAGCGCAGATCCGGTATGAATATATGCAGGGAAAAGGAAATGTTATCCGACGTATGTTCCGTGAAATAGAAGCAGAATGTTATATTATGGTGGACGGAGACGACACGTACCCAATGGAATATGCCAGGGAAATGGCGGATATGGTGTTAGAGCATAATGCAGATATGGTTGTGGGGGACAGGCTTTCTTCCACCTATTTTACAGAGAACAAACGTCCTTTCCATAATTTTGGCAACAGCATTGTCCGTAGCAGCATCAATAAACTTTTCCGCTGTCATATTAAGGACATTATGACGGGGTACAGGGCGTTCAGTTATGGGTTTGCCAAGACATTCCCGGTATTGTCCACGGGTTTTGAGATAGAGACGGAGATGACCATCCATGCGGTCTATAATAATTTGCAGATTGAAAATGTCGTAGTGGATTATCGGGACAGGCCGGAAGGAAGCGAATCGAAATTAAATACGTTTTCCGATGGTATAAAGGTCTTGCGGACGATTGTCAAGTTATATCGGGATTATAAGCCTTTTGGCTTTTTCGGCGCATGCGCGTTTGTATTGGCAGCGTTAGCCGTCATCATGTTCATCCCGGTCTTGGTATCTTATCTGGAAACCGGGCTGGTGCTCCGGTTCCCGACCTTGTTCTGCTGTGGCTTTATGGCGTTAGCGGCGGTACAGTCCTTCTTTGCAGGCCTCATTCTATCCAATATGGCTTTGAAGAACAGGCGCGATTTTGAGTACCGGTATGCGCTTGTCACAAGAAACCTGATGAAAAGCGAACGGAGCAATGAGAAATAACGGCTATCTTAGCTGATATACTTCATAATCGTAGCCGCCGGCACGGAACGTGTCGGCAAGTTCACACCCTACCTGATAAGTATGGCGGAAATACATGATGACAGGATGTTCCTTGTGATATAATCCTTTGCGGAAGATAAAATAAACATTTTGACTGGCAGCAAGGTCTTCTCCGAAATTCTCGATACCGTGCTTTGCCAGTTTCTTTTTGCTATTAGGGTTGCAGACGACGCCCCAGTTGGTATAGAAGAAGTTCTGGTACGTGTCAAGCGTCGTGTCAAACGGCGATTCACAATAGTTATCTAAGGTGCCGCTGTCATAAGTCCAGATATAGAAATTGTCCGGATGGGAGTAGCAGTATTCTTTCAAATCATCCCATACAGGCTGGTTTGCGTGATATGAGGCGTCAATATTGGTTTTGGTGCAATAAACGGAGACAGCGGACAATATAATGATACATGGCAGCAAAAAGGCATATATTTTCTGCCGTTTGAGGTTGAGCAGGTTAAAAGCAAGCAGAATCCCAAGCAGCACCATAAAATCGGCAGTAATGAGGGGCTGGACAATACGCTTCGGGAAGCGTCCTTCAAATAGTACATACCCCCATGCCACCGACCTGCCGAAGAGATAGAACAGATAAACGGCAAGCGCGACAAGGTTGCGCTGGTATAGAATGCAGAACAGGACCAGCAGCAGAAGGATAGCCGCGCAAAGATTAGCAGGCTGCATGCCATCCTGGTATAGAAAGACAGTGATGCTTCCTTTCAGGATGTTTTTTATCTGTGACAGAACGGACGTGCGCGCATGGTAACAATCTTTTGCAATATCATGCATCGCTTCCCAGTCTTCTAAGCTCATCTGATGCCCGATATAAGGGGCGCCTGCCCTGCGGTAATGATATGTCTCTTCATCTATGCCGATTGCGGACAGCCGATCTGCACATTCTTCATATTCCGGCCAGGTATAGAAGTCACCAATGCGCTCCCTGTAGTGATTAATCTTTATAAAATCCGCCCATTCGTCTTGTGCATAGGCATGGGCATGGATGCCGGCAAGAATGCCTGCCCCGGCAAGGAGGATGGCGGCGAATGAGAAAAGCTTCAGGATATAGTGGCTGTAAGATTTCTGTCTGGATATGGCCCATTTGGCAAGCCATAGCATGCCTGCGATGGGCAGCATCATATAGAGGACGTTCCTGCGCATGCAAAAAGCAAGCCAGGCGAGTAAAAGGGTAGGGATATTCCCTCTTAAAAATACCAGGATGCTCTCACTTGATCTGGTCGTAATAAAATAGAACAACGCTGTAGCGGCAACAAATCCGGCGGTGGTCGTATATTGTGCTTCGCAAATGACATTGAAGTCTATGATGAAAAAGAGCAATCCCAGAATGGTCAAGGCCGGAAATATTACGGCGTGGGAGGAAGCATGTTTGCGCCAAAGCTGCATGGAGCGTCGGTATACCAGGAAGATGCAAAGGACATGCACGCTATGTTGGAATATGCCATACCAGGGGATGCTGCTGTTCATCTGGTACAGCTCGCAGAGCAGCCATGATAACGGATAGAGGAAGAACAGCACATGAGTATCCGGGGAGCCTGTATAGGCACCGGAAAGAATGCTGTACATGCCCCAATCGTCGTTGATGCCGTCTACGGGCTTGATATAGAGCAGCACAAAAGCATAAAATGCCGCCAGGAAAATAATAAAAATAAAGTTATGGATATTCTTCGCAATGAAATGATGCCTTAAGCTTTTTTTTGTAAATGACATGTATTTAAAAGACCTCGCTATCTTTCGCATTTCTCTCACATATTTATAGTTTAATTATTATATACTATAACAGGGTAAAGATACAAGTAGCAGGTAATTTATTAAGAAAAACGAAAGGTTTCATTAATATTTGGAATAAAAGCTTTTTTGATTGGGAAAATGTGTTATAGTCTGTGTAGAAAGGAACGGTGACGGATATGGAGCAGAGAGGAAATAGAAGAAGGCGTAATTATAATGGCAGGATAGCGCTGTATTCGGTTATGATAGGCTTTTGCATCCTTGCGCTCATAGAGATCATTTATGGGCAAAAGAGGCTGAAATTGGAGAAGGAGAGGCTTGCATTAGAGGAAACAAACTATCAGACGCTACAGGCGCTAGAGCAATCCCAGGAAGATGCGAAGGCACAAAGCAATGCACCGGAGAATACAGGGGCAGAGGACGACAAAGCGTTCATGAATACGGTAGAAAAAACGACCCAAGGGGAAGCTTCCCAGACTGCTGAAGCGGCGCAAGGAACGGAAACGGGAGAGGGGGCCGCAGAAGCGCAGGAGGATCCGTATGATATGCAGATTGTCTTCTTAGGGGACAGCATTCTAGATAACGTGCGGGAATATGACGGTATCGCTACGCTGATTGGGGACGCATGTAATGCCAAAGTCTACAATATGTCAATGGGCGGCACGACAGCCGCGCTCGTAGGCTCAGAGCAATATGATTTTAGTAAATGGGAATCGCGTTGCTTATTAGGTGTCGTGAATGCGATCTTAGGCAATATTGACGGCAGTATTTTTGAAGGATACCGTGCCGGGGAAATCTTAAAAGAATGTGACTTTTCCAAAACGGATTATTTTGTGATTGAATATGGCATCAATGACTTTTTGGCACAAGTGCCGCAGAGCATTTATCTGGAAAACGGTGAAGTGCGCAACATTGACGAGGCGCACACTTATGTAGGGGCATTGGATACGGCGGTCACTTTGCTGCATAGCGGGTTCCCGGATGCCAAAATTATGTTGATTGCCCCACATTTCTGTCAGTTCTACAATGGAGAGACGTTCGTGGGAGACGGTTATACGCTGGATTACGGATACGGCAAGTTAATTGATTATGCAAGAGTCTGCGGATATGTCGCGGAACAGCACAAAGAAGAAGGCACCATTTTCTATAATGCGATTGAGGAAGGCGGCATAAATGTCTACAATGCAGACCAATGTCTAGAGGATGGCATCCACTTGACGTCGTTGGGAAGGCAGAAATACGTAGAGTATGCCATCCGGCTGATTAAGGCAGATTTTTACAGAGAAGAATAAAATACGTTGCAGAATACAGGAAAATCCGCTATAGTTAAAGGATAGATGCATAGGGATGATGGGATGAAGCTATTCTTATCAGCTAAGAAAGGATCGAATGGACATGAGCAGAGAAGAAGTTTTTGAGAAACTAAATGAAGTGTTTTGCGATATTTTTGATGATGATGACATTACCGTAACAGACGCTACGACTGCCGATGATATTGAAGGATGGGATTCTTTGGAACATATTAACCTGATTGCGGCAGTGGAACAGGAATTTGGCATGAAATTTAATATGGGCCAGATTGTTGCAATGAAAAACGTGGGAGAAATGGTGGATATCATCATGAGCCAGTAATAATGTCTTGGCTTGGAACGACAGGCAAAAGAGGCGGATACAGATGAGCGCAGGTTTGGCACCTGCGCTTTTCGGCGTAGAAATCAAATAGCGCATAGGATAATGCAGTCATGGCCCGAGCAGCTCTATCATGCCCATGGAGGCATTCATGAGGAAAACGACGCGCCGCCCTGATAGCGCCGGCGCCGGCGTTGGCGCATCAATGGAAGCATAGCCATTGTCCATTAACATTTGATAGTCTTTGTCAAAATCGGCTGATTCATAGCAGATATGATAAGGACTATTCTTGCATTTTTTTATGAGACCTGATACAACCGAATCTTCGGAAGCAGGAGCGATCAATTCGATGACATAACCGTCTTTTTGCATAAAGCAGATATGCACTTTGCGGATCTCATCATAGACGGTAGGCTGCATGGTCACGTAGTCTAGCTTGGTGAAAGCCTGTATGGCGGCATCTATTTTTTTGACAAGATAGCCGATATGGTGTACTTTTAATGTTGGCATAGAAAAAACCCCCTTATTGATAAATGTGCCCAGATTGTGTATATTATAATATAGCAATTGGCAAGTGGCAAGTATAGAGCGGATCAGTAAGCGCATAGCCTAGATGGCAAGTGGCAAGTATAGAGCGGATTAGCAATCGTATTGCCCAAATTCGCAAGTTGAGCAAGAATGGGAGATCAGTAATGGATAAGACGAAAGAGCATAAAGAGAAACAGAAGGAATTCCTGATGGAAGTGATCCATTTTGGCATGGTAGGGGTCATCAATACACTGATGGGCTGGGCGATCATGGCGGTCTTGTATAACTTGATCCATATGAACTACTGGCTCTCTAGCGGTATTTCTTATTTCATCGGCAGCGTCTTTTCTTATCATGCCAACAGCAAAGTGACATTTAAAGTAGAAGAGAAAGATAAAGGGCTTCCCTGGCGGTTTGCGGTCAATATCATTGTCTGCTATCTGATTGCTTTCAGCCTGGCACAGCCGCTTGTGGAAAAGGTGCTATCGTCATATTTTAGCGAGGCAGTCGGGATCGTTGCTTCCACGCTTTCCGTGGAGGTTGTCGTGATCATGGATAATGTGGCGATGATCCTTGGCATGGGATTTTTTATCATTATGAACTTTTTCGGACAGAAATTCTTCGTTTTCCGTAAAAAGGGAAAAACAGCGGGGCATGCGGCATAAGAGGGGATAAGAGCGTCTATGAAGAAATGGATACAGCAGAAGTGGCTTCTGTGGCTGGCAAAATATTGGTTTCTTTTTCCGATCGTAGGTTTCCTGGTCTTTGAAGGGGTTGTCTTCTTCTGGTATGGGGAGAAAAGCTACATCGGTGTGCATGACAATATGGATTTGTTCCTGGCACAGTTCCAGATGTTGAAAAATACGGGTTCTTTTTGGGAACATGGCGTGGACGTGCCGTTTCTTGGCGGTGTCAGTAGGGACAACTTGCCCTCGGAATTATCGCTTTATAGTGTCTTGTACATGATATTCCCGACTTATACGGCTTATGTGCTGGGATTATTGTTGAAGGTGCTTATTGCGGTCTTTTCTTTCCGGCTCTTGGCAAAAGAATTGTATCCGGCGCAGTATCCGGCATACCGCCCGTTAATCTATATGACAGGCTTTGTATACGGTATTTTGAACGTCTTCCCGGCTTTCGGCTTTGCGTTTGCCTCTATGCCGCTTGCCGCATACCTTTTGGTACGGATTTATAAAAATAAGTCAAAGCGCTTGTATGTGGCGTTATTCTTATATCCGCTCGTGTCCTATTTTTCCTATGTGGGCATTTTCCTGTTAGGATATATCGTGATTGCGGCGATATGGATGTCGGTTAGGGACCGAAGGCCTGCATGGTCTCTATGGATAGCGGTGGTGGTATTGGCGCTTGGCTATGTCGTATGTGAATACCGGCTGTTCGGACAGATGCTCCTAAGTGATGAAGTGACAATTCGTTCATCCATTGTGAACGCTAAGCTATCGGCGCAAGAAGTCCTTAGCGAAATAGTAACGGTATGGAAAGAAGGGATTTTCCATGCGGACGGCGTGCATGGTAAAATAGTATTGCCTGTCTGCGTATTCTATTTTATAATAAATAACGTATGTTACATGAGAAAAAATAACATGCGTGGCGTATTGCATGATCGCTTTAACTTTGTGATGTTATTCATCGTATTTAATTGCGTTGTGTATGGCCTGTATGATTGCGCGCCTGTCAGGGGATTGGTAGAATTTCTGATACCGCCTTTACAGGGATGGCAGTTTAACCGGACGATATGGTTTAATCCCTTTTTGTGGTACGCGGCGTTTTTCCTGGTGTTAAAAAGGCTTTATGACATGGGTGTCATACAAATGTGGATTGCGAATGCGCTCATTTGCCTGGCGGTTCTGGTGGTTATTTTGGCGCCGACAAGGTATAATGATATTTATCATACGTGTAGGAACCGCGCTTATGAGCATTTTCATGGGACAGAAGTGGATGAGCTTTCTTACGGGCAGTTTTATGCGGTAGATCTTTTCAGGAAGATCAAGGAGGACATTGGCTATCAGGGGGAATGGTCGGTAGCGTACGGCATGCATCCGGCGGTCTTAGAATACAATGATATTGCAACATTAGATGGTTATCTGGGATTTTATTCCCAGCAATACAAAGAAGATTTCCGGGAAATAATCGCACCGGCGCTAGAGAGGGTGGAAGCGACCAGGATTTATTATGATGACTGGGGGGCACGTGTCTATCTCTATTCCGGTACGGATCTTAGCATCGTAAGCGCAACGAAAACCGTTTATGCAACGGATTATGATATTTATATGGATGTGGAGAGCTTTCGGAAGCTGGGCGGGAAATACATTTTCTCCCGTATAAAGCTTACGAATGCAGAGGAAGCAGGACTGGAGCTTCTTGGGAGCTACACATCTGAGGATGGGAGCTATACGGTCCATGTTTACCGGTAAGATGGCCAGGCAGATGAAAGGAGAGAAAAGATGTCGATTAGGGTACACAATTTCGCGGGAGTGCTCGGCTGGAATGCGAGGAAGTATCTTCCCAAGATTTCAACGGAGAGTTATTTAAAATTGCAGTTCCTGACAAGAAGGAAGCAACAGAAACAATATATAGAATATTTTTTCGGACAGAAGGAAGCGCCGCACCCGCTTGTCGTTAATCTAGAGACGGTGAACCGCTGTAATAGTACCTGCGAGTTTTGTACGGCCAATATCCATGCGGAGAAGCGGCCTTATATGAAAATGCCGGATGAATTATACTATTCCATTATTGACCAGCTTAAAGACTGGGGCTATAAAGGGCATCTGACACTGTATGGCAATAATGAGCCGTGGCTGGATAAAAGGATTGTAGAGTTCCACCAATATGCCAGGAAGCAGCTCCCGGAGGCATTTATCTTCATGTCTACGAATGGCCTGTTGCTGGATATTGATAAGGTGAAGGCAATCGTTCCCTATGTGGATCAGTTGATCATCAACAATTATTGCCTGAATATGAAAATGCACGATAATGTGCAGGTGATTTATGAATATGTGAAAGAGCATCCGGAAGAGTTTAAGGATGTGGATATTCTGGTGCAAATCCGTTATTTGAAAGAGGTACTGACAAACCGTGCCGGCAGCGCGCCGAACAAGCAGTCAAAAGGCAAAGTGATCAAGGAAACGTGCCTGATGCCCTATACCGATATGTGGATTATGCCGAATGGGAAATTAGGGATATGCTGCTGCGATAACTTCGAGGTAACGGATCTGGCCGACCTGTACGAAGTGCCGTTAAAGGATGGATGGAACAGTGATAAATACCGGTCATTACGGGAAGCGCTCAGAGAAGGCAGGGAGAATTATCCGTTCTGTAAGTATTGCGATTTCATTGACGCGGGACTGCGGATGGACGCGGTAGATGATATCCTGAAGCATCATGATAAAATGCATGGCGCGAGACAGTCGGTATTTAAGAGAAAGTAAGAAACAGGGAGCAGGGGGCAGAATGAGGAGAGGACAAAGGATAAACGGTGCAGAGAGCCGGAAGAACAGGATGATCTCGTGGGGGATGGCTGCGCTTCTCATGCTAGGCGGAGGAATCTGCATGAGTGCGTGTGGGAGCCAGGAAACCGGTGAGACAGCAACGGATGAGAAGCAGGAAGATATGGCTAAGAGCGATGAGCAGATGGAAGAAGGATCGCAGGAAAGCTGGAAAAAGGAAAAAGGGATCCTATTCCTGACGCTGCCGGAGGAAAAGGAAGAGCATGTCGTGCTGCCGGTTGGCGTTTCCGGTAAACTGGTAGGGAAGAGGCTTTCAATAGTCGGAGACAGTGTCTCAACGTTTGATGACTGGATCCCGGAAGGCTATTATGACTTTTATCCGATGAATGGAGAGGGCGTAGATAGCGTAGAGCAGACATGGTGGAAGATGGTGCTGAACAATTTGGGCATGGAGCTATGTGTCAATGCGTCTAGCGCAGGCAGTACTTGTGTAGGGAACTCTTTGGGCACGGATGACCCGCAAAGTGGGTGCAATGAATTCCGGATGGGGCATTTGCTTGGCGAGAATGGAGAATACCCCGATATGATCATTGTCTATATGGGTAACAATGATTTCCTCAAGGCGATCCCGCTTGGGGAAAATGACGGGACGGTATTTGTGGACGAGGGTGAAATAGAGACTTTTAGCGATGGCTACAGCCTGATCTTGGAGAAGCTGATGTATTACTATCCCGGTTCGGATATTTTCTGTTGTACGCTCTTGCCAATCGGGACTTGGGGGAAAGAGACCCCTTTTGAGATGATGGTGAACGGCCTGGATTTAACATCGGAAGATTATAATGAGAAAATCGTAGAGATCGCCACAGCAAAAGAATGTGTCATCATTGATTTGCAGCATTGTGGCATTACCATTGACAATATGCAACAGTATATGTCGGACGGGCTGCATTTAAAGCCGGAAGGCATGGTATTGATCCGGGACGCGGTAAAAGCCGCGATAAGCGGCTTCTATCAGGATTCGTGATATTCTTTTTCCGTATTGACATTCCAAATGTTATCTTTGCTGGCTATGCCATTTACAATATTGTTGACCGCTTCAAAGGATGTTACCATGGAGTGGTCAATATTATTGTAACGATGCTGTCCGTTACGGCCTACACAGTAGAGATTGTCAATCGTCTTTAGATAATCTGTTAACGTATCAATTTCTTTGTAAGTGTCGAAATAAGCGGGATACGCTTTTTTGACCCTTTCTACATGGGAGTCTATGACGTCTTTCGGATCATCGATCAGTCCCATGCTCACAATTTCTTTTACGGCGAATCTGGTGAACTCTTCGTCGGGCATCGTCCAGTACTTGTCCCCTTCGGTCACAAAATACTCTAAGCCGACCCATATGGTATTCTCCAAGTCTTTAATCATATAGGGCGACCAGTTATTATAGATCTGGAAGCGTCCAAGCTGTACGGAACGGTCCTGCACGTATACCCAGCAATCAGGGACGATATTGTTGATCGTTTTCAATTTCGTCTTATTCTTGAGATTCAGCTTCGGCAGCAGGATCCCGACGGTCATATAATCACGGTAAGGAAGGCCGGCAGCTATCCTGGCAGGTTCTTCCGGCACGTTGTTCATGCCTGCGATTAAATCTTTGAGCGGCATGGAAGAGATAAAGACATCGCCTTCTACAGTGATTTTCTCACCGTTTGTTTCATATGTCAGAGACGTAATCTGGTTGGCATCGTTCTTATGCAGCCCTGTTACTTTGGAGTTGGTCAGAATCGTGCCGCCGCATTTCCTGATTTCTTCGGCAGTCACTTCCCATAACTGTCCGGGGCCAAGCTTTGGGTAACTGAATTCTTCGATTAGGGAAGTTTCCACGTTGCGGTTTTTCTTACCGGGCAACATTTTCCCGAACATGTCCTTTATGATCGCTGTAATAGAGAGGCCCTTAGCGCGCTGGGCGCCCCAGTCCGGCGCAATTTCGCGTGGATGCCTGCCCCAGAGGTTTTCCGTATAATATTCAAAGAAAATCGAATATAACTTTTTGCCGAAACGGTTGATATAGAAATCTTCCAGGGAATTCTCTTTCCGTTTGTGAATGACGCTGGCAAGATAACTGCATCCTGCCTGGATATCGGTGATCAGCCCCAGATTTGTAAAAGTCTCCAATTTGAAGGAGATCGGATAATCAAAAAATTTCTTGTTGTAATAAATCCGGGACACTCTATGGCGGCGCAACATGACCCTGTCTTCCTTTTCCGGGTCGGGGCCACCGGGAGTAAGCGTCATTTTACGGTCAAGGACGATGTCGTCATAGGTAGGCGAGCCTTGCAAAGGGAGCATATTGTCCCACCATTCGTTGACTCGCGGCACTTTAGAGAAGAAACGATGTCCGCCCATATCCATACGGTTGCCTTTATAATTCACGGTTTTAGAGATGCCGCCCATGTCGTTGCTTTCTTCTAAGACGACGACCTCATATTCTTTGCTCTGCTGTAATAATTCGTAAGCGGCGGTCAATCCTGCGGGACCGGCGCCGATGATATATGCTTTTTTCATAAAATAGCTATACCTTTCTTTTGCAGGTGTAACCTTCCTGCTTTTTAACCATAATAATATATATTACCACGTTTCTTGCCTAATGTACAGACGAACAGTAGACATATTTTTCAATTTGCTGTAAACTAGATTACAGTTTTAAGCAGTTTTCATATGGGAAATAAGGAAGAAAAGAGAAACCGGTAAAGATCACAAGAAAGGCATATACATTTCATGATACAAGGAATCAGTTTTGTGTTCTGGCTGATAGCGGTACCGTTTTGTATTGGGCTGACGCCAGCGCATTTTCTATCGGAAAAGAGAAGGAATCCGGGAGTGGCACTGCTTGCAGGTTATTTGCTTATGTGGGCGGTCTTTGAAGTGATTGCCGTTCCGGCGATTGTTTGGATCCAATATGATAATTTTGCGTTCGTGCTGCGATGGTTCATGGTAGCGTCTATCTTGCTGGCAATTTTGGGAATAGTCGTCTTCTATCTGGACGGGCGCGCGAAGAACGATCATTTTGAAAAGCCTCTGCTTTTCTATTTGCAGCCGCCCAAACCAGGGCTGGATGTGAAAATAGAATGGGGCCTGTTTATCGCGCTAGTCGGATTTCAATTGTATATGGCGGTGACGAGGGCTTCTTTTGACGGCGACGACGCCTATTATGTCGTGGAGTCGCTGATGGCGCAGCAAAGCGGGGCAATGTATAGGAACCTGCCTTATACGGGACGTTCAGCGGTACTGGATACCAGACATGCGCTTGCCGCTTTTCCGATGTGGATTGCTTTCGTAGCTGTCAAGGCCGATCTCCACGCTACGATCGTGTCGCATGTGATTATGCCGTTAGTTTTAATCCCGCTAAGTTATCTGGTTTATTACGAAATCGGGAAAACACTTTTCTCGTCCGCGAAAGAGAAAACCCCGGTTTTCATGATTGTAATGGGGATGTTGCAAATGTTCGGGAATGTTTCGATCTATACGAATGAGACTTTCTTCCTGACCAGGACATGGCAGGGGAAATCGGTGGTAGGAAGTTTCGTGATACCGATGTTGTTTCTGCTCTTATTATGGATATTCGAGGAAGAGAAGAGCGAAAGAGAGAGGGAATCTGGCGCATGGATCATGCTTGTCTGCCTGCATCTGAGCGCGGGCATGTGCAGCTCCATTTCCGTATTTTTGCTGGTGCTTTTGCTGGCGATCATGGCGTTTTGCTTTATGATGACGGAATGGGACATTATGGTGCCAATCAAGCTGGGATTAACGTGTATTCCCAGTGCGGCATATGTGCTGTTGTATCTTATTCTGATCCGATAGGAGGCAGAGAAAGGATTTGGGATATGTGGGGTATTTTTTTAGAAAGCGTTGTCATTTTTAAAAATTATGTCGGATATCATCAGTACCGATTTTTGTTTGTTTTCTATTTGTTCTTTCTGGTATATTTGTGGCTGACGGAGAAAGAGAGAAGGATTCGGGCGGCTTTGATCTACGCGCCGACGTTGCTTTTGATCTGCTTTTTCTGCCCTCTGTTCCGAAAGGCGTTCGTCGCGCTTTTGAATGATGCGGAAACGTATTACCGTCTGCTTTGGCTTTTGCAGATGAGCATTGTCATCGCATATGGCATGGTGAAATTATGCGGCAGGTATAGGAAAACGGGACTGGTTATTATGTGCGTTGGGATTATAGCATGCGGGAGCTTCGTCTACCGGAGCGAGCACATTACCAAAGCGGAGAACTGGTATCATTTGCCGGAGGAAGCAATTGAAGTGGCAGAGCTGATAGACCCGGAACAAGGGCGGGTGATGGCGCTTGTCCCGGCTGATCTGGTTTACTATATCAGGCAGTATTCAACGCGGATCAATATGCCATACGGCAGGGAAATGTTAATCGCCAGATGGGATTATTACCATGATTTATATGAAGCAATGGAAGAGGCGGAAGTCATCCAGACAGCTTCTTTCGTGGAGATTGTCAGAAGCCATGAATGTGACTATGTCATTTTACGAAAAGACAGGGAGACGGAAGAGCCATTGTCGGATTATGGCTTTGCATTATATGCGCAGACGAAAAACTATCTGATTTATCAGGATATGGAAAGAGGTAAGATTGTAGATGCTGTTTAATTCCTATATTTTCGTGTTCATATTTTTCCCGGTCTGTCTGATCGGGTATTATAGTCTTGTGCATTGGCAGAAGCAAAGTCTTGCGCAGCTTTTCCTGATTGCCATGTCCTTTTGGTTCTACGGTTATTTCCAGGTGAACTATCTTCTGATTATGCTTTTTAGTATTGCTTTGAATTATACATTCCATCGCCTTTTATCACACCCTGTTTCTCGCATGTATTCCCAATGCCTGCTGGCGCTTGCGGTAGCGGCTAATCTGGGCATTTTGTTCTATTTCAAATATTATGACTTTTTTATCGCCAATATCAATGCAGCATTTGGCTCTTCCTTTGTGCTGCGCCATATTATACTGCCTTTGGGCATCAGTTTCTTTACTTTCCAGCAGATAGGGTTCCTTGTGGATACCTATCGGGGAGAAGTGCGGAATTGCAGCTTGCGCCCCTATGTTTTATTCGTGGTATTTTTCCCCCAGTTAATAGCGGGGCCGATTGTGAACCAATCTGAAATGTTGCCGCAGTTTGAGCGTATGACGGAGAAAAGATTTGATTGGGAGAAGTTTGCGAGAGGCTTTTTCTTATTTGTCATGGGCATGTTCAAAAAAGTGATCCTGGCGGATACTTTCGGAGCTGGTGTGGATTTCGGATATGCGAATTTAGATATGCTAGGGCGAATGGATGCGATATTGTTGATTGTGTTTTATTCGTTACAGCTCTATTTTGATTTCAGCGGTTATTGCGATATGGCGAGAGGGATCGGTAGCATGCTGGGGATCGAGATACCAGAGAATTTCCGTTCGCCGTACCGGGCGGTGAACATTGTTGACTTCTGGAAAAGATGGCATATCACACTGAACCGTTTCTTTACGCGTTATCTCTACATACCGCTTGGCGGAAACCGGAAAGGCATGGCGCGCATGTACGGCAATCTTTTGTTGATTTTCCTCTTAAGCGGCTTATGGCATGGAGCCGGATGGAATTACATAGTCTGGGGGATGCTGCACGGCATATTGTATGTTATGACACGGTGGTGGCAAGAGCAGCAGCGACGCCTGGAACGGCGCCGTTTAGATGCAGGACGGGAATGGCATCTTCCCTTTAAAATGACATGGGTGTCAAGAATATTGCTGTTTGCTTATATCGGGATTGCCTGGGTTTATTTCCGTGCAGAAAGCATCGCGCAGGCAAACGGGCTGCTCATGATTGCGCTTCATGGGAAAATGCAGAAGCTGTCTATGGAATTGGCGGAATGTTTCCGGTTGGATGAATTATGGTATGTGCTGAAAGTGCTGCATTTGGATGCCATGGCATATAGCAGGTATATTCTGATGTTCTTTATGCTGGCTGTCGGCATCTGCCTTGCCATGTTTAGCAAGAATGCCGCTGAAATAGCGAATCGTATAAAGGGGAAGACGGTGACCGCAGTCCTGACGGGCATAGTCTTTGTATGGTGCATCCTATCTTTTTCAGGAGTCAGTACTTTTCTATATTTCAATTTCTAGCGGCCAAAACTTAGCGGCCGGATTTTAGTAGTCAGAAGTTAGTGATCGGATTTTACTAGTTAGAATTTAGCGATTGGATTTTAGCTGTCGCAGGTCGGCTGCGACAGGAGAAAGGGGGTTTGTTTTAGGATGGATTCCTTCAAGAAGTTTTTTGTGATCAGTATGATGACGGTTATCGTGTTGCTCTCTTGTGTGGCGGGACTGGTGATTTGGGTCGATCCCTTTTTCTATTATCATGCGCCTCATGAGGAGTTCCCTTATCTGGTGGACAATCAGCTCAGCCAGAATCCGGGCATGGCAAGGCATATGCAATACGACAGTGTGATCTTAGGATCTTCTATGACGGTTAATTTTAATACCCATTGGTTTGCCGACCTGCTCGGATTAGATACGATTAAATTGAATTACAGCGGCGCCTATCCGAAAGACCAGGCCAATATCATGGAGCATATCTTCGCCAGTGAGAATGACGTAGAAGCAGTGTTCCTTGGCATTGATGTCATGACTTATACAGGAGGGGTGGATGAAACAAAATATCCCATCCCGGAATACCTATACAACGACAGCCATGGGAATGACGTGCAGTATCTTTTGAATAAAGACGTATTGCTCAATTATATCCTGAGGCCGATCGCAGACCCGGAAAAGACGGATCTGGCGACTGTTTATGAAAGCTGGTGGACGGATGAATATTATAACAAGCAGTGGGTCATGCATAATTATGAGCCGCCTCTGCCGATAGAGGAAGAAACTCCTTCTGACGCATATTTGAATAGCGTGGAAGAAAACCTTGCCGTCAATATTGTTCCTTATATCGAGGACAATCCGGACACGGTATTTTATATTTTCTTTCCACCGTATAGCATTTTATACTGGAATGACGTTATCTGTGAGAACCACTTGGAAGCGACTATGGCGGAGTATCAGGATATCGCAGAGAAGATGCTTGCGCATGAGAATGTCCGGCTTTTCTTTTTCCCGAATGAAGAATGGATTGTGACAGACTTGGATAACTATGCGGATTATACGCATTATCACCGGGATATTAACTATTATATGACGCAGTGTTTTGCCGATGGGACATGTGAGGTTTCTTCGGCGGAAGAAATGAAGCAGGCGCTATTAGAAATGCGCCTGCTCATTGAAAAATTTGATTTTGAAGAGTTATTTGCAGGAGAGTACTAACAATAATTACCGTTATAAGGCAATTGCTGTTTCGTTATGCCAGTGATTATTCGGCTTGTTCCCCGGCTGCCTTTTCCGGCAGGATA
Organism: uncultured Lachnospiraceae bacterium; assembly: GCA_910578845.1. GTDB lineage: Bacteria > Bacillota > Clostridia > Lachnospirales > Lachnospiraceae > UBA3282. The sequence continues at coordinate 16,224 of CAJTSL010000026.1, forward strand.
CAGTCCACGAAGCGTTGGGCGAGGAGTTCACGGCCTGCGTCGTTGAAGTGGATATAATCTGTCATATAGTCTAAATAGTTGTCTTCATTGATGGAGCCGTAGAAATTATCAATCCATGAAACGCCACAATCGAGCGTAACATCTAACTCTTTCTGTAGATAATGGCTTAGCGTGCCATGCCCTAAATCAACGCGGTCCCCATTCTGGAAATTGCCTTCGTCATTGATGCTATGGCAGAATGTGTGGGACATCACGACAATCCGGATAAATGGATACGTTTCCTGGATTTTGGTGATCGCGCTTCGGAGCGCGCCTGTATAAGCGACAATGGAAAACGGATCATTTGGGTCGTCACTCGGGATCTTGTTGATATAATCAATGCCGTCATACATAATGCAGATGATATCAACGCTGTCCATATCTAGATTCTGCAGCATCTCTACATTCGGGACGAAATCAGGGTCATAGCTGCAATACGCAGCAGCCAGGACGCGGTCGAAATCCCTGGTGCAAATAGCTTCCGCCAGATAAGACAGGCTTAAGGCGTCCATCCAGTAGCCGTCATTATAAATTGCCTGGGTAGCGCCGATGGTCGTGCCTGTAAAAGAGGCATTGTAAACGGTAGCGCCGGATTTTGCCGCAATTTGCTCGGCAAGGCCATGTTCGCCTTTGTTCAAGGAGAAAGGATCGTTCCCAAGACAGAGGATCGTTGTGACACCATCGTCTTGACGGCCTTCCAGTTTATCTGGAGCCAGGGGGATGATACTGTCTAACACTTCCACGTCGAAATCCGTTGTCTGATAGTTCGGGTCATAATCGGACGGAGTGCCTTTGTTCCATTTATACAGCTTGTACGCACAAGTAATGATGATTATGGCAATTGCCCCTAGCAATATCATGTGTAGGTTGATACGCAGCTTTGGCTTTTCCTCAGCCTCTGCTGCCGCTTTACTTGCCGGCGTTTTTTTCTTAGCAGGTTTTGTGCCGTTAGGCTGCGGCTTTGTATTTTTAGCCTGTGTCTTTGTGTCTGTATCGTTAGCCTGTGACTTTGCGCCGTTGGCTTGCGGCTTTGTATTTTTGGCCTGTGCCTTTGTGTCGTTAGCCTGTGGTTTTGCGCCGTTGGCTTGTGGTTTTGTGTTTTTGGCCTGTGTCTTTGTGTCGTTAGCCTGTGATTTTGTGTCCGTTAGCGGCGGCTTTTTTTTCTTTGCTTGCACATTCTTATTGGCGGTTGTTTCCTCATGGGATACAACTGTGTTTTTTTCTGTATCTTGATTCATAGTTACCTCCATTTAGACAATTGGGATTTGGAGCGTATTATCCGTGCTTGTCTTCTAGTCTGCTTCTTAAAGTTATATTTTACTATGAATAGGTATAAAAATCCATTTATTCACAAAATTTTAAGAAAATTGTAAGAAAGAAAGAGTACTGCCAATGTGACTGCGCAATTGGTAGTACTCTTTGTGGTTGCTGTCTTCCTTCCGGTTCCACAACAGTTCTCGGATAACGGAAACGGTGTTGTCAGATAGCGGATACAGCATTGCCTATGTTGTGTTCGCCTGCCAGCGTGTAGGTAATGATTGCAGTTTGGGGGAGCTGAGCATGAAGCTCTTTGTACCATTTACTGTATTTGTACATACGGTAAGTGGTGCTTAAATCTCGGAGCTGTGTATCATCCGATAACTGGGAGAGAAACTGTTCCCTCTCTGACCGGTTCATAGAGACATAGTCCATGTAAGAGATCTTTAACTCCGTAATGCTTTCATTACAGTTCGGGCAGGAACGTTTATGTCCATTTAACATATGGACATGGTGGCAACGCTTACAATAGTGCATGTACATCATGAAAAATTCCCCTTTTCTCAGTTGATAATGTTGAAATTGTAATGTTGCACTTATATTGTGTCAGTTCCGGATGGCAAAGTCAAGCGAATTCAGGGAGAAATTGGCAGAAAAGGGGTGTTAAGTATCGCGTATATTTGGACGTTTGCCAAAAATAACAACCGATATTCTTGAAGAAAAACAAGTATTATGATATAATGTTACGCAAATGTAAAAAAATGAAGGGTTTACATAAGAATATGAAAAAATCAAAAAAGAAAAATGAGCTGAAAATACAAAGTGTCAGTGAAGATACATTAGAATTTTTAAGCCTGGATGATGAGACAATAGAAGCATACGGACGACAGATGAAGTCTGCCCATGCAAAGAAAAAGAATAGCCTTCATAAGAAAAATGAAACCACAAGAAAACGGGAAGTTTATGCAGAAGTGGAAGAGGAAGACGAGGAAGAAGACGGCAGATATTACCGCGTAAGTGACGAAGAAGAGGAAGAAGAGGAAGACGACGACAGATACTACCGTGTAAGTGACGAAGAAGAGGAGGACGAGGAAGAAGACGACGACAGATACTACCGTATGCGAGACGAAGATGAGGATGAAGATGATGAGGAATACTATGAGATAGATGATGAGTACTACGAGGACGAAGACGATGAGGATGATGAGGAAGAAGACGGCATTTTTGCTCGTTTTGGCGAGTTCTTGGCGAATATGAGCTCACTCGACCATGTTGTCATGATGTTTGGCTGTTTTATTCTCATTGCCGCTGTCGCGACGGGAATCATATTCGTTGGCTCGAAGATAACGTCCAAGCAGGTAGAAGCCTTTGCGGAAATAGGCAAAGAAATAGAGCAGATCGGCGTTATTGGAGAAGGTGGCCTGGTAGCAGTATCCAATGCCGAATCTACCAGATTATCGCAGATGTTTGATGTAGAGCAGGATGCAGGAAATGGAACAGGAACGGGCGCTGAAGGCGGAGGCGGGTCTCAGAATACTGTCATTGCAGTGAATATGAAGCTCAATTCCATTAAGTCGGATATTAAGATAAAATTTGTCAATAGCCAGAACAATAAACTAATCAACAGCGTGCCATTTGAAGTAGAGATAACAGGGGATAATGGCAAAACGTATCAGTTAAAAGACGAGGATAAGGACGGTATCATTTATCAGACCGGAGTGAACGCCGGTAACTATACGGTGAAGGCGATAGCGCTTACGGGGGAGGAATACGCGAAGTATCAAATGCCATCCCCGGGAACCATTCAGGTTACGGAGGCGATTGCTTATAAGAAAGTAGATGTAGCGGACGAGATTAAAACAGAGGCGGAAGTCAATGTGGCAATCGAGGACACCGCCCAACAGAACACGGTTATTGAATCGACTTTGACCAATACCGTTGAATGGGTAGAATCCACGAAGACGGAGAAGGATGCGGATAATAATTATCAGGAAATTAAGAAAACAGATATTCCAGATCCATCTACGTTAGCCATGACGGGCGGATTTGCCAAAATGGTGGGCATCACAGCCAGAACAGTGGATCCGGGAGATACGGGAAATACAGGCGGTACAGGAGATACCGGGAATACAGGCGGCTCTGGAGATACGGGAAATACAGGAAATACAGGGGACACGGAAAATCCGGATGGCACGGATAAACCTGATAAGCCAGAGAATCCTGATGAGACGGGAAAACCGGAGAATCCAGATAATCCGAACCCGCCGGCAACATTAACCGATCAGGAAAAGCTAGATGCGCTTAGCCCGAAATTGAGCAGTTCGTCTCTTTCCCTGACAAAAGGGGAAGATGCATCGTTGTCTATTCAGACGACGGGCAATGAATCCTATTCCGTTACATGGAGCAGCAGCAATGATAGCGTAGCAAGCGTAAGCGGTAGTGGGACGGTTTCGGCAAAAGGCGCCGGCAGCGCTACGGTTACAGCGAAAATCGAAGTGGGAGCGGCATCGACGCAGTTAAGCTGTTCGGTTACGGTAAAGGAAGAAGTGGCACAGCCGTCAGATAGGGATAAACTAGACGCTTTAAGACCAGTGTTGAGCGCTACCTCCCTTTCCTTGACAAAAGGAGGCGACGCGGCTTTGACGATCTCCACAACGGGTAATGAATCCTATTCCGTTACGTGGAGCAGTAGCAATGATTCTATTGCAAGCGTAGATAACAGCGGTAAAGTGGTGGCGAAGGCAGTGGGCAGCGCTACGGTTACGGCTAAGGTCCAGGTTGGCGAGGCATCGACGCAGCTCAATTGTCTTGTGACGGTAGGCGATGCCGTACTTACTGATAAACAGAAGCTGGAAGCGTTGAAACCGACGCTTAGCAATACATCTCTTGCGCTGACCAAGGGAGGAGAGGCAGCTCTTTCCATTTCGGTAACAGGCAACGAGCCATATACGGTTACCTGGGGCAGCGATAATGACGCAGTGGCAAGTGTCACCAACAGCGGTAAAGTGACTGCAAAGGCAGTCGGTACTGCGAAGGTCACAGCGAAGATACAGGTAGGCAAAGAATCAGTGGATCTGGTCTGTACGGTCACTGTCGGCGACTTAACAGACAAGCAGAAACTGGATGCATTAAAGCCGACATTGAACACGACAACCCTGACATTGACAAAAGGTGGCAGTGCAGCGCTTTCTATTTCCGTGACCGGGAAGGAAGCATATACCGTTACCTGGAGCAGTGACAATGCGACGATCGCCAGTGTCAATAACACCGGTACTGTAAAAGGCGAGAAAATCGGAACAGCGAAGATTACGGCGAAGATAAAAGTCGGAACGGCAGCACTTGATCTGGTTTGTAACGTGACGGTGAGCGATGTGAAATATACCGCGTTAAAAATTGAGGGAAGCTCATCTATACAGGTAGGCAAGACAGGGACGGTCAAAGGGACAACGACACCGGCAGGTGGTACGGTTTCCTGGACAAGTGATAATGAGAAAGTTGTTAAGATAGACAGCAAAGGAACTATGACAGGCGTGTCAGTAGGTACGGCGACGATCACCGGTACCTGTGGGGACGCCAAGAATACATGGAAAGTCACAGTGGTCAAAGACGTATCGGGAGATACGAAAACGAAGCTAAAGGATAGGAACGGCAACCAGATTTATGTGAAGACAAAAGAAGGAAAATACATTGAAGCTGTCTATGCCGACTATTACAAAGACCAGAAGCTTTATCTGCGCAAAGGGAACGCTTCTTACGTTTATACCGGATGGCAGACAATTGACGGCGGCACCTACTTTTTTGACAAAAACGGGAATTATGTGACAGGAGAACAGGTTATCCAGGGCGCGAAATATTCATTTGGAAGCGACGGAAGATTATCGACAGGCTCCGGCGCCATGGGCATCGACGTCTCTAAGTGGAACGGTTCTATTGACTGGAATGCTGTGAAGAATTCAGGGGTGTCTTATGTCATTATCCGTTGTGGTTATCGTGGTTCCTCATCGGGCGCTTTGATTGAAGACCCGAAGTTTAGAAGCAATATCCAGGGCGCAAAGGATGCAGGACTGAAAGTAGGCGTGTATTTCTTCAGCCAGGCAGTCAATGAGGTGGAAGCAGTAGAGGAGGCCTCTATGGCGATCAATTTAGTCAATGGATATGGGTTGAATTATCCGATCTTCCTAGATGTTGAGGCAAGTGGCGGACGCGGGGATAAAGTGGATGCGGCGACGAGGACTGCGGTTTGTAAAGCATTTTGTAATACGATACAGAATTCCGGTTATACAGCGGGTATTTATGCCAATAAGACATGGTTTGAGTCTTATATCCAAACAGGCAGCCTGACCGGATATAAAATCTGGCTTGCCCAGTATGCAAGCTCTCCGACTTATACGGCGACGAGATATGATATGTGGCAGTATTCTTCAAAGGGCAAGGTCAGCGGTATAAATGGCAGCGTGGATATGAATATTAGTTATATGAATTATTGAGAAAAGGAGATTATGGGAAAATGAGAACATATCTTGTGACAGGAGGCGCCGGGTTTATTGGGGCGAATTATATTCATTATATGTTTGGGAAGTACGGGAATGAGATTCGGATCATTAACGTTGATGCCCTGACATACGCGGGCAATCTGGAGAACTTAAAGGATGTGGAAGAAAGAGACAATTATAGTTTCGTAAAGGCTGATATCTGCGATAAAGAAGCGATTAGCCGTATCTTTGCAGAAAATGAGATTGACAGGGTAGTGCATTTTGCAGCGGAGAGCCATGTAGACAGAAGCATTGTGAACCCGGAAGTGTTCGTACAGACCAATGTGCTAGGCACAGCGGTTATGTTAAATTGTGCCAAAGCCGCATGGCAATTGCCGGACGGCACTTATAAGGCGGATAAGAAATTTTTGCATGTCTCTACAGATGAAGTATACGGCTCCTTAGACGATGACGGCGGCTATTTCTATGAAACGACGCCATATGCGCCGCATAGTCCCTATTCTGCAAGCAAAGCAAGCGCGGACATGTTGGTGAAGTCCTATATGGATACTTATCATTTCCCGGCGAATATTACGAATTGCTCGAATAATTATGGGCCGTACCAGTTCCCGGAGAAGCTGATACCGCTTATCATTAATAATGCTTTGCAAGGAAAGAAGCTTCCGGTATACGGTGACGGCAAAAATGTACGTGACTGGCTCTATGTGGAAGACCATGCGAAAGCAATTGATATGGTACAGGAGAAAGGAAAGCTGTTCGAGACTTACAATGTTGGCGGCCACAATGAGAAACAGAACATCGAAATCATCAAGATCATATTAGAAACGTTACAGGATATGTTAGCTGACGATGATCCGAGAAAAGCGCATGTCAGCGAGGATCTGATCACTTATGTGGAGGACCGGAAAGGACATGACAGACGTTATGCCATCGCGCCCGATAAGATCAGCAAAGAAATCGGGTGGGAGCCTGAAACGATGTTCAAAGATGGTATCAGGCGTACGATCCAGTGGTTCTTTGAGCATGAAGATTGGATGAAGAATGTGACAAGCGGTGATTATCAAAAGTATTATACGGAGATGTATCATATATAAAGAACGTGTTAGCAATAAAGACTATGCTAGTGATAAAAAATGCTAACGATAAAAAAATGCTAGCGATAAAGAATAGGATAGCAAATGCCCGTGCCATTGGCATGGCGTAACTGGAAAAGGGAGAATTAGTTGGGAGAAGGGAAGGCTAAGGCTATGAAGGGAATTATTTTGGCAGGCGGTTCAGGGACACGGTTATATCCGTTGACAAAGGCGATTTCGAAGCAGATTATGCCTGTATATGATAAGCCGATGATCTATTATCCGTTGTCGATCCTGATGTTAGCGGGGATCCGGGAGATCCTGATCATTTCTACACCAAGGGATCTTCCCGTGTTCGAAGAGCTTTTCGGAAGTGGAGAGCAGCTTGGCCTGCGGATGGAATACGCGGTACAGGAGTCCCCAAGAGGACTGGCGGATGCGTTTATCATCGGAGCTGATTTCATCGGTTCCGACAGCGTGGCATTGGTGCTTGGCGATAATATTTTCTACGGGCAGAGTTTCTCGAAAGTATTAAAAGAAGTGGCTTCCAGGGAAAAAGGAGCGACGATTTTTGGCTATTATGTCAGGGATCCCAGAGAATACGGCGTAGTAGAATTTGACGGAAACGGCATGGCGTTATCTATTGAAGAGAAACCCGAACATCCGAGAAGCAACTATGCGGTTCCGGGACTGTATTTCTATGATAATGACGTCGTAGAGATTGCAGCGCATGTGAAACCGTCGGCACGCGGTGAGATTGAGATCACAAGCATCAACAATGAATATCTAAGAAGAGGGGACTTGCGTGTGGAGACATTAGGCAGAGGCTTTGCCTGGCTCGATACGGGGAACCATGATTCTCTTCTGGATGCGGCTGATTTCGTGGCGGCATTCCAGAAACGGCAGGGACTTTATATTTCTTGCATAGAAGAAATTGCGTATAAGAGAGGATTTATTGACAAAGAGCAGCTCTTAAATTTAGCAGAGCCGCTTCTGAAGACAAATTATGGGAAATATCTGGTAGAGGTTGCAAATGGGCTCTAAGAAAATACGAAGGACTTTATTCCTGGTTGTCCTGATGTTTATAATGATAACCGCTATCGTGATGATAACAAACTGGGAGCTTATACAGGAGAGGCTGGGAATGAAAAAGCCTTCCAGAAAAGCGCAAACGGAAGCGGTAGAATCTGGCGAAATGAAAGATGACAAGCAGATCGGGAATGATCTGTCAGCATTTATGCAGGATGAGACTTTTTTTGATGATGATACGTATTATAAGAGCATCGAAACATATTCCGGCAAAGTCGTTTCGATGATCATCAGTTCTGTGGCCAAAGACCTACGTGTCATGATTGTGAATAGCCGTGGCAAGCTGGTGGCGGGAGAGCCTTTCTCCATTACGGTACAAGGCCTTGGCGAGTATACGGATGACGATGAGGATGGCATCATCTATATTGATAGGCTCCGCGCCGGGGAATACACTGTCTTCATGAATGAAATAGAAGGCTATAAGGTGCCGAACACGATCACGACTATTAAGGTGAAGCAGGATATTGAATATCGTGTGCTGGATGATATCGAATACCTGATGCTGACGGAAGACGACATTGACGCGTCCAAAGAGGATACGGAAGAAAAGCAGGCGGAGAACGATGCCGATGGCACGGAGAAAACGTCGTTTGAGACTCCTGGTGACGGGGCTAAGAAGGGTATCGATGTTTCTAAGTGGAACCAGACGATTGATTGGGAAGCTGTAAAAGAGGATGGCGTAGAGTTTGCGATTATCCGTTGCGGATACCGAGGTTCTTCCAGCGGCTCTTTGATTATCGACCCGCGCTATATCGAGAATATAGAGGGCGCTATCGCAGCAGATATTCCGGTTGGTGTCTATTTCTTCACGCAGGCGGTCAATGAGGTGGAAGCGGTAGAAGAAGCCAGTATGGTCATTAACCTGATCCGTGAGTACGATGTGGACTATCCGGTCTTCCTTGACAGCGAAAGCGCTGGCGGAGACGGAAGGGCAGATGATCTGGATGCAGAGGAGAGGACGAAGATCCATAAAGCGTTCCTGGAGACAATCGCCTCGGCAGGATATGAGACCGGCATTTACGGTTCTGCAAATTGGCTTACGAAGAGAGTGGATATGGATGCGCTTGACGGCTATCGTACATGGCTTGCAGAATATGCAGAAATTCCTACTTATGATGATTATTATCATATGTGGCAGTATACATCCAAAGGATCGATCAACGGCATTTCGACTAATGTTGATTTGAACCTTTGCTATATGAATATTGATACGTCGATTGACCATTCGGCAAATTCCGGCGGATATACAGGTGTCGTGAATGGGGATACCGGAAACGTGCCGACGGAAAATGATCCGGAATAAAAAGGAACTTGGAGGGAAAGTACGAAAAATGGGAAAGATAACAGTAGAAACATGTGAAATAGAAGGCTTGAAAGTCATTACTCCGGCAGTATTCGGAGATGAGAGGGGATACTTCATGGAAACTTATCAGTACGAAGACTTTAAAGCCGTAGGCATTGACCAGGTTTTTGTGCAGGATAATCAATCGGCTTCCGTAAAAGGTGTTTTACGGGGGCTGCATTTCCAGATCCAGTATCCACAGGATAAATTAGTGAGAGTGCTCAAGGGAGAAGTCTTCGACGCAGTAGTGGATTTGCGCCCTGGCTCTAAGACCTATGGGAAATGGCATGGTGTGCTGCTCTCAGCAGAGAATAAGAAACAATTTTTCGTGCCCAAAGGGTTTGCGCATGGCTTCTTGGTGTTATCTGATTATGCGGAATTTGCATATAAGTGTACGGATTATTATCATCCCAATGACGAGGGCGGTATTCTGTGGAATGACCCGGAGATCGGGATAGCATGGCCGATCCCGGAAGGAACGAAATTAATCCAGTCGCCCAAAGATACGCAGTGGGGCGGAATCAAAGAATATACCGAAAAATATCGAAAATAAGAGCGGAGATTTCATAAGAAAATGAGCGCAAACGAAAAAAAACGCCATGCTTTTCCAAAACCCGTGGCAATTGCTATTTTCTGGGGATTGGGTCTGGTTTTGGCAACGATATTGATATTGCACCACAATCCGTTAGCAGATCAAGTGACAGAGAGGATGAAAAAGGTAAGCGGATGCGTACTGATTACCTTTACCTGCATTATTTTTGCTTTGTTTTATGACGGGCTGACAACGATCCCTATTGAGCTGTTCCAGAGCAGGAAATTAATCTGGAAGCTTGCTAAGAATGATTTCAAGAAACGTTATGCCGGTTCTTATTTGGGCATTATCTGGGCTCTTGCGCAGCCGGTCGTTACGGTCATCATGTATTGGATCGTATTTGACAGGGTGTTTGATACGAGAAGCCAGCTAGTGGCAAGCGGGATTGAGGTGCCATATGTATTATATCTGACAGCGGGACTTGTGCCGTGGTTTTATTTTACGGAAGCGCTTCCCCAGGGGACGATGGCATTACTGGAATACAATTATCTGGTCAAGAAAGTTGTTTTTAACATCAGTATCCTGCCGATCATCAAGGTTATTGCTGCAACTTTCATTCATGCGTTTTTTGTCTGTATCCTGTTAATTGTCGCGATAGGCTACGGTTATTATCCGACAATTTATACATTACAGATCTTCTATTATAGTATCTGCATGTTCCTGTTAGTGCTTGCTATGAGCTATTTCACCTGTGCGGTCGTCGTATTTGTCAGGGATTTGCAGCAGATTATTAACATAGCCCTACAGATTGGCATGTGGGCGACGCCGATTATGTGGGATATTTCCATGCTCTCGGATGATATGATGAAATCTCTTTTTAAATTGAATCCGATGGTATATATTGTAAATGGGTACCGCAGCGCTCTTTACGAAAAAGTATGGTTTTGGGAGCATTTCTATTCTTCTACTTACTTTTGGATTTTGACCATCAGTCTTTTCTGTATTGGAACGCTGATTTTCAAAAAACTAAGAATCCATTTTGCGGATGTGTTATAAGAAAGGCAAGCTGTGCGTATGACAGACGGAAAAGTAGCAATCCAGGTGAAAAACTTGGAGAAAATATATAAACTATATGATAAGCCTTCTGACAGACTGATCGAAACACTCGGATTTGGCAGAGGTAAGCGGCATACGGAGCATCATGCCCTAAAAGGCGTCAACCTAAAGGTCTATCAAGGGGAAACCGTTGGGATTATCGGCACGAACGGATCCGGGAAATCTACGATCCTAAAGATCATTACAGGCGTGCTAAACCCCACGAGAGGAGAAGTCATTGTCAAAGGCCGTATCTCTGCTTTGCTAGAGCTTGGCGCAGGCTTTAATATGGAGTATAACGGTATCGAGAATATTTACCTAAACGGTACAATGATCGGCTTTTCCGAGAAGGAAATCAGCGAGAAGCTGAATGATATCCTGGAATTTGCCGATATTGGGGAATATGTGCACCAGCCGGTCAAAACCTATTCAAGCGGTATGTTCGTCAGGCTTGCTTTTGCGGTGGCTATTAATATAGAACCGGAAATCCTGATCGTCGATGAAGCGCTTTCTGTAGGGGATGTGTTCTTTCAGGCAAAATGTTACCATAAGTTTGAAGAGTTCAAGAAGATGGGGAAGACGATTGTCTTTGTCAGCCATGACCTGAGCAGTATCAGCAAATATTGTGACAGAGTCGTATTGCTCAATCAGGGTGTAAAACTAGGCGAAGGCAGCCCGAAAGAAATGATTGACAGGTATAAACAAGTATTGGTAGGGCAGTATACAATAGAAGAATCTGATGGTGAAAATCTTCTAGAAGACGAGCAGCTTCGCGCGCTTGCGGCTAAAAAGAACAAGGAGCCGGAAAAAGCGGCGAATGTTAATCCAGATCTTTTGGAATATGGTTCTAAGAAAGCCGTTATCGCAGAGTATTTCATTACAGACGACAAGGGGATTAAGACATCGGCGATCATAAAGGGAAGTAAGTTCTGCATCCATATGACGGTCAATATGATAGAGGATATTGCGGCGCCTGTTTTTGCTTTTACGATCAAGAATATCAAGGGGACGGAGATTACGGGGACCAATACGATGTTTGAGAAAGCGTTTTTAGAATCCGTCAAAGCAGGCGATACGAAGGAAATCATTTTCACGCAGGATATGAATTTGCAAGGGGGCGAATATTTGCTCTCCCTTGGCGTGACAGGCTATGAGGGAGATGATTTTACAGTTTACCACCGCTTATATGATGTTTTGAACCTGACGGTCATTTCAGATAAGAATACGGTAGGTTTCTATGATATGAACTCCAAGATTGAGATATTGTGATACCGTAGGACGAACATGGTAATAGAGCGATAAGAAAGCGACAGGGCGGACATGAGAGAGATAGAGGAAATCGGGAAGATCAAATTAAATTTGCGGCATTATGCGGGCGAGGATTTCTATTGTGACGGTGAAATAGAAGATGAACTGTTAGAGATCGCAAGAAATTATGCACAAGTAGAGTATCCACGTATTATTGAGGAGCGGAAAAATTGGGAGATTCTATATCATTTCTCGGCGCAGCGGGAGAATATCGTAGAGTGGCTGCCGATCGATAAAAGCATGAAAGTGCTTGAAGTCGGTTCCGGGTGCGGCGCGATCACAGGAGCGCTTGCGAAGAAGGCTGGTGAAGTGACCTGTATCGATCTGTCGAAGAAGAGGAGCATGATCAACGCTTATAGACATATGGACGCTCAGAATGTCACGATCCATGTCGGCAATTTCCAGGATATAGAGCCTGATTTGCCGTGTGATTATGACTGTATCTGTCTGATTGGCGTTTTTGAGTATGGACAGGCGTATATTGGATCTGAGCATCCCTATGAGGACTTTCTCCGCATTATTGAGAAGCATCGAAAGACAAGCGGTTATATCGCAATTGCGATTGAGAACAAATTAGGCTTAAAATATTGGGCAGGCTGTAAAGAAGACCACTTAGGGACGTGGTTTAGCAGTCTAGAAGACTATCCGGAAGGCGGCGCTGTCAGGACTTTCACAAAGGACGGACTGGTGAGAATAGCGCGGGAATGTGGCTTTTCGGATATTTCTATGTATTATCCATACCCGGATTATAAATTTATGACAACCCTCTATTCGGACGAAAGATTACCAAGGGCAGGGGAATTATCTGCCAATCTGCGGAATTTTGACAGGGAGAGGCTACAATTATTTGATGAAAAGCAGGTATTTGATACGCTGATCAAAGAGGGACAGTTCCCGCTTTTCTCCAATTCTTATATGATGCTATTAGGTGCAGATCCTTTGGTCAAATACGTGAAGTATTCTAACGACAGGGCGGATGCTTACAAAATAAAAACCCTTCTTAAGCAGGATACTGTCGATGGAAAGATAGAGAAAAGAATAGAAAAACATATGTTATGTGAGGCTGCAAAGGCACATATTGGACAAATACAACATGCCTACGAGCAGCTTTCGGAACGTTTCAAAGGAGGAGCGCTTGCGATAAACCGCTGTAAAGCCGGGGATCCCTTCGAAGAGAAAGAAGATATGCAAATGGCAGAAAGTGCCAATAGTTATGTCGTGTTTGAATATTTGGAGGGAAAAACATTAGAAGAACTCTTGGACGAGTGCCTGGAAAAGAACGATATTGATAAATTTCACGCGTTATTTGATGAGTATTTACAAAAAATTTCTTACCATGACGAACTGCCAATTACCGATTATGACTTGGTTTTCGCTAATATTCTGATTACGGCGGATGGGCAATGGCATGTGATTGATTATGAATGGACATTTCCAAAGCAGGTTGAGACGAAAGAGATTGCTTTCCGGGCGGTTTACTGTTATCTATTAGAAAATGAAAAGAGGAATAAATTAAATTTAGATTCAATATTACAAAAGCTGGATATTTCTGAAGCGGATGCAGAGCAGTATAGACAGCAGGAAATGAAATTCCAGAAATTTGTAACAGGTAAAAGGATGTCAATGGCGGAAATAAGGGATGCGATCGGGCAGCCGGTTTATTCGCTTGCTGAATTGCCGATGGCGTCTCCTGCGGAGAAACATAAAGATAAAGTCCAGATTTATGAGGATATAGGGGAAGGATTTTCAGAGGAGCGTTCTTACTTTTTGGACGCTTTCCTGGATCAGGAATCTTCAGAAGAGTTTGTGTCAGGGAAAAGGCGCTTCACACTGTTCATAGAGGAAGGGAAAAAGGCGCTTCGCATCGACCCGTGCAGTGATAGCTGTATTGTCAGGATCGAGGAGATGAAATGGAATGACATGCCGCTTACAGTCAAAAGCAAGCGTCTGGCAACCAATGGATTCCGCGTTGGGGAAGACGTCTATGCGTTTGCGACGAAAGACCCGAATATTACAGTGCGGTTATCAGAATTAGAACATAAGCGGGAGAACAGGCTTCAGGTGTCGCTTCAAGTGGCGAGAACGCCGGAGGATATTGTGTCCCATATGCAGAAGAGAGGGTTATTCTAAATTGAAGAGAGAAAAATCATGTTCTTATGACTGGGCGGCATATTATCAGGCGGCTTATGAGAAAGAGAAAAAAGAGAATATGCTTCTGGCTGGGAAATTGGCAGATCTGGAAGCAAAAGAAGCGGATGTATCGGCAAAGATAGGGCATATTGAAAATCATATTTTCTGGAAGGCATCCCTGCCGCTCAGGAAAGGATACCACGTGTTATTTTTTCATAGGGAGCCAGAGAAGCAGGAGCAAGGACAAAGTAAAGAGCAAAACCAAAAGCAAAATAAGGCGCAGGAGCAAGATCAAGCGCAAAGTCCGATAAAGGAATTGCCCGCGGGACAGGCAGCGGAAGCGGCGCAGGCATACCGGCTCGCATATTTAGAAGAAACATACCGGCAAAAGCATCCTTATCTGCAATGGATTGCGAAACAGGAAGACGGTTGCGGCGATTCCGGTACAGAAACGGTAAATGGCTGGAAAGTCCTGCCAATACAGGGAAGTGACTTATGTGTCATTGCTTTTGGGCATGGTATGTTAGCAGAAAAGATAGAGAATGAAGTTAAAACTTGGTTTAATAAAAACTCAAATTGTCTGCTTGCCTATACAGATGAGGACTATTACTGGAAAGACCTGGCATACCGGATGCATCCTTGGTATAAGCCGTGTTGGTCGCCGGATACCTTCTTATCTTTTTGCTATATGGGGCATATGATCATAACAAAACATGAGTTATGTAAGGATCTGTTGCCGTCGGAAAGTGAATATGCGGACGATTATAGCAGCTTCTATGATTTATGCCTGCGGCTGGAAGAGCGGGTCATGGCAGCGCAGGGGACGGTTTCCCATATAGCGAAAGTGCTGTTTCATAATTGCTATGAACCATCCCCGGAAGGGGAAGCGCTGATTGCGGAAGCCGGGCGTGGCAGAGCGGCGGGGGCGCCGGCAGGGGAGACAGAAGCCGATCTCTTAGAGATTGTTGAGAAACTGCTTGAAGAGGAACTAGAACAGGGACGTGACTTAAACGGCTGTGAAGCCTCATACCGGCGGATCAAGGAAGCAGCCTTAGAAAGAAGAGGAATAGGAGCGCATATAGCGTCTGGCCCAATGCCGGGCATTTATCATGTTGTATATGAAGCGCCTCCTAATGCTTTGATATCTGTCATTATCCCTTCGAAAGACCATCCGGAAACATTAGAGCGGTGTTTGCGCTCTTTTGCCGAGAAAACGGAATATGGAAATTATGAGTGGATTGTAGTGGATAACGGCAGTAATGCAGAGAATAAAAGCCATATGGAAGCATTGCAGAAAGAATATGGCTTTCTGTATCTATATGAGCCAATGCCATTTAACTTTTCGGCAATGTGTAATATGGGCGCCAGGAAGGCAAATGGAGATTATCTATTGCTTTTAAATGATGATATAGAGATCATTGAGAAAGACTGGCTACAGATTATGCTCGGTCAGGCAGCGCAGCCTCATGTTGGCGCTGTGGGAGCGAAATTGTGGTATGCCGATAGCCAGAATATCCAGCATGTGGGCATTACGAACCTTACCATTGGGCCGTCCCATAAGCTGGTCACGTTCCCGGATGACAGGAATTACTATTATGGGCGCAATCAGGTTACTTACGATATGATTGGCGTTACGGCGGCCTGTCTGATGATCGGGCGCGACAAGTACTGGGAAGTTGGCGGCATGGATGAAACGATGAAAGTCGCTTATAATGACGTCGATTTTTGCTTTAAGCTAATTGAGAAAGGCTATTATAATGTCTTGCGCAACGACGCTGTCTTATATCATGCCGAATCGTTAAGCAGAGGCCTCGACGAGCAGGATGACGGTAAATGGGAAAGGCTGTTGCAAGAAAAGGAAAATCTCTATGCGAAGCATCCGGACATGGAGGGGCATGATATTTATTACCATCCTTACTTGATTGACAATGCATCCCATTACGCATGTAATTTTAAATTTGATTATCAAAACAACTTAAAAACGATAGAAATAATGCCGGAAAATGCAGGAAATCTTGCAGAGGCACAGGAAGGCGTGCTGATGCTGACTGTGGATAGAGCCGAAGAGCAGCATAAGATCCACCGGGAGGAAGAGGACATTATGTTCCTCATGGGGTGGAGTTATATCCCAGGGGAAGACAATGCAAAATATGCGAGAAAGCTTGTATTAGAGCATGAAAACGGCGATGTTTGCACACTGGTCCCATACCCCTGGCACCGCAAGGACGTAGAGGCTGTTTTGTCCAAGGAAGTCAACGTTTCCCTTGCCGGATTTGTTGCCCGCATTAAGAAGGAAAAGTTGCATTTTGGGATTTGGCGCATTGGAATGCTGGCAACTGATTTGGACACACAGCAACAGTTTTTGACATGGTCTGACAGAAAAATGACGGTGGAATGAAGAAAATATGGTTTTTGGTGTTATTTTATGGGATGAGAAAGACAAAAATGCACAGCAAGACGGTTAAAATTAAATGTGAATTAAATTGATGTTAAATGACAATGCACATTACTGTTGCAGGAAGATAGCAAACGGAGGAAAAGGATTGTGATGGAAGTCAAGCAAACGGAAGAAAAATGCGAAGAGAACATGCGTTATTACAAGGAAGCATACGAGCAAGAGCGCCAAAAAAGGCTTATCCTTGTCAATAAGCTTGCTGATGCCGAGGGACGTGTAGCAGACTTGGAACAAAAGTTAAATCGTATTAAAAACAGTACATTTTGGAAATTGTCAAAACCTTTCCGCTCTATGATCCATTGGATGATCCGGACGAAAGAACGTGTCGCACGTTATGGGAATGTCAAAGGGATTTTCAGGAAGCTACAAGCCAAGCAGATAGAACAGAGGGCGAAAGCACGGTATGGCACGGCGGGCTTCCCGGAGCCGGATGAAATGAAACGCCAACAGGAGACAATCTTTCCGAAGAAAATCAAATTCAGCATTCTGGTGCCTCTTTATAATACGCCTGAGAAATTCCTGACGGAAGCAATAGATTCCGTTATTGCACAGACTTATGGGAATTGGGAATTATGTCTGGCTGACGGTTCCGATGGAGCGCATGCCTATGTAGAGACGATTTGCAAGCAGTATCAGGAGAAAGATACCCGCGTCCGGTATCGTAAGCTAGAGAAAAACGGCGGCATTTCCTATAATACAAATTGTGCTTTGGAAATGGCGACGGGGGAATATATCGGCCTCTTTGACCATGACGATATCTTACACCCTACTGTTTTGTTCGAATACATGAAGGCGATCTGTGAAAAGGATGCCGATTACATCTACTGTGATGAGACGACATTCCATGGGAACAGTATTAATAATATGATCACCTTGCATTTTAAACCGGATTTTGCCATTGATAACTTGCGCGCGAATAATTATATCTGCCATTTTAGCGTATTTGCCAGAACGCTTCTAGAAGGAACGGAAGTGTTCCGTACCTGTTTCGATGGCAGCCAGGATCATGATATGATTTTGCGGCTGACGGCAAAGGCAAAACGGGTTGTCCATGTGCCGAAGCTTTTATACTATTGGCGTTCCCATAAAGAGAGCGTAGCGTCAGACATCAATGCCAAGAGCTATGCTATTGATGCGGCGAAAGGCGCTGTAGCGGATCACTTGAGGAGCCAGGGATTTGAGCATTTTGAAATCACTTCGACTAAGGCTTTTGAGACGATTTTCCGGATACGGTACGAGATTTTAGGGATTCCTAAAATATCAATTGTTATTCCAAATAAAGACCACTATGAAGACCTGAAGCGTTGTGTTACTTCTATTATAGATAGGAGCAGTTATGATAATTATGAGATCATCATCGTAGAGAATGGGAGTAAGACGCAGGAGATTTTCCAATATTATGATCAATTGCGGCAGAATCCTAAAATCCGCGTTCTTACTTATGAAGATGAGTTTAATTATTCCCGTATCAACAATCTGGGTGTGTCTGCGGCAGAAGGAAGCTATGTGGTCTTGCTCAACAACGATACCCAAGTGATCACGTTAAACTGGATGGAAGAGCTATTGATGTATGCGCAGCGGGAGGATGTCGGCGCGGTAGGCGCCAAACTATATTATGAAGATAAGACGATACAGCATGCCGGCGTAGTCATTGGATTAGGGGCGCATAGGACTGCGGGGCATACGCATTATCGGGTGAGCAGCAATAATTTAGGCTATATGGGAAGGCTCTGCTATGCGCAGGATGTATCCGCGGTAACGGGAGCCTGCCTTATGGTGAAAAAAGAGATCTATGAGAAGATTGGAGGATTGGACGAAGACTTTGCGGTATCTTTAAATGACGTTGATTTCTGCCTGCGGATCAGGGAAGCAGGGTATTTGAATGTTTTTACGCCTTTTGCGGAGTTATATCATTTTGAATCCATATCCAGAGGCCTTGACGATAAAGGCGCAAAGGCGGAAAGATATAACCAAGAGTCGGAACGTTTCCGCAAGAAATGGCGGAATTTGCTGGAAATGGGAGATCCGTACTATAACCCGAATTTTTCGCTGGATAGAAGCGACTTTGCTTTGAAAATTCAGAATTAATGTGATATACTGTATGAAAACATACGAATGAGAAAAATGATTGTAAAATGATAAAATGGAGGGTAAAAAGAATGGGTTACAAAGAACAGTATGAATTTTGGCTGGAAGACTCTTACTTCGATGAGAATACGAAGAAAGAGTTACAGGCGATCCAAAATGACGAAAAGGAAATCGAAGACCGTTTCTACAAAGAACTTGCATTCGGAACCGGCGGCCTTAGAGGGGTTATCGGAGCAGGGACAAACCGTATGAACATTTATACAGTCCGTAAAGCGACGCAGGGTCTTGCCAATTATATTAAGAAGCAGGGCGGAGAAGCAAAAGGGGTAGCGATTGCTTATGATTCGAGACGGATGTCTCCTGAGTTTGCGGACGAAGCGGCGCTTTGCCTGGCAGCAAACGGCATTAAAGCGTACGTGTTTGATTCCTTAAGGCCAACACCAGAGTTGTCTTTTGCTTTGCGTACATTAGGATGTATTTCTGGTATTGTCATTACCGCAAGCCATAACCCGCCAGAGTATAACGGCTATAAGTGTTATTGGGAAGATGGCGCACAGGTAGCGGCGCCAAGGGACCAGGAGATTATATCGGAAGTTAATCAGGTAACGGATTATCATACTGTGAAGACGATGGATAAGGCAAAAGCTATGGAAGATGGCCTGTATCAGGTAATAGGACGTGAAATTGACGACAAGTACATGGCGGAGCTGAAGAAACAGATTATCCATCCAGAAATCATTGCAGAAGTTGCGGATGAGATTAAGATTGTTTATTCACCCTTCAACGGCACGGGAAATCTTCCTGTCAGAAGGATTTTGGATGAGATCGGGTTTAAGAATGTCTTTGTCGTACCGGAACAGGAGATGCCTGACCCAGACTTTACGACATTGGATTATCCGAATCCGGAAGATCCTAAAGCGTTTACGCTTGCGCTTGCGCTGGCAAAAGAAAAGAACGCAGACATTGTCTTGGCTACTGACCCGGATGCTGACAGGCTTGGCATTTATGCTTTGGATACAAAGAGCGGGGAATATATCGGATTTACCGGTAATATGTCCGGCATGCTGATTGCAGAATATATTCTGCGCGAAAGAGCAGCGACGGGAACAATGCCTGAGAATCCGGCGCTTGTAACGACAATCGTTACAACAAACATGGCAAAAGCGATAACAGAGGATTACCATGTGAAATGCATTGAAGTCTTGACTGGCTTTAAATATATAGGCGAACAGATTAAGTTATTCGAGCAGTCAGGCTCCAATCATTATGTATTCGGCTTAGAAGAGAGCTATGGCTGCCTCGCCGGTACCCATGCGAGAGACAAGGACGCTATCGTAGCTGTGATGTGCTTATGTGAGATGGCGGCTTGGTGCAAGAAGAATGGCAAGACCGTATGGGATCAGATGATTACGTTATATGAGAAATACGGTTACTTCAAAGAAAGCCAGTATTCCATTACCATGAAGGGCATTGACGGCGCGAAGGAAATAGAAGAGCTGATGAACAAGCTGCGCAGCAATCCGCCGAAGAATTTTGGCGATTTGAAAGTAAAAGAATTCAGAGATTATACAAGTGGGAAGACGCTGAATCTGGAAACAGGAGCAGAGGGTGAGACAGGATTGCCAGAGTCTAATGTGCTCTATTTTGACTTAACAAATGATTCCTGGTGCTGTGCGCGGCCTTCCGGGACGGAGCCTAAGATTAAATTCTATATGGGCGTTAAAGGGACCAGCTTAGAAGATGCAGAGGCGAAGCTGGCACAGTTGACTGAAGATTTAAAAGCACAGATATAAAAAACTAGAATAAGTATGATAGAATCGTCCTGATTATTCAGGGCGATTCTATACTATCGGGGGAAAATGGGCAAAGGCTTTATGAATCTTAATATAGGGAACCATAAAATTTTGAACTGTCAAAATATGAATAAAACCATCCGTTACTTACAAAAAAACGGATTAAAACATACATGGTATGCGGCAAGAGAGCGTATAGAGGAGAAACGGAAAACGATCTATGCCTATGAGCAGCCTATACCGTCGGTTTTGGAACAGCAAAGAGAAGAAGGGCATCATCTGCCTTATCATTTCAGCATTATCGTACCGGCTTATGAGACCCAGGAAACATTTCTGCGGGAGCTAATAGATTCTGTCAGGGCGCAGAGCTATGAGAAATGGGAACTGCTGATAGCGGATGCCAGTGTAAGCGGACGAGTAGAAGCTGTAGTTGCGTCATATCAGGAAAAGGAGAAACGGATCCGTTACCTGAAACTGGAAGAAAACAAAGGGATTTCAGAAAATACGAATGCAGGCATCATGGCTGCGCAGGGCGATTATATTGGATTGCTGGATCATGATGATGTGCTGACACCGGATGCGCTCTATGAAATGGCAATAGCGATCTATGCGGGGGAGCAAAGAGGGAAAACACCTGTTTTGTTATACTCAGATGAAGATAAAATGGAAACAGGTAGCGCGAAAGAGAAGGACGGCAATGCGGCTTATCGCTTTTTTGCACCCAATAGGAAAAATAAATTCAATCTTGATTTAATATTATCAAATAATTACATCTGTCATTTTATGGTGACAGAAGCATCCCTTATGAAAAGACTGAAATTAAGAAAAGGATATGACGGCGCACAGGACTATGATTTTGTGCTTAGGGTTGTGGATGGCCTGTTATCTGCCTCCCCTTCTGCTTCTGTCTCTATGCAGGGAAGAGAGGAGCAAATCGTCCATGTCCCAAAAGTATTGTACCATTGGCGCTGCCATGAATTGTCTACAGCGAATAATACGGCGAGCAAGGCATATGCGTATGAGGCTGGGAAAACGGCTCTGGAAGATTTTTATAGGAAGAGAAGGTGGAAAGTTAAGGTCGCGCACGCTTTGCATTTAGGATTTTACCGTACAGAATATGCGTCTGATATTTTCAGGATACGCCAGGATATCGGTATAATCGGCGGTAGGGTATTGGATCGGCACAATAGAATAAAAACCGGTATCTATGACGAAGAAGGAACGCGTCTCTATCAGGGACTTCATAAGGAATATAGCGGTGGCAGTACCCATACGGCTTCCCTGATGCAGGATTGTAGAGCCGTGGACATCCGCTGCATACGTGTCCGTGATGAGCTGCGCCCTGTCTTTGCGCAAATCGTAGGGATTGCTTACCGGGAGATCGGAGAGCGGAAACTGGCGGATGTTTCGGGTATTTCCTGTGATGAGGAAGGTTATCGGAAATTAAGCATGGAATTGGGCGCTGCCGCTGCCGCAATGGGATATCTGGTCGTTTGGGATCCACAGATCACTGTCAGGCAGGATTAGAACAGAAAAAATTAAAGAGCGATTTAATATATAAGCATAATATGCAGATTTAATATAAAGATAATCCTATTTATCATATCGTTTAATAACAGAGTGATCATGAGCAATATAGCAAAGTTGTAGAGTGTTGATGAATAATTTGTTTTAACAACAGAGTGATCATAAGTAATATAGCAAAGTTGTAGAGTGCTGATGAGTAATTTGTTTTAACATGTTTTAACAACAGAGTAATCATGAGCAATATAGCATAGCTGTAGAGTGCTGATAAGTAATTTAGTTTAACAACAGAGTGATCATAAGTAATATAGCATAGTTGTAGAGTATTGATGAGTAATATAGTTTAACATCAGCATGATAATAAGATGATATAGAAACAACGAAACAAAGGAGATTTCATAGGATAAATGAAAACAACCGTTATTATACCGAACTACAACGGCATCCAATATCTGGAAGACTGCTTGTCTTCACTAAAAGGAGAACAGGCGCATATTATTGTAGTAGATAATGGCTCTACAGACGGCAGCTTCGAAATGATAGGTGAAAAGTTCCCTACGGTAAGAACGATCCGCTTTTCTAAGAATACAGGCTTTTGTAAAGCAATCAATGCAGGAGTTGCAGTGGCTTCTACCCAATATGTGATCTTCCTAAACAATGATACCGTGGTGGAGGCGGGCTTCGTGCAGGCGCTTGAATGCGCTATGGACGCGGATTCACATATTTTCTCCGCTTCGGCGAAGATGATCTCAATGCGGGAGCAAGGCAAGATTGATGACGCCGGGGATTTATACTGTGCGCTTGGATGGGCATATGCCATCGGAAAAGGCAAACCCGAAGCGGACTACACGAAAAGTTACCGTATATTTGCGGCATGTGCGGGCGCGGCGATTTATAGGAGGAGCATTATCCAAAAGATTGGCGGGTTAGATGAAAATCATTTTGCCTATCTGGAAGATATAGATTTAGGATACCGTGCGCTCATTTACGGTTACCGTAATGTATTTGCTCCGGATGCACGTGTCTATCATGCCGGCAGTGCCTCTTCGGGATCCCGTCATAACGCGTTTAAGGTAGGACTGGCTTCCCGAAACAGTATATACTTACTCTATAAAAACATGCCTGCGCTACAGATTATATTGAATCTGCCGACGTTAGCCATTGGCTTTACAGTCAAAGCATTGTTCTTTAGTTGGAAAGGCTTTGGGGGCGTTTATTTAAAGGGCCTGGCGAAAGGCCTGAAACTATGCGCTTCCGAAGAAGGCAAAAAGAATAAAGTACGTTTCCTGCCAAGACGGCTTGGGACATATTGCAGGATCCAGGCAGCACTATGGGCGAATATGATCAGGGTCTGTTATTGACAATCATTTCCATCCTATTGTACTATAAAACACGAGAACACAGGAAAAAATAAAGACAACTTTCTTGCGCGGAATCACATGGGGGATTACCATGATAAAAGACAACCAGAAATATTTTAACAGATTACATCTTTTAATAGACGCCCTCGTTATTATTGCTTCCTATTGGATTGCATGGTATCTGAAATTCGCCAGTCCGGTTTCAGCAAGTGATCCGCTTGTGGGCACATTACAGTGGCAGACTTATTTCGAGCTGCTTTATTTTATCGTACCAGCTTATCTTGCCTTGTATTATTATTTCAATTTATACACGCCTAAGCGGGCGACTGTCCATAAATATGAGATTTTCAATATCTTGCAGGCGAATACGGTCGGCATGATCCTTTTGATGGCAGGCTGGTATGCGATTAAGCAAATCCACTTTTCCCGTATTATGATGGGGATCTTTTATATCGTCAATATTATCCTGACCACCATATGCCGATCCATTATCCGTTCTATGTTACAGTATTTCAGACGAAAGGGTTACAATCTGAAATATATCCTTTTAGTCGGTTATTCTAGAGCAACGGAAGAATATATCAACAGGATCAATACCAATCCGCAGTGGGGATATGTCGTACGGGGGATTTTGGATGATGCCGTGCCAAGAGGGACGATGTATAAAGGCGTTAAGGTCATTGGCTCTATCGAAAACCTGCACTATATCCTGCCACAGAATAAGCTGGACGAGATTGCGATCACGCTTTCCCTAAAGGATTATGACCGCTTGGAACATATTGTGGACTTATGTGAAAAATCGGGCGTGCATACAAAGTTCATTCCTGATTATAACAGTCTCTTCCCAAGCAGGCCGTATACGGAAGATCTGATGGGACTTGCCGTTGTCAATATCCGTTATGTGCCGTTGACGAATACGTTGAATTGGATCATGAAAAGGATTGTTGATATCATCGTAGCTTTAGCCGGCGCCGTGATATCCTCCCCGATCATGATTCTTTCGGCAATCGCGATTAAATGTAGCAGCAAAGGGCCTGTCATTTTTAAACAGGAACGAATCGGCCTGCATAACAAACCATTTGAAATGTACAAATTCAGGACGATGGAGGTACAAAAGCCGAGCAAGGAGAAAAAGGGATGGACGGTGAAGGACGACCCGCGTGTGACAAAAGTCGGTAAGCTGCTTCGCCGGACAAGCATGGATGAGCTGCCGCAGCTTTTTAATATCCTAAAAGGAGATATGAGCGTTGTGGGCCCAAGACCGGAGAGGCCGCAATTTGTCGAGCAGTTTAAGGAAGAGATCCCTAGATATATGGTGAAGCACCAGGTCAGGCCAGGCCTTACCGGATGGGCGCAGATCAATGGATACCGTGGGGACACATCTATTAAACGCAGGATTGAATATGATATATTTTATATAGAGAACTGGACATTGTCCTTTGATATCAAAATTATATTTTTGACAATCTTTAAGGGTTTCATAAATAAAAATGCGTATTAAAGTTATACTAAAAGCAAAGAAAAAATATTAAGAATTTCTAAAGAGTTTCCGAATGCAGCACAAGATTCTTGCATTTTGAACAAGATGTAGTATAATCTTAAAATGGAACTTGCGCTATTTCGGGAAATAGTTAAATAGTGTGTAAAAGAAGGGCAAATGAAAAACAAAAAAGGGAATTAAGGGAGTACAAGGTATGGCAAAGAACAGAAGAGATGACTATGATGAAGAAAGAAGACCTTCTAAGAAATCTTCCTCATCCTCCCATAAATCATCGTCAAAAAGATATGATGACAGATACGATGACCGCTATGACGATGACATGGGAAGAGGCAAGAGCAAGAAGAAGTCTTCCGGAAAGAAAAAGAACAAGAAAGCACAGGCAAAGAAACAGAGAAGGAGGATTATCCTCTTTATTCTGGAAATATTTGTCTTATTAGTTATGGTCGTTGTACTTTATGGCGTATTAAAGACGGAGAAGACCGGCAAGGTAGACTTGAAAGAAGAAGAGATCATTATCAATGATACGGTAAAAGAGAAAGAAGAAACAACAATGAAGGGATACCGAAACATTGCTTTGTTCGGCGTGGATTCTACGACAGGAGCCCTGACGAAGAATACCAGAAGCGATACGATCATGATTGCTTCTATCAATCAGGACACCGGGGAATGCCGTTTAGTATCTGTTTATCGTGATACTTATCTAAACTTGAGCAATGACAGCTATAATAAATGTAATGCCGCATATGCAAAGGGCGGTCCGGAAATGGCAATCAGCATGCTTAACCTGAATCTGGATATGAACATCACAGATTTCGTAACGGTAGGCTTTGCAGGCCTGACGGATACGATCGATGCGCTTGGCGGTGTCTACATCGAAGTTGACAGTACGGAAATCAGCCATTTGAATAACTATCAGTTATGTATCGCGGAAGACTTGAAACGTTCTTATACACCGGTTAAGGATACCGGATACCAGCTTTTGGATGGCTTGCAGGCAACAGGATATTGTCGTATCCGTTATACGGCGGGAGATGACTTTAAGCGTGCAGAACGCCAGAGAGAAGTGCTAAGCGCGGTAGCTGACCAGGCGAAGAAGAATGCTTCTCCGGCAGCGCTTGGGCAGATTGCCAATAATGTATTTGACAAAGTATATACATCTTTGGATTTGACAGAAATCGTAGAACTGTTAGCGGATGTTACCAATTATAATATTACGGAGACTTCCGGCTTCCCGCAGGAAGACATGAGAAGGACAGCGACAATTGGAGCAAAAGGCTCTTGTGTTATCCCGATGAACCTGGAAGAAAACGTAAAATGGCTGCATCAGTTCCTGTTTGATGATAATGCGTATACACCGTCTGCAATGGTTCAGGAATGTAGCAGACAGATTGAAGCTGATACAAGCGGGTACGGGAAATAAGCAGCAAAGAAAGCAGAGTGGCATAAAAGTCAAGGGTGAAAATTTTGGCAAGAAAAGTGGATGTTATCATCACGACTTATAAGCCGGATAAAAAATTTTTAGATTTGATGGACAAACTGGCAAACCAGACGGTTCCGATTCAGCAGATCATCATTATGAATACGGAGCAGAAGTATTTTGACAGATTGACATATGGGACATCATTTTCCAAAGATTATAAAAATGTATCGGTGAAGCATCTCTCCAAACGGGAGTATGATCATGGTCGTACTAGGAACAGCGGCGTGCGCTTATCGGATGCGGAAGTGTTCATTATGATGACGCAGGATGCTGTTCCGGCAGACGAACATCTGGTGGAAGAGCTGCTAGAGGGACTAGAGCAGGAAAACGTGGCAGTGGCATATGCCAGGCAGCTCGCTGAGAGCTCATGTTCTGAGGCAGAGAAATTTACGAGAAGTTTTAATTATCCGGAAGAAAAATCGGTCAAGACCAAGGCGGATATTGACACGATTGGCATAAAAGCGTTTTTCTGTTCTAATGTGTGCGCCGCATACCGGCGGGATATTTTTGATGCATTAGGAGGGTTTGTCAAACATACAATATTTAATGAGGATATGATTTATGCCGCGGGGGCGCTACGGGCAGGCTATGGCATTGCCTACCAGCCGGAGGCGAAAGTGTATCATTCCCATGATTATACAAATGGGGAACAATTCCATAGGAATTTTGACTTAGGTGTTTCCCAGGCACAGCATCCGGAGGTATTTAGCGGGATCCCTTCCGAATCAGAGGGCATCAGGCTGGTGAAAATGACGATCGCTCATCTGAAAGCGGAGAAAAAGACGGCTCAGATCCCCGGTGTCATTGTCAAAAGCGGCTTTAAATACATGGGATATCTTCTAGGGAAGAATTATCGGAAACTGCCGGGCAAAATGGTAGTGAAATGTTCGTCCAACAAAGAATATTGGAGCTGAGATAAGGAACAAGAAAGCAAATAAGTCAGGAGGAAACATTTCATGTGTGGGATTGTAGGATATATCGGAACCAAACAGGCATCACCTATTATTCTTGACGGCTTATCCAAATTGGAATATAGAGGTTATGATTCTGCCGGGATGGCAGTTTTTGACGGAGAGAAAATTGAGATTAAGAAATCGGTCGGCAGGCTGAAAGTGTTGGAAAACCTGACACATGGCGGAGAGAGCATGCCAGGCATGTGCGGGATTGGCCATACAAGATGGGCGACGCACGGTGCGCCAAGCGATATGAATGCCCACCCGCATTTTAATGAAGCGGGAACGATCGCGGTAGTACATAACGGTATTATAGAGAATTATATGAAGCTGCGCCAGAAAATGATGGACAAAGGTTATCACTTCGTATCGGAAACCGACACGGAAGTATTGGCGCATCTGTTAGATTATTATTATAAAGGGAATCCGCTCGAGGCGGTAACGAAAGTCCTTCACCGTGTGGAAGGCTCTTATGCGCTTGGCATTATGTTCGCTGATTGCCCTGACCAGATCTTTGCAGCAAGAAAAGACAGTCCGTTAGTCGTAGGACAGAACGGGGACGGATGCTTTATGGCCTCTGATGTGCCTGCGATTCTAAGATATACGCGGAAAGTATATTATGTGGACAATCATGAAGTAGTCCGATTGCGTGCAGACCATATGCACTTTTATACGGTTGACGAAGAAGAAATAGAGAAAGAGCCGGTAACGATTGAATGGGATGCCAATGCAGCGGAAAAAGCCGGTTATGAACATTTTATGTTAAAAGAAATGTATGAGCAGCCGAAGACGGTTTCTGATACATTATCGCCTAGGATCAAGAAGAAAGATGTTGTTATCGAAGAACTGAATATGACGGATGAAGAACTTGCCGCCATTAAGAAGATTCATATCGTTGCCTGCGGATCCGCTTATCATGCGGGCATGACAGGGAAATATGTCTTAGAAGGCCTCTCACGCGTACCGGTGGAGGTGGATCTTGCTTCAGAGTTCCGGTACAGGAATCCGATTCTAGAAGAAGGGGCGATGGTAATTGTCATCAGCCAGTCGGGCGAGACTGCCGATACGCTTGCGGCCTTAAGAGAAGCAAAGGCAAAAGGCTTTAAAGTCCTTGGCATTGTCAATGTAGTGGGAAGCTCTATCGCAAGGGAAGCAGATAATGTCATGTATACTTGGGCAGGGCCTGAGATCGCAGTGGCAACCACGAAAGCATACAGCGCGCAGTTAATTGCGCTGTATCTGTTGGCAATGAAACTTGGGAAAGCAAGAGGCGAAATCTCCAAAGAGCTTTTCTCTTCTTTGCTGACTGATTTGGTGCGGTTGCCGGATCAGATTGAGCTTTTGTTAAATAATAAATTAAAGATCCAGAAATTTGCCAATCGTTATATTGGCGCCAAGGATGTATTTTTCATTGGCCGTGGCATTGATTACGCCATTTCGTTGGAAGGCTCATTGAAGCTAAAAGAGATTTCTTATATTCATTCGGAGGCATATGCGGCAGGGGAGTTAAAGCATGGCACGATTTCCCTGATTGAAGATGGTACGCTGGTAGCTGCCGTTTCTACACAGCCGGAACTATATGCCAAGACGATCAGCAATATGATAGAGGTAAAGGCAAGGGGCGCTTTTGTCCTTGCGGTGACTTGCGAAGGAAACAGGGAGATTGAGAAGGCAGCCGATTATGTCATCTATATCCCGGCAACAAATCCATATTTTGCCAATTCGCTTGCGATTATCCCATTGCAGCTATTTGGCTACTATGTTGCTGTCGGAAAAGGCTGTGACGTAGATAAACCGCGTAATCTTGCGAAGTCAGTCACCGTAGAATAAAACACAGAAAAGAAAAATTTTTATCACACTTTGTACACAATTGCCGGTTATACTGTGTTCATATTCAAGGATGAAAGGGGTCTTTACTATGTACGACAATAATTTTTTGAATGAACAACATGCTACGCAGGAGAATGGGGAACAGAATGCCGAACTGCGGATGACAGGCGGACGGTTCAGTTCACAGGCTTCTTCAGAGACTTCACAGTTATCACAGAATGGACAGAATGCGCAAAATGTGTACGGAAGCGCGAATGTCGCATCCAATCAGCCTTTTGGCTATTATGGCGGCTCTGACAGGAATTATGGATATGGGACGGGAACATATCAGAGCGTAGGACAGGAGCAAAAAAACAACAGTTATCATTATAGCAACGCTTATTCTCCTGCGCCAGGACAGCCGGAGAAACAGGAAAACGGAAAAGAGAAAAAAGGAAAAAGCGGCGGTGGCTATCTGAAAAAAGCACTGATCTGCGTATCTCTTGGTTTATTTTTCGGTTTATTTGCCGGCGTTGGCTTTTATATGGTCAATGCGGCTACGGGCGTAATAGGAAACAATGCCGGCACATCCAAAGAAGTCATCAGCCAGAACCTGGATACGGAAGGGACTGATGCTGCGGCGGAAGATGCGGCGGAGCAGCCGTCATCGGCTATTAATGCACTGACGGATTCGGATGATATTGAGAAGACACAGACTGTATATGCAGTCGTATCCGATGTATCCGATGTCGTATCAGCCGTTATGCCGGCAGTCGTATCTATTAGCAATACTTATACGGAAACAATGTCTTATTTCGGACAGTCGATGTCGAGTGAGGCCGTTGCAAGCGGTTCGGGCATTATTGTCGGAGAGAACGATACGGAGCTTTTGATTGTAACGAACTATCATGTGATCCAGGATGCAGATGTGCTGACGGTACAGTTTGTGGAAGGCAGTGAAGCGGAAGCTTCCGTCAAAGGCACGGATGCAGATATGGATTTAGCGATTATTGCAGTGCCGTTAGAGAATATTTTTGATTCTACGTTAGAGCAGATAGCGATTGCGACATTAGGGGACTCTGACGGCCTGAAAGTAGGGGAACCGGCAATAGCGATCGGGAATTCCCTTGGTTACGGGCAGTCTGTAACAACAGGCGTCATCAGCGCGCTCAATAGGGACATGGAGCTTTCCGATGGCAGCAAAGGCACATTCATCCAGACAGATGCAGCGATCAACCCAGGTAATTCCGGTGGCGCGTTATTGAATATCAGTGGGGAAGTCATTGGCATTAATTCCAACAAAATTGGCGGCAGTGTTGTAGAAGGCATGGGATATGCGATACCAATCTCAGCAGCAAGCCCGATCATCGCCGATCTGATGCTGCGGGAGACGAAGAATAAAGTAGCGGAAGATGAAAGAGGATACCTTGGCATTTCCGGTATCAGCGTAACGACAGATGTGTCATCTACTTATGGAATGCCAGAAGGGGTATATGTTGCACAGGTATATGATGGCACGGCAGCATCGGCAGCAGGACTTGAAAAAGGCAATATCATTACTTCTTTTGATGGAGTGAAGATAAAATCAATGGATGAGTTACAGAAGCTGTTAGAATATTATGCCAAAGGCGATACGGTAGATTTGACCGTTATGGTGATTTCCAATGGAGGCTACCGTAGCAAAACAGTCAGCATAACGTTAGGGAATAAGGTAGAACAGTAACAGGAAAAAGGATTCCGTGGAGTCGTGAAACCATATAGATTCATGATTCCACGGAATTTTGTTTGGGTGCAAGACACGACAAAAGCAGATATCATAGCATGCTACAGCAAAAGCGGATATCATTGCAAGATACGGCAAAAGCAGATATCATTGCATAATACAGTAAATACAGATATAATGGGATAATATAGATTAGGAAAGGTTTGGTTATGGTATGAACGACGATGAAAGAATGGAGCAGGACGAAAAGAAGGACAATCCTTGGGATTTCAGGGAGCTTGACAATGTAGACGAACAGAAAGAAGAACTGCTCGCCGGAAGCGATAGCGACGAGAAAAAGAGTGAGAAGCCAGACGGAAAAAAAGACGAGTACGAGGAAGTTTGTTTCATCTGTAGGAGACCGGAGAGTAAAGCTGGCAAAATGTTCAAATTGCCTAATCATATCTGTGTCTGCAATGATTGTATGCATAAAACAATGGATACGGTGAGCCAGTTTGATTATCAGGGCATGCTCAATCACCCTGGTATGCCCAATGGGAATATGACCGATTTCAATAACGGAAAGGGATTTCCAAACATTAGCTTTGTGAACTTAGCGGATTTGCAAGGAGACGGCGGCATCCCCAATAAGCAGAAGATCAAGAAGAAGAAAAAGGGCAAAGAGAATGTCCCGGCTATTGATATCAAGAATATTATGCCACCGCATAAGATCAAGGCTAAGCTAGACGACTATGTAGTCGGACAAGAATACGCTAAGAAAGTAATTTCGGTAGCTGTCTATAATCATTATAAAAGAGTGGCAACAGGCACAATGGATGAAATTGAGATTGAGAAGTCGAATATGCTGATGATCGGGCCGACAGGATGCGGTAAAACTTATTTGGTCAAAACGTTGGCAAAATTATTAGATGTGCCGCTTGCGATTGCAGACGCAACTTCCCTTACGGAAGCGGGATACATTGGCGATGATATAGAGAGCGTTGTCTCCAAGTTGCTTGCCGCTGCCGATAATGATGTGGAGCGTGCTGAGCAGGGGATTATTTTCATAGACGAAATTGATAAGATTGCTAAGAAGAAGAATACCAATTCCAGGGATGTCAGCGGAGAATCTGTGCAGCAGGGCATGTTGAAGCTATTAGAGGGAGCAGAAGTGGAAGTGCCTGTCGGCGCTAATTCCAAGAATGCCATGGTGCCGCTTGCGACTGTGAATACCAGGAACATTCTCTTTATCTGTGGCGGCGCATTCCCGGATTTGGACGATATCATCAAACAGCGCCTGAATAAGAAGACCTCGATCGGTTATAACGCAGAGTTACGGGATAAATATGATAAAGAGAAGAATATTTTAAGCAGAGTGACAGTGGAAGACATTAAGAAGTTCGGGATGATCCCGGAATTTATCGGCCGTCTGCCGATTATCTTCACTTTAGAAGGCCTGAGCAAAGAAATGATGGTCAAAATCTTGAGCGAGCCGAGAAATGCGATCTTGAAGCAATACCAAAAACTCCTTTCGCTAGATGAAGTAAAATTAGAATTTGACGCAGGAGCGTTAGAGGCGATTGCCGAAAAAGCGCTGGAAAAAGATACCGGAGCAAGAGCGTTGCGTGCCATCATTGAGGAATTCATGCTGGACATCATGTATGAAATCCCCAAAGACGACAATATTGGCAGGATAACGATTACGAGAGAATATATAGAAGGAACCGGCGGCCCGGTGATTGACATCAGGAGCAACCAAATCGAGAGCATGGATAATCTCCAGGAGATAAAAGAGTAGGCAGCAGCATGCGAGCCGCATATCATATAGTAAGTAATGCAGAGTGAAAGCGCAGATATGATATGACTTGTAAAGAAAGGATTCTGTCCGATGAATACGCGGATATTATAACAGACTACGTGCTACCGGAAGGCCTATTGAAAGAGAATCAATTGGATTACTGCCTGCAAACGATTGATGATGAGTTTGGCATCGCCTATGTCCGTAGGCAACAACTGCCGCCGCTCTCTATAGGGGGATTCAATTATGCAGCGATTCCGAACTTATACGGGTTAATGCAGACATTTCAGACGGAGAGCCTGGCTGAAGTGGGAAACCTCCGTGTCCAGGGGCCGCCGCTTGCGTTACAGGGGAGAGGCGTTATCATTGGCTTTATAGATACGGGAATCCGTTACGATATGGATGTTTTTAGGGATGAAAATGGAGGCAGCCGGATTCTTTCCATTTGGGACCAGACGATACAGGATGGGGAACCGCCGGAAGGATTTCTGTTTGGGACAGAGTATACAAGAGAAGAGATCAACCGTGCGTTGCAAAGCGAACAGCCACGTAACATAGTGCCTTCAACCGATGAAAACGGACATGGGACGGCAATGGCTTCTGTTGCGGCAGGCAGCATATTAAATCAGGGACTGACATTCTGGGGCGCTGCGCCACAGGCGGATATAGCAGTCGTAAAGCTCAAAGAGGCAAAGACATATCTGCGCCAATATTATCTGGTCGCTGACGATGCCGTCGCATATCAGGAAAATGATATTATGGAAGCGGTGAAATACTTAGACAGTATGGCGGTGGTATTCCAAAGGCCAGTAGTGATTGTGCTTGGCATAGGGACTAATATGGGCGATCATGCGGGTAGCTCGCCGTTAGCTTCTTATCTGAATAAGATCGCGGCTAAGAGGAGCAGAGCGGTCGTGGTCTGTGGCGGGAATGAGGGAGATAAGGAACACCATTACAGTGCAGAAGTGCCGAAACAAGTAGAAATACGCGTAGAAGAAAATACCAAAGGGTTCTGTATGGAGTTATGGGGGAACCAGATTGACATTTACAGTGTCGTGCTGCGCACGCCGGGCGGGGAAATGACTTCGGCGGTTGACTTCCGTAACGGACAGGACAGGATGTTTTCTTTTTTATTTGACAGGACCAGGATTTATACAGGCCTTTCTCTAGTGGAGAAACGTTCGGGAAATGAACTGGTTTTTTTCCGGTTCGAGAACCCGACGCCTGGGATTTGGAGCATTATCGTATATCCTTCGGAACAGGAAGGGATCAGAGGCTCAGGACGCTTCCATATCTGGCTGCCGATTACATCGTTCATTGACGGTGGCGTGACTTTTCTAGAGCCTAACCCGGAGGTGACATTAACGGAGCCGTCCAATGCAGAACAGGTCATTACGATGTCCACATATAATGGAAAGACAGGTAGCTGGTTTCCTGAATCGGGGAGAGGCTTTATGTCTAATGGCATGGTCAAACCGGATTTGGCGGCGCCGGGCGTGCAAGTATCCACAGTGCTAGGGCCGCGCACCGGATCTAGCATGGCAGCAGCGATTGCGGCAGGCTGTGTTGCACAGTTCATGGAGTGGGCGATCGTAGACGGGTATGCGCCTTTTGGGGAGAGCAATGCGACGAAGAGCTATCTCATCAGAGGCGCGGTAAGGGAAAACAATATTAGTTATCCGGATAACCGCTGGGGGTATGGCAAGCTAAATATCACCGGGACGTTTGAGGCATTGTCGAGGACGTAGTGGTTGAACCAAAAGTATGCTTACCATCAATGGCAATTAGCAGAAGTAAATTGTTAGTAAAATGGGTTTTAGCAAAAAAGGCAAGAAGCTTGGTGTGCAAAGGTGGTTCTTATAAAATGAATATGGTAAAGTCTGTAATATCGGTTCCGTTCAGAAATCAGACGGTAGTTAGCGGTTAAACAATTAGAAAGGCTCTGTGCAATGCAGGGCTTTTTTTAATGCTGCTTTTGAATAAGAAAGATAGAATGATGGGGATTCCGGCGTAATCGACATTTCCACGATGTTTGTTAGATTTTTGTATATATACAAAAGAATCTTGTATTTATTCGGTTGGACGAATATAATTATATTGATAGAATTGAATGAAAGGGTGAATAAATATGATAGAGTATATTTCTGCCCCGGAAGCAGCGAAAAAATGGGGTATTTCAGAAAGACGGGTACAAAAGCTATGTGAGGAAAACCGCATACCCGGTGTGGCAAAATTCAGCCGTATGTGGCTGATACCAAAAG